>NZ_JAQITE010000049.1 GCF_028618595.1 Bartonella sp. AU18XJBT | reverse complement strand
AATATGCCGGCGCCAAAATCGCTCACCATGGACCGCGCCGCCGGTCCACCGGTGAGGGTCAATTTCAAGCGCGCTTGTTTGGCGCTTTTGTCACCACTCACAAATTTGCGTTCTGTCCAAAGCGGTTCAGCGAGTTGTTCTGTTTCGTCTAATGTGAGAGGAACAAAAGCACCATCATCCAGTTGCATCTCGAGTGTAAAGGTTGCACCACCCGGCAAGAAGGTTTTGATATAACTCGTTAACCTTGCCTTTTCACCAAAGGCAAAAGCACGGGTGACATAATTGGCTTCCTTATGAATCTTTCCTGCAATCAATTGCACAGGAGCAAACAAGACGGGTGAGAGCTTTTCGGTGCCTTTGAGAATGGCGCGAAGCTTTACCTTTTCACTGATATATTCAGTAAGGCTTAGCAATTGAAAGGGAAGGAGTTGATAAACCGTGCCGTTGTTTCGTTCAATTTCAAAGATGACAGAACAATCGCTTGAAGGCAATTCAATGGCTGCACGTATTTGTAAATCAGAGCAGTCCACAAGATCAAAAGTGCCAAGATCAATGGTTTTTTCTGTTTGTGTATAGCGTGCGGCTAGCACTCGAAAGGCTAAAGCCTCATCTTGATGGGCGGTCCATGTCTGCGCATTGACAGAAGAAAAGCGTGGACCGGTCACGTAAGGGTGGCTTGAGACGTATCTCTGGTGTTCTGCATCAAAATCCCCAAGCTTTGCCAAGGAGACAGAATGATCAGCATCATCGGTTTTAAGTACAAAAGCGGTGAGACGATCATCGGGGACAAGGAGTGGTACATCATAGCGTGCCTCTGCCCACCCTAGCTTTGCGCCCTTCATAGAATAAAAGCTTTGCGCTTGAATATCGGCGGTCGGATAGCCATTTTCAGTAGTGACCAAATCAATCACCAGATCATGGTTTTGATTACCGATTTTGCAAAGATGAAAGTCAATTCCTGTGATTTGCCGTGTTTCATCGGGGGTAAAGACCTGCGCTTGTGGGTCCACTTGCGTCCATATCTTCACCGTGGTGGTGCGCCGCATCACTTTTACATCAATCACACCTTGACCGGTAAAAAGCCCCGTTGCAATGGTTCCCCCTTTTCCCCGTGCCACAACATTTTTTGTGCCAGCCGTAATGTTTTGTGGAATCTTAAAAGTGCCCTCAAAGGTGCCATAAGAATTGGCAAAAAGGGGATAATTCGGCAAGACATTCACACCATCAAAGGTGAAGCTTTTTAACTGTTCCCCTTTGCCAAAACCTTCAATTTTAAAGTGAAGAGTAATTTGTCTTAAAAAATCGATTTGTTCTTGATGTGCATTGACCAAGTCATCATGCACTTGTGTGTTACGAATGCTTTTCCCACGGTTTTGCCCCATGATGATCTGATTGGTGACACCAGAGAGCCAATCGGTGCGCTGTTCGTGCCAAAAGTCTGTCGCGGGGTCAAGGGTTACTGTACCAGGTAAGGTCGCAAAATTTTGATAAGGATTGATTTTTTCGCAAGCCGTTGTCAACTCTTGCGCAATGATCACTTCATTTGTCCAGTCAAGGGTGACAGGCGCTTTTAAAGGAGCAGTATAGAATGTTGGGTCAATGGCAAGCTGCAAAATGCCGTTGCCTACAGCCCCCGTTTGTTGAAAACCTTCATCTCTGTAACGATCATCAAGAAAGGGATCAGCGAACATGCCTTTTTTGGCAACAGGCTCTTTAGAGTCCACATTGCTTTTAATGCGCTCTAATTGCATGAGACGGTCAAGCGAAAGCACCCGTTGAAAATAGCGCCACATCTCATCATAAGGCGCAACCCGTGTGCCATCATTAACCACTACCGGCGTTTCAAGCCAATTGTTGGTGATCGTTGCAAGGGACAACACATCCTCAGGGACACTGGGTGCCATGGGGTGGTCTACTGATATACCTTTGATGTAAACCACATTACCCCCTGTGTTCAGTCCTATACGGTCAATGCGGGGCAATTTGTAAGTGTAACTGACAATAATATCACCACCTTGCGCTCCACCGGATACGGTAATTTCTTGTGCTGTCACTTTATCCGCTTTTATGCTAGCGCGGTATCGGTAGGTCACCGTATAGCTACTTCCCGCTAAAGGTTCGTTTCCCACGGGTGCCCAATCAATGGTGTCTCCGGTTTTTTTAAAATCTGTGCCTTCTTTAAATTCCTTGCTTCCTTGAACGACTTTGATAAACGCGGTGATGCTTTTATCGGGAACGCCATCACGCCCTGCGGTAACAGCTCCGCGGGTGACGTTAACGGTTTTTTCTTTTGTCAACAAAAGTGACTGAATATCGGCAACAGGAAAATAATAGGGTTTAAAGGTAAAACTTGTTTTTCCTTTTGGAGGCGCAAAAATATGCGTTTCGCTTGGAACAACGCTTGTCGAAAAATCTTGCATCTCTTCATGGCGCAAGGCGGCTAAGCGCTTGCGTTTAAAGCCATTGATATTGGCTTCTCCTTCTTGAATACTAAAGACTTGGCAACCGTTGTTTTGTCCCAATGCGCTCACACGGCAACCACTCACAATATAATGCCCATGGGCGCGGTCGTACGTCGCAATGGCTTGCATGGCTGGTTCAAGCAGTGAGGGCGATTTTTGATCAATCAGAACGCCATCTTGCAAAATATAAACCGGAAAGAAAGTCCCTTGCTGGTTATCTTCTTTGAGAGCCCAAACAAGTTTTGCAGTCTCTCGTGCGGCACCGGGCTCTCCTTCTGCCAAGCTGCCGGCAACTTGCCCCAACAGCTCTGGATCATCTTCATAGGTCACCCATTTCTTTTGTAGCTTGACACCAATTTCCACGCGCCCCATCATGGAAATATTCTCTAAGACAGCATTTGAGACGGGAAAGATATCGCCTGCGATATAAATCTTGCCCTCTGTTAAGGTAACGGTTTTTGTGTCTTTGTTGACAAAGGCATCAGCCCGTTCAACACGGTCTCCTTCTTTAGCCACAAGGCGTCCCAAACGGTCATGACGCCCCCTGATGATGGTTTGCATTTCATTCAATTCACCACTTTGAATGAAGGGACGCTGTCCATAAAACACCACGCTTTGTTGTTCATCTTTGCCTACGGATCTATCAATTGCAAAAGGTAAACCGCTTTCATGTTTCATGTTAAAACCTCAATAAAATTTTGAATTGTTCGCGAACATCAGCACGCAAAGGAATGTTGACCGGTGTTTTGAGAATTTCTACACCACCACGCAGTTCATGAGCCCCTAACCAAAGTTTTCCAGGAGGGGTTTGTTGTGTAAGAGAGCCATGAACGAGAAGGGAAACAGAGGCGGCTTGTTTGTCCTCAACATCATGAAAGTCTGTGCGGGCTGCCAGAAACAACAAAGTGCCGGTTGGGGAAGGGTTAAATCTGTTGCCACAATGGTTGTAAACACCCTCTAAAACCTGCTCTACAGGCGCTACAGCATAGCATCGGCGAAACCCAATCAGAGTGTTGTTTGCGTCTCTTAAAGCCAAATAAAGGGGACGGTTTTGGAACCATTCTGCCATAAGGATATCGCGTTCATGTTTTTTGACCGAACACCAAGGAAAATTCGCCAAATCCCATGGGTAATCAATTTGGTTCCAGCTTAACTCCTCATCCCCATCATCAATCCAATTGCCAATAAGCTTGCCTTCTTCTCTTGTGAGAACGCACTCTATTTCTGTTGTGCGTCCAAAGGAAAACAGTGTGCCTCCAGCTGTTAAGCGCACGCCACTCTCGAAGTCCAGCATGCTGTGATCAAGGCGTGACATATTGGCTTCCAAAGCTTGCACATCATACCCCGCAACACCACGGCGAAAATCAGAGCGCAAACTTTTGGAGAGATCTGTGATTGCTTCAATGGCTTTAAGGCTGCTTTGTTTAGGGAGGCTGTCAAAGTACAGTTGAAAGGAATTCCACCATGCGCGCCCCGTCCAGGCGGGTTGAAAGCATGCAGAAATCCCTAGCCATCTCAAACCCATCTCTATTGCCGCAAGGGAGCCACGTATCCTCTGCCATGCAAGCCCTTGGTCAATCAGATCATAGAGGTTTGGAACATAAGGTGTGAGTTCACCAAGTCCATATTCTTCAATCAGCCACGGCAAGAAACGGGGAGGGCGTGTGATCAGTTTTGCGCGTGAAATCCCCAAAACAGAACCATCAATATCTTGATGAAAATCGCAAGCATCAGCAAGGCGCTTTTCAAATTCTGTTGCGTTTGTGGGAAGGAGGGAACCAACCATTAGCGCGCACGCCCTTTGAAGTTTAAGGTGATTTTTCCAATCGATAAAACTTCTTCATCACAAACCGTACTGTCCCTTGTTGGTGTAATGGCGATCACTTTTTGGACACCAGCAATCATGAGTTTTGAAATCCACCACGACAAACTTAATTCACGACCAATGGCTTGTTCTTGTCTCCATGCTGCTCTTAAATTTGTTTCCATTGTTGTGAGAATTTTCAAAGATGTTTCTGGTAACAGCCAAACATCTGCTTCTAAATCCAGCACTTTTTTGACAGCAGCGTGAACAATGATTGTATCATTGGTCATGATGATATTTTTTCTGTGAAGAGCTTCTGAAACTGTTTGTATGAGATCTTCAGAGGCTGTTCCTTCTTCATTGTTGCCAAAAAGAGCAACATAGATAGTTGGGTCTTTGCCTTTACGGTAAACAATCGCATCCTTAACACGACTATCGCTTGAGAGAGCGATAAGCTTGTAATAGGGCTCTGTCCCGCTCCCATTGCCACCACGGGCATGAAGCTCTATGCGTTCACGATATCTCTCGTCACTTTCACCCTCCATGCGGGCAAGACCATGCCAGTTTCCTAAAGCATCAAGAGATTCACCGGTTGCAAAATCAAGAATGTTGTTGCGTGCCGCTTCGTTAATACGCTGTCTTAAAAGCAACTCTCGATAGCTAAAAGCCTCTATGACTTTTACAGCCGGATCACTTTCAAGAAGGGTATATTCCGGCAAAAGCTCTTTTAAATGGGCAAGAGCAGCAGCGCGTATTTCCTCAAAAGAAAGTTCTGTGATGATTTCCGGTTTTGCAAGCACTCCATTCATTTTATCAATAATCCTTCCATGGTAATGGGCTTGCCGGATGGCAAATAAATGCCTTCAAAGGACAAAGAAACTTGTCCAGCCTCAACCATTTTAAAATCAATTTTTTTCAGTTTAAAACGCGGTTCCCACTTGTCTAAAGCCTCAGCAACAGCAGCATAAAGAGCAACAGCAAAAGCATTATTAACCGGTGCATCAATAAGTTCAGCAATGCGTGAACCATAGTCACGCCGCATTACACGCGAACCAATCCGTGTTGACAAAATATCAAGTATTGATTGGCGCAAATGATCAATGCCGGTTAATGGCTTTCCTGTTGTGCGGTCCATTCCACTGTTCAATTGGGACCTCCTGTCATAGAACCGCCAGGGGAAACACCACCATGAACATGTGTTGCTCCTACATTGGTACCGTTATGCTTTAGTCCACTTGAATGAATGGAAACATTATTCCCAGAATGAAGAGAGAGACTATCATTCGAATTCAGTGAAACGCCACCACCTGCCTTCAAAGAGATGCTGCCTTTTGCGTTTAAATTTATATCGTTTTCTGAAACAATCTTTATACCTTCCGGTGCCGTAAGCTCTAGCTTGCCACCATCACCTTTTAGTGACACACCATCAGCGATTGTCAGGATAAATTTTCCACCGGATTTGATGTGAATTCCATAAGTGTTTTGTTCATCATCATATTCAAGGCTGGTTCCATCAGGGTATATCGTTCGGTGAATGCTGCCCTTATCGGCTGCTTGATTAGCATCGGTATGAATGGAGCCAACAATCACCCCTTGTGATAAATCTCCGGATGACGCGATAACAACCACTTGCTCTCCAATATCGCGCCCTTCATAAGAGCGTGTTTTACCGGCGCGGGCTTGGGTGTCTGGAATCCAGTCACTGACAAGATTGCCACTTTTTACCCGATAGCGTGCGTTTTTATGGTCGACATGGCTAATTTTTCCCACCACAACCATATTGGCCACACGTCTCTTTAGATCTGTGATTTCTTTATCGCGCCGCTCTAACATGTCCACCTTCAATTTTATGGTATTTATCCTCGTTTCCTACGCCTGTTTTTGGTTCAAAGCTTAAGAAAGGTTCAACGAGCCTTGCTGTTACACTGCCTTCTTCTTCATCCATGTTGGGGATATTTGTCACATAAATGACTTCAAAGGTTAAAATTGCACCATGGAGTGCTAGAGCGCCATTATCGCCAAAGGCAAAAGCAATATTTTGCAGGCGGCATGTCTCAACAATGTTGTTAAGATTGGGGTTGGCATGGAAAATCTCCTCCACTTCCCATGCTAATTGGTCAACAAAACGCGCTCCATCTTCACATGTCGCATAACATTCAACATCCACCGTTAAAACGCGTCGCCTTACTCCATAATCATAGCCATCTTCAATTGTTTCACTTTGTGTTGAGATATTAATTGCAGGCGTGTTCTCAACGGAAAAGTTGAAATCACGCATATTGAAAACATTGTCACCAGCTGCCGTCTTTGCTGTTTTAATCAATGCAACAAAGCTTTCCCTTATCGTCTCTCGCGGATGCATAAACGCTCCTGTTCAAACAAATTGATATTTAATTATTTTTATTGTATTTGTGGATACATTTTGATATACATTCGTTATGACAATAAATATCAAAATTCATGGCATAAATTGGGATGATGGTAACTGGCCCAAATGTGCTAAACATGGAGTTTCTAAAAAAGAAATTGAGTATTTATTCACTGAACCTGGAAATCTCGTCATAAAGAACGACCCAAACGTTGAAGAAGAACGTTTCAGAGCCATTGGAAGAACCTATAATGAACGATATATTTTTTTAGTTTTTACCTTAAGAACAATAGAGAACGAACTGTTTGTACGCCCTATTAGCGCTCGTTATATGCACCAAAAGGAGATTGATTTTTATGAAAACCTCTAAATTAAAACAAATGCCCGTTTTTAAGACAGATGAGGAAGCAGAAAACTTTGTTGATACTGCTGATCTTACAGATTATGACTTAACTGGTTTTAAGCCTGTTCATTTTGAATTCTTACCTAAAGAAGCGTCTATCAACATTCGGTTGCCTCAAGCGCTTATGAAGGCTTTAAAGGAAAAAGCTAAAAATCAAGCTATTCCTTACACACGCTATGTTAGGCATTTGATTGAACAGGATTTACGAAAAAGTCATCGTGGTTAGTCTATCCTTTATAGAAAATAACAGAAAGGATAAAGCATGAACAATAATCATTATATGTATCGTGTTTTGTGGTCACCAAAAGATGAAGAATATGTCGGATTGTGTGCAGAATTCCCATCCCTTTCATGGTTAGATGCTCAAGCAGAGAAAGCTTTAAAAGGCATTATGGACCTTGTTTCAGAA
The DNA here is from genome assembly GCF_028618595.1 of Bartonella sp. AU18XJBT. Lineage (GTDB taxonomy): Bacteria > Pseudomonadota > Alphaproteobacteria > Rhizobiales > Rhizobiaceae > Bartonella. Next base: position 1,049 of record NZ_JAQITE010000049.1, on the reverse strand, counting down.
GTTGTTGAGGACATGCAGCATAACGGAGAAGAAGTTCCTGTGCCTTTGTCACATGACAAATGAAGTTGAAATCGTAGATTATCATTGATCTGTAGGAGGTCGAGATGAAAAATTATATAGCGATTCATCCCGGAGAAATTTTACGAGAGGAATATTTAAAAGAATATGCTCTCTCTGCTTATGCCCTTGCAAAAGCATTAAATGTTCCACGCACGAGAATAGAACGTATTGTTGCTGAAAATAGTCCAGTGACTCCCGATACAGCACTAAGATTAGCCTATTTTTTTGATACTACTGCTGAATTTTGGCTTAACATGCAAGCTGCTTATGACGTTAGTATCTTACAAACTGAAAAAGCAGATGAATTTGCCAAAATCAATAAATTTGAATGTAGGGTTTAACCACCTCCCCATCTTGAGAACGGGGAGGGGAGTTGTGTTTTTTTAATTAAGCAACCTTTTTAATGGGGCTCTCTAAATTTGGTTCATAAGTTCGCAACAAAGAATCCATGCTATGCGGTAACTCTGAAGCTCCAAAATCTGTAAGGATTGCCAAAATCTTTGTAATATTAGGCACGTCATTTTGAAGCTTTAAAATTAAAGTTTTTTCTACCGCATTCATAGTTTGAACCAGAGCACTACAATCTTTGTCACTCACATTTTCATCATTAGAAAATTGAGATAATGCTATCCACAAATCGCATAAGAAGTTAGTATCTATCTTCTTCATTGTACACCTCCATGGATTTGTTCTCTCAAACATGCCAATCCTCTAGATGTGATTTTCGTTGAAGGGAGCACCTTTTCTGTACCATCCGGTCTTTGAATGGTGATAGCAGGGCAATCCATGAATCCTTTCTTGATCTTATCCTGATAGGGCAACAGAGGCGCTCCTGGCGCTCGTCGATACACCCAATCATGTTTACGCAAGTAATCCGTTAAATCCTTAGGTCGTACCTCTAACATCTTTGCTGCTTCAATGAGACCGAACAAACCATCAGAACGCTTTAAGCCTTCCAAAGCTTCTGCTTTTGGTGCTAATTCTGCAAT
>NZ_JAQITE010000048.1 GCF_028618595.1 Bartonella sp. AU18XJBT | reverse complement strand
GCGCTGTAGGACTTGCTCGATAAGGCTGTCCTCCGTACATCTGTAACACACGGTTAACAAAATCACTTGCACGCATGCCGCTGTTACCACCATTCAAACCAACCGCATTGCTGCCAACAATTTGCGCCGCATTGGCATGGGGATTTTGTAAAAGACGGGCTGCTCCACCTGCCCCTTGTTGATGGGCTAAATACAATTCCGCATCAGTAGGCGCTCTTCCCAAAACACGGCTTAAATGATTACGATTGTCAAGGGTCAACCGCCCCATGGCATCGGCTGCCTGCATAGGGTCAAAACGGTCTTGCAAACCATATTGTTTGGCTGTGCTGTCTATAAATTGATACAAACCACCCGCAGATGAACGTGGATTCCTTGCATTGGGATTGCCACCACTTTCCACTTGCGCAACACGGTACAAATAGCTTTCGGGCAAGCCATAACGCGCTGCTGTCTGACGTATCGCTTGATCTACGGAAGGATTATAATAGCTAGTCATTTTGTTAGCTTTCCCCATTGTTGATATCACTATTGCATTACTCAGAATTCCTAGATCCCGCTGTCATCATTCCCCACATTAATCGAGATAAAGAAGCATGAAAGCGTTTTGCAATATCATTGTTTACAAGTCCTTTTTCATAATCATTAATGAAATCTTGAATAATTTTTGCTACTTGTTTGTTATTATATCCCCCTACTTTTAAAGAATCGAGCTCTAGCATTTTTTTATCTAGTTTCTGGAGAGCTTTTAGATTTTTCTGGCTTGTTGTCATCCTGTGTGCATTTTTTAGTATTCTTACAACAGCATGCGGAAATTGCCCAATATCTTTATATTCTTTAAACCCTTGAAAAAGTTTTGGGCGTGCTCTATCTCTTAGCTCTGGAATTCCCTTATAGGTTTTATTATACAATTGTTCGTACTCAAAAGCGTCCTTTAGTCTCTTTACAGCATCTTCACCAAAAAGAGATTTTAGTTTTTCTACATAGCTGTCTGTGTTGAAAAGATTTTTATAATATTCTAACTTATCGCTAGAATTGAACATTTCATCATCAATCTTACTTCTTGTGCCTAATTTATAAGCATCTTCGAATGACGGAGCTCTATCACCAACAGATGACACTTTACCTTTACTTTGATATAGATTACTTTTATTCAGAGCCTCATTGATAGAAACAGAAGAACTCAAAGAATCGTATCCTTCTTTTATAGCTTTAGAGAGATCTTTATAAGAGGCAAAAACCTCCCTTGCTGTCTTATAATCCCCTGAAATGTCCTCTAGCAACTTTATAATATACTTTTCAAGTGAAACAAGATCCGCAGTGTCTATACCATTTAGATTATCACGTTGAATCTGATTGCTAATCTTTACTTTGGTTCGGTGAAGAATATCCATTATAGAATCAGGATATTTTTGTACATACGCCGCATCCGTAATTTTTCGATTATTGACATCTTGCGTAGCTTCTTCGTAAGCTTTCTTAAAATGTGAATGCTCCATTAACTGTTGCACCTTTTTTTGGTGTTCAGGCTTTAAAGCAGTACTTAATGCTGTATCATATAATGGTTGTGACTTTATACTACCTATATTATCAAAAGCTTTTTGAAGCTGTCCTGCATCCAGAGTCGAAGTAGATTTGTTTACTGACTCTTCTAAAGCATCTTCAAGATCTCCACTTCCCTTTCTTTTGATAAAGTTTTCATCTAGAGCTTTGCCCATTCGTCCTGAAATTCCAGCTGCTCTTTTACCAAGCTCTTCATTAAGCTGCTCATGAAGCATCCTATTGTTTTGAACTATACCATAAATATGATTTTTAAATCCTGGAATAATATCACTAAGACGTGCTTCAGAACCACTTTTTGCAAGAGTATCTGGTAGGTTTTTTATCCCCGAATGATATGCATAACTAGCAATATTCCGTAAATCTCTCTTAGAAAAACCATCTGGAGCTTTCTTTCCTGCATTGACGATAGCATTATACCCTCTCCCAGCAAAAGAACCTACGATAGAGAGAAATGGAGACGCTACACTTCCAATTGCAGCATTATTTATCCCACTATCTATAGAATCTCCCCATCCTACACCACTTCCAACTCCTGATAACGCTCCTGATAATGCACCTGATCTCACCGCTGTTTTAAGACCTAAATCTTTTCCTGGAATACCTATTGCTTCACCTACAAGACGGGGAAACAAACTAGCTTTTCTAGCTCCAAATGCTGCTAACCCTAACCTACTCGCAATTAACGGCACTCCCCCCGTCGCTATCAATGGTAAAATAGACCCTATAAAATTTCCACCAAATGATAACCAAGGATATGCTCTATGTACTGCCCTCTGATAAGCGCGTGCCTTCTTTACAGCCTCATCATAATTGCCTCCTGATAAGTGGGAAAACAAACCTTGAAGCTCATCACTAAAGTTTGCTGTAAGTCCTTCTGCAGTAGAGCTTCTGAGAGCATCCCACATCGAAATATTTTCAGTAGGATATTCTTCTTCTAACTTTTGTGTTTCTTCTGGATGCTGTGTAACCCCTGTATAGCTATTTTGTGCATTCCAAATTTTTTCCATTATATCTTTATCTGAAATATGGCCAATGATAGGAGAATAAGGTGTATAATTACTCATCTGCTGGCTGCTATTTTTATACAATGCCGCTTGAATTTTTTCCATTATGTCTTTATCTGAAATATGGCCAATAACAGGAGAATAAGGTACATATCCCATATCAATTTCTCTTTCACTTGTTTCTTATGTAACCACCGTCATCTACAAACATTTCACCTTTAGACAATCTATCCTCATCATCTTTATTTTTTACATGTGTAAATTGTGAAATAGGTAAAATAGGCAATGATAGAAAATGATTATATTCAGTGTTCAAATTATTTAAAAGTTTTTGTGTATTACTCCTTGCCTTCAACACTGCCTCTTTTACAGCTATAATTTCTTCTAACAATATATCTCGCCTCAGGTTTGTATCTAAATTTCCCAAACGGGTCTGTAATGATGTAAATTCTTGTATATTCATATTTCCATACCCTGACGCTCCATTTGGTGACTTCTGTTTCATTTCCTCCAAAGTATCACGTGCAAGATTCTTTCTAACCGCTTCAATATTTGACTTTAATATTGAAGCGTCAGTTGAAGATAATATTGAAAATATTGGTGCTAATATATTTATACCAGTTAATGTAGATCGAACTAGTTTTTCTGTATTCTCAAGTAACCTAATATTAGTATTCTGACTAACTAATTCAGATTTAAAAAATTGTTTTTGCTTTGTAAGCTTTTCTTTTTTTTCCTCATATGTCTTACTTCCTTTAGTAACCTTTGCTTCCCACTGTTTAGTCTCAGGATTAAAAACACCATAGTAATCAGGAGAAAATTTAGGTGGTGTATTATCTATTTGTTGAGAACTAGAACGTGCATTCATTCCTTGTGTAAACAACCCATTAAGCATTTGAGGATTACGTGCCATAATAGCAGCTTCTTCTTCACTATAGCCTTTAGATTTTAGGTATTCGACAGTCTGGTTAACCTGCCCTCTTTGTTTATCCCCTTCATTAAGATGCTTCACACCGCTTGCGAGCGTATCCCAACCAGAACCACCCGAGGGCGCTGCTGACATACCTGCAAAAAGATCTTGAAGCTTTTTATAAAAATCCGACTCGACAAACTTTTCAAAACCAGTTCGAGTATCTACTGGAGAAGTTTGTGACGGTTGTGTTGAAGTTGCCTCTTCTATAGGCGTAAGTTGATTAATCTCTTGTGCATTAGGGAGTGGTGGGTGATTACCTACGCCAAGTGGCATTTGCGCTTCTGCTTCAGGAACCGTATAGGGCTCTTTCTTATCATGATAGATTCCATCAGGAACTACAGAACCTACGTTAAGAGAAGAAAGAGAACCCGTATCAAACGGTTGATTAATAGAAATCGCACTAGGAACAACGGGACCTTGATGCTGCTGTATTACTCTCTGCAACATATTCATTTTTTCAAATGGTCTCTCACCAATCTTTGGAATAACCATTCCTAACAGCTTTCGACCATAGATCTCTTCACGCTTTTGGCGTTCTCTTTCTTCTTGAACTGTAGACCATGTTCTTCTAGCACGTTGTACTGTAGGTGGGAGATGTGCACTATTTTGTATTAAACCATCTGCTCCTATTCTAGACATCCTAACTAAAGGATGCTCACCTTGATCAGGAGGAATAAAAAAACGCGAAAGGTTATTGAACCAAGAACTTTTTTCCATTTCTTTCTTTCCTATACACCAAATTTTTTACCTAACAATGCGCCAAAAGGTTTAGAAATATCAGGAATCCCCATAAAACTTGTCGCTAGATTTGCTACTGTCGCAAAATTCTTCCAAGGATCATTGCCTGGCATCAGAGAAGATGTGTTGTTACCTGTTGTCGTGCCGTAATTTCTTGCAAAACCATGACCGGCGTTCATAAGCATATTCAACCTATTCCAGCCGCTATTGTCTTGTTCCAGCCAACGTTCGCGATTGGCATCAACAAGGCGTTGATTGTGAGCATCAAGCACACCTCCCCCTTGTATGGCATTGGAATAGGCATTCCCATAACCCTGTAAGAAGTTATTTGAGGCGCCCAATTGATTTTGATTGGCTTGGTCTATCATGGCATTGGCTTGCATCATGCGGTCCGCATCACGATTATATTGATCTGCTGTAGCGCTTGTAGACAAAGCACCAAGTTCATTTGCCAAGACACCTGTATGTGCACCAGAACCATAACGACCTGCACCCGCAAAAGAGCTGTTAATCGTATCTCTGACACGGTCTAAGCTATTTTGAAGGGCGGCATTAAAAGAGGGATTCTGTCCAACCATATCACCAGAAGCAACTCTTCCAAGATTGCTCGCTGCTGACGTTGGGTTGTAGATTGTATTCATCAAAGAACGGTTTTGATAATGCTGAGGTATGCTGCCAAGTCCACCAATTCCATAGCGCGTTTGATAACTCAACGGCGCAACACGCGCTCCCCCATACACATTACCCCCCATCCCTGTGTCATACATGTTATACGCATCCCTACCACCTCGCTTAAATACATTCTCCATCCAAGCAGGAGGGGCGCTTGTTTGTACCTGTTTCTGTTCTGTCGTTGCTGGTCTACTACTCCCCATGTCACAATTCCTTCCTATAATAAAGCATATCTATGCCATAGCCTTGTTTGTTCAGGGCACGTTTCCAGCCTAAACGACCCAAGATCTCCATTTCAGAAGCACCATTCTCACGCGCCCAATCCTCTACAAATGTCAAATTGTCAACTTGATCAAGAACACCCTTGCCGCTACATTCACAAATCAGAGCGCGCTTCTTTCCTAAAACTGTCTGCTGTATCTGGGTTGTGAATGCCGCTAAAAAGCGCTCGTCATCATTCAAAACAAGCCATAACTGTTTCTTGCCACTGCAAATCGCTTCAATAAGCTCTTGCAACGTGATTTCATGTTTGAAACGTTCCACATACTCTCTAAAGGATTCAATAATGTCTTTCAGATAGGGCGCTATACGCTCCATATCCCAAGACGTGGTCAAAAAGACTTTTGCCATTACCCTCTGCCTAAAGGACGTAAATCCACGTTAAAGCCCGTAATTGCCGTCCAAGGTTCATCTTTAGGAATGCGCAATTTAAAGCGGTGATAACGATTGCGTGAACGACCGTGATAAGCACCCGTAGCATAGGAACATTCTCTCTCCTTGTGCCATGTGATCGGCGTCTGATGATTGCGAAGACGACGTTCTCCGATACTTAAAAGACCTTGCGTCGTATCAACTTCGGCAAACATTTTTGTGATAAAGTTAAAATTTCCATCCGGTGCCCCCATCTCTTGCGAAACAACCGTTGCCTCCATGGGCGCCCCTGTAAACATAACAAGACAATTGTTTTCATCAAAAGCACCAAGCATTGGGGCGCCACTTTGCCAACGGGGGCTGTCTAAAGAAGCAGGTAATCCCTCAAGATTGATCGAAATCTCATCTAACTGTTCTAAAGTATACCCTGTCGTAAACACTGGAAACAATGTGAAAGGCTTCCCCTGTAGCGTCGACCATTTCTGTAATCCCCAATCATAGACAAAGGTCGTTTGCTCGTTATTGCCTCTCTTTAGGGACCAGTAAATCCGGTTATCAACGGGGTCTATAACCCCTTGCATCTCATCAAGAGCAAACTTATCAAAGGTTTTAAAAACCGTTCTATCAACTTTCTCAAAGCCTATCGGCAAAAGTTGACCATCAGCACTCATCTGATAAAAGCCACCATCACTAACAAAAAAAGCATCACTCCCACGACATGCTATAGAGGCTGCACTGCGGGCTCCTCGCTTGTCTTGTATCTTTTGAAAACTGAATACAATCTTCGAACCCGGAACAAAGGTTCCAGCATAAATAGCAGAACGCATAAAAATAAGGGGATTGGTGGTTTCCGTAGATCCTTGAATATATTCTCCATCCGGAAAATCTTGAAAATCGCAATTTTTCTCTTTAACCTTCCAATGGGTTGCATCATCTAAACCAGACCAATGGATGCGATTGGGATAATCTGTCAATTGCATCAAACAAACAAAGGGTCCCCAAACCTTAACCAAACTGGCTTTCGGTGGATTGCCTCCTAAATCTTCAAACCGTTCAGAACTATGAGTATTGAAAACTTGCGGTTTATCATTTTTATTCACCGCTATAATTCTTTGACCAAACAAGGCGAAAGACCATTGATTATCCTCATGTGCATGATACGTCACACCACTTTGACTGATATCTTTCCAACCCTTCGTTTGACTATCATAACTGTAAAGCTTTTTGGCTCCTCCTACGATTATCTTAACACCATTGCCACTTCTAAACGCTATGCACCCCAACGGCTTTTCTTCCAAAGGATGAGACACAACCGTTGCACTAGGCATGGGAATGTAACACCCATCGGCGGGTAAAACATTCACAAGCGTATCTGTAAAACTACCATTGACGACCGAAACATCTGGTCTGTAATCAGCGATTGGAAAATAAACCATATTAGAAATCCGTTGGAATTATTCGGGTGACGTTCTGACGTTTGGACGTCTCTGCACGCAATTCATGCAATTGCTCGGTAAAGTCATTGTAAGCGGCGGCTGCACAATCGGGTTCTTTAAGAATATTCTTGTACAGTTCATATTTTGCACGCGCTTTGATCAAATCAAACGCGTGCACAAACCATGGGTGCTCCTCATCGACACTCTCTATCTCTGATAAACGCAATGGAGAGAGAATGAGTTGAATCTGGTAGGCTCTATCCGGTGTGGGATAAAGATGTAATTTCCTATCAAAATAACTGTAACAAACCGGCGTTCCTTGCTGTTCTGATGTCAACAAAGGTTCTAGAGCAAAAGGACTTCTCCGCTCTAATTCAAGCTTATGATGTTCATTGGACTTAAGATAAACCCTTTTGATTTTCACAGCTGTTTCAATAGGACGGGTATCGCTTGCATCATAAACTCCTTGCCCCGCCCGCGTTTGAAACATCACATCACGGCTTTCGTTAAAGTAAAAAGTCTCCCTCTCACAAAAACGAATAGCAGCAAAAATACTTTCTTGGATTTGTGCTACATACTCGTCCGTAATATCATCAATCTCATCTTGGATAACTGACACGAGGTGGGAAAGCGTTTTTCTATGACGATAAACATTTTGACTAGCCGGTATTGGGCTGCCTGTCTTGACCCGAATATAATGACGCGTCATCAGAATACCTTTCTGTGAAAAATATTATTATTGACATTATACATCATGTGCATTATAGTGCACTAATGGTAGCGATAATAAAAACAACAGATGAATTCGATGAATGGTTAGAAAAGCTTAAAGACAGAAAAGCTGCAGATATAATTCTTACAAGACTTCATAGAATTCGTTTAGGACTTTTGGGTGATGCGAAGTTTTTTAATGGCATAGGTGAATTGCGTATCCACTATGGTGCTGGGTATCGAGTTTATTTCACAAAAAAAGGCGATAAAATCGTTATATTGCTTTGGGGTGGTAATAAATCCACACAATCTAATGATATTCAAAAAGCCTTATCTATTTTAGAGGATCTTAAAAATGAAATTGAAAACCTTTAACTTTGAAAAACACCTCACAACTCCAGAATCTCAAGAATTCTTTTTAAATGAAGCCTTCAAAACTGGTGATGCCTCTCATATAGCAGATGCCCTTGGTATTGTTGCACGTGCTCAAAATATGAGAGCCTTAGCAAAAGAAACCAATCGTGAACGCAGTGGTTTATATCGCTCCTTAAGTAAGACTGGTGATCCTAAACTTTCTACCTTAGTCGCTGTCTTATCTGCCCTTAATTTACAACTCTCGGTACAATCTGCTACTTCATAAAAAGGAGAGTTAATAGATCTCTCCCTTCAATTTCAGTGATTGGTTACAAATTCAACGACGATACTTGCTTGACCAGCTTGGACTGTTTTATCGGCTTTCGCATAAAGCGTGACCTCTTTATCAGAGGGAACAAACTCCTTCTGATTAGAAATTGTCGCTGCTTTAATACCAGCTTGTTTGATCTCTAACTCACCAAACTCATTGCCGCCAGCAGTGCTGCCTATTTTGACCTTTGTGTCCGAAAACGCCGTCTTAATAAACGCCTTGATTGATGTTATTAAAGCACCACGAGGGAGAGTGCCT
>NZ_JAQITE010000047.1 GCF_028618595.1 Bartonella sp. AU18XJBT | reverse complement strand
AAAATTACAGGCTATACATACATTTGCGATAAAGTGAGTGTTTTTGGCAATTCATATATAGATACCAAAAAATTGAATGGTCATATCAAAATTTGTGATCAAACCATAAAAGACGCTGCGTAAATAAAATGCGGGCGGTGCGGGGGCGCCCCTCTTTCAAATTTCCCCATTCCAAATTTTATCAAACGTTTATCACATTAGATTGTGAGGGTATCTTTATGTGCAAAAAATACGAATTAACCAATGAAATTAAACAAATTAAACATGCTCTTACTCGAAATATTATTAACCTTTATCGCATTAAAGCTTTAAAAGATTTTGATGATATCAAAGCTGGTGATCTAGGCGGCTTTATTGAAAAGGAAAGCAACCTCTCTCATAATGGCAATTGCTGGGTCTATGATAATGCGTGGGTTTATGGCTATGCCCGTGTTTATGAAAATGCAAAAATACGCCATTATTCTCAGGTCTGTGGTCATGTCTATGGCAATGCGGAGGTCTATGGAAGGGCTTTTATCTCTCAATATGCAAAAATTTATGACCATGCTTTTGTCTATGGCAATGCGCATGTTTATGGGAATATTTATGGCAATGCTCATGTAAGTGGCACTGCCCGCGTTTTTGCTGATGCTCATATTTATGACCATGCGCATGTTTCTTATGATGCTGCGGTTTTTAGTTATGCAAGGGTCTATGGTCATGCCAAGGTTTCTGGCTCGGCTTGCATTTATAGCCATGGAAAGGTTTATAATTATGCTGTTATTAATGGTCGTGCAAAAATTTATGGCAAGGTCTATGGCAATGCTAGCGTGGGGGGCTCTTGTGAGGTTTATGGCTCTGTTTATGGCAATGCAAAAATCTCATATTGTGCAAAAATATGGGGGCGTGCTTATGGCAATGCAAAAATCAATAAAAAAAGCAAAGTAAGGTTGGTTCCCAAAAATTGTGAGGTGTATGAAAGCGATAAGCTTGTCAATATAACTGATAAAACAGAATAAAAACAGGCATGGGGGCGTGCATTCTTTAATGGCTATAAACGCATATAAAATGCATTGCTAATAAACATATCATAAAAGAGAGAGTTAAAAAAAAGAAAGCCGTGCCAATTGATATGACGCGGCTTTCAAATTTTGATTCTAATGATTAAAATTAATCACCTACATGGAGTAATGAATGCATATATACAAAACGTATCATATTGCAAGCGATCTATTAAAGGTATGAAAACTTATCAAAAGAAACGTAAATGATGCGTATGATCTTAATCACTCATTTGAATAAGAGAGCCTATAAACGCTTTTATGGCTTCAGACGTATTAAGAATAACGCCCTTTTTTTAAAGAGATCATTTAAAACAAAGCACATGATCATGATGCTTCTTTTAAAAACGTTTCAAAATATTAAGCTCAAAATTGAGCTGAGTGAATTGAAAGAACTGACATTCTAAAATCAAACAAATCAAAACGCTTGGTAACTTTATCAATCCAATCAAAAGCAAATGTGTATTAAGTGAATATCTATAACAAAACCCATTTTTTACATTTACGCGCGTTGGTTTTTAAAACAATCTCTCATAAGACAATAAACAACCGCTTTTATAAAATGTAAGGTTTTCAAAATTTTGCTCTGCTGTGAAATCTAGATCTTTATTTTTTCGTAAATGAAACGTTCTTAAGCAAATGAAAGAATAATAAGCTTATAAAGCATCACTTTCAAACGTTTAAAGCTTCATTTAGAAAGCGTCTCATAAGCGTATTTGTACTTTTCTTTAAAACCTAATTTCTTTAAAAATTAGCCGGCTCAATTTTGAGTTGGCAATCTTACCCCCCCAATTTGGGGGGGTATCTTTAAATAGAGGCATTCTTTAAACAATATCGCTTTTGACTCCAAAATTGAGTAAAATCCCATGCCTTATGATGTTACAACGGTTTTGAAGTTTACCTGCTTATCTTTGTTTCAATAGGTGCCCTCAAATTTGAGGAGATCTCATTTGGCTTCGTATTTTTAAACGATAACTTTTAAAACGTTTTTTGATAGCTTGCTTTTATTCATTAAAAAGGCTTTTGATTTCATAAGATATAACTTTTTAAATTTCATATCTGTTGTGATGATAGGATCTGTATAATGCCTGCCTATCATTTACTAAATTTTTAGTAAGTGTTTTAAAAACTATTTCGTCTTTAAATCCTTTTATGCGCCCTTATGAATTAAAACCTATAAGCTTATAATAGTTTCGCTAAAAATTTAGCGAAATTAAAAAAGTCTATATTACTAACTTCAATGCGATTTTTAAGTGATAAAAACGTATCATAAAATTTATAAACTGTTATGAATGACAGCTGCTTTTCATTTCATTTGAATACACACATGCGTTATAATATTTGCATCATGATTTGCTTTTTATGCTCTATTCATACGTGCTAATCTTATATAAAAAATGGTCAAATGAATCACGTATAAAAATGTGGATTCTTAAGTGGATTCATATAAAATAATTGCATACAAGCTATTGACTTTATTCTGTTTTTTGATATTATGCCGCATTACTCTGTGATGGGAAAGCTTATTTGCGCAGTGATTATCCTGCTCTTTATGAAGCGATAGGGATCAGATGGGGTGGAGCTGATAGTTGGACAAAGTTTAACGTTCCCGATTTGCGTGGTGTTTTTTTACGAGGTGTTGATGATGACCGCGAGATAGATCGCTTTCGTTATCTTGGCACTTTACAAAATGACGCTATGAGAAAGCATGACCATAGTGGTCACTCCTTTACGATTTTGAATGCTGAAAATCAGGAAGAGAGTTGGCATGGTGATATGATGATCATCTGGGGTTATGTGTTGAATGACCAGCAAAGGTTGAAACTTGCTGAACGTTTGGGTGTGAGGGCAGAAGATATACGCGTGCACCATAAGCTAGCCTTTCCCCATTCCCATCTTCACATGCGTGATGTTGCTTTGGCAAGTTCAGGTGCAAGTGAGACGCGTCCGATTAATATGAGTGTTGTGTTTGGAATCAAGACGTGAGGTTCATATGTCGACGATTTATGATTGGTCTTTAACGGCATCTGAAAATGGTGGTGCTGATGCTTTGATTAATTGGTCAGAGGGACAGCACCCTAACACGGTCAATAATAGCGCCCGTGTGATGATGCAAAGGATAAGTGAGTATTTATCGGATACGGGCGGCGTGCTTGAAGGCATTGTAACGGTTGATAATAACCAAAAGACGAGCGTGATAAGGCTTCTAAGCCAATCGGCATTTTTAGAGTATAAGAATGGCATATCGGTTTGTTTTAAAGCGAAGGGCAAAAATGTTGGGGCGACAACAATTGCTTTAAATAATTTAGTTGGTAAGCCCGTTTATAAGGCGACAGAAACCGGTTTATTAGCCTTATCGGGAGGAGAGATACAAGATGGTTGTCTTTATACGCTTGTGTATGATGAAGAGCTTACGGGTTGGCAAGTTCTCAATCCGACAAGGGGCAAAGTTTCTTCCTTAAAACGCTTACCCTCTGGTCTGATAGGACCGTTTGCAATGGAACGCCTGCCGGATGGTTGGTTGCCATGTGATGGGCGTGCTTATTCACGGTATGTTTATTGGGATTTATTTTGTGTAATAGGAACGACGTGGGGAGAAGGAGATGGCGTTGAGACGTTTAATGTTCCCGATTTTAGGGGAATGTTTTTACGGGGACTGGATTATGAACGCAATCTAGACCCTTGGCGTTCTTTTGCAAGTCAGCAAGGCTGTTCTTTAAAAGCGCATGAACATTTTATAGGTCCAGCATCATCAGAAGGTCTTTCTTCTCGTAAAAAACGTGATGTTTCTTTGCAAAGGCGAAAGAGAGCTATAGACGAAGAGTGTGTAGGGTTGAGTGGTGATGCTTTGGACAAGTGTAATCAAGAATTTGACCAAATAGCGGGCACTTCAGAAGTTCCATTTTGGTTTACAGAAAAAGATAAGCCGCCTCGCTTACCTTGGTTTATCAGGAGCCCGTTTGCTAATTTTTTATATTATTCCACGCCTATAACAGAAGGGCTGAATGACAGAGCGCATCATGAACATCACCTCATGGCAGAGAGGGTTGGTGGTGTTGAAACGCGCCCCGTTAATGTGAGTGTAATTTATGGGATCAAGACATGAGGAAATGAAATGTCATTAAAACCGTTTGCGATATCAGAGATTAGCGACCCGTCTCAAGTACGGGTCGTTTTGTATTCGGGGGATCATTTTGTGCATGCGCCGCTTAATGGCGTTTTTGATTTACTGAAAGCCGCTTTGAAAACAGAGTTTGATGGATCGTTAAAAGATTTAGAGAAGCGCTTAGAGGCATTAAGAGAAGATTTTGAAGATTTGAAAGAGTGTTCATTAGATGAAGCACTGTGAATGATGTGAGGACGAAAGCAGATGAAGATACCCGATCATGAACATGAATATTTGATACCAGTCGCGACGAGAGAAGAAATGGTAGCAGGAACTTCTCAAGACAGCGTTGTTGTTCCGAAGCTTTTAGGGACGGCATCTTTGTATTCGTATGAAACCTTTGCACCGTTAGAGCAGGTTGTTAATGCAAGACAAGAAGCAGAAAAAGCCATGGCACGTGCGAATGGCGCGCAACAGGTTGCAGAAGAATCAAAGAGGGTGTTGGAACAAGCGCTTAGCGAGGTGAGGAAAACGGTTCAAACAGCTACGACGGCGCTTACGACGTCTCATGAAGCGAAGGAAGAAGTTAAAGCAGCTACGACAACCGCTACCCTTGCAAAAGAGACAGCAGATACAGCCAAGGGCTTAGCAGAAGAAGCCAAGAATGCTTCTGATGCTGCCAAGCACATGGCAGAAGAGACAAAAGCAGCAGTCAATAGAGCCTCAGGGGAAATAAGTGGTACGAAAGGTTCACTTTCTACGGCATTGCAACGTTTTGAAGAGGTTAAACAGACCAGTGAGAATGCTGTTAATTTATCGACCGAAGCCAAGAGGTTAGCCGATGAATCGAAGACTATTGCAACCCGTGCAGAACAAACTGCGAGAGATGCTTCCCAAACAGCAACAGAGACAACCCAAGTAGCAGCGACCGCGGTAGCGACGAGTCGTGAAGTTAAGACTGTAGCAACGCAAGCAAGTCTAAAGGCGGATGGAGCCAAGCAGGCAGCCGATGATGCCAAGGATATTGCAGAAAAAGCAAAAGAGTTATCGGAAAGTGCGACATCTTCTGTTACAGCACTCACAAAAACAGCGTCACAAGTACAAGCGGCAGTGGAGACAGCATTAACAGCTTCAAGAGAAGCTAAGCAGACAGCAGAAGCTTCTCAGACACTCTCGGGAGAATCCAAACAGATAGCCGATGATGCCTTGAGAGCGTTGAAAGATGCCAAATCACAATCAGAGACAGCGTTAAGCACGTCAGAAGAGGCAAAGGGTTTAGCGGAAACTGCGAAAATTTTAGCGGATAGTGCACAGACGAAAGCCGAACAAGCCCACCAGAATGCATCAGAAGCGTCTCGAGTAGCTTCTGAAGCGAAGACAGTTGCAGAGCAGGCATTGCAAGCCGATAGACAAGCGGTTCGTGAAGGAAGTGAAAGCACTAAGAGTTTGGTAGAAGAAGTTCAGAAGAAATCAGAGGAAGCAAAAAGCTTAGCAGACAAAGCGAATACAGCCTCTAGAGAGGTGCAAAAGACAGCAGAGCAGGCGTTAAGAGAAGCGACTTCTGCGAAAACAAGGGCGGACGAGGCATCTACTATAGCCAATGATGCGAAAGGGAGTGCTGAGGAAGCTAAAACAGTATCAGCAGAGGTAAAGAAACTTGTTCAGGAAAACAAGGATGTTTTTGATGCATCAACTAAAACCCTTGAAGATGTGAAAGGTGTTGCAGAAAGAGCGTTATCGACAGCCACGACAGCCAAACAGAAAGGTGATGAGATAAGCCAGCAAACCTTAGAATCGTTAACGAAATCTGGTGAAGCGAAGACCTTAGCAGAAGCAGCAAAGGCTAAAGCAGAAAGTGTGGAGACTATTGCGACTGAAGCAAAATCTACAGCAGCTACAGCATTAACAGAAGCAAGAGAAGCCAAGAGTACGGCATCTGAGGCGAAGGGTTTGGCGGAGGAAGCAAAAAGCGCCGTTGATAAGGTGACAGCGAAAGTAGAGCAAGCTGTAAAAGAGGCTAGCGATGCGAAATCTAAAGCAGAAAGTTTAGAGACTGTTGCGACTGAAGCGAAATCCACGAGTGAACAAGCAAGTCAAACCGCCTCTCGTGCAAAAAGCTTATCAGAAGAAGCCAAAGAAGAGGCAAGTCGTGTGAAAACGATAGCCGAAGAAGCCAAAGCAGCAGCAGAATTAGCGGTGCGTTCAGGAGAGACAGCAGGTCAAATGAGTATGGAGGCAGTGAAGGGTATAGCGGAAGAGGCAAAAGGAATAGCAGAAGGAGCACAGAAGAAGGCGGAAAGCGCGGAAAGTATAGCGACAGATGCCAAGGGAACAGCAGAACAAGCAGGAACGACAGCAAAAGGAGCATCAACTATAGCTTCAGAAGCAGTGTCTAAAGCCGCTGAAGCGAAGGAAGTAGCAGATCAGGCAGCAACGTTAGCCAATGAAAGTAAAACGACAGCTGTTGAGGCAAAAAGTTTAGTGGAGGCAGTAAAACAATCGGTAGCGACAGCGACAGAAACAGCAGAAGAGGCGAAAAATACAGCAAAGAAAGCGACAGTAGATATTATTTCTATCAAGGCAAAGGCTTTGACAGTAGAAACGATAGCTAACGAAGCTAAAGGAGCATCAGAAAGCGCTGTTAGGGTGGCGAATACAGCGAAGAGCACAGCAGAAGAAGCCAAGAGTGCAGCGGATACAGCAACAGCGACGGCACATCAAGCCCAACAGAGTGCAGAGGAGGCTACAAAAGTAGCTTCTGAAGCGAAAGCGGCAGCAGAGTCAGCGGCGCGTTCAGGAGATACGGCAGGGCAGGTGAGTGGGGAAGCGGTTAAGGGCATAACGGAAGAAGCGAAGCGTAAAGCCGAAGCAGTAGAGAAGATTGTACAAGAATCTCAAAGTGCTTTGGATGAACTAAAACAAGTAGCAGCTAGTGCGAAGTCGACAGCAGAAGAGGCAAAAAAGGTTTCTGAAAGCGCTCAGAAGAAGGCAGTACAGGTAGAGACAGTAGCGGATGAAGCCGAAAAAATAGCTAAAGAAGCCAAACAGACAGCTGGTCATGCAAGACATGATGCGGAGCAAGCACGCAATCAGGCAGAAAAGGCAGAAAAAACAGCCTCGTCTGCAATGAGTAGAGTTATCGATATCAATCAAGTGGTTGAGAGTTTTAAAGCCCCCGTAAGTTTAGCGCGGATGTACTCAGAAGAAGCCAAGAAAAAAGCTGAGGCAGCAGATTCACAAGCCTATCAAGCCAAGAGCGAAGCCGAAAAAGCCAAGGAAGTAGCAGCTAGTGCGAAGTCGACAGCAGAAGAGGCTAAAACGATAGCAGAGAAAGCTAATAAATCCCTTATTTCGTTTAATTTTTCTGACACACAAACCCAAGTAAATAAGAACAGTGAACAGATTGAATCTCTTAAAGAAGGGATAAAAGGTTTTCTTACTTTTATAAATAATAACGTGCATTTTACTGTCTTTTCTCAAGAACGATCATTTTTGGTCGTTGGTGATGGGAGACAAACTCTTTTGATAAAAAAAGGAACGCTTTTTCGTCGCGTCGATACGGATAATACGGCTTTTCGTTTACATCCTATCATTGAAGATAAAAAATTGGAATTTTCTGTTTCTCTTAAGGCAGGTAAAGATTATTATGTTTACATGGTTCCGGGAAATGATGACCAAAGTGTTATATTTGGCATTTCAGAAAATGCTACTTATCCGAATGGATACACAGCAGATAATTCTATCAAGATAGGAGGGTTTCATACGCTCTGTGCGGATGTTGGAGAGATTGAAGGTCACCCTTTATCAGGCTATAAAGCAGGGGATATATTACCCAATTCTGTTTGGTGTTTGAATCACCGCCCGCATAGTTCTCCAGAAGGGATGGTGTATGACCCCTCTACAGATCTTTGGGTTGATATTTATCTTCAGTCAGGCACCGGTGAAAATACGCGTTCGGCGTATAATGTTCCTATCACCATAGGTCGTAGCTATACAGATCATGTAACAGATATGTTGCGTGTCAAGAAAACGTTACTAAGTGATGTGGAATTTGCCTCTGCGATGTCTGGCAGTAATGACAAAACAAGTATTACGGGTAAGAAGGCCCCTTCTCCTAAGATTTCAGGAGGTCACGTTGATACAGCCAATCGTCGTATGATCTCGCATATCGGTTGTGAGGAAGGTTGTGGTTATGTTTGGCAGTTTTTATCAGGAACATTTCCTATGCAAATAACGAATAGGGGGCAGGCTAGGCTAGAAATGAGATGGTTATCAGGAGGAGGAGGGTGGAGCCATGGTGTAGATAGCGGATGTTTTGCGCGCTCCACCATATCTTCTGCTAGAGGTAATGAACAATTATGTGCGCGTGGTTGTAGCCGTCCACGTTATTTTGTTTAGGGAGGATGTAAAGATGATAGATTATCCAGAGCACTTAAATAGCAAAGAAGATTATCTGAATATGCTTGAATTTGATAAGGTTGAAACCGTAAGAAGGCTAGAGCATCTTTTAGCAATGCGTTTTTATTGGGTCTTTGTCAAAGAGCTTGGAGAGGGAGAAGAGGGGAT
>NZ_JAQITE010000046.1 GCF_028618595.1 Bartonella sp. AU18XJBT | reverse complement strand
TGTTAATGATGATGCATGGGTTTTCGGTGCAAATGCTCATGTTTATGGCAATGCAAAAATTAATGACAATGCTATCGTTCGTGGTCAAGTTTATGACAATGCCTTTGTTTGTAATAAAGCTAATATCATTTTTGATGCAAAAATCTCTGACAATGCGAAAATTGCTGATAATGCTTATGTAAAGGGCTTTGTTTATGGCAATGCAAAAATATTAGGCTCTGCTCGTATTGATTGGGCTGCTCATGTTTACGATAATGCCGTCGTTTCTGACAATGTATATGTTTGTTACTTAGTAAAAATCTTTGGCAATGCTATAGTTGATGGCAATCAAAAAATTTATGATGATATTGAGAATAATAACAAAACCATAAATGAAGCTGCGTAAATAAGACGCGGGCGGTGCGGGGGCGCCTGCTTTCTAATCCAATTTTCCATTTCAAATTTTATCAACTGTTTATCACATTAGATTGTGAGGGTATCTTTATGTGCAAAAAATATGAATTAACCAGTGAAATTAAACAAATTAAAGATAGGATTACTAAACAGATTACAACTCTTTATCGCATTCGTGCTTTAAAAGATTTTGATGATATCAAAGCTGGCGATCTAGGCGGCTTTATTGAAAAGGAAAGCAACCTCTCTCATGATGGCAATTGCTGGGTTTATGATAATGCGTGGGTTTATGGCTATGCCCGTGTTTATGAAAATGCAAAAATACGCCATTTTTCTCAGGTCTGTGGTCATGTCTATGGCAATGCTCATATAAGTGGCACTGCCCGCGTTTTTGCTGATGCTCATATTTATGACCATGCGCATGTTTCTTATGATGCTGCGGTTTTTAGTTATGCAAGGGTCTATGGTCATGCCAAGGTTTCTGGCTCGGCTTGCATTTATAGCCATGGAAAGGTTTATAATTATGCTGTTATTAATGGTCGTGCAAAAATTTATGGCAAGGTCTATGGCTCTGCTAGCGTGGGGGGCTCTTGTGAGATTTATGGCTCTGTCTATGGCAATGCAAAAATCAATAAAAAAAGCAAAGTAAGGTTGGTTCCCAAAAATTGTGAGGTGTATGAAAGCGATAAGCTTGTCAATATAACTGATAAAACAGAATAAAAACAGACATGGGGGGCATGCCTTCTCTATGGTTATAAACGCATATAAGATGCATTGCTAATAAACATATCATAAAAGAGAGAGTAAAATAAAAGAAAGCCGTGCCAATTGATATGACGCGGCTTTCAAATGTTTATCCTTATGAATCAACCCTAATAAAGGTAATGAGGGTATATATACAAAACGTATCATATTGCAAGCGCTCTATGAGAGATATGAAAACTTATCAAAAGGAATGTAAATGATCCATATGATTTTTACTCACTCATTTGAATAAGAGAGCCTATAAACGCTTTTCATTGCTATCAAACGTATCAAACAAATCAAAACGCTTGGTAGCTTTAACAAAACGGTTTTTACATTTACGTGCGTTGGTTTTTAAAGCAGCGTTTCATAAGACAAATAAACAAACGCTTTTATAAAATGTAAGGTTTTCAAAATTTTGCTCTGCTATGAAAGCTATAGCTCATTTTTACCATGAAAACGCACTTTTTTCTGATTTTCGCTCTTTTTTACAATTTTAGGTGTCAAAATCTATTTTGATAAAACGCGCATTTAATAGTAAAAAATAACCATAAAAACAACAAATTACCACGTATTCCTACCTAATCCAACCTCTTCCCACTTAGTATAAAACCTACTGTCAAACTACAATTGATTTAACCTAAACAAGATCGAAATAAGAAAAAACTCACGCTTTAGGTCTTTTTTTCAATATAAAAATAATAAATTATCCTTATAAATTAATATCTTACACAATCATAAAACCATAGGGAATTTTCCCCATTTATAAAATACATTTAATTAATAAATTTTCCTGATTTTGGAAATCCTTTTGGAACCAAACGCCCGACGCCCGCACGCGTTCCCATCCATTCAAAGAGATCGTCCGCCTGACGATTAAAGATTCGTTCAGCTGTATCTTGCCAACTTAAGCCTTCTGATAAATTAAAAGTCTTGGCATCAACAACACCACCTTCTTTATAACGCTGTAAACGAACACCTTTACCGCGATTCATTTCTGGTATTTGTTCAATAGAAAAAATAAGCATTTTACGGTTTTCTCCAACCACCGCAACATGATCACCATTTACTTGAACACAAAGCTTTACCTTATCAGGAGCTTTCACATTCATCACTTGCTTTCCTTTTCGTGTATTGGCGATCACTTCTGCAGAAGGAACAATAAAACCATTACCGTGAGATGAAACCAAGAGCAGTTTTTCCTCTGCGTGATGCACAAAAGCTGTAAGAACATCGTGCTCATCATCCATATCAACTAAAATACGAATAGGTTCACCATGTCCCCGCCCTCCAGGTAAACTATTTGCACCAAGTGCAAAAAACTTTCCCCCCGTACTGATCAGCACAATCTTGTCAGTCGTAAATGCTGGAAATGCTAACTTTAAACTGTCTCCTTCTTTAAAAGAAAGTGCTTTATAATCGTTCAAATGTCCCTTCAAAGCACGCATCCACCCCTTTTCAGAAATAACAATAGTAATCGGTTCTTTTTCGATCATTGCTTGTTGAATATCATCAAGATCATGTCTGGGTGCCTCTTCAAATGTCGTTCGTCTTTTCCCTAAGAGGGTTTCAGGGCCAAAAGTATTTCGAACTTTTTTTATTTCTTCTGAAATTATTTTCCATTGTTTTATAGGAGAAGCTAACAAATTCTGTAGCTTTTCTTTTTCAGCTTTTAAACTTTCAAATTCTTTACGAATTTCAAATTCCTCAAGCTTACGCAAAGAACGCAAGCGCATATTAAGAATAGCTTCAGCTTGATTTTCTGTTAATTCAAAACGACTGATCAGCTGCTTTTTAGGTTCATCCTCTTCACGAATAATCTGAATAACCTCATCGAGATTTAAATAGGCAATAAGATATCCATGAAGAATTTCTAATCGACAATCAATTTGATCAAGCCGATAATGAGAGCGGCGAATAAGGACTTCTTGACGATGTTCGAGCCATTGCTGTAAACTCTCGCGCAAAGAGAGAACATTGGGTATTTTTCCCAAAGACAAAACATTCAGATTAAGGGGAAATCTTACTTCAAAATCAGTCAATTTAAAAAGAGACTCCATAAGGAGCTCCGGATCAACCGACCGATTTTTAGGAACCAGCACGATTCTGATATCTTCTGCTGATTCATCTTGGATATCCTCAAGCATTGGCAATCGCCGTGCAAGCAATAACTCTGCTGTTTTTTCAATAAGACGTGACTTTTGAATCTGATAGGGAATTTCAGTCACAACAATCACATAAGAACCACGGCTGCCCGATTCCTGATGCCAACGTGAACGCAAGCGAAAGAATCCACGCCCAACACGATAGGATTCCTCAATACTTTTTTTAGGCTCAACTAAAATTCCCCCTGTCGGAAAATCAGGACCAAGAACGAATTGATTTAATGCCTCATCATTTACATCGGGATGGGCAATCAAATGGAGCGCTGCATCACAAAGCTCAGCAACATTATGGGGTGGAATAGATGTTGCCATACCAACAGCAATACCAGAAGAACCATTTGCTAAAAGATTAGGGAAAGCTCCTGGTAAAACAACCGGCTCTTCATCTTCCTCATTATAGGTTAAACGAAAATCAATAGCATTCTCATTAATTCCTTCAAGTAACAATGCAGCCACTTCAGTCATACGTGCTTCCGTATAACGCATAGCAGCAGCATTATCACCATCAATATTACCAAAATTGCCTTGCCCATCAACCAACGGATAACGAACAGCAAAACTTTGAGCCAAGCGTACCAAAGCATCATAAATAGACGCGTCCCCATGAGGATGAAATTTTCCCATGACATCACCGACAATCCGCGCACATTTCGCATAAGACTGTCCAGGATTTAGTTTGAGAAGACGCATCGCATGAACAATCCGTCGGTGGACAGGCTTCAATCCATCACGTACATCAGGCAATGCACGGTGTGTAATCGTAGAAAGTGCATAAGCCAAATAACGTTCCTGTAAAGCAGAACGTAATTCTATTGGTTCAATATGTTCTTTATCAAAAGGTAAATTCATTTTATCAGACATAGTATTAATACAACAATTCCCACAATGATAAGAATTATTTTATAGGATTTATTTAATGAAATCTTCTATGAGTCGGCTTTTTTATTAAAAGTCAATTACATAAAAACAAACGCTGCGATTAAAACATGAACAGAAAATTATATCAATTTGAAAAATTTATACATGTCCTTCCCCCTCGTCCTAAGTAATTTATTAAAAGCTTTGTCAAATACGACGATAATTTAACTGCTCACAAAGAGTTATTTTATCCTTTTTGGAATGACAAAAGCACCTTTCAAACATCATCTTTATTATAAAGATAAATTGTATAACAACCCCATTCAGTTTTTCTATGAAAAACTAAAAAATATTTAAAGCTTATAAAATTTAAACTTTTCAGAATAAGATAGAATGGAAAACCACATTATTATCATAAAAACGAAGAGACACAATTCTCTGCTACAACGTTGTAAAAACTTCAATAAAAATAAATAATATATTGGCATATAAAGATAATTCATTCATTTCAACTAAAATGAGACTCCCAAATATTATAGAATTCTCTCATTTCTAATTTATTCATGATAAAACAATCACAATCATTTCCTCACCTATCACAAAGAGAAGAGCCCCTATAGAAACAAGAAATTAAAATGCCTCATAAAGAATCAACACAATAGCGTTTTTGTCTATCTAAATTTCACAAAAAGCACACACACGACGCTCTTGAGAGGCATCAAAACTTCACTCTGCATAAGAAAAAGATGAAAACAATCCATAATCAACTTTATGAGCTATTTTTGTGAGTAGGGAGCCATACGGATTCCTAAATCACGTAATTGTGTAGGAGAAACATCAGAAGGAGCACTCATCAAAAGATCAAGCGCCTGTTGATTCATAGGAAATAAAGCAACTTCACGCAAATTTTTAACACCTTGCAACAGCATAATGATGCGGTCAATTCCCGCAGCCATCCCACCATGTGGCGGAGCCCCATAATGGAATGCACGATAAAGACCACCGAAACGATCTTTCACAACTTCCTTAGAAAGACCTACAAGTTCAAAAACTTTAAGCATCATTTCTGGTAAGTGATTACGAATTCCTCCTGATGCAATTTCATAACCATTGCAAACAAGATCATATTGAAAAGCTTTAAGAGTAAGAGGATCTTGGGTCTCAAGAGCATTTTCGCCCCCTTGAGGCATAGAAAAAGGATTATGTGCAAAATCAATCTTTTTTTCATCTTCATTCCATTCAAAAAATGGAAAATCAACAATCCACGCCAAAGAAAAACTATCTCTATCGAGAAGATCTAATTCTTCCCCTACCCTTGTGCGAGCTGCTCCGGCAAAAGATGCAAACTTTTTTGGATCGCCAGCTACAAAAAAACAGGCATCACCACTTTCAAGTCCAAGCTGTATACGGATTGCTTCAGTCCTCTGTTCACCAATATTTTTGGCGATAGGCCCTGCTCCTTCAAATTTTCCTTCTTCTTCACGCCAAAAAATATAACCGAGCCCTGGTTGCCCCTCACCTTGTGCCCATACATTCATACGATCACAAAAAGCACGACTTCCACCCGTTTTAGCTGGAATAGCCCACACTTGTGCATTCTCATCATTCGCTAAAATTTGAGCAAAGACTTTGAAAC
This sequence comes from Bartonella sp. AU18XJBT, assembly GCF_028618595.1. Classification (GTDB taxonomy): domain Bacteria; phylum Pseudomonadota; class Alphaproteobacteria; order Rhizobiales; family Rhizobiaceae; genus Bartonella. The sequence continues at coordinate 2,946 of NZ_JAQITE010000046.1, read as the reverse complement.
CAGAATTATAAAAATGCTGAGAAACATCTTCCATAATGATCGGATTACGCAGATCTGGCTTATCAGAACCATATTTTTGCATTGCTTCATCATAGGAAATGCGAGGAAAGCTTTGTGTCACAGTCTTTCCATCTGCAAATTCTTCAAAAATAGAACGCATAATAGGTTCCATAGTTGCTAAAACATCTTCTTGCTCAACAAAACTCATTTCAACATCTAATTGATAAAATTCACCAGGAAGACGGTCAGCCCTTGGATCTTCATCTCTAAAACATGGAGCAATCTGAAAATAACGATCAAAACCTGACATCATTAACAATTGTTTATATTGCTGTGGCGCTTGCGGTAACGCATAAAATTTTCCCTGATGAACACGACTTGGAACCAAAAAATCACGTGCTCCTTCCGGCGATGAAGCTGTCAAAAGTGGCGTCGTAAATTCCGTAAAACCATTATTTTGCATAGCCCGTCTCATAGCTGCAATAATTTCAGTCCGACGCATAATATTTTTGTGCATAGTCTCCCGACGCAAATCAAGAAAACGATATTTTAATCGAATATCTTCTGGATAATCTGGCTCACCAAAAACCGGTAAAGGAAGCTCATCAGATTTTGAAAGAATTTCTACCTCTTGTGCAAAAATTTCAATCTCACCTGTTGGAAGCGTTGCATTAATAACTTCATCGGAACGTGCACACACCTCTCCATCCACACAAATAACCCATTCAGAACGCACTTTTTCAATAACTTTAAAAGCCGGAGAAGCAGGGTCAGCAACAATTTGTGTGATTCCAAAATGATCACGTAAATCCACAAAAAGAATCCCTCCATGATCACGAACACGATGGACCCACCCCGAAAGACGAACTTGTGTTCCTACATCACATCTACGAAGAGCTGCACAATGATGACTGCGATAACGGTGCATGTTTTTGCCTTTGATTATAATATTCACATGCGCTACAAACGCTTTTTAATAACCATTTGTCAAGATATGAGAATAAAAACGCGAAAATAAAGTCAATAAAGCACAAATTTAATTTATCGAATTATAATAAAATGATGAATCTTATTACACAAACAACAGATCTTGAAATTGCACTTAACGCTCTACGTACTTCTGATTTTGTAACAGTCGATACTGAGTTTATCCGCGAAACAACTTTTTGGCCTCAACTGTGTTTAATCCAGCTCGCATCACCAGATATCACAGTTTTGATTGATCCCATAGCACCGGATATTGATTTACAACCTTTTTTTGACCTTATGATCGATAAAAACGTTGTAAAAGTTTTTCATGCTGCGCGCCAAGATATTGAAACAATTTATCATCTTGGAGGTGTTATTCCTTCCCCTCTCTTTGATACGCAAATAGCAGGATCAATTTGTGGATTTGGTGATTCTATCTCTTATGATCAAATTGTACAACGCTGCACGGGGCATCATCTTGATAAATCCTCCCGCTTTACAGACTGGAGTTGCCGACCTTTGTCTGAAAAACAACTGCTCTATGCACTTGCCGATGTAACCTACTTAAGAGATGTTTATCTGTTATTGAAAAAAAAGTTAGAAAAAAATCAACGTGCTCACTGGATGGATGATGAAATAATAATCCTTTTAAATCCTAAAACCTATGATATGCCAGAAGATGAAGCATGGAAAAAAGTGAAAGGAAAAATTAAAAAGCCTCGTGAACTTGCTGTATTACAAAAGATAGCAGCTTGGCGTGAACGTGAAGCACGAAGATACAATATGCCACGTCGTCATATCATAAAAGATGAATGTCTTATAGAAATAGCAACCCAACAACCAAAAGATGAATCTGCATTAAAACGGTTGCGCAGTCTTAATAAGAATTGGGATAAACTCTCAATTACTCAATCATTAATCAAAGCTGTCCACGAAGGCTTAGAGGTGGATCTTTCTACTTTACCCCCCATTCCTAAACATAATCCACTCAATGATACGACGGCTGCTGTTATCGATCTGCTCAAAGTGTTATTAAAAATTGTTGCAAGCGAAAACAGCATTGCCCCTAAAATTATTGCAACATCTAATGATTTAGAAAAAATTGCCAATGGAGGAATAAAGAAAAATATTCCCGCTATGAATGGCTGGCGCTATGAAATATTTGGTAAAAAAGCCGAACAACTGCTAAAAGGACAGATAGGGTTTTACTTTAACGATGGAAAAATAAGCACAAAACAGCTTTAATTTATATTTCCCCCACATTCTAAGATTTTCATAAGATTTTCTTATTTTATGTCAAAATGGGTGGAAAACCAAAAGAGAAAAATTTTGCAACCACTTTTTATTAAATCAATTTTATTTGAAAAGCTTAGATAGAGACTTCAAGTGAATTTATAACATTCTCATTTTTAAAAATCCATTACGCTGCTTATTATCTACATCAATTGGTATGCCCTATAGAGCAACGCAAATAGGATAAATAAAGCCTACTTCTGACAAAGTTAAAAACTTAAATAGTAAACTCTTATTCAAAATGACAGCTAAATCTTTATCAGGTCAATCAAATAGCAATCTTATTACAAAAATCTAAAAACGCAGACAGCTCCTCATTTAAAAGTTTTAAAAAGAAAAAGTTCCTATAATAAAAGCGCATTCGTTACAAAAATAGCAGCCTAGCAATAGGAACAAACAAAGATATAATGCCTCACGTCACCACATCGTATTAAAAAACGACCGAGATTACAATCTAACAATCAAAAACGAGCCAACATAACAACTAAAATACCTAACAAAATTAACATACTGATTTATAAATATAATTCGTTGTTATTCATATTGAATGAGAACCCCGAATAACGTAAGATTCTCTCATTTCAAACCTGCTTATCTTGAATCAATCAAAACCACTCCCTTGCACGTCACAAGCGGGATGAGTGTGTGGATAAAATTTATATAAGAAAGGAGTAAAAAATGGCT
>NZ_JAQITE010000045.1 GCF_028618595.1 Bartonella sp. AU18XJBT | reverse complement strand
AGTGAAAGCGTCAATGCCTATTTGCGTGATTTAAAAGCACAAGGCGCCATTCTTGGTGGGCGTTGTACACCTGATCTAGAGTTGAATACAGCAAGCGCTATTGAAAGCGGCAGAGTCTATTTCAATGTCGAATTCACACCAACAACACCAGCAGAACACATCACATTCCGTTCACGCATTGTGAATGATTATTTAGAGGAGATTTTTTAATGGCTATCCCCGTTTTACCAAGAGTTTTGAAATATTTTAACATTTTTGTCGACGGCATTCCCTATCAAGCAAAATGTGAAAGCGTAACATTACCGAATTTGAACTTGGTTGTTGAAAGTTATCGTGGCGGAGGCATGGATTCCTCCATTGAAGTTGACCTTGGTCTTGAAACTCTCATTCTCACCATGACCATTTCTGATTGCTCTCCAGAGTTGATGGCACTGTTGGGGCGCACTGATGTCGACATTTCATTACGAAGTTCAATGCAAGCGCAAGGCACACCTGCAGAAGGTGTTGTCATTACCATGAGAGGACTATGCAAAGGCTTTGAAATGGCAGAATGGCAACCGGGGAGCAAAGCAACATCCACAGCAACATTCACATTACAGTATTTCAAATATGTCCAGAAAGACGTTGAAATCGTTGAGATAGACGTCCTAAACCTCATCAGAAAATTTAATGGCGTCAATCAATTAGCAGATCATAGAGAAAACATAGGATTATGAAAATGACAGTACAAACAAGCATTACACATAAATTACTTGTACCGGTTACCTTTGAAGGAAAAGAACACACCGAAATTACCTTACGGCGCATCAAAGTAAAAGACATGCAAGCCATTGATAAAAAGGAAGGCACTGATCAGGTGGTAACTATGATCGCACGCCTTTCGGGATGGCCATATGAAGCTGTTGGGGAACTTGATGGCGGCGACATGGCAAATCTTGGAGAGATTTTGGAGTCTTTTACCAAACGGCGGGATACCTCGACTGGGAAACCGCCGCAAAACTCATAGCCGATATTGCCATTGTGTTCCATTGGTCCCTTTCAGAGATGATGGAAATGGAACCACAAGAACTCATATTCTGGCGAAAACAAGCAGCAGAAAGGTATAAGACAAAATGAGTGAAAAAGTTGCCGATGCAAAGGTGAAATTGTCTCTTGAAGACGAACTCACCGCGCCTCTTAAACGTGTACAAAAGCAATTCGATACGTTGTCAAAAACACTCTCACTGAGATTGAGTATTCCGCGCTTTTCTGCTGCTGTCAAAAACATGACGTCAAGTTTGAAAGGTGTTCAAAGTGCTCTTGGAGTGGCGGCAAGCCGTGCTTCGGTCTTTACCGGTGTTTTAGGGCTTGCTGGTGGGGGGCTTGTGGCAAGTGTAACTGCCCTCACCATGAAAACCATGCATCTGGGGGATAGTCTTCACCATGCCTCACGCCATTTAAATATGAGTGTTGCATCACTTCAATTATGGGGTGATGCAGCCGATAATTCAGGCACTTCCGCCGAACTCTTTCAACAATCCTTAGCGGTTTTAAATAGGCGTTCGGCACAAGCCTATGCTGGACAAAAAAGAGGCATGATGGGCTTTGAAGCGCTTGGCATTTCTGTCAAAAACACTTCTGGAAAACTCAAATCCACTTCTGTCTTGTTGGAAGAAATTACCGACAAGATGAGTAAGATGAAAAATCAAGCACAAAGACAGCATATTGCTGCTCTGTTGTTTGGTGGTGATGGTAAAGAAATGGCTACCATGCTTGCACAAGGCATGGCGCCCATAAAAGAGCTGTTTGCAAAGGCGCGGAAAGGAAAATGGCTGATAGGTGCCGATGTTGCACGCTATGCAGCAGATTTAAGTGACAAGCTTGGTGCTTTTAAGAAAAAAATAGGCGGTATCGCGAGCTTTATTGGAGCACGCTTCATGCCCGTGATCAATGACATGATTGACGGTTTTTCAAAGTTGATTGATGAAAACCGTGATCTCATTCAAACAACCGTTGCGAGCTGGGCTAAAACCTTAAGAAAAGTCTTTAATGATTTGCTTAATCCTACCTCTGATTTGAGAAAAGGTATCAGTGATCTCACAGAGAGGATTAAAGGCTGGTTTCAATGGATGGAGCCGTTGATTGGTGAAATAACCCTCTTTAAGGTAGGACTTGTGGCACTTGGTTCATTCATTTTTGGTCCACTCATTGCCGCATTAGCAGCCGTGGGGACAGCGTTTGTCACACTTGGCTATACTATGATGACGACGCCTATCGGGTGGATACTTGGTGGTATTGCAGCAGTTATCGCACTTTGTAAATACTGGGATGAAATAGATTTCCGGTTGGTTGCATCATTAGCTGTAATTGGTACAGCATTCGCCGCGCTTCGCATCGTCATGATGTCTACTCCCATAGGCTGGATAATAGGTGGTATTACAGTGCTTATTGCTACTGGATATCTACTCTACAAAAACTGGAATACCGTAATAAACTTCTTAGGAAAACTATGGGATTCTTTTTACAGCTTATGCAGTAACATTTTCAATAACCTCTTGACGCTCTTTAAAAACTTTTCACCGCTCTCTTGGATAGCAAAAGGAATCAATGAACTCATTAAATGGTTGCTTGGCGTTGATTTAATGGAAGCTGGTGCCAATCTCATTGGTAGCTTGTGGGAGGGTATCAAAAGCCAATGGGATGATCTGTATAACGGTTTTAGCAATATGATGAATAAATTAACCAGCTGGATGCCTAATTGGGTGAAAGAAAAGTTAGGCTTTAATGTTTCAATCAACAAAACTTCAACCCAGACCATTAAAACCTTTACCAATGAGACCAATGCACGGGCAAAAAGAATGCTGGACACAGCAGTGGTTACAAATACCCCAGCTGAAAAACGCAAGAGTGGTTTTAATACAAGTGTCGTTGAAACAGGACAAATGCAGGCAACAAATGCAAAAGCGGGTGCCTTTAAAGCTCCAAAGCCTATTACGGTTCACAAGCCCGTTGAAGTAGACGCCCGTGTAACCATTACAAATCTCAATATTTCAGTACCAAATGGTCTCAAGGACGAAATCAGAGACGCTGTCAATCAAGCACTTGAACGCTATGCAAAACAGCAACGTTTAGCCATAGCCTCTAGCCTTTCGGATTAAATACCATGATGTTAGCTTTGGGTGGTTTTATCTTTTCCATTGAAACAGCAGCTTATCAAACCCTCGATATGTCTTATGGGGTTCCATGGGTGGAGCAAGGGCGATTGGGGCGAAAAGCTGCTCTTCAATTACCTGCTGTTGCAAATGCGGAATTTTCTTTAGCAGGCGTGATTTATCCAGATTTCAAAGGTGGTCACAGACAGCTCGAATATTTACGACAAATAGCGCATATGGGACCTCACATTCTTGTGACCGGTCAAGGCAAAATCTTAGGTAAGTTTGTCATTCTTTCCGTAGAGGAAAAACAAAGCATTTTTCATCATAATGGCACCCCCAAAAAACAAGAATTTACAATAAAATTAAGAGAATATGGTGAAGACCTATGAGTGACCTTTATATGACCAAAGATGGCGATATGGTAGATGCCATTTGCTGGAAATACTATGCCAAAGGTCAACAAGCACTTGCTGTTGAACGCGTCTATGCAGCGAATTTTGGACTTGCAGACTATGGACCCATTTTAAAAGCAGGCATCACGATACTCTTACCAACCCTCCCCTATCCGAAAGCCACACCAGTGATCAGAATTTGGGGTAGCAAATCATGAAACCTTTTTGCACGGTTCTGGCAAATGGAGAAGACATCACCAAAACGCTTATGGATTATGTTTTATCAATTGAAATTACCGATGAAGCAGAAAACAAAAGTGATCGTATCACTATAGAGCTTGATGACCGCGCACGTGACAGCGATAACGGCTTTTTAGATATTCCTCTTATCGGGACGGTTATTTCCATAACACTTGGCTATGAAGGCGGGAAAAACCGCGATATGGGAGCCTATCTGATAGATGAAATCTCTGTAAGCAGTCCACCACAAAGCTTAAGTGTTACAGGGCGCGCTGCATCAATGAACACGTCTTATAGAACCCCAAAAAGCCAATCCTATCACCAGCAAACCCTTGGCAGTATTGTTCAAGAGATAGCAGAGCGTAATGGCTATACAGCAAAGATCGATTCCAATCTTGCAAAAATCGTTGTGCGTCATATTGATCAAACATCAGAAAGCGATATGGCTTTTGCTACACGTCTTGCAGGAGAATATGATGCGGTAGCAAAGCCCGTTGATGGCAAACTTGTGCTCGCCAAACGGGGTGAAGGCAAAGCCATCACCGGTGAAACACTCCCCATAGTTGTTATCCATGAAAAACATTGCACCTCTTGGGATTTTAAATACAGCGCACGGGATGAAGCAGGTGCAGCCAATGGCTTAGAAACGGATGTGGGGGACGACCAAAAAGCCGCTGCTGATGCACGAGAACCAGAAGAGATTGATGATGATGAAAACTTTATTCATATGGATGACAATGACAGAACACCATCATCTGAATCGGAAAAAGCAGAAAAAGAATCGGAAAAACAAGAAGAAGACAAAGAGAAAAAAGGTGGTGTTCTCGCAACCTATCATGACTTACGCAGTGGTGAAAAAAAAGAAGTCAAAGTTGGTAACCCGCCGTTTCATGAACTCAAATATACCTACCATAACCAATCAGAGGCTGTTGCGGCCATTGCTGCTTATCGCAATAAATCATCACGCGGTAAGTCTTCTTTCTCATGTGATATCGGTGGTGATCCGTTTGTACAAGCAGAAGCAAAGCTTGTTCAAGAGCCCCCTTTCCGCCCCTATATTCCAGCAGAATGGCGCATCAAAAGTGTTAAGCACAAACTTGATAAAACAGGTGGTTACACCACAAAAATAGAGTGCGAACTTTTTGATAAAGCGCAAGAAGATGCGGCTGGAAACGTTGCAAACACAACACCAGACAAAGACGACACTCTTGATCCAAACGCTCCACCAAACGCATGCAACGAAGGAGACGGCGTTATCCATATGGACGAAGAGGATATCAATTAGCAAAAATATCAAAAAATTATAGAAAGTTGCTTGACAATGTAGTGACAATATGAATAATCGAATCAGGTGCCTCAAAAACACCTTAAACCAATAGCGGATAGATTGCCGAAACAATCTTTTCTCCGCACATTAAAGGCTTTGACTCATTGTATGTTACACGCATATAATGACTTTGTCGGGTGTGGTTATGCTATACAATACCCTTTATGGGGAAAGCATAACGACGGACTATTGGCCGTGTTTTTGAGCACCCGGCACTTTATTTATAAAAGTGTCAATCAAAAACGTCTAACCAATAGGAGTTCATCATGAACACTCTTATAGAAATTAAAGGAAGCACTGCTAATAGTGCTATCCCTCAAACTATGTCTAGTCGTGAAATTGCCGAATTATGTAGTAAAAGACATGATCATGTGATGCGAGATATCAAGAGAATACTTGAAGAGTTATACCATGAAGGAGGTCTCCCCAAATTTGGGGGCACCTATTTAGACAAGCAGGGAAAGCCTCAAAACTGTTATAACCTCCCCAAACGTGAATGTTTAATTCTTGTTTCTGGTTACAGCACTGCTTTACGAGCTAAAATCATTGACCGTTGGCAAGAATTGGAAAAGCAAGTTATTACACCGCAAATTGACTATTCAAGTCCACAAGCAATGATAGGCTTTTTGAGACATCTACAAAGCCAAATCGAGCAAAAGGATAACACCATTGCCGAATTAGCACCAAAAGCAGAAGCACTTGATGGTTTAAAACGCTCTGATGGTTTGTTTGGTCTTATTGAAGCAGCAAAGATGTTAGAGGTGCGACCAAAGGACTTAACGGATTACTTGCGTAAACATGATTGGGTGTATCGACGGGCTCCAGGAGCGCCTCTGTTACCTTACCAGGATAAAATCAAAAAAGGTTTCATGGATTGCCCTGCTATTACTATCCAACGACCAGATGGTACAGAAAAGGTGCTCCCTTCAACGAAAATCACACCAAAAGGATTAGCTTGTTTGAGAGAGCAAATCCATGGAGGTGTGCAATGAAAATAGATACTAACTTTTTATGCGATTTATGGATAGCTTTGTATCAGTTTTCTAATGATGAAAATATTAATGAAAAAGAGTGTACAGCTCTGGTTAACATCATGAGTTTGGTAGAAAAAGCTTTGATTTTAAAACTTCAAAATGACGTGCCTAATATTACAAAGATTTTGGCAATTCTTACAGATTTTGGAGCTTCAGAACTTCCACATCGTATGGATTCTTTGTTGCGAACTTATGAACCAAATTTAGACAACCCCATTAAAAAGGTTGCTTAAGTACCTCCCTTCCCCATCTTTAAAGGTGGGGAAGGGACACAAAAGTTACACGTGTGAAACTGGTCGTTCAAGAGGCTGTACAGCTAAACGAAACCCCATGGTACGCAGTAAAGCATTCAAGCTGCGGAGCTCTGGATTACCTTTTTCTGAAAGTGTACGATAAAGTTGTGTAGGATTCAGTTTGGCTGCTTTAGCTACAGCTTGAACACCACCATAGGCTTTTGCCATTTGACGAAGTGTAACAAGTAGTTCTCCCTGGTCACCATCTGCTAGGATTGCATCAAGGGTCGCTGCTGCTACTTCAGGGTCATTATGAAATATTTCTGCCATTGCATCATCATGGCTACGGTCTTTCATCTTTGAACTCCTTAATCTTCACGGTTTTGCCAATCGTACCAACAAGCACATGCACGAGTGATATCGGTGTCTTGTGTTTTTTTTGCTGCCACCGCACAATAACAATAATACAGTCTTTCCAGACTGAGCATAATAAACTCGGTAGCCAGGACCAATATTAATACGCAGTTCATAGACACCATCACGAAGCGGCTTGAAATCGCCAAAGTTTCCTTGCTCTAAACGATTAAGGCGGCGAATAATTGCAGTTTTAGCCTGCATATCACGAAGCTTTCGCAGCCAATCAGCTATCAAGTCTTTGCCATCAGAAGTAAGGTAGTGACGTATTTCAAACATGATGTATATTCGTTTATAAACGAATATTTGTCAAGAAAAAAATGATTAAGAAGCCTCTTCTAAAGCTTTTTGCTCCTTACAATTCTTTTGAATAGGTGTTAAACTCATTTGTAAATCTAATGCACTTAACACACTAAGAAAAGTAGAAAGGCGCGGATCACCTTTATCGCTTAAAGAACGATAAAGAGACTCTCTTGATAGTCCAGTATTTTGAGCGATTTTACTCATTCCTTGGTTTTTTGCTATTATACCAAGAGCATGAGCAAGATACTTACTATCTTTGCTTTCAAGAGCATCTTCTAAAAGAATCCTTTGTGTCTCAGGTGTCTTGAAATATTCACTTGTGTCAAATTTAGTAATTTCCATGTTTCATTTCCTTTACTAATTGAAGAGCTTTTTCGATATCTTTTTGTTGTGTGGATTTATCACCCGCATTTAATAACAAAATGATTTGTTTACCTTGTTTTACAAAATAGATTCTATAGCCAGGACCATGATGTATTTTTAACTCTCCAATTCCACGGAAAAATTTTACATTTCCAAGAAATCCCGTTTCTATTCTTGCTATGCGTTTAACAATATGTGCTTGCGCAATCTCATCTTTTAAAGAATCTAACCATTTTATAAAATGCTCTGTTTTGTATACTGTAAACATCTGTAACTTATAAGATACAATTTCTATAATGTCAAATACATTCTTTTGTTCCAATGAAAAAGCGACATGAATTTTAACAAGCTATCTTTCCGAATGAGAAAGATGTCAATTTTTTAATCCAGCTCTGCTTTTTGCGAGGCTTTTTTTATGGAGAATCATATGCGAAAAATATCATCAGAAGGACTTGCACTTATCAAACAATGGGAAGGTTTGCGTTTGAACGCCTATAAAGATGCCATTGGGGTATGGACAATAGGTTATGGACATACAAACAGTGCTGGGAAACCTTTTATTTACGAAGGCATGACAATCACTGAAAAGCAAGCAGAAGAACTTCTTTGCCAAGATTTAAGACAATTTGAAAATGCTGTTGAACGCGCTGTTACAGTTTCATTAACGGATGAACAATTCGCGGCGTTAGTGTCGTTTTGCTATAATGTAGGAACAGCAGCCTTTTGTAACTCGACACTGTTAAAAAAGCTCAATCAAGGTGAATATGAAGCTGTCCCTGCAGAGCTACAGAAATGGACCAAAGCAGGCGGAAAGTGTCTTGAAGGTCTCGCACACCGGCGTGCGGCAGAAACAGGCTTATGGGCAAAAGGGGCTTATGTTTCCTCCAATTATCAAACAGTAGAAACGCAAGCACCAACGGGGTTTTTCAAAGCAGAAGCCCTTGCACCGATTATTGGCTCTTTTTCTGGGCTTGGTGGCTTATTGGCAGGAAATGGACCAATCCAATGGGCTTTGGCCACCATTATGATTTTAGCGGCATGTGCTGGTATTTTCTTTGTTGCTAAACGCTTTCAGGAGCACCGCCTATGATCTTATGGATGAAAAGAAATCTGATGATAACAGGCGCGGCTTTAGCCGCTTTTTTTATTGCATTAGCAAGAGCTTTTACTCTTGGGAAAAAAGCAGAGCAACAAAAGCAAACAGAAAAAGCTTTAAAAGCAGCCACAACACGGCTTGAGGTAGAAAATGAAATTAATCAAAAAAGTGATGCTGATGTGCGTGCTGCTCTCTCTGATTGGTTGCGCGACAAATAAATATGTTCCTTCTTGTGTTGGCTGGTTGCCAATTTATTTAAGCCGGCAAGATTTGAACGCCATCAGTTCAAACTTAGCAAGAGAGATCTTAAAGCACAATAATCTAGGTGAACGCGTATGTGGGTGGAAACATGG
>NZ_JAQITE010000044.1 GCF_028618595.1 Bartonella sp. AU18XJBT | reverse complement strand
ACTTAGCATCACCGCCAAAATACTTTGCTAGAGACTGATTCAGATCATAAATTTGTCCGCCATTAACCGCATCACTCGAACCTGATACTATAGAACCATTCGCAAGCGATGTGATCTTGCTGTTTGTCTTTTCACCGTCCTTTTCTCCATGCTTGGCTACAAAGGCACCTGTAGTCTTGTCCCACAACAAGGCATCACCTTGAACTTCTTGGGTGATATTCGTGACTTGTTCTTTAAAGTCTTTAACAATGTTTTGCACATTCTTATCAATGCCTGCAAAGGCTTCCGCTACATTATGATGTTCCTGTGGATCACCTTCCGTACCATCTTCATTGTAGGTTTTAAGCGTGAAAGTTGGTTCACTCCATTCGTCATCTTCATACTTCATCTCACCACCAAAATACTTTGCTAGTGTCTGATTCAATGAATAAAGTTGACCTCCCGTAACCGCATCACTCGAACCTGATGCTATAGAACCAGCTGCAAGTGATGTGATCTTGCTGTTTGTTTTGCTGTCCTCTTCTCCATGCTGCGCTACAAACGCTTTTGCACTATCACTCCACAATAGCGCATTCTGCTTAATATTTTCAGTAACATCCGTATTGCTTTGAGTAACCTCTTTTTGAAGATTCTCAAAAGACGTACCTACTCCCGCAAAGGCCGAAACTATATCATCATAGCTGTTCTCTTCAACAGCACTGCCATCTTCTTTAACTGTCTTAACTTTGAAGCTTGGGGCTACCCATTTGCCACTCTCATAGCTAGCTTCTCCTCCTAAAGACTTTGCAACACTGCTCCCTAGTGTATAAAGCTGTCCCCCCGTAACCGCATCACTCGAGCCTGATGCTATAGAACCATCCGCAACATTATGGAGACCCACAGTTGTAGAATCCTTACCTTTACCCAAAGTCACACTTGTGTAATTAATGCCGCCATTTTCTTCATCTTTTTTATCATAATGAACAACGGCTGATTCATCAGATTGAAGATTATCAGAAAGATCTTTTAAACTTTTATCAAGCTGACCTTTATTAACAGCTTCATTATCATTCTCTGCTTTCTTTACACCAGAAAGAGTCCGATCCTCTTTATTCTTGTTGGCTATATTGATTTCACCACCATCTGTTTCTGCTCCAACAGTAATACGATTAGTTTTGTCTTCTTGCTTCACAAGGCTACCACTTATCATAGTGCTAATCTCATCATGAATACTCTTGAAAGAATTACCAACACCTGAAAGAGCTTCTGCTACATTGTTATAGGACTCCTCACCAATATCGCCATCAGAGCCGATTTGCTTAACTTTGAAGCTAGGATCTGTCCATTGTCCATCCTTGTATTCAGCTCCACCACCAAAATAGGTCGCAAGCGTATTGCTCATTGAATAAAGCTGACCACCTGTAATAGCATCTGTAGAATCCTTAGAAATAGCTCCATCTAAAAGAAATGTAATCTTGCTGTTTTCTTGGGTTGCTACAGCTCTGCCTTTTTCATTATTGCTCTTTTCATGACGCGCTACAAAGGCATGAACTTCATCATTCCATAACAAGGAATCATGCGCAACACCCTCTGAGACTTCCTTAATCCGCTGATTCACATTCTTGATATTATCATCAATTCCTGCAAAAGCACTTGCCACATCAGAATAGTCTTTTGGATCATCTTCTTTACCATCAGCCGTAAAAGTTTTAAGCGTGAAGGTAGGACCTGTCCATGCACCACTTTCATATTTAGTACCACCACCAAAATATTTAGCAACACTGCTCCCTAGGGTATGAATCTGACCACCACTTATGGCTTCATTTGAGTTTTCACTGATATCCCCGTCGAGTAAACCGGAAAGCTTCCGCCCTTTATTCTCTTTGTTCAAAATACTGATTTCGCTACCACCAGTTTCCTTACCAATCGTGATAAGACCTGTTCCTCCATCACGCAGACTGCGCGATAAAGTCATCTCTGTTGCCTGCTTAACAAGAATACTGTCTCTTACATCCCCAATCTCACCATTAAGAGTCGTAAAAGTATTATTAACTCCCTCAAAAGCATCAGAAACATTATGATAGCTCTGTTCATCACCTTTTGTGCCATCAGAATTAAATTGTGCAACTTTGAAATCAGGTTTTGTCCATTTACCATCCTCATACTTAACATCACCACCAAAATACTCCGAAACTGTAGTGTTCGTAGAATAAAGCTGTGAACCATTCACGGCATCGGTTGAATTAACAGCAATATCTCCATCCTTAAGAGACTTAATTTTGCTGTTGCCTTTCACATCTCCTTCTCCATGCTGCGCTATAAAGGCATTCTCATCCTTGCTCCAAGACAACGAATCCTGTGCAACGCCTTGAGAAACTTCCTTGATCCGCTGATTCACATTCTTGATACTCGTATCAAGACCCTCAAAAGCTGTACCAACATCTTTAAATTCAGCTTCCTCTTCCTTACCATCTTTAGAAACCTTAGATAATTTATAGGTTGGCCCCGTGAAAACACCATCTGTAAAGGTTGTAGCACCTCCCAAAAATTTCGCAATATCTCCAGAAATTGTATTAATTTGCCCACCATTGACCGCATCACGTGAATCCTCTGTAATATTACCAGCAGCAACATTATGAAGTGCAACAGCTTTTGCTTCTTTACCTTTACCCAAAGTTACACTTTCATAATTAATGGCGCTATTTTCATCATCTTTTTTATCATAAAGAACAACAGCTGAATCATCAGATTGAAGTTTGTCAGAAAGATCTTTCAAGCCTTTATCAAGCTGACCCTTGTTAACCGCTTCATTGTCATTCTCTGCCTTCTTCACGCCAGAAAGAGTCCGATCCACACCACTCTCATTGGCAATATTGATGCTCGTACCTTCTACCTCTTTACCAATATTGATAACCTTTGTATCAGCATCCTGCTTAACAAGACTATCACCCACAACTTGCTCAATCTTGTTGTTAACTTCCTTGTGAATATCCGTGAAAGATTGGTTTACCAAATCAAATGCATCAGAAACATTACTACTTTCTTCTTCACCTTCTTCTCCATCTTCTTTGAAAATTTTTACCTTAAATTTCGGAGAGATCCATTCACCTTTCTCATTATAACTAGCACCACCACCCAAATAGCCAGCTAGCGTCTGATTCAGATCATAAATCTGTCCACCATTAACCGCATCACTCGAGCCTGATACTATAGAACCATTAGCCAGCGATGTGATCTTGCTGTTGGCTCTTTCTTTACCTTCTCCATGCTGCGCTACAAAGGCACCTGTAGTCTTGTCCCACAACAAAGCATCGCCTTGCACAGATTCTGTGATGTTCGTGACTTGTTCTTTAAAGTCTTTAACGACATTTGTGAAAGAATTACCAACACCTGAAAAAGCTTCTGCAACACTATCATACTCTGCCTCTTCTGAGGTGCCATCTTCTTTAAGGTGTGTAACCTTAAATTTAGGCAATGACCATTGATCTTCCTCATATTTAGCATCACCGTTTAAGTACGATGCAAGATCTTTTCCTAAGGAATAAAGTTGCGAGCCATTGACTGCATCTGTAGAATCCTTAGAAATAGCTCCATCTAAAAGAAATGTAATCTTGCTGTTTTCTTGGGTTGCTACAGCTCTACCTTTTTCGCCTTTGCTCTTTTCATGACGCGCTACAAAGGCATGAACTTCATCACTCCATAACAGGGAATCATGCGCAACACCTTCTGAGACTTCCTTAATCCGCTGATTCACATTCTTGATATTATCATCAAGTCCTTCAAAGGCAGAACCAACATTATTATGCGATTTATCTGTTACCTTACCATCTTTAGCAATACTGGATAAGTTATAGCTTGGAGCGGTCCATTTGCCATCCTTATATTCAGCACCACCGCCAAAATAAGTTGCAACCCCCGTGCCCAATGTATGAAGCTGACTACCTGTAATAGCATCAGTGGAACTTTCAGCTATATCTCCATTCGCAAGATACTTAATCTTGCTATTGGTTTTACTATTTTCTTCTCCATGCGTTGCTACAAACACTCCTTCTTTCTCGTTCCACATCAACGCATTCTGCTTAATGTTTTCAGTAACTTCTGTAGTGTTTTTGTTAATCTCTTTGTTAATATTTGTGAAAGATGTACCAACATCAGCTAAAGCTTCAGCAACATTTCCATAACTCTTCTCTTCATCTTTGCCATCAGAATTGACTGTTGTAACCTTGAAGCTTGGACCTGTCCATGCGCCACCTTCATAGCTAGCACCGCCACCGAAAGATTTTGCAACACTGCTTCCTAGGGTATGAACCTGACCACCACTTACGGCTTCATCTGAATCTTTACTGATTGTCCCACCCAGTAGACCGGAAAGCTTCCGCCCTCCATTCTCTTTGTTCAAAATACTGATTTCATTGCCACCGGTTCCCTTACCAATCGTGATAAGACCGAACCCTCCATCACGCAGACTACGCGATAAAGTCATCTCTGTTGCTTGCTTAACAAGGATACTATCTCTTACATCACCAATCTCATCATTAAGAGTCGTGAAAGTGCTGTTAACTCCTTCAAAGGCTTCCGCTACATTATGATAAGTCTTCTCTTCACCTTTTGTGCCATTAGCACCAAATTGTGCAACTTTGAAATCAGGTTTTGTCCATTGACCATTCTCGTACTTAGCTCCACCGCCCAAATACTTTAAAATTTCGCCGCCCATTGAATAAAGCTGACCACCTGTAATAGCGTCTGTCGAATCCTTAGAAACATCTCCAGCGTGCAGAAATGTAATCTTGCTGTTTTCTTGGGTTGCTACAGCTCTACCTTTCTCTTCTTGCTTCTTTTCATGACGCGCTACAAAGGCATTGGCTTCATCATTCCATAATAAAGAATCATGCGCAACGCCCTCTGAGACTTCCTTAATACGATCATTCACAGTCTTGATATTCTTATCAAGTCCTTCAAAGGCTAAACCAACATTAGTAAAGGCAATCGGCGTGCTCATACCATCTGAAGTAATACTAGATAAATTATAGACCGGTCCTTTAAAAGTACCGTTCTCAAATGATGCATTCCCCCCTAAAAATCCTGCAATATTCTGAGAGATTGTATTAATTTGATCACCAGTGATCGCATCACGTGAATCCTTGGCAATCTCACCATTGGCAACATTGTGGAGACCTACAGCTGTCTTATCTTTACCACCTAAAGTTATGCTCTCATAATTAATGCCGCCATTTTCTCCAGCTTTTTTATCATAATGAACAACTGCTGATTCATCTGACTGAAGACTGTTCGAAAGATCTTTCAAACCTTTATCAAGCTGACCTTTGTTAACTGCTTCATTGTCCTTCGTTGCTGTTTTCACACCGGAAAGCGTTCTATCCCCTTGGTCCTTATTGGAGATATTGATTTCACTGCCTTCTACTTCCTTACCAATAGTAATAAAATTTGTATTGGCATCTTTCTTAACAAGGCTATCGCCTTTCACATTGGCAATTTCATTGGTAATCTCATTTTTTACATTTGTGAGGGAAGTGCCAACACCCGCTAACGCTTCAGCTACATTTCCATAACTCTTCTCTTCAGAGTTGCCATCATCTTTGACTGTTGTAACCTTGAAGCTTGGAGCTGTCCATTGACCATTCTCATACTTAGCATCACCGCCAAAATACGAAGCAACCCCTGTGCCTAATGTATGAAGCTGAGAGCCATTGACTGCATCCGTGGAATCTCCCGTAATATCTCCTGCCGCAAGAAATGTAATCTTGCTGTTTTCTTGGGTTGCTACAGCTATACCTTTTTCGCCTTTGCTCTTTTCATGACGCGCTACAAAGGCCTGCGCATCATCATTCCATAATAAAGAATCATGCGCAACATTTTCAGATACTTCCTTAATGCGCTGATTCACAGTCTTGATATTCGTGTCAAGACCACTAAACGCTGTACCAACACCTTGGAACGAACTCTCTGTTACAACTCCATCTGTGGCAATGTGCGATAATTTATATGTTGGCTCTGTAAGAGATCCATCTTTAAATGTAGAATCTCCACCTAAAAATTTAGCAACATCCTCACCGATTTTGTTAACCTGTCCACCCGTGATTACATCATGTGAATCCTTGGAAATCTTACCATCAGCAACATTATGGAGACCTACAACTGTCTTATCTTTACCACCAAAGGTCACACTTGTGTAATCAATGCCGCCATTTTCTCCAGCTTTTTTATCATAATGAACAACGGCTGATTCATCAGACTGAAGATTATCAGAAAGTTTTTTTAAACTTTCATCAAGCTGACCTTTGTTAACAGCTTCATTATTTTGTGTGGCTGCCTTCACACCAGAAAGAATTCGATCCTCTTTATTCTTATTGGCGATATTGATTTCTCCGCCTTCTACTGCTGCGCCAATAGTGAGACGATGCGTTGTTTCGTCTTGCTGAACAAAGCTTTCGCTTTCTACTTTGTTAACCACATTATTAACCTGTTCAGTCAAATTATTCTGAACATTCGTGAGAGAAGTACCAACACCGGCAAAGGCAGACGCGACATCAGAATATTCTTTGTTTTCTGTTTCGCCATCATCCTTAACGGACTTAACAGTGAATTTTGGAGCAGTCCATGTGCCATTCTCATAGCTAGCACCACCACCGAAATATGTAGCAACACTGCTACCTAGACTATGAAGCTGATTGCCTGCTACAGCATCACTTGAAGTAGCAGTAATGTCTCCATTGGCAAGTGATGTAATTTTGCTGCTGCTTTTTTCTTCTCCATGCGTCGCTGCAAAGGCCTCTTTAGCCTTGTCCCACAACAAAGCGTCACCTTGTACAGCAGTAACCTCTTTGGTAATTTCATCCTTAACTTTCTCGAATTTATCTTTAACTTTTTCGAATGAAGAACCAACACCGATAAAGGCTGAAGCGACATCATTATAAGTTGAGTCAGAAACATCCCCTTCTTCTGTGAAGCTCTTAACCGTAAACGTAGGAGCACCCCATGCGCCATTCTCATAGCTAGCATTACCGCCTAAAGATTTTGCAACACTGCTCCCTAGGGTATGAAGCTGATTGCCCGCTACAGCATCGCTTGAGGTTGAAGTAATGTCTCCATTGGCAAGGAATTTTATCTTGCTGCTGCTTTTTTCTTCTCCATGCTGCGCTACAAACGCATTCTCCTCTTCGCTCCAGTTCAAAGAATCATTTTTCGCATTAGTAATCTGATTGGTAATCTCTTTTTTTACATTTGTGATAGAAGTGCCAACACCGGCAAAAGCACTCGCAACATCAGAATATTCTTCGTTTTCTGTTTCGCCATCTTCGTTCACGCTCTTAACCGTGAAGGTAGGAGTGGTCCATGTGCCATCCCCATAACTAGCGTTACCGCCTAAAGATTTTGCAACACTGCTCCCTAAACTATGAAGCTGAGCACCACTTACGGCTTCGTCTGAAGCTTCACTGATTGCCCCGCCAAGTAAACCAGAAAGCTTCCTGGCTCCATCATCCTTATTTAGAATACTGATTTCGGTACCACCAGTTCCCTTACCAATCGTGATAAGACCTGCTCCTCCATTACGCAGACTGCGCGATAAAGTCATCTCTGCTTCTTGCTTAACAAGGAGACTATCTCTTACATTAGCAATTTCAGTATTTGTTGCTAAAAGTTGGGAACCATTGACAGCTTCGGTCGATTCTGCTGTGAGGGTGCCATTTTGAATGCCTGTTATCTTCTTACTACCAGCGTCAATACCAGAAGTGGTTATTTTCGGACCTCCAGTAATTACTAAGCCCGTTGCGTCTAGGGTATTTCCTGCAACTTTTGCACTACTCAACGTAACATCTTTAGCAAGATCAAATTTTAGCTTATTGTCGTCTTTGCCTTTTGTAATCTTAAGGTTACTGCTTTCAGCAGAAAAATCTAATGTTTTGTTTACACTAACAGCTGTAGCATTTGCATCACCAACAGAGACATTCCAACCTTTGTCTACGTATTCTTGTAACGCTTTTAACTGCGCAACATTTACCGCGTCGCCATCTTCAGTACCAGCTGACACACCCATAATTTGTCGTGTAAAATTCTTTGTAACATCACCAACACTCACTCCGCCCCTCGTACTTTTCCATACCGAATCGGTGCCGGTTGAGGCAGTCTTCTTCCGAGGATCATAGCCAAACTTACCAGCAGCCCTATTAGCTACAGATTCTCTCCCTATAGCAACAGCATCACTCACCGTAGCTTTAGAATCGACACCGATAGCGATAGCTCCCTCTCCATTGGCTTCCGAATAAAACCCAAAAGAAATGGCATGCTTATTACTTGCCTTTGCACGATGACCAATAGCAGTTGAACCATACCCCAAAGCCTTAGAAACAGCACCCACAGCCGTTGAATAATCACTCTTCGCGGTTGTATGATCATCTTTCCCTCCGCTCTTCTCATTATATTCGGAACCTATTGCGACACTGCTTTTTCCCATAGCCTGAGACATATAACCTATAGCAATAGCATCGTCCTCGCCTAATGTCTGAGCTTTATAGCCTATAGCAATACCTCTATCCCCTTTTACAGATGCACTATCACCTAGAATAACAGTGTTACTCGCTCGTGTATCTCGTTGCATTCCCTCAGTTGAACCACTCCGCAAAAGGTCAGAAACATTAACAGGCGCTGCATTCTCATCATTCTCTACAAACGGTTGGGCTATAGAGCTATCACGAACAAGCAACCGTGGACCAATGAGAGACTTTTTGTATTGCTCATCTGTATCTAGTTTTTTTTACCAATAAATTTTCGCTCTCTGCCGCAAGAACATTTACGACAGGACGATAATCGCTCACACCAGGAAGGGTTTTGGTTAAAAAATTTGCATAGTCATCAGCAGCATTAACCTTTTCTGCTCCTGCTTTATTGAGTGCTGTTAAATAATTATCTTTTGAGACAGAAGAGACATTCAAACCAGCAACAGAGACAATGTTTTGTGGATAAAAGACACCAGTACTTTTTACACCTTCAAGAAATGTGTTTCTAAAATCAGAATTTGCTGAAAAAACAGGGGGAACATTCGATAAAAATGTAGCCGCTGTAGCCAACGAAAGAACTTTAACAAAAGAAAAACGAGAACGTTTTAATTCACTCGTTGCTTGTGGGGCATATAATTTTTTCATAACAAACTCTCCAATGAAAAAACTTAAAA
>NZ_JAQITE010000043.1 GCF_028618595.1 Bartonella sp. AU18XJBT | reverse complement strand
TTTATCCACAGCCCATGAGAGAGATTAGATCAGCAAAATAGTGAAATTTGCTGTTTATTTGATATGTTAATTGACCTGTTAATCAAGACAAATGCACCATGGGCTTTAAAATATCAGAATAAGTATTTTGATAGGTTTTATGAATTATTTTATAGAGAGGTTTTGAAGGTATAAAAATCGTCAACCCTCCCTCAAAACGTATATTATTAGTTGAATTTATAGGTTGTAATGTCGATATAGGTTGTTTTTTAAAGATCTGTAAAATCTTAACACATTGAAATATAATGTTTTTATTTTTGACTAAAAAATATATATAAAGGGGGGTAAAAAGAACCCTCAAAATCCTCAAAACTCATAACCACAATAGTCTTGATAGCATTTCTTATGATTATAAACCGTTTCTTTTGAAGGGCTTTAAAAGATCACATGTTTTTTTAAGACGTGTTTTAATCACTCACTAAATGATCACTTTTGTCGATTCAATGTACTGACACAAACTGACAAATATATATTTACAGTTGTATTTATTTGTTATGGTTGTTTTAATAAGTTGTATTTTGAAAAATAGACAAAACTTAACTTATTGAAATATAATGATTTTAATTTTCTCTCATTTAAAAAAAATGATATAGGTTCTAAAAAGAACTGACAAGACTGACAAAACTCTTCTGATAAGGTCACTCAGATCATTTTCTTCTGGAAAAAAGTTCCTTGATGAGAATGCCATAAAAAGAGTTTTGCGTGGTTGTCTTAAAGACTTCAAAAGAGATTTCTTTATTGTTTTATGCTGTTGTTTTTAACCAAAGAATGCTAGATTATCATTATAAATCAATAAGATTGTATCTTTAATAAGAAATAAAAGTTTGTATTTTGGCGTCGAATAAAACCTCTTTTAAAAGTAATTTCACCGCAAGTAGTATTTCACAAAATTACAATTAAAACAGAAAAATAATTGAAAAATTTTTCTTCTGAGAAGCTGATTTACGCAACAACTATTCTTTATTTCAGCCCAAAAAAACCTTTTTAAAATTACTTGATAAAGCAGAGCATTGCATATTTCTTATTGCGATTGAAGTGAAATCGCCATTGAAATCAGGAATAATACTTTTTGAATGAACTTACTAGTTAAAATGGAAATTAGCTGAGCACAAGAGTTTTTCGATTTATACCGGTATAGGCCAATTTGTTTCCCAAACTGAATATTGCATAATACAGTTAACTTGACTTTACAATTATAAAGTTGTAAATAAAAATGTCTTGAATATAAATAAGGTACATAATAACAATATGAGGGGGATATTATGTCATATAAAAAACCGCAGGTGATTGGCACTGTGAATAGTGCAACTTTAACTTGTTATAAACCATTGGTGCGAGATAGAAAAAAATAAAAAAGCAGGATAAGGGTGCAGCAGCGCCCTTATCCATTGTATTATTAAGAAACAATTTAGGAGGGGAAATGTTTCGTATTAATCTCGACGAGAATAGCATAACTAGATTAAATGATTTTCAGACTATTGTGCTTAATGATTCAGCTATAATTTTAATTGATTCAGTTTTTTACAGAATCAGAAAATTGAAACTGTTGCGGCAAAGCTTAATGTAGAGACAGAGATTTTAGCATCAGATTTTTCAATCTTGTTAAGAGAACTAGAAAAGAATGGTTTTCTTTTAAAGAAGGAAAACTTGATTAGTGCGTCAGATTCGATTTTTGATCTTAAAAAATTATGGGTACCTGTAACACCTATTATACATATTATCCAGAATTGCAATAGCCCTTGTATCACGTGCGATTGCTGGAAGATTAAGGAAAAAAATTGGCATACTCCAGAAAGTTTAATACCCTTATTTAGAATGTTGAAAGAAAAAGGAGCTACCTCAGTGATGCTTTCTGGGGGAGAACCTTTAATGCATCCGAAGCTTAAAGATATTTTATTAACGTTGAATGAACTAGGTCTGCCTGTTGAATTAAATACTAATGGCATCTTATTGCATAAAAATTTATGGATTTCACAGTATGACATAAAAGAAATTGTTATTTCTATGGATTCGACTAGTGTCCAAGGATATTATGATATACGGGGGGCGAATAAATTTGATCGCGTGTGGAAAAACATTGAAACCGTTAAAAATCTTCAACCTCTGCAAAGTATAGGAATAAGAGCGACAGTTACCAAAGAGATTCTAGAAAATATTATTAATTTTATCGATTTTTGTATAAGCAAAGATGTCGATTATATCGGATTCAGCCCGCTCGATACGTCGTCATTTAGTTTTTCTAGAAAAAATAATACAAAGGATCGATCTAAGGCTTTAAGAAACAAAACTCTTCCACCAAACGCTTCACTTTTTCATTTGAGAGATGAATTATCAAGGAAAGAATCCCCCCTCCAGGTTTATATAGATAAAAAGTTTCAAGAAAAGAAAATCTCATGGACGTCACAAAATTTTGTAAATTGTATTAATTATTACTTAGGCGAAAATTCTACGTACGTTTCGTCGCCGTTAATGTGTTTATTTCCATTTTCATCCTTGGTATTGGACTATAATGGAGATTTAAAAAATTGCTTTTATTCAGAAGCTTTTGGGAATCTACAAAATTATGAGGCAATAGATTGGTCTGCTCAAAGCGTTTTAAAATCTTTGAAAGAATCTGGCGCATGTAGCGGATGTCGTGGGAAGGTATTTTGTGGATAAGGTTAAGCAATTTAAGATTTATAGTGTTAGCAAGTCTACTGCTCTAGTGGTTGCTGTTTTACCACTTTTTTTGTCAGAAAAATTGCATTTGTCGCAAGCGGATATTGTTTTAATCGGTAGTTATTTTTTATTGCTTCCTTTGATCTTAGAAGTCCCCTTGGGTTTATTATCAGATGTTTATGGAAGTAAACGCGTTATTTATACTGGGCTGTTTTTCTTTCTTTGCGGTTTTTTAGCTCTTTTTATGAATTATGCATATTTTGCTTACGCCACTTATTTGTTGTGTATTACATTAGCAGCCGCTTGTTTCTCAGGTGCGGAAGATAGTTTACTCTTTTCTGTAGTACCAAAGCATCGCACACTGTTTTCCGTTAAGTCCGAAGTGGCTGCTGTTACCTATAGTGTGACAACGGTACTTATTTTTTTAGGGGGAATACTTTATTATGTGCATCCTGCATTGCCTGTGATTTTTCAAGTCCTTTCATTAATTTTTGCTATTTTTATGTTTTCAAAACTGACGAAGGGATTAGATAGTTTTCATATCAACGCTCATCCGAGTATTTTCACAGTTATGTGCGCCAGCCGTAAAGAAGTCAAAAATCCTTATCGCTTCACTCTTATTTTTTTAAGTGCAGTTTCAGCTTTTGCTATTTTGGTTAATAATCGAACTGTTTCTATCGCATTTTCCGATTTTTTGCCATTTCAACCTGCTATTTTGGTTTCGATTATTTTTATCATTGGGAATTTTTTTTCAGCAAGTTCCAATATATTGTTTCAGAAGTATTTTTCAAAGTTTCAAAATCCTATTTTTCCCGTCTTAATGATTGGTTGTATGGTAACCATTGCTTTTTTTCTCATGTCATTTCAAATCATTGCGGCTCTTATATTAGGATTTTTGCTGCTATGTGTTTTTAAATCCGCTTATCGATCTTATCTGTCGTCTCTTCTTATAAATTCACTGATTGATCCCAAAGCTATCGCGACTGTTTTATCATTTACAGCTATTATTACAGCTGTTGTATCCTTTGCATTCAGTTTTTTATACGGTCATGTTTTTTCAACATTCTGGCAAGCTAATTTGTGGTTGGCAGTGATTATGGCTGTGATTTTTGGGGTGTCTGCTTTAATTATTTTTGTCAGAAAACAAGAAATTATTTGGTTACAGCCTGAAAATGCACAATCGTCAAAACAACATTTCTTGAAACGCAAGCATCAAGAGTTTTGCTATGGGCAAATTTATCCGGAAGCATCGTGCATTAATGAAAACATCAAGGATGGCTCTTTTCGACAAAGTCTCTATCCTGCACCAAATTTGATAACACTTTGCGATGAAGTAGTCGAATGGGAGTTTATCCGAGGGACTGTATTGAGCCAAATGGATTTGCTACATCAAAAGACGATTATTGATCAAATCAATAAGATCTTTCAAGATCGATTAAGCAAGAATATAATCTTATCACATGGAGATTTACATCCTGATAATATCATTGTTACTCCTGATAGTTCTTTTATGGTAGTGGATTGGGATTTATGTCAAGAAGCCAGTCCGGAATTGGATATTTTAACATTTTTCACCAGTCCAAGATTATCTCTCAATTTAGAAGAACGGATAGACTATATTTCTCATTTACTGTCTATATCAAAGGATGAAGCTTTACCAATGATAAAAGCGTTTGTGGCTAAAAAAATTTCTGATCTTTGTCTATACCAAAATATTTTCATGAAACAATTAGTATTGGATTATATGAACTTGAATAAGAAATTTCATGGGCGATAATATTGTAATTTGTAATAAAAATTGCAGTGCGGGGTGCAATCATTGTCCATATTCGATGGAATGTATGGTGAGAGATGACACGTTGCCTGAATCTTTATATACAATAAATGACATAAAATCTGATTTTATTATTCTTTCTGGTGGAGAGCCTTTTGAGCTCGATTATGATTTACTTCATAAATATACTTGTATGTGTCTCATTTGTAAAAAATATTTTCGGATTGCAACAGGGGGCACATCTATATTCAACCATATTTGAAGCTATTAAAGAGTAATCCGTTCTTTTTAGGGATACAAATAGGCACAGATGTTATTTCAGAGATAAGAAATCTAGACAGTAAAAAATATAAACAAAAGTGGGTGCGTAACATAGAATGTATGAAAAAATATAGCGTACCATATAGTGTGACGATTACTTTATCGGAGAGATTCGATTTGGCAGAAGTGTTAGCTCTAATATGTATCGCTACTCCCGAGTTCATTTTAGTTAATTGTGAAAATGGAAAAAAATACGAGAATACATTTCAGTTAAATATGATACAGGATTTTTTTTCTGGCTGTGAGATAAAATATGGATATACGCATCAGAGTTTACACCAATAAATATAAATTATCGGATTCTTTTCACAGTTCTTCTGGTGTGTTAGTTGAAAAAACAGAACTGATAATTTTATTTACTGTTCGGGATAAAGTTATTTCGCCCTTTGCTATGGAGTTGCCATTGTCACCTAGTCACGGAGAAATGCCGGACGATTTTATAAAATCTGTAAATGAAAGATCAATAAATAAAAGTAAACACTTTTCAAATTCTTTAAGCTATTTCTTTGGGTTGGAAGATTTTTTTAAAAAAGTTGAAATGGCTAAAATTATTAATTCTGGATTAATAAAATCTATTAAAACGATAGGAATAGGTGAAATTATTGATGATGAGATACGTAATTACGATTTGATAAAATTGAAATCATCGAATCAGTATTTGGATGATACAATTGCAATTGTTAATGAAAACAAAAATGTAAAATTTATTATTGATTTCAATGCAAGTATTAATTTTGAGCAGTGGAATTATTTTATTGATAGGATAGATAAGAATAATTTGTTTGGAATAGAACAGCCTATGAAATTTCCTTCAAAAATTCCAGATTTGGGTTTCTTAAATATCGCTGATGAGACATTCGTGAAATGTGGTTATGAAAAAATTCACGAATATGGCTATAATGCTTTTGTCTATAAGCCATTTGCAAGTAATATTAAAGAATTATATAAGTGTTTTGAGAATAAAAATAACTACGTTGGTATGGTTGGAAGTAATGTTTCTGGCCCTTTAGATTGTAGTTTTTGTAACATCATAAATCATTATATGCCTACCAAATTAGCAGGAAATCGTGCAAGTAATTTTGAAGCGCATCCGTTAAATAATAAAACTGAGGATTTAATGAGAATTCGAGAAAAAAAGATATATCTCTCTGATGAATTTTTTATTTATCTTGATAAATTTTGCCGAAAGGTATCGGATTTGTATTTTGATATGAATACATTAAAAGAAATTGCTACAAATATATAGTGTTTCCCACTCTGAAGCAGCGATGTTTCGTGAATAGATATAGGACATACCGATGGAAGAACGATATGGTGCTTGTCTCATGTATCGGAATCTCATATACTAAAAGTGTCAAAGATGGTGGCAAAATTGGCTTTGATTTTTTTAATATTAGCAGTAATTTAAGCGGCAACTTGCCTTTTTTATTCAAGATTTTTGATGAGAAAGAATTATAGGTATTTCAGCTTGATGTTTATTATAAAGCTGAGCTCAACCCCAATCAGAACAGTATAGCAGGTGGCCTTATTATCTTACTTAAAGGGAGCTAGCTAAGAAGCATACGCTTGTTATTATATCGAATGTTCTCAATTTGCATTCGATTAAACTTACAAATCAAGATGGCTTTTATTCTAATATCATCAATACCGAGCTTTATAGATTAAACATTCAAGTCCAATAGTTCGCAGAACAAATGAGCCATGCATCCAAAATGCCAATTACGAGTAATATAAATCCAGATGATATTGTAGCTGATATTCACGTAATACCATCAATACTCCCAAATAACTTCTATTATCGTAAGTTTTTCTTTTCTCTTGAGATAATCACCAATGTCATAAAAATATATTTTACCATGCTGTTGCATGTTTGGATTTTTTACAAAAATAGAAATTTCCATAGAGTAGCTCGAGATCCTAAACAAAAATATTAAAATATAATGTTTTTTATTATTTAAAAAATAACATAAACATTGGAATAACTCTCCAAAAGCAACAAAACTCTTTGTAAGAAGAACTCTGATCATTTTCTTTGAAAAAAGAGCAATGAAGAGAATATCACTAAAAAGAGCTTTGAGCGATTGGCTTGAAAAACTCTCAAAAGAGATTTCTCTATTGTGTGGTCCTATGATTTTTCACCAAGGTGGGCTATTCATAGCGTTTTGTAGGCCGACCGCCTTTTGGGTTTTGTCTTCATGAATTTCACGAAGATAGTCGCAACAGCATAAAAGCTCTAAAGTTTGTTGAATAATTCCTTTATCCTTTAAAAGTTTCCAATCACGCTTATAAACATCTCGTGCAGGTAAAACCATCTGGTAAATGATCACAAAGCTCTACAATGAGTTTTGCATGACTTAACAAATAGGGTGATCAACACAATGTCATAGTGAGTGAAGGCAAGCCTATTTCAAAACGCCCCCCCTTCGGTCAATTCAAAAATCAACGCAAGACTTACTATGGTTTTGGGTATTTTCAAAAGATGCGCTTGTAACTTTCAGAAAGGTTATTCTCTTTGGCTTCTTTAAAAATCTTTTGCATCCATTCACGAAAGATCTCTTGTGCTTCAGCAGAAAAGCGCATCACCAGCGGGTGTTCTGGTGAACCAAGGGGTTTATCATAAAGAGAATGAAACACCCCTTCATAAGTTTTCCATGCCTCTTGATTAGGAGGTCTATCAACCCATTTCCAATCTTTTGTCTCATCGGGAAAGACAAGCTTTGAAAGCGTTGTAAGAAACCATCATTGCCTTTGCCATATAAAACATTGCGTATAAAGGGCAGAATGCGAGAGGGTTGAATGCCTCCTATAATTGAAAGAGTTGCATTGGGAATAAAAATGGTTCCACGCCCGATACGGTCATAAGTAAATTGACCATCTCCATTAAAAGCTTCCAAATAAAAGGCACGGTCTGTTTGATATTCCTTGCGTTCCATATCTGTTAAGAAACCAGATAACTCATCACGCACCATTAAGAGACCACGAGGGTTTTCTTTTAACAATTCCCCAAGCTTTTCGACGGTCACATCATTGACAATAAACCGAGAGACATCATCATCATGTGTATTATCTTTAGAGAGGGTTTCATACAAAAGAGCACGGGCTGTTTCACACTCTCCTTTTTTGATCGCTTTATGAGCTTGTCTTTCCTTTTCTCGTTTGTCTAAAGTTTCAAATCTCTCTTCAATTTCTTGTCTCTCTTTCTGCTTTAACCAGTCTTTATACCATTTCTTTTGAAGGCAAGTGATAGGAGCTAAAGCGGCTTGCATGGTAGGTGTTTTCATGGTTGAAGGCTGTCCAATAAGAGCGCCCCAGAGATTAGGAACAATCTTCCAATCATCATGTTGTTTTGGAGCAATACGCACACCATTGCCAATGAGAGCAGCCAAGCCACACAAAGCAGCGACAGCCACAAAATCAAGAGGAGCTTGTTGACGCTCTGAAACGTCATAAACATAGCGGCTTAAAGTTAAAGGCATTTGCGCAGCATGAAAAGGCTCGACGGGTAAGAGAGTATATTCAAGTGGTTTTAATTCCCCCCAACCGTTTTGTTGCAAGGCGACTTCATAAGGAATGGCTTTTAAACAAGTATTTTCGTTTAAAGAGACATTATCGTTATCATTGACGGGGGTATTATTCTCTAAAATATTTTGATTATCTTTTGTCATATTACTTACCTTGAATAATAGAGAAAATCATTGAAATCTAAAGCGTTAGGGGCTTGCATGATAAAGACCTCAAAGCCTTGGTTATAAGCACGCTTTGCAAGGGTAAAACCTGCTTTACGACCCGCATCATCGCCGTCCATTGCAATTGTCAGACGTCCTTTTGTATGGGGTAAATTCACACGCATCATGCCACTGGTTGAAAGAGACGCCCATAAATCAACGGGCTCTGATAACAACCCAGACAGAAGAGACAGCCCCGTTTCAATGCCTTCACAAATAACCAGATGTTTTGGATTGGCTTGGCTTAAATGCACAGCACCGCCCATGACAGATCCCAACATGGCTTTTGCTGGTTTCTGATCTGTTTTGCAGCCATTGGCTTGTAAAAAGGTTCTATGAATAGCAAAGGAGCCAGCGCCCTTAACAAGAGCCACCAACGCGGGCAGTGTAATCCCTAAAGGGTGTGGACACTTGCTATGAAAGCGTAAATCCGTAGGCAAATCACATGTAATACCCCGCATACGTAAATAGGTTTCTGCTAAAGTATTTTTGATTGGTTGGCTTTGTTGCCAAATTGCTTTTGCTCTCTCTGTTTTCTGTTTTGCTCGTTTGAGATCAGCACAAAACTGTTTGGATAAAGAGAGCGTATGATCATAAGCTTTATCAAAAAAGGCTTGTTTTCCAAGCAAGCCAATTCTTCTGAGCGCTTGTATGATCTCTCTAAAAGAGCAGCCAGCATAACAAGTGAGTAAAAGACGCCCATCATGTCCATGAGAAAGGGATAAGCTAGGCAGCCTATCATCATGAGCAGGGCAATGGGCTGTTCCATAACGCCCATGCCAAACCCCACGCAAGGCACGTGTAAATACCCTGCGCATTCTTAAAAGAACACATCATTTTTTATCCTATGAATATTGCGTCATAGGACGGATTATGCTAACTCTAGGGTGATGAGTTTGAGAAAGCCTTGTCCGTCCTTACGTGACAAGGTTTTTTTTTACGCCGCGTCGTTATAACGTTGCTGTTTTGCTTGCTCAATAACATTCAAAAGATCTGATTGTAACCAACGGGATAAAAAACCAAATTTTAAAGGTTTTGGCAAAGAGCCATTGGTAACATGACGGCGGAATGTTGAGACACTCATATGAAGCAATTTTGCACTTTCACGGTCTGTCAAAAGAATATCATTTTCTGTCATACTAAAATCCTTTCATAATAAAAATATGAATCTTATTGAGAAAGAATGAGAGAGAAGAGAGCTAAAGTTATCCACAGATAATGGGGTTATTCACCCCATATCTTAAGATTGACCTGTGACATATGCCGCCCATTTATCCATATAGACACGGCGCTGTTCTAGATAGTCAGTACGACGATAGGCACGTTCTACTTTACCGCCGACCGTATGACTTAAAATGGTTTCAGCGATCTCATAGGAGGCATCGGTTGTCTCAGCGAGCCAATCACGTAAACTAGAACGAAAACCATGCGGGCAGGCTTCAAGTTTATTTTTTCTCATATACTTTGCCATACAACTATCAGCAAGGGGACTACGGCCTCTAGCAGAGAAAAAGAAATCATTGCGTGATAAAAGGCGTGCTTGTTTTAAAATGTCTAATGCTTCTGTTGATAAAGGCACG
>NZ_JAQITE010000042.1:7500-10330 GCF_028618595.1 Bartonella sp. AU18XJBT | reverse complement strand
TATCATCCTCTCATCCTCTTATCTGATAAAAGACATTATCCATAAATCACAATTTTTCCATGTTTGCTTTATGCGGAAATCTCAATTTATTCGCACCTCAAGCTCTGAAAAAATAAAATCCTTTTTTCAAACGACTGAATATCCTATAGTGCTTGATGGTGATTTAGTAGAAATTAAATAAGATCAGAGTATAACTTCATAGATAGGTTCTTCATTATCATTGGAATCTTACATGTTTTTTTCCTTGCCCTTAGCGCAATGAACTCTTTCCATAAAAGCATTTCGAATAAAATAAAACACAACCTTTAAAGTGCTTTTCACAAAAGTATATTTAAGGTAGGGTAAAAAATTATCCGATCTGTAGCTCCTTGTACAGAGGATAGAGAGAGACGACCTTGCGTATAAAGTGATCACGTGCTCTATAACTTCTCCTTCCCCACTGCCAGTTTCTGTTCAAACGTCAATACCAATGGCTGCAAAAGCACAAAGCCACCCCTTCTTATAAAACACAACGACTTAGATTGCTTACACCTTAGCAATCAATTCAAGTGATATAGAGTGCGAAAAAGCAGTATGGATTACCGGAATTTGATCTGATCATTTGTGGCAAAGCATACCGTACCACTGAAGCTGTGTTGAGAACAGTAGATCGGAATTTATCAAGGTTCATGAAACAGCGTTATCCAAGGTAAAAAGCGACTTTGTGTTACCTGCGTTTCTGATGCAATGTTTAGTCCAAAAGAAATTTCTTTTTTATGTCATGTTCTCAAAGACGACATATTTTTTAGCATTTCTTTAAGCAGCTATAACGAAGTTCTAGTTTAAAATCACTCGTGTGAAAGATATGCTGTTAGTTTTAAGGTATTATCTCAAGCTATTATGTGTTCACATTTTCACAGACGGTGATATCTCTGAATTTCTTTATTATAAAATTGCTGCAAGAATGTTCTGCCGGCTTTAAAGAGACAAAAGACCATCCATAGCTGCTTTTCTAACTCTATAAAGAGAGAAAATCTGAGTTGAGATTTAATCCCTGCAAAGCCTTTATGCGTATAAATTACATATTCTATAAAGCCCCAGTTCTAATAAAAGCAATATAGATGGAAGTTTGAGTGAAGAAGTATATCTTGTGAGGATTAAGAAGTATGGCTTTCTGGTAAAAATATTGTTCTAGCTCTATAACAAGTAGTATTTAGAGCAAGTGGAATAAGGAGATAAGATAGAAGAAAGTCTTTTTTCTAATCACCATAAGATTTTGTGCTCTTAGGATTACTTGAGAATTATCTTTAGACTTAAGGTCCCCTATCACCTCGGCATAACCTTCTCTATAGCTTATAAAAGCCGATATTCTATAACGGGGGATAAAATTTATTGTGATCACACCGCCCTATGGTTCTCCCCCTCCTCGTTGCCAGTTTCTGTTCCAACGTCAGTACCAATTGTTGCAAAAGCACAAAGCCATTTCTTCTTTTTCTCACGACAGAAGATTTTTGCCTCATCATGCTTGTTTCTAAAAAAGATTGCAAAAATCATCACTCCTTCAAAGAACATACCACCCTAGAAGCGGCAAAAGGGGCTAGAGCAGATGGTCCAGAGATGGTGCGAGATTGCCCCTTTCAAAACAGATAGTACATTGCGCCAAAATTATCCAACAAGGATAGGGCTATGCAGCTTATGGAAGTTTTTTCTCTTAAGTTGCTTTATGTAATGTTAGGATAGATGTAAGAAGCTTTTTCAGCTCTCCAGACGCTTTTATAGTATGGATTGGATTTGTGCGTTTATGTCTCACACTATTTACCACCCATGTTTTTTCTCCCTCCTGACATTGAGCAAAATTAATTGTCCAATAAGGATAAAATCACCCGTTTCCCAGCCCTCTCGTTGGTCATCTCGCAAAAGTGCTGTACATCCCGCTTGGAGCGTTGGTAACACTGCCTCATCACTTATATGCCCATGAGTTTATAGGCGTTTTGACAAATCAATGGTTCATCGCTCCCATTGCCTCTAAAGCAAAGGATGCGTACGTTGTGTAAAAATAAGTATAGTAGAACGACTATAGCTCTTTTTTGGAAGGATTGAGAAATAGGTTTTTAAGATAGAACGGTGAGTACAGCTTTTTAATGGCATGTCTATATGGGCTATTGCGTTTTTGAGAGAGGGAAGATTTTCAAGCCCCCCCTCAAGCTATAGCCTTACGGGTGTTTAAGCTCTCGTACATTTTGTTCTGCTTTCATGATGCTTCCATTATGCTCCATCTAGAATGAAGGTTTATTTTGAAAGTTCTCTAATGAAGGATGATAGGATAGCAATAAGACTTTTCCTCATATAGCAACGCTGCTTTACAAGGATGTACCTTGGATGTAATATAGACGAACAAATATAGTATGAGCGATGGTGCACTATAAGCTTTATAGTACAAATTATTAGGTTAAGAAAGAAGATATTGATCGTTTTTATAGCAGCCAGTTAGAAAAAGATCCTCACCTGTCATATTCTTATCGATAGCACCAAAACAGAGTGGAGAGATAATGCTTCTCATAATTTTGCAGTCCAAGAGATCCGGATTCACAAGGACTAATCTGTTTGATTGAGAAAATGGTCAAATAGATTGGAGTCCTTTTGAAGAAACAAGAGAAACGGCGCTTAAGAAAAAAGAACCGAAAAAGCTTTTAGATCATCAACAAGAAGCGCTTACAGCTTGTTTTGTGAGGGTTTCTAAAAGAAGCAGACCGTGGCGAATTGATTATGGCGTATGGAATGAGAAAGTCCTTAGTAGTTAAAATAGCAGAAACTCTTACAGGGAAAGGCAAGCCATGTTTTATTTTTTGTA
>NZ_JAQITE010000041.1 GCF_028618595.1 Bartonella sp. AU18XJBT | reverse complement strand
TTTCCAGTGTGTTTGGATATTATGGTTACAGAAGCCGTAAGGATACTTTCATACTTTAAAACCTCTACCTCTAAAGCAAACACATAAAAAGCTGCATGCATAGTGCAGCTTTTTTGTGAAATTTTCTTGATTTTTCATGCTTTTCAACACAACCAGAATTTTCGAAATCCACCTGTAGCTTTTATAAGCGTGAGAGAAAAGCTTAAAAATAAAAGATTTTTTCAATAATTCTATTTTTTTATGTCTTTTCTAAAAAAAATTCTTAAATAAAGTGTTGACTCCATCGATCATATATACGTTACAGCATAACAAATGTGCGACTATTGCTCTATTTTTACCATTTAAACCAAATGAATTTCGCAGAAAAATATTCCTCTACGATCAACAACTTTTCTCAATATGGAAACTATGTCAATCTCACATTTCATGTAAGAGGGAGCATTATGCGGTTAACATTTCATCCACGCACAATATGAGAAAATAAGTTGAAATTCCTCTGATCTAAAGGGAATACCAGCCTACAAAATTATCTATTCTCAACAAAGTAACACTCTCACCGCTTCAATATCAGTACTTTAGTTTGAGTATACGAACACAATTTGCATTCTAGATTAAATGTATCAAATAAATAATAAACCCAAAATCTATGGATAAACAACGGGGTAACTTTCATGCTTCAAACAAAGGACAAGAAAATTCTATAATCATGCGTTATTAAAATTTTTTTGTAAATATTTTTATAGAGATATCAAAAATCGTACCATTACTTTCAATGCAAGAAACCGACATAAAAAATTTCATATTGAATTACCAAAATAGTCTTTTACAAATTGCGACATTAGAGCAAAAACTTCATTGGCTAATTATACGAAAAAATAAAATAAAAATGCATTTTTAATAAATATAAAAGCAAATTGTTTTATAAAATAATATGCAAAAAACCACAAAGTACTCATCACAACTTTAAAAAGCAATAAAAAGTACGTGAGCAATATGAAAAAGCTAGACGGCAAAAGCATGAATATCGTGGAACAAAATATTAAACAGATGAAACAACTGTTCCTTGAAGTATTTTCAGAAGGAAAAATTAAATTTGACCAACTACAAGAGCTTTTAGGAAATTACTTGGTTAAGGACGAAGACCATTATAATTTCACATGGCATGGGAAACGTGCAGCAAGTCGTCTTGCACAAACGTCAAGTACAGGAACACTCCGCCCTTGTAAACAAGAAAGTGTGGATTGGGACACCACACAAAATCTATTCATTGAAGGTGACAATCTTGAAGTTTTAAAACTTTTACAAAAATCATATCATCGCCAAGTCAAAATGATTTATATCGATCCCCCCCTATAATACCGGTAATGACTTTGTTTATAAAGATGACTTTAAAGATGGCGTGCAAAATTATCTTGAAATGACAGGACAATTGGATGACGAAGGCAAAAAATGGGAACAAATTCCAGCAGTGCCGGTCGCTACCATACCAATTGGCTGAATATGATGTACCCACGCCTCAAACTTGCACGCAACTTGCTTCGTGATGATGGTGTTATTTTTATTTCCATTGATGATAATGAAGTACATAATCTACGTAAATTATGTGATGAGATCTTTGGCGAAGAAAATTGCCTAGCAGAATTGATATGGAATTTTTCGAGTGGCCCGCAAGCTGGTCATTTTACGAGAGCACACGAATATGTTCTTGCCTATGCGAAAAATAAACGTTCTCTAGACTATTTTTCTGATTTAAGTGGAGGAGTTATCAAGCACGGCGCATTAAAAAAATATCTCTAGAGAATCCTGCAAGTACTATCACTTTTCCTAAAGGAAGTATTGGATTTTCTGGAAAAAATGCAGAGTTTGCAGACGAGCTTGGACAGTCTGAAAAACAATATGTTACCGCTGGAAAATTACGATTTACTGATGGTATCCTAGCCGAAGATGTAAGTATCAAGGCAGGTTGGGCGATGAAAAATCAACTACTCTCTTGGCTCAAAGGGAAAAAAACAATTGATAGTAAAGGACAAAAAATTATCCAGTTCTATTTTAATTCTCAAGGAATTTTATTTTATGAAAAAGAACGGGGAACAGTGCATCCGAAAACAGTATTGCCGGCTAATATTGGCAACACAAAACGGGGGTCTGACGAAATTAGAGAATTATTCGGGCACAAATTAATTGAATATCCCAAGCCTAGAGCCTTACTACATTTTTTAATTAAACATATTTCTACAAAGCAAGATGATCTCATCCTTGACTTTTTTGCAGGTTCTGGCACAACAGCCCATGCAGTGATGCAATTGAATGCCGAAGATGGTGGCAAGCGCCGTTGTATTTCTGTGCAACTGCCCGAGCTTACAGACGTAAAATCGGAAGCTTTCAAAGCTGGCTATAAAAACATTGCAGAAATATCCAAAGAGCGCCTGCGCCGCGCTGGGAAAAAAATCAAAGAAAAACAATGCCAAAAACGGGATTTAAATGCCAATAGTGACATTGACATAGGCTTTAACGTTTTCAAGCTTGATAGTTCAAACATAAAGCACTGGGAAGCAAGCTTCGATACACTTGATAAAGATCTTCTCAACGCTGTTGATCATCTCAAACAGGACCGTTCCAATGAAGACCTTCTTTATGAAATTCTTCTCAAATATGGACTTGATCTCTCTGTGTCCATTAAAACACATATCATTGCAGAAAAAACCATCTATATCATTGGACTTGGCACTTTAATAGTGTGCTTAGATGACGATATTGACATCAATGTCGTTAATGGCATTGGTTTGCTTAAAGAAAAACTACAATCCGAAACCACACATGTTGTTTTCAAAGATAATAGCTTTAAGGATGATGTCGTTAAAACCAACGCTCTCATGTGTCTAAAACGTTATGGCATTACTGATATCAAGAGCTTGTAGAGAAGACAGCAATGAAAATTAAATTTGACCCCAATCAACATCATCAACGTCGCGCATGGGAAGCTGTTGTAGGCGTTTTTAAAGGTCAAGAACTTGATAAAGCCTTGTTTTTCATGCCTTCATTAACCAAAAATGAATTGGAAGCACACTTAACACAGCAAAACGATATAGGTTGTGGTAACCGCTTACGTCTTTCGTCTGTAGAAATATTAAAAACGTTCAAAATATTCAGCTCCTTAATGGTTTAAAGCAAACAAAAGAACTACAAAGCCTTGACTTTGCCATTGAAATGGAAACCGGAACGGGGAAAACCTACGTATATCTACGCTCTATTTTTGAAATGAATAAACACTATGGTTTTTCAAAATTCATTATTGTTGTTCCCAGCATTGCAATTAAAGAAGGAGTCTTTAAAACACTTGAAATGACAACCGCACATTTTAGAGAGCAATATGAGAACACCCCTTTTGACTACTTTATTTATACCTCCAATCGATTAGAACAAGTTCGCAGTTTTGCACACAATGATTATATCCAAATTATGGTGATCAATATTGATGCTTTCCGCAAAAGTTTTACAGATCCTTCAATAGAAACCAGTGCAAATATCATCCATCGCTGGAATGACAAAATGCAAGGCATACCAATTGATTTTATAAAATCCACTCAACCAATCGTGATTATTGATGAACCGCAAAGTGTAGACACAACCGCCAAATCAGGAGAGGCAATCAAATCTCTTAATCCGCTCTGCATATTCAGATACTCAGCGACACATCTTGATAAACACAACATGCTGTATAAACTAGATTCTATTGATGCTTATGAACAAAAGCTTGTAAAGCAGATTGAAGTCGCCTCTATTGAAGTAAAGGATGGGCATAACAAAGCGTATATCAAGCTTCTGTCCGTTGATAATAAGGAGGGACACCGCGCCAAAATTGAATTGGATATTCAGAAAAAAACACGGTAAAACGCACTGAAAAATGGGTAAAACAAGGAGATGACTTGTTTAGGCTTTCAGGAGGACGCTCTCTTTATGATGGCTACGTTGTCAATGATATTTATTGTGAAGAAGGCAATGAATATATCGACTTCACCAGCAAGCCAGATATCATTCGTCTAAACCATGTGATTGGTGATGTAAATGAGGATGAGTACAAGAGGCTACAAATCCGCAAAACGATAGAAGAACATCTAGATAAAGAGCTAAAACTCACCCCAATGGGAATTAAGGTTCTTAGTCTCTTTTTCATTGATAAAGTAGCGAATTATCGGGATTACACAGCACCAAGACAAAAAGGAAAATACGCTATCATTTTTGAAGAAGAATATGCAAAAGCAATTAACAAGCCCAAATACCATACGCTTTTTTCTGAAATGGATATCGATAGTCTCCCCACACAGGTTCATAATGGCTATTTTTCTGGTGATAAGAATGGCTTTAAAGATACCAACGGTTTTACAAAATCTGATGAAAATACTTATAGCCTTATCATGAAGGATAAGGAAAAACTTCTTAGCTTTGATTCCAAGTTAAAGTTTATTTTCTCTCACTCCGCTCTCAAAGAAGGCTGGGATAATCCTAACGTCTTCCAGATTTGTACACTCAATGAAACCAAATCTGCCATAAAAAAACGTCAAGAAATTGGGCGCGGACTTCGTATCGCTGTTAATCAGGATGGAGAGCGTGTCTACGGTTTTGAGATTAACACACTAACCGTTATGGCCAATGAATCCTACGAAACTTTTGTTGATGATCTACAAAAAGAAATAGAAAAAGAAGAAGGTTTACGTTTTGGCATTATTGAAAAGCACAGCTTTGCCAATATCATCATTGAGAAAGAAAATGGAGAACAAGCATTTCTCGGAGCACAAGCCTCTGAAACCATCTGGAATACTCTCTTAGAAAAGCAATATATTGATCAACTCGGAATAGAAACAGCTACAGTAAAATAACAAACGAACTCAAAAAAGCCCTGAAAGAAAATAATCTTACACTTCCCAAACAATTTGAAGCGCAAAGAGGGGCGATTACAGCTATTCTTAAAAAAATTGCAGGTGGGCTTAATATTAAAAATAATGAGGATAAACGTACGGTACGCCTAAATAAAGCTGTTTTTAATAGTCCTGAATTCAAAAAAATATGGGATCGTATTAAATATAAAACCGTCTACAATGTAGAATTTAATTCAAATGAACTCATTAAAAGGTGTGCCCAAAGCCTTCGGGATAATCTCATTGTCGGCAAAACAAAATTCAATTACACACGCGCAAAAACTGAAATGAGCAAAGGTGGTATCAGTGTAACTGAAAATCAGAAAAGCACGCATATATACGATGTACGTGATTATCAAATTCCAGATATTTTAAGCTATCTTCAAAATGAAACAAATTTAAAAAGGCGGTCCATTCTAAGCATATTACTCGAGAGCGGACGACTGAATGATTTCAAAAATAATCCTCAAAAATTCATTGACGAGGTAAAAAAGCTTATCAAGCGTGAAATGCAACGTTTTATAGTTGATGGTATCAAATATCAAAAAATTGGTGATAAATATTTTTATGCACAAAAGCTTTTTGAACATGAAGAGCTCATTGGCTATTTGAACAAAAATATGACAAAAACTGATAAATCAACTTATGACCATGTTATTTATGATTCAGATATTGAGTTCAGTTTTGCACAATCGTTTGAAAAAAACGATGAGATTAAAGTTTATGCGAAACTGCCTGAATGGTTTAAAATTGATACACCTCTTGGATCATATACCCCAGATTGGGCTGTATTATTCGAGCAAGATGGGCAAGAAAAACTGTATTTTGTTGTGGAAAGCAAAGGAAGTATTTTTGAAGACATGTTGCGTGACCTTGAAAAAGCAAAAATCCATTGCGGTCGCGAACATTTCAAAGCTTTAGGAGAAAACACCCAATATATTGTTTCTGATAATTATGAAACTTTTATCGATCAAGCCCTTCAAAAAGATACCATAACAACTTGAAAAAATGTTTGGACTATGAAAACAGCCCTCCGCTGTTATTTATAAAATGCAACGTTTTCCTGCTCTATAATTTACAAGCTCTTCCCTATAACCGATTTTAATTTTTATTAAACGATTAAGAGATTGTCGAACATTTTCCAAAAAGGTCTGCACATTTAAGAAAAGAAAATTATAAACTATTGAAAATACATTTGACACCCAAACAATCATTTAATCATAAAAAATGATATATAAACAAACATTTGATTTATAAATCAATACGTTGATTTATAAAGATTTTAACATTTTCCATGTTAAATAATAAATGCAAATGGAGCAGGCATGCACGTCTCGTTTAAATTCTGCTTTTTCTCTCATGCAAAGTGAATTGACAGCAAACAGACTCCTCGATAAAGTCATCAAAATTAGCTTAACTGATGACTTCATTTTGAAGGAAAAGGGGTTTATACACAAGAAAAGCATTTGCGAACCATCAGCACTTCCAATCACATTCATTCCAATACCAAAACCGCAGACATCACAAACGCGTGTTCATTCTCAAAGCCTGTGATTTATAGAGCAGAACCAATATGTTAAAGAATATCAACAGGGGGCATAACAATGCAAGAGGTAGATTCCTATACAAAATCAGAAAAGTATGTCATATATACCGTCATTATTTCCAGCATACTTCCCTTGCTGGACGGAAGCATTGTCAACGTCATCCTTCCTAACCTTGCGCATTATCTTTCAGTGGGGGAAAATAATATACAATGGGTTGTAACATCCTATTTTCTTGCCACCGTGCCAGGGCTGCTTATGTCCGCTTTTGTTCAGGGGAGAATAGGGATCAAAAAGACTTGGTTTCTTGCAAGCTTCATTTTTATGCTTGGATCACTGGGGGTAGGATTAAGCTATGATTTTCCAACCATTATATCTGCCCGTATCGTTCAAGGTTTTGGGACAGGTCTTTTGCTACCCCTTAGCCAAACCATCATTGCATTACAATTCGGACAGACACGGGTGCGCCAAGCCATGGGCACCATAGCTGTACCAACGGTTTTTGCTCCTGCCTTTGGTCCGCTGGTAGGCGCCTCTCTTGCTCAGTATGTGTCTTGGCGTTTGTTATTTTTTATCAATATTCCGCTCATTTTATTGGCGCTCACCATTGGAGTTAAACATTTAAAGAGCAACGAAACAACAAAAACAAAATTTAACTTATTTGCATTTTTAGCGTTTTCCATATCGCTTATTTCGTTTTTCTATCTCACAGAAGCCAGAAATATAAAGAACAAAAATCACTTATATATCCTAGCACTTATAGCGGTGATATCTCTCATAGTATTCATTGTTTCTAATCAGAAAGCAAAAAACAAATTAATCGTCTTTAGTGGATTTCAAAATGCGCGCTACACATTGCTGATGGTCATGGGGCTTATTGCTTCATTTCTTTTTTATAGCTTCCTCGTTTATTTCCCACTAGCCGTTGCCATGGAACAAGCCCATGAAAATAGCCTTCTCATCATCGGCACAGTCCTAGCTCTGCAAGGGGTAGGTGCATGGATCGGAAGGAAATTTATTTACCAGAAATGGAAAGAAAAATCTCCCTTTTTCATGATAGGAATTGGTTTAGTGATATCAAGCTTTGGGCTATTATGCTTTGGCTATAATATAAGCATGGATGGGCTAGGATTTTTGCTAAGAGGCATAGGACTTGGCATCACCACCATTGTCTGCCTTTCTGCCCCCATTCAATATGTCAATAGTTTATACGTCAAAGATACGGCCGTTATCACACGCATATTACAGCAAATAGGTGGAGCCTTGGGGGGGTATATTCGCTGGCTTTTTGATCCATTCGCTGACAGAAGAATATCTGTCCTTAAACCAAACATATATCATATTCTTCATATTCTCTATCGCTGCATTTTTACTGTTTTGCCTCGCACTCTCCTTATCGCATAAAGAGAAAGGCTCCGATTTATGATATGTTTCGTTTGAACGCCTTCTCAATAACATTTGCAATGGCATATAAGATCATAGAGCAGTTTACCACTTTTCGAGAAACCAACAACACTGAGACCTTAGCCCCAAGCCTTCATTATTTTTATGAAAGGCCACTAAACCGACAGGCTTCTTAAGCTCTAAAATTTGTCCATCTCCAGTAACATGCGGTGTTTATCAACGTCATGCTTCCTTTGTGCTCTTGGACACCTCTCAAAACCTCTTGAAATATGGAATTCTCTGTTGTTATCTTTGCAAGTATCCACGAAATTAAGCACACGTTTCAATGCGGAATAGTCCCATAAACGCACTAACAGAAACCCCTACAGCACCAGCATAGAATATAGAACCCGCACACGCCCTAAATGCTAATCATCTTCTACCACGCATCACAATGTAGAAAATCGCACCGCACTGCAAACTTGATAATGTTATACATCCCATTTCAAGCTCATTGAATCGCTATGCTTTCATAATCACAATAGGTTCAAATGAAGCTGAAGCGACAAAAACAACTGGTAAAGCAGAATCTCTCTCTATTTCATTGTGAACTGTCATAACGAATCTACCCCGCTTTAATAAAAAAACCTTCTCTCATTGAGAGGGAATTTTTTAAAACATTGAAAATCATAATGCATGATGACAAACCCCAAACCATCTCTAAAAGGGCTGTTTCTTGATTTTTACAGTGTACTCTGAGATTTGCTAAAAATTTCCCCGCCTTTAAATTTTTCTTGTAAATTTTACGGACAAAAGAAGCTTTTCAGAACACTTACGCCTAGTTTCATTGCTTCAAGCTCCCCTACAGACACGATAAACGTGTATATTTTCACCTACCAAGTATGCAAGATGAACAGCGGATATCATGAAAACAGCCTTTTTATAGAAGACCGTAAGCTTGGAGATAAACGAAATTGCTAAACCGATCCCCTGCCCACTTGTTCTCTCTACCGGTTATGCGAACAAAGAGCCCCATCTGCTCTTTCTAACAAGCAAAAACATACGCAACATTTAGTAACATACCATTGTTGAAATTCTTGTCACAAAATCTTCCTTATTGTCATGTCAGAGATTATGCGCATTGCCTACTTTCTTCTCTCCAATAAACAATCTGCCAATAAAGAATGTTATTGCAGTTACGATAATACAAAATTATACTTCTGTTCTCATTCTATATTTTTCGTATTATCACACATTATCCACCCCCTTCCCCCCTTCACTGTTATAACAATGAAAGGGAAAAAATAAAACACAATATGGCATTTCTCTTTCACAAATCTTATATAAGCCACAAAATTGTTGCGCTACTTTCTATGCAAGGTTAAGCAATAAAATCATACTCTAAAAACCACTCCACACACCACTTTTTGATATTATAAAGATATAAAATGCAATTATCATCTCCGCAAAAAATATCTCAGAAAAACAAAATCCCCCCTGCAATCATTGGACTTCTCCCTCCAATGTTTGCATACCATTATACGCATAACGAGTTAGATGACTTGTTTATTGCATCGTTTTCTCCTCCTGAAATTCCAGTAGGTTCAAAACCCGAAAAAGTTAAAGCATAGCTACGTGCAATAAATGTGGAATGCAATGAACCGCTTGAAGTCCTTGGTAACTTGCTTGGAGATCTTTTGGAAAAAGAATATTATGACCCAAACCCAAGCGGATTAAATTCACCATTATATAAAAAAATTTTACAGTTACAAAAAGATAAACATACAGTTTTAGAAACGTTAAAGAAAGATGGATTGGAATATCAGCGTGGAGGGTATATTATCAAAGCAGGTCTTCTTTCTATAAAAGAGCTACAAAAACGTATTGCAGAGAAAGGACTTTCAGCAGTAGAAATCGAAATAAATAGAGCATTAGAAAACATAGAAAAAGATCCAAGAGAGGCAGTTCTATTTGCAGCAAATCTGTTGGAAGCCTCTTGCAAAGCTTATCTCGACCACCATTCTATCCCATGTGCAGAAAACGCCCGTAATAATCTGCCCGCTTTATGGGAAAAAGTCGTTAAGAAAGCTAAGATCCATCCCGAAGATATGAAGCAAGAAAACTTAAAAAATCAAGATCTAGATGAAAAAGACTTAAAAATGATCACATCCGGTCTGTATCAAGTTGTGCATGGTACTATGAATTTAAGAAACAAGAAAGGTGCAGCGCACGGCCGCTCAGAAAAAGATTTGGAACTAATCAATCTCAAACCTCGCCATGCGCGCTTAACTTTTAATGCGGCACATTCCCTCTCAATTTATATCTTAGAGCTCATGGATCAGCCATAATAAAAAACTTTAGAAAAAACATATCACGATTACCAGCATTTTCTCGTGCCATTTTAAATGCCTAAAAAGCATTAAAGGGGTGGTCGCTGCCTATATCCTTATTTCTATAGCACGACAGAATGAGTAATCACACCGCCCTATAGCTCTCCTCTTCCCCGCGTTGCTAGGCTCCACTTCTTTATCATCCTCTCATCCTCTTATCTGATAAAAGACATTATCCATAAATCACAATTTTTCCATGTTTGCTTTATGCGGAAATCTCAATTTATTCGCACCTCAAGCTCTGAAAAAATAAAATCCTTTTTT
>NZ_JAQITE010000040.1 GCF_028618595.1 Bartonella sp. AU18XJBT | reverse complement strand
TAAACACACAGCAACCTTAAGGGGGGATAATGATCACTAACGCACAAACCATTTTATGTCTTGATCTAGGGACTAAGACAGGCTGGGCGATATGCGGTGCGGATGGTCACATAACAAGCGATACAGAGGATTTTCA
Source organism: Bartonella sp. AU18XJBT (assembly GCF_028618595.1). Lineage (GTDB taxonomy): Bacteria > Pseudomonadota > Alphaproteobacteria > Rhizobiales > Rhizobiaceae > Bartonella. Next base: position 10,556 of record NZ_JAQITE010000040.1, on the reverse strand, counting down.
ATCACGCCGTTTTGAAGGCGGTGGTATGCGTTATTTACGCTTTAAACGGTGGCTTACTGAACTAAAGAGATCTGTTGATGAAATTGACGCGGTGTATTTTGAAGAGGTGCGCCGGCATGTGGGTACAGACGCTTCTCATATTTATGGGGGCTTTCTAGCAACCTTAACAGCGTGGTGTGAACATCATCAGATACCATATGAAGGCATTCCGGTTGGCACAATTAAGAAGGCGACGACAGGAAAAGGCAATGCCTCAAAAGAAGAAATGATTAAGGCAATATGTTCCAAAGGACATACGCCTAAAGACGACAACGAAGCAGATGCTTTAGCAATTTTATATTTAAAGAAAGAAGGGGATGCGCATGTCTAATGCAATGCCATGGATAAGATTCCATTTGTATGACTGGATAAGTGGTACAAATGGAATGACATCTGAACAACGGGGGGTTTATATAACCCTTCTCGTTTGCATGTATGAAAAAAAAGAACCACTTAAAACAGATTTTGAAACGCTTGCACGTGCTTGCAATTGTTCGCAGAAAAAATTTGCAGCTATTGTTGAATATCTCATGAGGAATAATAAACTTGTTGAGACAGATAATGGATTGTGGAATGCGCGCGTTGAAGAAGAGATCAATAACCTCAGTGAAGAGCTAGATAATTTTACCTTTAATAATAAAGAAAAGGAGGTAAAATATGTCAACTAAATTACCGTGGACGAGGCTTTTTGCAGACAAGTGGCTTCTTGATCTTGCTTGTTTACCCGCAATTGAAGGCAATGTTTATATGCGATTGCGATTGCAAATGTTGCGCACTAGAGAGCCTCTTGTAAATGATGCGCAAATATTATCTCATTTTACGTGTTGTTCAGTAAAAAGATTTCAGAAGGCATTAGATTACTTATTTAGATCTGGACATATTGTTCTTTCAGAAGATGGTCATTTGTGGTGTCCAGATGTTGAAGAAGAATTAAAAAATTCAGACGAAACTTTAAATAAGTTTGCAGAAAGAGCAGCAAAAGCCGCCAATACGAGAAAACATAAGAATCAAGAAGATTCTTTAAGAAAGCCTCAAGATTCTTTAAGAAGTCTTGAAGATTCTTCAAGAGGGTACAATAACAATAACAATAACATATATAATAAAAAAACTAAAACTATCGTTTTAGCAAAAAAAGAAATTGATTTTGAAGATTTAGAAACAATCGATTTGGTTGACGAGCCAACAGAGGTTGCTGCTGTTGAGACCACATCAGAGCAAATCGCAACCTCATCAGAAAACCAACCTCCCATTCACGAGCAAGAGAACGTTTCCCAAAAAGCAAAACGAGCGAAAGCTAATCGCGGTTGTCGATTGCCTGCGGATTTTGAACCCGATTACAATTTCGCAATCGAAGAAGGTTTGCCTCTAGAGCGTGTGAAAATCGAAATCGCAAAGTTTCGAGATTATTGGAATGCCAAGACAGGTAAAGACGCTAGCAAGCGTGATTGGCAAGCAACATGGCGTAACTGGGTAAGAAATTCAAAAGATCATAAAATCAATAAACAAGGTAGAAACAATGGAAATTACACTCAAAAGCAAAAAAGCATTAGCGAAAAGTTCGCAGACAGCATTCTTGATATCGGAAATCGAGGGTACTTTGAAGCACGTTCACCCGATGATACCCCCGAGCGGTCCATTTGTTTTGAAGGATGGCAGCCAATTAACACAACAGCAGGAAGCGATAGCCTTAGATGCTTATGATCAATTGCAAGAGCTGTTTGCAATGAAAGCAAGCAAAGAAGATATAGCCAAAGCCGTTCGCATGCTGTCATGTGGTTTGAAAATATCACAACAATCAGATTATGAAGGCATGGCGTTGACTTATGGAATGGTTTTGGAAAATGTCTCGGCATGGTCACTGATGACAGCAGTTAAACGGATTTTATGTGATGAGATAGATGGTTTATCGGATACGTTTTTTCCGAGCACGCGTGAACTTGTAAGGTTGTGTCGTGATTTGGAAAACGATCTTTTGAGAAAAGCCGATTTTGTACGCCGTGTTGTTTTGAGATCCCGTGAAAAGCTTTTGAAAGAACAAGCAGCGAAAGAGCATTCAAAACCGCTTACGTTTATTCACAAGCAAAAACTTGAAGAGACTTTAAATGGCATTGGTGGGAGAGTGAAACACTTTGGTCAACAGCAAAATAGTGAAAAGTGCTGATCATTTTTGGATTAGGTATGTATTTAAATCGACAGAAAGGCACCGTACAACGTGATTTAAAGATTTTATGATGAAAACCATGTCTGCAATATAAAACGCTCTGTATGATCAAATTTGAGACAAATAGACCAATTGGTAAAATTAGGATTAAAGCATGTTCATTTTAAAACATTTATTCTTAACAATCTGTAAACAACCCATGCGAAAAAAGTGGGTTGCAACAGCTGTTGGTTATGTTCCTTGGGGAGACGGAGCAGAGGAGTATTTTTACAACCTCTACGAATATGAAGACGGCACAAGAGAGTGTGAAAAGTTTGATGGCGGACAGTATTATACCACACCAGAAAATGCGGATTTTAGTACCAAAGCGCAAGTGAAAGCTTGGGTTTACGGTGGTGCTATTCCGAAAAGCGTTCTCAATTACGAACCTCTTATAGACGAGATTAATAAAGAGATCAAAAAATTATCAGAAGTAGCTTGACATTATTTCTGTAATGTATATTTTCGATATTAGGTGCCTCAAAAACACCTTAAACGAACAGCGGATAGATTGCCGACACAATTTTTCTTCCGCACATTAAAGGCTTTGACTCATTGTATGTTACACGCATATAATGGCATTGTCGGGTGTAGTTGCGCTATACAATACCCTTTATGGGGAAAGCGTAACGACGGACTGTTCGCCGTGTTTTTGAGCGCCCGGCATTCTTTATTGAGTGTCAATCAAAAACGTCTAATCGAACAGGAGTTCACATGAACACTCTCATAGAAATTAAAGAACTAACAATTGATCAAGAAATTGTTCAAACAGTCAATGCACGTGAATTGCATACATTTTTAGAAGTAGGTCGCGACTTTACAACATGGATTAAAAACCGCATAAAAACATATAAATTTGTTCACACAAAAGACTATATTTTAACGTTCCCCAAAACGGGGGAGCGTCAAAATGTAAACATGACAGAGTACCATCTCACCCTAGACATGGCGAAAGAGCTTTCCATGGTTGAACGTAACGAGAAAGGACGTCAAGCACGCCGTTACTTTATTGAATGTGAAAAGAAACTAAGAAACCAATCTGTTGATTATGATCGTGATACGCGCTTTGATTTGCCAAGCTATTGGGAAGGTATGAACGCTGGTGAAAAAGTTTTATATCTTTTAGGTCCAATTCATGTGCGTCTTCTTGATGCCTTCAGAGTAGATGAAGAAAACAGAAAATATAAAGCTCTCATTAAAGAAGCAAAACAGGTTCTAGCAAGGTCTGCCGTAAAAGCAGCTTAGATTTAAAAACATAACTCCCCATTTTAAAAGTGGGGAGGAAGTTAAGCCGCATTTTTGATTGTGATAACGACTTTCTTGCCAAGAACACTCAGTGTTTGCTCTAATGTTTGAAGCTTAGTTGGATAATTTGGATCAAGAATGCGTCTTGCTTCTGTTTCTTTTTTACCCAAACGATTAGCCAATTCTGTTTTTGTGATATTCGCTTCATTAAAGGCTTCTACCACTGCAAGTTTAAGAGCATTCCAAGCATCTACCGTGACCTTTACAAGACCTTTATATTGCTGTGGTACTGGTAAAGGTAAACCGCGCATAGGATAGCTCCGTAATGCTAACCCTAAAGCTTCAACAGCATTCTCTAATGCCTCTGCTCTATTTTCTCCAGCTGTTATTGCTTCTGGTACATCTGGAAAGGTTACAATAAAACCACCATCTGGATCAGATTCCAGTTTTGCTTGATAAGTATACTCCATGTTTAGGTCTCCTCGCCATGATCAAAACGCTTTTGAAACGAAAAATTAAAGCTGTTGAGAGAACAACTCATACCCCCAACTGCTTTTTTATTATTTTCACGTAAAGTGGGGTCAATTCACCAGATTTTATAACGGTTGTCTTGTCTCCAAAAGTTACCAAATAATGTGACCCTTTACCTGCATCAGGAGCTTCACTGTTCAGGAGCTTCACTGTAATGAATGCCTCTTTTTCTGGCTTCTTTACGTAATTCTCTAAGCAGTGCTTCTCGTTTCATTGAGCCTCCCCTTTCTGCATAAAATGAATATCGCATAAAAAGGTTCGATAGTCAACAATAAATCGAACAAAAAAGTTTGATACAGACTCTTAATGAAAGGATATTTATTGAAAAGTCAAAAGCAGAAATCAGAAAGCCGTGACATGTTTTTTTGATGAATAATTTGTCAAATAATATTATAATGTAATACTTTAAAAAACTGTTATTAATAAACTGAAATAATTGAAAAAATAAGCAAATTATGCTAGGATTTTGTATGTTTTAAAGTGTAAATCTAATGGGGCTATAAATATGCTAAACAAAGTGACGTTAATCGGGCGCCTTGGTGCTGATCCCGAAAGCAAAACAATGAATTCTGGTGCCGAAATAGTCAATTTTAGGTTGGCTACTTCTGAAAGCTATACGGATAAAAACACGCACCAAAAAGTAGATAAAACTGAATGGCATTCCGTGGTAGTTTTTAATCCACATTTGGCAAAAATTGCTCTTCAGTATCTCAGTAAAGGTTCAAAGGTTTATGTAGAAGGCAAATTACAAACCCGTAAATGGCAAGATAAAAATGGGCATGATCGTTACACAACAGAGATTGTCTTGTCACAATATAAAGGCGAGTTGCATTTGCTTGATGCCAAGAAAGAGCAATCTACCCCCTCACCCATTACTTCTCAAAATTATGCTATCGCCTCAGGTACTCAAGATTATAGCGCATCTCTTAATGATAGCGTCCCATTCTGATTGAAAAAAATATGGCTAAAAGAAAAAAACATGCAAAACGTGGGCGTCCACGGATTAAGGGATGTACCAGAGAACCCAATGGTCGTATCTCACGAGCCAAAACACCACATGAACCCATAAATAAATTGGCAATAGAAATGCGTGCCAAACGTTTTGGCTTGACCATAGAAGAAGCAAAAAATCCACTTTCCGGTACTTATATCGGACGGCTTTATCTGAAAGGTGTGATTAATCAAGATCAATACGATGTTGCACAAAAATATATTGAAGTCAGAAATGATTATCTATGTGCAAAAACATTGCCTAGTGCAATTTATGATAAAATGCCCTCATCTTCTGATGAAGCAGCTAGAAAAAAATGGGTTGAATTTGCAACAAAACAATTTTTGAATATGCAAGAGGTAATAAAAGAAACACAAAACCTATATAAACAGCATAATTTTTATGCTGCGCTACAGTATCTTGTTAGTGAAGATCAAGAATTACCGTACCTTGTACCTTCATTGCGGATAATCCTTAACGCTCTCCAGAAACATTGTGGTTATTAAAAACATTGACTTAAAATAAGAAAAAGTTTAGTGTGTAAATATATACACATTATGAGATTAGGGAATGGAACAAAACAGCCGAAAGATAATTGCAAAATTAAAACGCGATGGCTTTGAACTTGTAAAAGTAAAAGGTTCGCACCATAAATTTAAAAAAGACGGTAAGGTTGTTATTGTTCCACATCCTAAAAAAAATCTTCCAATTGGTACAGCGCGTTCTATTGCACAACAAGCAGGCTGGTTTAAAAAAGGAGAAGAAGAATGAAAAGATTTTTTGCTCTTGTTCATAAAGATGAGGATTCTGCTTTTGGTGTTCAATTTCCTGATTTTGAAGGTCTATTCTCTGCTGCTGATGAAGAAGAAAATCTTATCATAAATGCAACCGAAGCTTTACAACTTTACTGCGAAGATATGGATACAGTGCCTGTTCCTTTAAAATTTGAAGAAGTGATACAACAGAAAGCTGTCAAAAAAGCTTTGTCAGAAGGAGCTTTTTTAATACAAGTTCCTTTTATTGAAAATGATTCAGAAGTCGTACGTACAAATATATCAATTGAACGAGGGCTTTTGCGTGCAATTGATAATTGTGCACAAAAAAGAGGTTTAACAAGATCTGCTTTTTTGGCAACAGCAGCCCGTCACGAGCTTAATATTTAGCCCATCAATATGGAGAAATTTCTCACTCTAGATTTTTTTGCAAAAGCGTATAATTACATATGATATACAAAATATTAATGAAAATCAAAAGGTGGCAGGCAAACAAAACGCTATAGTCAAGAGTGATATAACTATCATTGATATCATAACACGGCATCTAATATTTCTGGACCTGTCATTTCCTTTCTCTCCTATACTGCTCAATATTTATAAATATTTAGATAAAAAATACAAAATATAGATTTTTTCTATTGACAATGTGTAAAAAATTTTATTTAATGATCATGCTGTCCCTAGTTGTATTGTGTCTAAAATTCAAAAATATCCCCTAAAATTTGATAAAGCATTAAGCTCTAAAAGTGGTTTAACATACTGTTTTTATTGATAAAACAGACTAATCTATTTTGCAAATATCCAAAGCGATTAAATGCCATTAATTGACCAATGATGTCATTAATTCATTGCCTCAAAAGGAGCGAAGATGAAAGCAATCATCACGAAGCCAATGTGTGTTGTTGGCGATAATAAAAGCACTGTTCGTTTTGAAACTTCAACTCCCAATAATCCATTTGTTGAAGTTTCCAATCAAGTCTACGCACGTCTCAAGCGCGCTAATGCTGTAAAACCTTTTATTGGAGTCAAGACAACAGCAAAAACAGACAAGGCAGTTGAACAAATTAAGCAGATAGAACAAGAAGTCACACAAACATCATCTGAACCAGTGACAGAGGAAATTCCACTCGAACAGCCAAAAGCATCTAAAGCTTCCAAGTCACCTACTCCCAAAAAGGCTTAGAAGTTGAAGTTAATCATCCATCAAAAATGGTATCTTCAACAGGTGAAGGATACCTTCACCAGTCTTCAAGCACCACGCCTTAATTGGGCTTTGCGTAATGCTCTAAACACCTCTGCAAAACAAGTCGAACGCTTTACTGAAACACAAGTTGCCAAAGTTACATCCGCCCAATCAAAGCGTGTCAAAAAAGGGGTTTATATTAAAGGAAAGGCTACAGCAAAGCTTCTCGAGACAGATATCATTGGTTCTGGAACACCGATACCTCTTAAATTTTTTCAAGCAAGAGAAACAAAACGCGGTGTAACTTACACAATGTTTGGAAAGAAAGAAATCTTGCCCCATGCTTTTATCATGGGAGGCAGTTTTCCAAAACGTGTTGAGTTAAAAATGGGAGGGAATGTTTTTCAAAGAGATGATGGAGACCAATTCCCTATTGCAAAACAAGAAGGCCCCTCAATTGCTGGAGTGATGTCCAAGCCAGAAATTGCAAGTGCTATTGTAAAAAAAGCCAATGCAAGATTAATTGCCAACATACAGTACCAACTTGCTCGTCAAGAATATGCCGCCAATAAGAAAGCTAAATAATGTTCTTAAGCTATGTCACCACACTACTCATTTTAATTGTAATTTTTAAAGCAGATTATCACTTGCTCTTTGTTTTTTTCCATAAAAAAGTAAATAAAATCAATGCAAAAGGTACTTCCCAGCGGGTTGGGTCTGTTGCGGGGCAGGACAGCGCGAACTATCGCTAGCGACAGAATTTTTAAATTGACTGTACATTGTACACTTAACTCATTGATAAATAATGATTTCAATATGTACACTGTACAGTATGTGAAACGTTTTCTTAGCAAAAAATAATTTTTGTTACTTGACAATTCTATAGTAATAGGTATTTTCGAATCAGGTGCCTAAGAAACACCTCAAAACAACAAGCGGATTGGTTGCCGAAATAACTCTTTTTCCGCAATTTAAAAGCTTTGACTCATTGTATGCTACATGCATATAATAATATTGTCGGGTGTGGTTATGCCATATAATACCCTTTCGGGGAAAGCATAACGACGGGCTTGTTGCCGTGTTTCTTAGCGCCCGGCACTCTTTTAGAGTGTCATTAAGAAACGTCTAACAACAAGGAGTTCATCATGAACACTCTTATAGAAATATCAGAACAGGTCATTGATCAGGAAACAGTTCAAGCCGTCAACGCACGTGAATTGCATACGTTTTTAGAAGTCAAATCCGAATTTAGAAATTGGATAAAAAATCGCATTGAGGAGTATGGTTTCCTAGAAAATAAGGACTTTATAAGTTTCGCTAAAATTTTAGCGAAACTTAATACCTTTCAAGAAAATCAAGGCTTTGTGAGTTTCGGTAAAAATTTACCGAAACCTAAAGGCGGTCGTCCAAGTACAGAATATCACATCACGTTAGACATGGCGAAAGAGCTCTCTATGGTTGAACGTAACGAAAAAGGACGTCAAGCACGCCGTTACTTTATTGAATGTGAAAAGAAACTGAGAAACCAAGCTGTTGATTATTGTGATGATATACGTTTTGCTTTCCCAAAAGATTGGGACAAAATGTCTCCAACTAAAAAGGCTGTTTACATTTATGGTCCACTCCATATGCATCTTGTTAAAGCCTTTACATTGGTAGAAGAGAGCAAACATTATAAAGCTTTAATTAAAGAAGCAAAACAAGTCTTAGAAAGATCTGTCGTAAAGGTTGCTTAACTTAAAAACACATCTCCCCTCCCCGTTCTGAAAATGGGGAGGTGGTTTAAAGATCAAGTTTTGAATGGGAGCCCAGGCGCACTAAAATCAATCGATCTTGACTAATCAAGCGATAAATCAATACTAAGTCAGGTCGAATATGGCAATCTCGATAATTGCTCCAATTCCCAGTCAATGCATGGTCATGATATCGAGGTTCTAAAGGCTGGTTATTTGCTAATGCTGCAATGATTTGGCGCAAATCAGTATCTAAAAGATGCCGATACCGCCCTTTCATTTCACGCTTGAAATCACGTTTGAAGATAGTGGTACGTTCAATCGTCCGCATAGAGATCATCAAATAATTCGTCTACGGAATGAAACTTTTTTAAGTTACCTTCCTCTAGTTCTGCAAAAGCCGCTATAGTTTCCGCATTAGGTTGAAACAAGAAGGACGGAATAGCTTTATCTTGTGCAATACGCGTCATCAACACTCTCACAACATCACTTACTGATAAACCTGAAGCTTGAATAACTTGATTAGCGATATTTTGAATTTCTTCTGGTACACGCGCTTGAACCATACGACTGGCAGCCATAATGACTTCTCCTCTTGTAACTGTATTTCAATGTAATACAATTGAAGTTTAATTTCAACTGTAAAGCACATTTTTTAGAGTGGCGAGATCGTTTGGCTTAACAACCACTTGCTTTTTTTAAGACTTCACCCATACGTGTTCGCCAGTCTTTTCCTTGTTTTTTAAAAGAGGCAATAACGTTTGGGTCAAGGCGTAGAGTAACCGCTTGTTTGGGAGATTCAACGGGTGGACGCCCACGCTTACGGCGTTCTTCTGTTACATACTTAAAAAAGGAGGCTGGTAAAACGTCTTTAGCTGGCTTTAGACGTGCAAGTTCTTCATCTGTCAATGGTGGAGAATCCACAGCGTCCCAATCTTCTTTTGTGTAGCCACATCCTATTTCAAAGGTTTTTTTGATAGTCATTGAAAACCTCTCTTTCTTTTTTATTCGCTTGACGAAAGCTGATAATGGATATTGCTTCATTGCCAAGCTTTGCAAAAACAATAACTGTTGTGCCATCCGCAAAATGTCCAATAGCCTTCATGCGGTTTGAATGGGTTGCATCAATAAAAGCATGTTCCCAGTCAAAGTAAATAACATCAGCAAAATCAAGCTTATGCTTAACAATGTTTAAAGCTCTTTTTGGTTCATCCCACATTATCTTCATATATTTTATGTACACGAAAAATATGATACCGTAAACAAAAAAGTGTACAATAATTCGTATATACCATTCAAAATGGAGCAACTATGAATAAGAAAACGCGTGAGGGTCTATCGGTTCGTGCGTTTGCGAAGAAGATGGGTGTTTCACATAATGCGGTGGTTTCTCGGATAAAGACAGGTAAATTTGATGCAGCTCTTTTTGAAGATGGTTCTGTTAATGAAGCCCTTGCAACAGCTATCTGGAACCAAAATCCTACCAAGAAAGCTCATCAGAAATCTACACGAATTAAACAGGATTCCGTGAAAGCAGCCAATGAATTTGAGATCAAATTGGAGCGAATGCAGGTTGCGTTAGCAAAAGAAAAGATTGCTCTGGAAAAGTTACGCGAAACAACTGTTGATCGAGAAGAAGTGAGAAAAGAAGCATGGAACTTTGGAAGAGCGCATCGAGATACAATGCTCAATTTTGCCTATCGCTTTGGTGCTGAAATTGCGGCGCAAGTCGGATGTGATGCTGCGAGCCTTATTGGAGCTATCGATCATCATATGCGCAAAGCTTTAATGGAAAATGTCGTTCCTGTCTCTTTTCACGATCCCAATATTTTAGAAGAGAATCCAGAACATGATAAGT
>NZ_JAQITE010000004.1 GCF_028618595.1 Bartonella sp. AU18XJBT | reverse complement strand
GAATATCTATAACAAAACCCATTTTTTACATTTACGCGCGTTGGTTTTTAAAGCAGCGTTTCAATAAGACAATAAACAACCGCTTTTATAAAATATAAGGTTTTCAAGATTTTGCTCTGCTGTGAAAGCTATAGCCTAGGTTTATTCATAAATGAAACGTTCTTAAGCAAATGAAAGAATAATAAGCTTATAAAGCATCAGTTTCAAACGTTTAAAGGTTCATTTAGAAAGCGTCTCATAAGCGTATTTGTACTTTTCTTTAAAAGCTAATTTCTTTACTCAATTTTGAGTTGGCAATCTTAACCACCCCAATTTTGGAGACGTTAACTTTAGAATAGAGCATTCTTTAAACAATATCGCTTTTGACTCCAAAATTGAGTAAAATCCCATGCCTTATGATGTTACAACGGTTTTGAAGTTTGTTTGCTTATCTATTGTCTCAATAGGTGCCCTCAAATTTGAGGTGACTAAAATCTCTCAATCCAAATTTGGATTGACCTCATTTGGCTTCGTATCTTTAAACGATAACTTTTAAAACGTTTTTTGATAGCTTGCTTTTATTCATTAAAAAGGCTTTTGATCATAAGATATAACGTTTTGAATTTCATATCTGTTGTGATGATAGGATCTGTATAATGCCTGCCTATCGTTTTCTAAATTTTTAGAAAGCGTTTTAAATATGATTTTGTCTTTAAATCTTTTTATGCAATTTTATAAATTAAACTTATAAGCTTATAATAGTTTCGCTAAAAATTTAGCGAAATTAAAAAAGTCTATATTACTAACTTCAATGCGATTTTTGAGTAATAAAAACGTATCATAAAATTTATAAACTGTTATGAATGATAACAGCTTTTCATTTCATTTGAATACACACATGCGTTATAATATTAGCATCATGATTAGCTTTTTATGGTCTATTCATACATGGCAATCTTATATAAAAAATGGTCAAATGAATCATGTATAAAAATGTGGATTCCTAAGTGGATTCTTATAAAATAATTGCATACAAGCTATTGACTTTATTGTGTTTTTTGATATTACACTGAATCCGGCTTGGAACAGTGAAAAACACCGCAGATTAGCAAACTAGTAAAATTTCTGAACTCTTTGGGATTAAATATGTATTTAAATCGATAAAAAGACACCGTAAAGGGCGATTTAAAGATTTTATGATAAAAAATCTATAATATAAAACGCTCTGTACGGTCAAATTTGAAGCAAATAGACAAATTTGTAAAATTAGGATTAAAGTATGTTCATTTTAAAACATCTATTCTTAAAAAAGCGTAAACACCCCATGGGAAAGAGGTTTGTTGCAACAGCTGTTGGTTATGTTCCTTGGGAGAACAGCGCAGAGGAGTATTTTTATAACCTTTACGAATATGAAGACGGAACAAGAGAATGTGTGGCGATCAGTATTACAAAATACCTAAGAATACGGATTTTAGTACCAATGTGCAAGGATATGAACACTCTTATAGAAATATCGAAACAGACCATTGATCAAGAAACAGTTCAGGCAGTAAATGCACGTGAGTTACACGCATTCATGGAAATAGGAAAACGTTTCACTACTTGGATTACAGATCGTATTAATCAATATACATCTGAAGAAGGTAAAGACTTCATAAAAACACAAGATTTGCGGTTCCCAAAATTGGGAAGCACAAAATCTAGAGCTGTTACAGCAATAAAATACCATCTCACTTTAGATATGGCAAAAGAGCTTTCCATGGTTGAACGCAATGAGAAAGAACGTCAAGCACGCCGTTATTTTATTGAATGTAAAAAGAAATTAAAAAGCCAATCTGTTGATTATGACCGTGATAAGCGCTTTGATTTCCCAAAAGATTGGGATAAAATGTCTCCAACTAAAAAGGCTGTTTACATTTATGAACCGCTTCACATACATCTTGTGAAAGCTTTTACATTAGTAGAAGAGAGAAAGCACTATAAAGCTTTAATCAAAGAAGCAACGCAGGTCCTAACAAAATTTGTCGTGAAAGCTGCTTAAATTTGAAATACAATCTCATCTTCTCGTCTTCAAAGGCGAGGAGATAGTTAAGCTGCGTTTTTGATTTTAATAACGACTTTCTTTCCAAGAACACTCAGAGCTTGCTCTAATGTTTGAAGCTTAGTGGGATAATTTGGATCAAGAATGCGTCTTGCTTCTGTTTCTTTTTTACCCAAACGATTAGCCAATTCTGTTTTTGTGATATTCGCTTCATTAAAGGCTTCTACCACTGCAAGTTTAAGAGCATTCCAAGCATCTACCGTGACCTTTACAAGACCTTTATATTGCTGTGGTACTGGTAAAGGTAAACCGCGCATAGGATAGCTCCGTAATGCTAACCCTAAAGCTTCAACAGCATTCTCTAATGCCTCTGCTCTATTTTCTCCAGCTGTTATTGCTTCTGGTACATCTGGAAAGGTTACAATAAAACCACCATCTGGATCAGATTCCAGTTTTGCTTGATAAGTATATTCCATATTTAGGTCTCCTCGCCATGATAAAAATGTTTTTGAAACGAAAAATTAAAGCCGTTGAGAGAGTAACTCATATCCCCAACTGTTTTTTTATTATTTTCACGTAAAGTGGGGTCAATTCACCAGATTTTATAACGGTTGTCTTGTCTCCAAAAGTTACCAAATAATGTGACCCTTTACCTGCATCAGGAGCTTCACTGTAATGAATGCCTCTTTTTCTGGCTTCTTTACGTAATTCTCTAAGCAGTGCTTCTCGTTTCATTGAGCCTCCCCTTTCTGCATAAAATGAATATCGCACAAAAAGGTTCTATAGTCAACAATAAATCGAACAAAAAAGTTTGATACAGACTCTTAATGAAAGGATATTTATTGAAACGTTAAAAGCATAAATAAGAAAGCTGTGCCATTTGTGTGACATGGTTTTTTGATGAATAATTTGTCAAATAATATTATAATGTAATACTTTAAAAAACTGTTATTAATAAACTGAAACAATTGAATAAATATGCAAACCATGCTACAATTTTGTATGTATTAAAATACAAATTTAAGGTAAGAAAAACATGCTAAATAAAGTGATGTTAATCGGGCGTTTAGGTGCTAATCCCGAAAGCAAAACAATGATTTCTGGAGCTGAGGTGGTCAATTTTCGTATGGCAACTTCTGAAAGCTATACAGATTAAAAAAACAATCAAAAAGTAGAGAAAACAGAATGGCATTCCGTGGTGTTTTTTAATCCACATTTGGCAAAAATTGCACTTCAATATCTCAACAAAGGTTCAAAGGTTTACATAGAAGGAAAATTACAGACACGTAAATGGCAAGATAAAAATGGTGGTAAACATTATACAACAGAGATTGTCTTACCACAATTCAAAGGCGAGTTGTATTTGCTTGATGCAAAGAAAGAGCAATCCGCCCCTTCCTCCATTACTTCTCAAAGTTATGCTATCGCTTCAGGGGCTGTTGATCATAGCATATCTCTTAATGATGCTATACCATTCTGATTGAAAAAATATGACAAAGAGCAAAAAACGTACAAAACGTGGACGTCCTCGGATTAAAGGATGTATCAGAAAACCAAACGGACGCATCTTAAGAGCAAAAACACCGGCAGGTAGCCCAACAGGTAAAATGATATAACCTCTCTTTTTTCCTTTTGCACGATGCATGATAAGCCCCACCGCCTATATCACATCCACATGACTTTTACGGAGATGTAAAAACATGATGGCATCAAAAGCAAGAACATCCCCCTCAGACAGATATCTTACATGGGTTAAAACACGGCAGACATTCTCCCCCGCATCTTCCTTAAACCAATCAAGGACTTTATTACCTTCTTTGGCACTTTGTATTCCATCAATATGAGCACATTTACAGTCAAGAGGCGGTATCTCTTTATGGACCTTATGAAGTTATACAATTCTTTCTGTATTTCTTTAGAATTGAATGTGTTATGAATGCGTTTAGACGTATTGATATCTTTACAAAAAGCTAAAGCCCGACGCATAAGATTTGGGTCCTCTCTCAAATCAACCTTCAGATCTATTTTAGCAAGCCCTTGATAACAGCCTATGATCTTGGTTTTATCATCAAGAATAAGTTCATAATTCTCATCTGTTATCAGATGTTGCATGAATTGGCTGACTTCCTCTTCATCAACACCCAGAATAATAATCTTATAGGGAGCTAAAAGTTCATTCTTAACGGCTTTGGAGAATGTATAGGTATAGAGCCCTTTTCCATAGAGTTCTTCATCATCCATGAATGTCGGCATTAATCTCATTGGCTTGTTTTTGGCATTTATCCGTAAAGATCTTTGGGGTTTCTGTCATGTATAGACATCTTTTACCCCGAATAATGCTGTTATCATAAACCTTGATAAATTCAGATTCATTTTCGTCTGTCCCTAATGACGTGCCAGTGGTTCTATGGGCTTCATCACAGATGATCAGATCAAATTCCGGTAATTCACACTTTTTCTGCGCATCCGAAATCACTTGGATTAATTGGTAAGTAGCAAACACCATGATCATTGCATTTGCTAAGACTTTATTTGCTTTTTCTCAAAGCTTTCGAGCATCAGCTGGTAACTGGTAAAGCAAAATCAGATGCATCCAAACCAGCCCCATCATCATCTTATGTTTTACGACGCTTGCCAACTTATGTATCAGAACATACAGCAAAAAAACGCAAGGGGACTTGTGCAGACGCGAGCGCCCTCGCATTAGTATTCCAGAAGCCTGAAAGTACTGAGTTCGAGTCAGCTTTTTTGCTTTTAGTGCTCATCGCACCTAGACATAGAAAGATATCCCATAATTCCGAGACACCCACAAAGTGGGCTCATTTGTGACCGAACTTTAGGGCTTTCAGACCCTACTGATCGTTGCGTAGACGACCAAAACCACTTTTTAAGTAATAAAATAATTTCAGGAAATTGGCAATCAAAATAAAAGCAGTGTTTCTTATCTCTCAAAAACTGTAAGATTGGGCACTCTTCAAAAGAAAGACAATGCGAAGAGCAGCTGTCATCATGGTTAGTCATCAACCCACACAATGCTTTTTTTTCAGAAAACGCACAACGCGATATAAGAAAAAATGTTGTTTGCAAAGTTCTCTCTTGCCTATACAAAGAGAAAATGAAAAATTTGGAGGGCTCCTATGATAAATGACATATACTGTGTTGGACACAATTATGTTGAACATGTTCATGAACTAGGCAATGTTGTTGAAGATGAACCCGTTATCTTTAGCAAGCCCAAAAGTTCACTCGTTTTAGGCAATGAAATTTATCTCCCTGATTTTTCCAAAGAAGTCCATTTTGAAACTGAAATTGTTCTCAAAATCTCAAAGGACGCTTTCATGATCACGGAGGCAAAAGCCGAAGAATGCTATGATGCTGTAGCAATAGGTCTTGATCTCACAGCGCGGGATTTGCAAACAAAACTGAAAGGAAAAAAGCTTCCTTGGCTTTTATCTAAAGGGTTTAAAGGCGCCGCATACGTTTCAGATTTCATAAACAAGGAAAAAATAAACACACCTATAACCTTTGCAATGAAGCTAAATGGCAAAACAAGACAAGTTGGCAATACGAAAAATATGATCTTTAGCTTTGAAAAGATAATATCATTTTTGAGTCACTACATTCAGCTAAGGCGTGGTGATCTCATATACACAGGCACTCCACAGGGTGTAGGCAAACTTTCTCAGTTTGACAGAATAGAATTATATCTCGAAGATCAATTAATTTCAGAGCTAAAAGTAAAATGAATCATCAAGTGCTGACCTTTTTCATTGTTTCATTTTTTTAGTCATCTCACTTAATTTTAGTCATCTTATTGGGGATGAATATGACCCTTATCATCGATAATGCAAAGAGATTGGAAAGAAAGAACGCATTTAAACTTTTAGGATTGTATACAGCAACATATGTACATGGGGCATTTTCCACACCTAAGTGTATCAGCGCTCATTCTCAATAACAAAGGTCTGTTTTTTAGTAAAACTCATGGGTGGCAGCACTTTATTATACATGGGCTTTAAATCGATTAAATCTGGAATACACAGCTTAAATTCAAAAGAAAAAGTTCAACGAATGAAAAGAGTGCTATTGATAAAACAAAACTCTTCACCCGCTATATGGACAATTTTTTGACACAAATACTAAATTCCAAAGTATCAATATTTTATATAGCAGCCTTTCCAAAATTCTTGGCTTCTGGGGGTGGAATTTAAAAAAGCTTTGAACTTGTCACAATACATTCTTTCAAAATCTTTGCATAGTTCACTTTAATGACTATTTTTATATCATTCGCAAGCGCCACTTTAAAAAAGCAGCGGGTAAAAGGCGCGATTAATATAGCGACAGAAACAGTTTTATCTCTGTTTTCTTTTTTCATTGTCTTTGGATAGTTTTATCTTTTGATAACAAATTGCAAGACTAATAGAGCAGTCTTTTCCTGATTCTGTCTCTCACCATAAATAGCTTAACCTCTAACAGAGCTTATACAATCCCCTGTTCCTTTTTTCTTTGTATAACTGAATTACGCTAGATTTCTTTATCATAGTCTCAAGGACTTTTGTGTGAACAATGTGAATTTCTCGCAATGTTTTATAAAATGTTATCAATATCTAAACAAAATCCTTAATCTAAACAAAAACCTTATTCATCACTTTAAGTGATTTTAAAAATCATTTTAATTTTCTATTATTAAAAACTGTTTCTTAAACTAAGATGAGAACCCTTGAACGCTATTTGAACAAAAATTAAAAACTCTCACCATTATGAATAATAACAATAAAAAAAACCCCCATTCAAATATCTGTTACGTTATTTAAGAGGAAAACATCCTCTTTCAAAACCATATTCCTAAAACCATATTCTTTGTCTTTATCCACACAAAATCATAAAAAACGTTTTTTTCCTTTACACCTCATTTATATCATGCTTCGATACAGAATAATGCATTTTTTAGTGTAATTTAATCTCAAAATAATTAAAGGGAACCCCCAAAAAATGAGCTATAAACAAAATTTAAAAGATGTTCCTCAGATGAAACTGCAACGTGGACTAGATAACCGTCACGTACAACTTATAGCCCTCGGTGGAGCTATTGGAACAGGTCTCTTCATGGGATCAGGAAAAACAATTAGTGTAGCAGGCCCTTCCATCATACTCGTTTATGCTATTATTGGATGTGCCCTATACTTTGTAATGCGTGCTATGGGAGAATTATTGCTTTCTAATTCACAATACCGATCCCTTATTGATTTTTCAACCGATATGCTAGGACCGGGAGTCGCTTTCTTTGTGGGCTGGAACTATTGGTTAAGCTGGGTTGTAACTGGAGCTGCAGATATTATTGCTATCATTAACTACATGCATTTCTGGTGGCCAACACTTAATCCATGGATTGTTGTTTTTGCTTGCATTGGTTTCTTTTTAATCCTTAACCTCCTTGCTGTAAAGTTTTTCGGTGAACTTGAATTCTGGTTTGGTCTTATCAAAGTCATAGCAATTTTGGCATTAGTTATTGTTGGATTTTATATGATCGCTACAGGCTTTACCTCTCCAAATGGTACCGTTGCCTCTCTTAATCATGTATGGAACGATGGAAATATCTTCCCGCGAGGAATTACAGGCTTTTTTGCTGGATTTCAAATTGCCATTTTTTCTTTTGTTGGTATAGAAATTGCTGGAACAACGGCAGCTGAAGTTAAAGAACCTAAAAAAGTTCTCCCTAAAGCAATTAATGCAATACCGGTGCGTATTGTACTCTTTTACATCCTTTCTCTCACTGTGATTATGTCCGTTACACCTTGGAATCAAATTGTTCCAGAAAAAAGCCCCTTTGTCTCCATGTTTTGGCTTGCAGGCATTCCAATAGCTGCTGGTTTGGTCAATTTTGTTGTTCTTACCTCGGCTGCCTCTTCAGCAAATAGTGGTATTTTTTCGACTAGCCGCATGATATACGGACTTGCAACACAAAAAGGTGCTCCTCCAATTTTAGGGAAGCTTTCCAAATACCATGTTCCAGCCAATGCTCTGTTCTTTTCCTGCCTATGTATTTTAGTAGGATACACAATTGCATCATCATCTCCAAGCATCATAAGTGCTTTTACAATCGTGACGAGCATTTCAGCGATTGCATTTTTATTCGTATGGTCCGTCATTTTGATTAGTTACATTGTGTATCGTCGCAATCACCCTCATCTACATGCTGAATCCGTCTACAAAATGCCGGGAGGTGTCATTATGTGCGGAATCGTGTTAGTTTTCTTTGCTTTCATGCTCTATTTATTGACATTAGAACATGATACCCTAACAGCTTTAAAATACAGTATCTTTTGGTTTATTTTCTTAGGTATAATGTATTTTATGTTTATAAGAAAAAAAATTGCTCCAAAGAACAAATAAAATCTATACAAAACATCTCAAAAAAGGGTAACTAAAGTTACCCTTTTTCTAATTAACCTCCTCCTCATACCTCAAAAGAGGAGGATTCCTCGCAGTCTAGGTTTGTAAATAATCCGGCTTGTTAAGAGGGATTCTGCTGACCATTTATATGGTTCACCTACATAAGTCCCTATGGGTTATCCCTGCCCTGAATACTCACTACACATTTTTAAAATACTTAATGTGTAAATGTTATATGCTTTATATCACTACTCTAAACAACAGTATTTCACTGCGTAACAGGTTAAGAAACGAGCTATTCTGTAAAGAATTCTCTATAAACTTCACTGACATTGTTTACTAATAAAATATGAGATTTTGTCTAAAACTCCTCCCCCCAAAATTTATATTCAATTTTTTATCAACATAAAAAATACAGCTCTAAACAGAATATATCTTAATAGCTATCTACAATAAAAAAAGATTCTATGAAAAATTTTTCTATTTGTAATATATTTTAAATATAAATATTTAAATAGAAATTTAAAATATTTTATTCACATTTTAAACATTATTTTAAAAATTTAAAAAATATTTTCTTTATATATAAAAATTTATATTCAACAAATTAAAGTTTTACTTATATTTTCCCGCAAAAAATAAAAATTTATTAACAAGTGATTATAAATATAAAAATATTTATATAAAAAATATTATAATCAAATATATACAAATATAAATTTTTATATTTATATAAATAATGTTATATATTATAAATAATATATAACATATTATATATGTACAAAACATGAAAAATTAAAAAAATATAATATAATTTATATTTTGTTTCTTATTTATAAAATAATTATTCTATTAATTCATAATGTTTTTGCTTTATTCACATATAGTCATAGAAAAAAATTCCTTTACTCCTTAACCATAGCGTGTTTCGATAAAGGGATTACCTTTTTTAGAATAATTTTTATTTAAAAATAACTGAGGGGGACTTCCCAAAAATGAACAAACAAAATTTAGAAAAAAAAACTAAGAAGAAATTGCAACGTGGACTACATAACCGACATATACAACTTATAGCCCTTGGTGGAGCTATTGGAACCGGTCTCTTCATGGGATCAGGAAAAACAATCAGCGTCGCAGGACCCTCAATTCTACTCGTTTATGCAATTATTGGTTGTGCTCTATACTTTGTCATGCGTGCTATGGGAGAATTATTGCTTTCTAATACACAATATCGATCTTTTATTGACTTCTCAACCGATCTTCTAGGACCGTGTGCCGGCTTCTTTATCGGCTGGACATATTGGTTGTGTTGGATTGTCACCGGAACCGCTGAAATTATTGCTATTGTCACTTATACACACTTTTGGTGGCCCGAACTCAATTCGTGGATCCCTGTTATAATTGGTCTTATGTCCTTTTTAATTCTTAACCTCGTCGCCGTAAAACTATTTGGTGAACTTGAGTTTTGGTTTGGTTTTATCAAAATCGTAGCAATTCTAGTCTTAATTGTTGTAGGATTTTATATGATCTTTACCGGTTTTATCTCTCCAAACGGTACGGTTGCTTCTCTTAGCCATATATGGAATGGTGGAAATATTTTTCCGCGAGGAATTACAGGCTTTTTTGCTGGATTTCAAATTGTTATTTTTGCTTTTGTTGGCATTGAACTCGCTGGAACAGCTGCTGCTGAAGTAAAAGAGCCTCAAAAAGCTTTACCACAGGCTGTTAATTCAATACCAATCCGCATTGTATTCTTTTATATATTCTCTCTTCTTGTGATTATGTCTGTGACGCCGTGGAATCAAATCAATCCAGAAAAAAGCCCATTTGTAACAATGTATGCACTTATTGGTATTCCAACTGCTGCAGGTTTAATGAACTTTGTTGTCCTCACAGCTGCCGCATCTTCAGCAAATAGTGGAATTTTTTCTACCAGCCGTATGATATATGGACTAGCAACACAAAAAGGTGCTCCTAAGTTTTTAGGAAAACTTTCTCGTAACAACGTTCCAGCCAACGCATTATTCTTTTCATGTTTATGCATCTTATTTGGTTATGCAGTTGTATCGTTATCTCAAACCCTCATAGCTGCTTTTACAATTGTTACGACGATTGCCGCAATTTTGTTTATATTTGTATGGTCTATCATTTTGATCAGCTATATCGTCTATCGTCGTAATCGTCCTCTCCAGCATACTGTCTCTCCTTATAAAATGCCAGGAGGTGTTGTTATGTGTTGGGCGCTTCTCTTTTTCTTTGCATTCATTATTTATTTATTGTCATTAGAAGCTGATACTGCCATAGCTTTAAAATACACCCCAGCATGGTTTATATTTTTAGGAATTGTATACTTTCTTTTTGGAAGAAAGAATTATGCAAAAAATTAAAAAATAAAGCTTATGTTGCAAAAAACATATAAAAAAGGGTAACTAAAGTTACCCTTTTTTGATATTTATCTATAAAATTATAAAAGCTATTGACAAATTAGAAGCTTTAATTACGCTCTTTATCAACCAAAGCATTAGATTTTATCCAAGGCATCATAGAACGAAGTTTTTTGCCAACTTCCTCAATAGGATGATTATCATTTAAACGCCGCATACTTTTAAAATGAGCAGCACCAGCTTTATATTCTTGAATCCAATTTGACGTAAATTTACCCGTCTGAATATCCTTCAAAATACGCTTCATTTCTGCTCTTGTTTCATCCGTGATTACACGCGGACCAGACATATATTCGCCCCATTCAGCTGTATTAGAAATCGAATAATTCATATTTGCAATGCCCCCTTCATACATGAGATCAACAATCAGTTTAACTTCATGTAAACACTCAAAATAAGCCATTTCCGGTGCATAACCTGCTTGTGTTAATGTTTCATAACCTGCTCGAATCAGTTCAACAAGACCTCCACAGAGAACCGCTTGTTCACCAAAAAGATCAGTTTCGCACTCTTCTTTAAATGTTGTTTCAATCACCCCAGCACGTCCACCACCAAGTCCACATGCATAAGATAACGCTACATTATGTGCATGTCCTGAAGCATCTTGTGCCACCGCTATTAAGCAAGGAACACCACGACCACGTTGGTATTCATTGCGCACTGTATGACCTGGACCTTTAGGAGCAATCATCACAACATCAACTGTTTTTTTAGGTTCAATCAAGCCGAAATGAATGCTCAAACCATGCGCAAAAGCAATCACTGCCCCACCACGTAAATGATCATGAATATGCTCTTTATAAATATCAGCTTGCAATTCATCTGGTGTTGCCATCATGATGAGATCTGCCCATTTTGCAGCTTCCGCAACACTCACCACTTCAAAACCATCGGCCATAGCCTTCTTAACTGTTTCCGACCCTGAACGCAAAGCTATTTGCACATTTTTAACACCGGAATCTTTCAAATTTAAAGCGTGCGCACGCCCTTGAGAACCATAACCAACAATGGCTACTTTTTTCTCTTTAATGAGATTAACATCCGCATCACGATCATAATAAACACGCATAAAAAAACTTCCTTCTTTTTCTATTTAAACTGGATTTCAGATTATTTTTATTAAATAAGAAACATTATTTTCAGGGCATCACACACTTATAAAGGCAAAAAACACCGCTTATAAGAACACAGCAATTGAATAATTTTTAAAGTTTACATATTGCATAGAAAAAACTGTAGTCCCCAAACATTCCAAAAACATATACAGATCCCCAAATAAACTTCAACTGCTATTCTACAAAAACAATAATTACACAAAACAAGATTTCTAAAGAAAATATATCTGCTAATTTTTTACTCTTCTATCTTACAACAAAACGCTATATTCTAAAAATTAAGATAGAACATACAATTTTTAACATGAACCAAATCAATACGGATAGCAAGAAAAATTACAAAATAATAAGTATTGTTTTAATACAAATTTCAAAAGCATATACAACAATATCTTTAGAATAATAGAGAGGACGTTTTTACTTTTTACGTTCTTTAGTATCCACGCTTCTCACGCGAAAAAGAATACCCCTATACTGCCATTATATTATTCATTTATGGCACCTTATAAAAAACTTTTCATGTGCTCGAGCCCTTTTCAAAAATCCCCTATAATAGTCTAAGGTTTATTGCACACTACTCTCTTTACTTCATAAAGCTAAAATTCGATATCATCATTCTATTTCACAGCTCTTATTGCATTAAACCTATTCATAAAAAGCATTTTCTGACTTTAAATCTGTTCATGATGAAATCATCAAAAACCTTATATGACAAAATCAGCATTGCACATAGATAAAAATATTTCTTATAAATTATCTCATTGCAAAAGCTGCCACAACATTAAATGAGCAAATAAAAAGATGATAGCAATAGATTTCATATCATCCATGAAGATTTTACATTATACTATTCACAGATAACCCGTAAAATAAGCTCAAACATCAAGAAAATTTGTGTATTGATCCATTAAAATCCTACGCACTCCTTTATAAGGAAAATACTTTCAAAACCCTATTTTTTCTCCCTTCAAAGAAATTATAGTAGCAAGATTTTAAAACTTCCTCATAATAGACTGGTACAAGTAAAAAGCATCGCATACACTTAAAAACAAAAGATAGAAAGCGACCAATAAACAGAGCAATAATAACATGTTATAATGCATGCTAATAGTGCTATTTATTTAAACATATATTATTTTTTTAAGATAAACTGGCAAAGCTTTATAAAAACTTCTCTTGCAATTTTATAGAGAGAAAAAGATTACGATAATAACCGGATAAAACGCTGAACAGTCTCATACATTCCATACTCTAATGCATCAGCAATGAGCCCATGGCCAATAGAAACTTCATCAAGCCAAGGAATATTTTTGACAAGAGCAGGAAGATTCATAAGTGTCAGATCATGACCTGCATTGATACCTAATTGCACCTCTTTGGCTTTTTTTGCCGCTAAAACAAGTTTATTGAGCTCTTGAATTTGTGTTGTTTTGTCCTGAAATGCACCACCGTAAGGCCCAGTATAAAATTCCACACGATCAGCCCCTATTGCTTTAGCAATATCAAGACCATCGCTAGTAGGATTAGCAAAAAGTGATACACGAATCTTTCTTTTTTTCAAATGCTGAATAATAGGTGTTAAAAACTCTGCATCATGAGCAAAATTCCAACCATGATCAGACGTTGACTGATCTGGATCATCCGGAACAAGGGTAATCTGATCTGCATACTTTTCTGCTATATCCAAAAATTGATCACTGGGATAACCTTCAATATTAAACTCAGCTGTAGGAAAATTGTTCTTGATTAAAGAGTATATATCTGGCAAATCCGCAAAACGAATATGCCTTTCATCAGGGCGTGGATGAACCGTCAAACCTGCTGCTCCAGCAGCAAGCGCTATATGCCCAATATTCGTGATACTTGGCCACGGAAGATTACGTCGATTACGCAAAACAGCAACAGCATTAAGATTAACCGAAAGTTTTACCGCCATGCCCATTTCCATTTTTTATAGTGTGTAACAAGATAGAAAAAAGGCATTTTCCATCTGAAACTTAGATGATATACATATTTTTTCTATCGAACAATCATTAAACGTTCTGCTGCACGCGTAATTCCCGTATAAAGCCAGCGCGCATACATATCACGAAATGCAAAACTTTCATCAAACAAAACGACGTTATTCCATTGGGAACCTTGCGCTTTATGAACTGTTAATGCATACCCATAATCAAAATCATCATATCGCTTTTTTAATTGCCATGAAATTTCTTGATCAGGATTTTCAAATGCTGCTTTTAACAGTTTAATCTTTGCGACCCCACGCTCACTTTCTTCTGGTTTCACAAGAAGATTAATGCTTGGTTTAACGGTCTCCTTCTGTGAAGTCATCACCTTCCATAAAGAGCCATTCAACAAACCTTTCGTAGGATCATTTCGCAAACACACCAGCTTGTCTCCTGCTTGTGGATAATCTGCTGTAAATCCTTTTAACACACGCAAACGCTGATTATAAAGGTAGCGCGTACGATTAACCCCTACCAATACCTGATCAGCATCTAAAACCAATTGTTGATTGACCTCTTTACGTGTAACAACGCGCGCTTCTCCATAGTCACCATAAACGATATCGCGTCCTTCACGCACATCCATAGCAAGACGTATAATCGGATTATCTCGCGCTTGCCGATGAATTTCTGAAAGAAGAAAATCTGGTTCTCCATTGGAAAAAAATCCTCCACCTGATATAGGAGGCAATTGACCTGGATCACCCAGAACAAGAATTGGCGTCCGAAAGCTCATTAAATCACGCGCCAATTTTTCATCTACCATTGAACATTCATCGACAATAATGAGTTTAGCTTGTACAGCCGCACTTCTTCGATTTAATGTAAATGTTGGAGCAATAGACTTCTTTCCTGTTATTTCATCGGAAACTTCTTCTTCTCCACGTGGACAATAAATCAACGAATGAATCGTACAAGCATTGCTTGCACCTTTAGAACGTAAAACCTTCGCTGCTTTGCCCGTAAACGCAGCAAACTGAACAGAACCATCAACTGTTTCAGCAAAATGACGGGCAAGTGTTGTCTTTCCTGTCCCCGCATAGCCAAAGAGACGGAAAAGCGGAGAACGCCCTTCCTTCAACCACGCGGCAACAGCCTTCAATGCACTATCCTGTTCCGGTGAAAACTGCATAACTTACCAACATACGATTTGCATAAAAAGAGCAATATTTTGAAAAAAACGACTATCAAGAAAAACTTTTTTATTAAGAATTGCTGACACATGCCCACCTAACAACTTTCGTAGCACAATTATCAATTATTTACCCATTGCTTTTTCAAGATATTGTAACAATCTAAATTTTATCTATACATCGATCTTCTTTGTAACACCTTATACTTATCAGATAAAATATCATCTTTTACAACAGTATCACCAACAATGGAATATGCATATCTTAAATTTAAAATAACACCTATATACGCTTTTTCTAACCAAAATTTAGAATGAGAAAAAGAGCATTGCAATTGCAAAACTCTCGCTAGAAAAAATGTCCTTAACAGGATAAGAATAATGTAGTTTTATGAATAATATTTTACACAATCAATCAGCTTTCTTGCACATAAAAATAAAGTACATCCACTATTACGAAATAATAATTAAATATATCAAAACCTTTTGGCAGAAATAGAAATAGCTCTCAACAAAACGACTTAATCCTATGATGATACACCTATAAAGCTCCTATCTCCCTCTTATCATGATTTTAATAAATTTACTCTTTATGCTACAAATAAGTTATATCTTAACGAATAATAGAGAGACACCACACTTATATGAAGCACGCTTTCTCTCGCACAAATATGGAGCTTTTTCTGTTTCGACAATAAAATATGATTCGTAAGTATGGCCTTCTTGGTAGTTTATTATAAGAAACTGGAACATGGATTTCAGTCCAGCATAGCACTTCAAATCCGTCCTCTAGAATATGAGAAAAGCGCAATTTTCCATCTACTGAATCAAACTTTTTCTTTTTGTCGCAATGTGTTAAAGTTTATAAAAACGAACTGATTAATACCATTCTTATTGCTAGAAATAACAATGAAATCAAGAGGTATAATTTGTTAATAGGCTTAGCGTTATGTCAAAATATCAGCAGTAAGATTGCTTTTTGGTTGTTTTAGAAATGAAATAATGGCTCAAATATTGATGAATGAAACGGGAGGCTTAAATTGAAAATATTAATTCCAGATGACTATCAAAAAGCCACCCTAACATTACAGTCTATTAAAAAATTAATGAAATCGCATGAAGTGCTGGTTATAAATAATTTAGCTCAAGAATGTGATTTAGAAGATAAGCTCAAAGAGATAGATATCCTTATCTTAATTAGAGAACGGACTATAGTTGATAGAAATCTTCTCCTGAAACTGCCAAATTTAAAATTAATCTGCCAAACAGGCCCTATAGGTTCACATATTGACATAGAAGCTTGTAGAGACTTAGGAATTGAAATATTAGATGGTGGTGGAGATCCAACTTCTGCTGCTGAATTTGCCTGGCTCTTAATGATGTCTGCGCGTAGAAAACTCTGTAAATCTGTGTCTGATATGAAAAAAGGACGATGGCAAACAACATTTGGCAACCAAATGAAGGGGGCTACTCTTGGAATATTCGGGTTTGGGCGTATTGGTAAAATGGTTGCTCAATATGCTCAAGCTTTTGGCATGTCCATTTTGGTTTATGGGAGCGAGCGTTCAACGCAAGAAGCAAAAAATTTAGGTTATCATTTTACGCATTCAAAAGATGAATTTTTTACACGTCCTGACATTATATCCGTACATTTACGTTTAAGTGATAAAACCAGAGAAATCATTCAATTAGATGATCTATTGCGCATGAAACCTCATGCTCTTTTTGTCAACACAGCGCGTTCAGCTTTGATTGAAAACGGAGCGATAGAAAAAATATTAAGTTTGGAAAATTCAACTTACTTTGCACTGGATGTTTATGACAGCGAGCCAGTATATGAGAGCAAATTATTGCAATCAGAGAGAGTTCTTTGCACACCGCATCTGGGCTATGTGACTAAAGAAAGCTTTGAGAATTATATGAAAAAAGCTTGCCAAAATATAGCGTCTTTTATGAAGAGCGCTTAATGCCGGCTGAGCCAATGTTTGTAAAATTTATCTTATATCGCTAGCGTATCAAATTTGCACGACACATAATAGCTTATTTCCTTAAATGAAGCATATTCCTTAACTTGTATATTAATACCAATCATATTGACAGATTTTTATGTCATCCGCATAAAATACCTCATTTATTGTTGCAAGCATTATTAAAAAAGGCTACAAGAGCACTTTCATTGTAGGGGGCTGAGTGAGCAATCATCAATTTATAGAAAAAAATTATTATCGATAGATTGTATTGCTTGTTGCCACTATCGCTCAAGCATCAGCCTGCTTCTTTGTTCAAGGGATTGGTCCTTTAGCTGAATTTTTTAAGAAGGATTTCTTGCTGAGTGACTCTCAAATAGGTTTGCTGTCTTCAGCAGCGCAATTCCTACCTATTATTGGCTTACTTATAGCTAGCGAATTACTAGACAAGTTTAACGAGCGCTATATTGTTGGCGTTGGCGCACTCGGCGTTTCTGTCGCTCTTTTGTTGGGAGCAATCGCAGATAACTATATTTCCCTTTTGGTTTGTTTGCTCATTGTAGAGGGATTTTATAGTTCTGCTTAACCCAGTGGCGCTAAATCTATTTCTTCATGGTTCCACCATCGCAGCGCGGATTTGCAATGGGAATAAGGTAGGCGGGACTACCATTAGGTGGAGCATTAGCTGGGATGGTTCTTCCTGCTAGTACGCTTGTCTATGGCATACAAGGTGCGTTTTTGGTCGGTGCCATAGTTTCTTTTTTAGGGGAATGTATATTTATTATTTTTTATCACGCACCAGCAAAAGTTGTCGCTATCGTTCCCAAAAGCAAAGCAAAAGTTTCGTTCTATGCAAATGTAAGGTCTCGTCTTGCGATGTTGGCTGCGCCGCATATGAAGAATATTATTTTTCAGGCGTTTCACTTGTGATCGTTCTCAATATGTTTTAACCATTTTTATAACGATTTATTTTTATAGAATCTATCACCTGCCTCTAGAAAAAGTGCTTATTTGTTTTTTGTTTCACAGGCTTCTGGTGCCTTAGGAAGAATTATTTTAGCAGCGTGGAGTGATCATTGTAAAACAGGATGATTTTTTCCTGTCTTGTTTTGCATGATTGCAGTCGTTTTTGGATTTTTAATATTAATTTTTGGCATGTGTGGATCCATAATTTATTTAACTATTTTATTTTCTTGGTTAGTTTTTTTTGGATTAGGATGGTATGGCCCTTGGGTTGCTTATATTGTAGACTCTTAAGCCGAAAGAAAGCGTTGGCTTTTCTCTGGGGTTAGTAATATCTGTAAATCAAATCGCAATTATTACTGCGCCACCATTATTTGGATTAATCCAAGATTTTACAGACACTTATTTACTAACATGGCTGATTTTAATTATTTTTTTTCACTTTTTTAATAAAAAAGTAGGGAAATATAATTGGGAAAGAAATTATAATGATAAATGAAAATACTTTTGAGTTGAGCAATGGCGAAAGAGACAACCTTTGGGAGGCTTTAGACCATGTTATTTATGATCCATACGGGTGGTATTGAATATTCAGTTGAGCTAAAAAAAATAGCATTTTCGCTACTACCCCATAGAATCTTGGCAATTCTTATGAATCAAAAGATGTCTATTACCCCTAGACCATATTTAGTCTTTGAAAACCTTCCTATTGATAGAAAAATTAATACGTCACCTAATCCTTATAATTTAGATGCGTCTTGTAAAAGCGGTTATATAAGCGAAAATTTAATTATGATGTTTTCTTTATTAATCGGAGAGCCATATTCAATTAAGTTTGAAGGCGAACATATAGTAAATAACCTAGTTCCTTTAGAGGATAATAAAAAGGATTATACAGGATTAGGATCTGAAGTTGAGTTAGATTTTCATATAGAAAATGCTGCACTAAAATTTATAAAAGGTTTAAATTTATCTCCTAAAGGGATACTTTTAACTGGTGTTCGCAATGATGTCGATGGCCCGTTAACGAGAATATCTGATGCACGTCTAGCTTTAAAACTTTTAAGTGAAGAGGATTTGGGTAGTTTAAGGGATAATTTATATATAATTAATGTTCCCTATAGGTGGAGAAAAAATGGCCCCCCCCTACAAGTAAAGTGCTCCTCGTTCAAGGGAACAGTGAATTCCAGATATCAGCGCTGTTTTTTATCCGGGCATGTTAG
Source organism: Bartonella sp. AU18XJBT (assembly GCF_028618595.1). GTDB lineage: Bacteria > Pseudomonadota > Alphaproteobacteria > Rhizobiales > Rhizobiaceae > Bartonella. The sequence continues at coordinate 105,147 of NZ_JAQITE010000004.1, read as the reverse complement.
AACCACAGTCAAAAAAAGCCAAGGACGCTTTAGATCATTTTTATGAAGCTATTAAGGCTGTATCTTTTGGAATTGATGTACAACCAAAAAGGTTATTATACATTGATAACAGAATGGCTCTACACTCTAGAGATAAATTTTCTGGATCATTTGATCGTTATGAAAACCCAATGCGGTGGATTCAAAGAGTATTTGTGTCTGCAGATTTATGGAATCATAGATATGTAGAACAAATAAAAGAAAGAGTCTTTGACTTTCAATGTTAATGTCTTGATCATGATATGATGTTGAGTATTATATATTATTGACGACATATCTCATATGTATAGATTTCTCCCGCATAATCAGGTGAGGTTACTACCTAACTATAAGCTATAGTAGCCCATTGATTTTCTATGGCTGCATTTGATCTTTGTTATTTTTGCCCTTCCTTTCAAGCCGCTAGGGGGCTTTTCCTATTAAGCCCTTGAAAGAGCGATTTGGAGTAATTTCATAATGCGAAACCGAAACATAGTGACAAACTCTTCTATTGTTTTCACAAGTATAACGGTTTGCATGGTTGCACCCTTCAAGCACAGTGACTTTTTTTCTTGCACGATGGAATCTTTCATATATGAGACAACATAATTAATTTATAACAGATAATTCAATGTATTATCTAAAAAATGCAACGAAATAGCTATTAATGCGAACATATGAATTAAAAAAAACAAACATCGCGTACAAATAAATTCAAACATAGTTGGGCACACAACTTATAACATTTTTTAGAAGAACAAATAATAATACACGCCATGTCTTTAAACAAAGCCCCATGTCTTTAAACAAAGAATGAAAATCATAAAATGAGCTCTAAGGATAATAGGAACTCTCCACAAAGAAGAGACAGAGATGAAGACTCCAAAGACTTCATCATCACCATCCTTCACTATTTTTTTAACATATTCATTTTATACAAGAATCTTTCCCTCGGAGGAAACAGCATTTGCAATAGCTTCCTCGCTTGCCTCATCGGGTAATAACATCTCATTATGGGCGCATCCCGATGGGATCATAGGAAAACAGTTTTCTAAATGATAAACACGACAATCAAAAAGAACAGGCTTATCACAGTCAATCATCTGCTGAATTTTATCATCAAGTTCATCGGGTTTTGAACAATGAATTCCCACGGCTCCATAAGCTTGTGCCAATTTCACAAAATCAGGCATAGATTCCGTATAAGAATGAGAAAGACGATTACCATGCAGCAATTGCTGCCACTGGCGAACCATCCCCATATACTGATTATTTAAAATGAAAATTTTTACAGGTGTGTCATGCTGAATTGCCGTTGCAAGTTCTTGAATATTCATCTGAATTGAAGCATCACCAGAAATACACACAACAAGCGCATCAGGGTGTGCTATTTGAGCACCGATAGCCGCAGGAAGACCATACCCCATCGTTCCTAACCCACCAGAAGTCATCCAATGTTTTGGTTCATCAAAATGATAATATTGTGCTGCCCACATCTGATGCTGTCCGACATCCGTTGTGATATAAGCGTTCGCATCTTTGGTAAGAGCATACAGCCGTTCAAGAGCATATTGTGGCATGATAACATCTTTTTTTTTCATATATGCCAATGAATTACGAGCTTTCCAACGGTTAATCTGTGTCCACCACGCTTTGCGACTTTCTTTATCAAACTTTGATTGATGCCTATACAAATGTTGCATTATATCTGCCAAAACATGAGCCACATCGCCAATAAGTGAAACTTCTGCTTTTACAATTTTATTGATGGAAGAAGGATCAATATCAATATGAATAATACGCGCATGAGGTGCAAATGCATCCAATCGCCCTGTGATACGATCATCAAATCGTGCTCCAACAGCTAACATGACATCACAATCATGCATAGCCATATTAGCCTCATAGGTTCCATGCATCCCAAGCATTCCAAGCCAATTTTTACCAGAAGCAGGATAAGCCCCAAGACCCATTAAGGTAGAAGTAATGGGGAAATCTCCCAACTGAACCAAATTACGTAAAAGCTGTATAGCTTCCATCCCCGATGAAATTACACCTCCACCAGAATAAATAATAGGACGTTTTGCCTCAACTAAAAGAGAAACAGCCGATTCAATAGCCTCACTATTATTCTCTTTCAACAGTAGAAAAGAATGTAAAGACTCCTGAACTTGAGGTGCTCTATAAATTCCTGAAGCAAATTGAACATCCTTAGGAATATCAATCAAAACCGGACCAGGACGACCTGATTGAGCAAGAGAAAAAGCTTCATGAATAATAGCCGCAAGATCATTGACATTTTTAACTAGCCAATTATGCTTCGTACAAGGCTTTGTAATTCCAACTGTATCAGCCTCTTGAAAAGCATTTGTTCCAATCACCGTTGTTGACACCTGCCCAGAAAAACAAACAAGAGGTCTAGAATCCATAAGTGCATCCTGCAAAGGTGTCACAGCATTCGTTGCCCCTGGACCAGAAGTCACAAGCATAACCCCTACCTTCCCTGTGCTGCGTGCATAGCCTTCAGCCGCATGCCCTGCGGCTTGTTCATGGCGCACCAAAATATGCCGGAGTATATTTTGATGATAGAGCACATCAAAAATAGGCAAAACAGCCCCACCAGGGTAACCAAAAATATGTTTAACCCCTTGATCTATAAGAGCCTGAACCACTATTTCAGCTCCCGACATTATTTTTCCATCTGCACTCTCTTGCTTTCTTGGATCATTTCTCATTTTTCCCACTCACCTACTTTATAGGACAATAAAAAAGCCCCTAACGGAGCCCATAAAAAAAGACCCCAAAGGAGCCCATTACACAACACATACTGTATGATTACCCCCCATTATTCCAACGTATAAAATATATAAAAAATTCCTTGTAGAAAGATTTCTAATTCCATTGATACCATTCGTCAATAAAAAATTATATTTTCTAAAAAATTTCTTTTTCACGAATTATCTTTTATCTTTCGAAAGTTTTTTTGCAAAGCTCTAGTTCTTTTATCAAAAAGTAAGTATCCATTCTTCATCAAATTGATTACGAAACCATGTTATTTGTCTTTTTGCATATCTCCTCGTTTGTACTTTCACCGCTTCAAGAGCATTCTCAAAGCTTCTATATCCATCCAAATAAGCCATAAATTCAGGTATACCAATAGCCTTCATTGCTGGTAATGAAGGGGAAAGCTTAAGATTCTTCATGATCATCACTTCTTCTAAAGCTCCTCTTTCAATCATAGAATCCAAGCGTTTATGAATACGTTCATAAAGCAGAGGACGTGGTGGCATGAGAAGAATTTTTTCGGTCAAATTCGGCGCAATGAGAGGTGTTGTTTTTTGTTTCTGCCACCAACTGAGCGTCTTACCGGTTGCATCATAAACTTCCAAAGCACGGACAATACGCTGTCTATCGTGCGAAGAAATTTTTTCAGCAATAACAGCATCAATCTGCAACAATTGGCGATAAAGACTTGCAACGCCCTCTTTATCAAGCAGCAAACGCCACTTCTGCCGCACAACATCTGGAACATGAGGGATTTCAGAAATCCCTTCTAAAAGAGCACGAAAATAAAGTCCTGTTCCACCAACAAAAATAACGGATCTTAAAGAAAAAGTAGCCAATAGCTTCTCGACATCACACAACCATTGCCCTACTGAATAATTCAAAGTAGGACTCACATGACCATAAAGATAATGTGGAACAATCGCAGTATCATCCTCCCTCGGCCGTGCCGTTAAAATATTTAAAACATCATAAACCTGCATTGAATCAGTATTAATAATGAGAGCATTTTTTTCTTGAGCCATTTGCAAGGCAAGTTCTGACTTCCCACTTGCCGTTGGTCCCGCTATTAATGTAACTGTTCTCTGCTTCATGAATAGCAATTTCTCCCTATCAATAACTTATTGCAACATGCTGACACCCCCAAACGCCCCCTATGAAACCTATAAAAAAGAAAAAATGGACTTAATAACAACACCAAAGGAATTTCCAAGCATTTTTGCTATCCTAGTTCAATAATAAACTACAGCCATGATCATTCTGTCCGTTAGTCCATTAAAAACAAACATATTCTTTGTCATCATTTATGAAAATAATACTGAGCTTAAACTATACAATCAAACAGCTTTATTGTTTCCTATAAAAACAGCATATTATTCTGATTTACAATAGGAGATTCAGAATTTGTCTTTTTCACGCTCTTTCTCTTTTATAACTATTTTTTCATCCATCACCAAGAAAAGTATAAATATATATAACTAATTTAGTCTAATATGATTTTTCTCTAGGAGTACTTTTTTTGCAAACTAAAGTGAAGTGAAAAAACGTGCTCTATAGCACACAAGATACAATCACAAAGTGCTAAAAGTCTCACTAGATAAAACATTATTTATAATAATAATTGACTTAAACACAAAACATAGATCTCTCATGCAGAATTTCAAATGCCTAAGCTGTTGCAATATTGAGAACTGAAAAATACTATGATGGCACCAATTTATACTTTATATTCAGCATAAAGATATAATGATTTCCAATGGATTTGATATTGCACACCCCATGCTCTCTATCGTTAAATGAGCTTGAGAAATATGGGACACCACATGGCTGAGCCACAAAATATCCCATATACTAAGGCTGATAAAAAACAAAAATTTAATTTTTTAAGGATCAATCCATTAGGAGCGTTACGAACCGCAACTCTCCATCTGGACGCGCTACAATAAATAGAGCATTTTTGCGTCCAGCTTCACGTAATTTATGAATACGTTTTTTAGCCTCATCAATTGTTGTGACAGCACTCTGATTGATATCAACAATCACTTCACCAACGCGAATACGCTTTTTATCTGCTGCGCTATTTTGTGCAACAGATGTCACCACTAGTCCTCGAAGTTTATCTGAAATTGAATAACGATGACGCAAATCCTCTGTCAGTTCAGATAACGTCATTCCCATAAATTGCATCGTCACGTTTTTCGACAGATCATTGTCTTTTTTATCATCAACTTCTTCTATATCTTCATTTGGATCTGTTTCAATCAAACGTCCAAGCTTAACTTTTACTGTTTCTTCTTGACCATTCCGCAAAACAGTAACATCCACCACTTTTCCTTCTGAACTTTCTGCAACTAAACGCGGCAAATCACGAGCATGCTTAATTTTGGAATTACCAAAGGAAAGAATAACATCTCCAGTTTGTAACTGGCTATTATCTACATTATTTTCTTCCGTCTGTTCTATTTTACCAGCCACCAATGCTCCTACAGCATTGTCCAATTTTAAACTTTTTGCAATATCCTCTGTTACCGGCTGAATACGAATAGCCAACCAACCACGCCTTATTTCTCCAAAATCACGCAATTGATTAATAACAGAAAGGGCCATATCCGATGGAATAGCAAATCCAATACCGATAGATCCTCCAGAAGGTGAAACAATTGCTGTATTAATGCCAATGACTTCACCATTTCTATCGAATAACGGACCACCAGAATTGCCCCGATTAATTGCTGCATCTGTTTGAATAAAATTATCATAGGGACCAGCATTAAGATCACGGTTACGTGCAGAAATAATACCCACCGTCACACTTCCACCAAAACCATAAGGATTACCAATAGCCATAACCCAGTCACCAATACGTGCTTTTTCTGAGTCACCAAAACGCACAGCTTTTAATTTTTTACGTCCTGCATCGACTTGAAGCAACGCCAAATCAGTTTTGCTATCCTTTCCAAGAAGCTTTGCCTTTAGTTTTGTACCATCCGTAAAATTAACTTCAATATCATCAGCATCAACAATAACATGATAATTTGTAACAATAATCCCTTTTTGCGCATCAATCACAAAACCAGACCCTAAAGAGCGCACCTTTTGAAATTGACTATCTTTTTGACCATCTTTGGGTGTGAAAAAATCACTAAAATATTCCTCCAACAATGAATCTTTTGGGATAACGGGTACAGAGGTGTTTTCATCCTGTTCTGTTCCTTCAACAGTCTGTGCCGTGGAAATATTCACAACTGTTTCCAAAAGCTCAGAAGCTAAATCAGGAATAGAAAGCAATGCCTTGCTTGTCTCTGCGCCCCAAGACAAACTCACTGATCCTGATAGAAACAAAGTCACACAAAAAACAAATCTTGTGATAAAAAACTTTAAAAACGTATTTTTACTCACGACACTTCTATCCATGACATGCCTTTAACCAAAGCTGCAAAGAGCCCCACTAAATTTATCTATGTAAAACCAGCACAGCCCAATACTCTCTACCACTTTTACCATAAAAGAAAATGGTCACAGATCTTTCTGTTCATGCAAAATTTCATATCTGCAATCCATTATTTTATCTATTCTCTTCCGATTTTGGATTCGTTTTACTGAGACCAGTATTCATTGTCGGTAAGAATGCTTTATTTGCCTGCGGCGGATTACGAAAATAGAAAAAGAAATCCTCATTTGGTGAAATCACCATCGGAGTACGCTCTAAATTCTTGTATTGTTCCATCGACAACCAAAAATCGTAAAAAGATGGATTAGCCTCCCTCGCATTCAATAAAAGACGAATACTTTCAGCCTGACCTTCACCACGGGTAATTTCAGCATCACGCTTTGCAGCTGCTACGATTTCTTCATATTCACGATTAGCTTCTGCCACAATACGATCTCGCTCCTGCTGACCACGAGCACGGATATTTTCCGCAGCAGCTTCACGTTCAGCTGCCATTTGCCGATAAACATCTTCTGAAACAGCATCCGTCAAATCGGTTTTACGAATACGCACATCAACAATGGTAATACCCAACGAACCTGCATCTACAGAAAACTGCTTCTGTACTTCAGCCATCATCGCACCTCGTTCATCCGATAAGGCTGCTTTAAATTCTCGCTTGCCATAAACAGCACGCAAAGCGTCAATAAACCGTGGTGCAAGGTTTTCACGTGCCGCAATTTGTGGACGCCCAGAAGCAATGCGCTGTAAAAACAACTTAGGATCTGTAATACGGTAAATAAAGAACGCATCCACCTCATAATACGCACCACCACGAACCTGTACAGATTGTGTAGGAACATCGTAACGCAACAACCGATTATCAACAATGATGATCTTATCTATAAAGGGTGCCTTAAAATAGATTCCAGGATTAGATTCTACCTGAACAATTTGTCCAAAACGCTTAATCGCTACTTGTTGACGAGGATAGACGATAAAAACGGACATCCACAAAATCATCAAAACAAATACTATAGCACCAAAAACAAACAAAAAACGAGATTGCTGCATAATTAATATCCTCCAGAAATGCGAGAATTTGAAAGCGATGCAGGACGCGCTGATGTTGCCTTCAATTTTTCTGATGAATTGCTACGCAACAATTCGTTCAAAGGTAAATAGGGCACCGCTGGAGAATTTGCCTGATCAAAAACTAACTTATTTGGTGAAGAAAGAATACGCCCCATCGTTTCCATATAGAGACGGTAGCGAGCAGCTTCTGGTGAAATCGCAGCCTCACGAGCTATCGCCTGAAAACGCTCCGCACGCCCTGTTGCCTCTTCGACCATTTGTGCCTTTTCACCTTTTGCGATTTCTCGTGTGCGTGAAGCTTCACCATTTGCTAAACCAATTTTCGTAAAACGCACACGATTTCCCTCTTCAATCATTCTTCCACGTTCCTGCTCTGCCTGCTGAACAGAATTAAATGCAGCAGCAACCTTTGTTGGAGGAGCAGCTTCACTGATAGACACACGGCTTATTTCAACACCAAGTTGATATTTATCTACAGTCAACTGAATAATCTTTCTAACGTCATTAGCAACTTCTTCCTTTTTATCACGTAAGACATCATCAACCGGCCGCGAACCAATGACTTCACGCATTGCACTCTCAGCAACTTGGCGAACTGTTCCTTCTTGATCATTCACATTGAATAAAAACTGACTAGGGTATGAAATGCGATAGTAAACGGAAAAATTAACATTAACGATATTCTGATCACTTGAAAGCATTAAGCCATCACTTTGTTGCGCCTGACCGGGTTTCCCACCAATCGCGATTGTTTTTTCCGTTAAAGGTACTTTCATATAGGTCTCAATTGGCCAAAAATGAAAATGCAACCCATCACCAATAATGCCTTCTTTAGGGATACCAAAGCGCAACTCCACCGCTTGTTCATTTTGCTGAACAATATAAAGTGACTGATATAGCCAAAAAAACGCAATAAGCAGAAGGAATAAAACAGAAAGACTACTTCTTCCAAATTGTTTAAACTGATCCTGCCCTTTGCGCAAAATATCATCAAGATTGGGACTATTATCACCACCATTATTGCCACCAGAACCAAAGAGATTCTTAGCTGGTTTCTTTTTGTCACCACTGTTTTTATTGCCATTCCACGGGCCACCACCATTTTGATTTGTCCAGGGCATTATCACCTCTTTAACTAATTACCACTACTCGAACACCAACCATTTGCTTGATCTTATAGGGTGTCTCTTACCTCATTACAATACAACTGATAAACCCTTCCACTTCATATTACAAAAAATTATTTCCGCTCATAAATAACAAAACGTGTCGGATGACTATCTTTATCCCCTTTTGGAATATCTTGTGTTTGCACAATAGTCCACTTTTCTTTATCAAAAACAGGAAAAAAACTATCACCTTCTATAGAAGCTAAAACTTCTGTAAAAAATATTTTATCAGCCATATGCAACCCTTGTTGAAAAATTGCACCACCACCAATAATAAAAATTTCCTCTACATCATTTTGAGAAGCAACGCTTGTTGCAAGAGAACAAGCTTGCGATAAAGAGTGAGCAACAACAGCCCCCCCAGCACAAAAGGTGCAATCACGCGTAATGACGATATTTGTACGCCCTGGTAACGGACGCCCAAGAGAATTCCAAGTTTTTCGCCCCATAATAATGGGCTTACCCAACGTCAAAGCTTTAAAGCGTTGCAAATCTGTCGACAAATGCCAAGGCATTGCACCTTCACGACCGATAACACCATTTTCTGCAACAGCAGCAATTAAACAAATGGAAATCGTCATATTGCTACCGGCGCTTTAATATGGGGTTGTGCTTCATAATTAAGCAACTCAAAATCCTCAAATTGAAAAGAAAAAAGATCTGTTACCGCTGGATTTATGCGCATACAAGGCAAAGCATTTGGTATACGAGACAATTGATATTTTGCCTGTTCAAAATGATTAGAATAAAGATGGGCATCTCCCAGAGTATGAATAAAATCGCCTACTTTAAGACCGCTTACTTGCGCAATCATCATCGTTAGCAATGCGTAGGATGCAATATTGAATGGAACACCTAAGAAAATATCCGCCGAACGCTGATAGAGTTGACAAGATAATTTACCCTCCGCAATGTAAAATTGAAAAAGACAATGACACGGAGGCAAAGCCATTTCCTCTATTAATGCAGGATTCCAAGCTGATACAATCAAGCGACGAGAATCTGGCGTTTCCTTAATCATCGTTAAAAGATTGTTAATTTGATCAATATGGCGTCCATCAGGAGCAGGCCAAGAACGCCACTGATAACCATAAACAGGACCAAGATTTCCCTTTTCATCAGCCCATTCGTCCCAAATCGATACACCATGCTCTTTCAACCATGCGATATTTGTATCGCCTTTAAGAAACCACAAAAGCTCATAAATAATTGAACGTAAGTGTAGTTTCTTTGTTGTCAACAATGGAAATCCTGCTTGTAAATCAAAGCGCATCTGATACCCAAAGATAGATCGCGTTCCAACACCCGTTCGATCTGTCCGATCAATACCCTGATTTAAAACATGAGATAAAAGAGCAAGATATGACTTCATAGGGTTATTATGTCCGATTCTTCTCATTATAGAAAATAAAAACTGTAAAATCCGTACAAACATAATTCAAATCTTTTTCCGAAAGCATCTTGCACAAGAAATTATCATGATCTGACTAAATTTTTGATGCAAAAGATAAAATACTATAGACAGCTTCTAAAAAAATGACATAAATGAACAAAGATGGATGAACATAAAATAAAGGGATCGACTATGGAAAAACAAGAATCTTTAGCACCGCATGATACAAGAAAACGTGTTCTTTCTATCATATCAAGCGCATCAGGTAATTTGGTGGAATGGTATGATTTTTATGTTTACTCTTTTACATCTATTTATTTTGCCTCGCAGTTTTTTCCTTCTGATGGAGATGTTGTTACCGAACTTTTAAAATCTTCTATTGTCTTTTTTATCGGCTTTCTTATGCGTCCAATTGGTGGTTGGCTTTTTGGTTTTATTGCTGATCGTTATGGACGTAAACGCTCTTTACTTATTTCTGTTTTTATGATGTGTGGCGGCTCTTTTCTTATTGCTCTCCTTCCTACCTATGAAACCATTGGAACAACAGCAGCCGTTTTACTCGTTTTGCTTCGTATGATCCAAGGACTGTCCGTTGGCGGTGAATATGGCACAACAGCAACTTATATGAGCGAAATCGCCCTCAAAAACCGCCGTGGATTTTTTAGCTCTTTTCAATATGCTACGCTTATTGGCGGTCAGCTTCTTGCAAGTCTGGTTATGTTTATTCTCGCCTTCTATCTCACAGAAGATCAGTTAAAGGCATGGGGATGGCGTATTCCTTTTGTGATTGGTGGATGTGGCGCAATAGTTGCAATTTATCTGCGTCGTTCTCTGCATGAAACAACCACAAAAGAGAGCCGCTCTCAAAAACACACTGGTAGTCTTAAAGAGCTTCTAGGCAAGCACGGAAAAGCGTTCCTTTTAGTGATCGGTTTTACAGCTGGAGGATCGCTCATATTTTATACCAGCACAACTTATATGCAAAAATATTTGATCACGACGAGCGGATTTGATAAACCCACTGCCAATACAATAATGACTGCTGCACTGTTTGTTTTTATGTTACTCCAGCCTCTCTTTGGCTCTCTCGCAGATAAAATTGGCACTAAAACTTCACTGCTTATTTGGAGCACCCTCTCCATCATCTTTATCGTTCCAGGGCTCAGAATCATTGGTAGCACCCATGACACTTGGACTGCGCTCTTAATCATTATTGGAATGCTGTGTATTTTGAGTTTTTATACATCTGTCTCAGGTATCGTAAAAGCAGAAATGTTTCCTGCTTCAGTACGCGCCATGGGGGTTGGACTCTCTTATGCTATTGCCAATGCAATTTTCGGCGGCTCTGCTGAAACTGTAGCTCTCGAATTTAAAAAACATGGACATGAATCCATATTCCATTTTTACATAGCCGGCATGATGATCGTTGCCTTCATCGCAATTTTCTTAATGCCAGATGCTCGCAAAAAAGGGTATTTACAAGGAGACGATATTCATTAACCTTTGATATTAACAAAAAAGGATTTTAACAAAAAAGCCCAATACTCTGGGCTTTTTTATATCTGCCTTATGGAAATTTAAAGCTCACAATTTTTTATCCCTTCAAACACTCTAAAGAAGAAATTTTCTCCCCTGCATATGCCGCTTATAAAAATAAATGGCTTCATATTATGATGTAATAAATATTTCTTTTGCTGAATTTAGTTCACTGAAGATAAAAAACGTTTGATTTATTTTAATATTCCCATTTCCACTCAAAGTTGAAAAAACGTGATCATATTTTAAGAAATTTTATCAATAATAAAGATTATACGTTGCCTCATGCTTTTGTTTAATACGTTTTTAATGGAACCCTCATGCAACACAAAGCCTTTCATGAAAAATAGAAAACACCATTATATTATGAATTCGCACGCTTTTTTGAGAAACATTTTTCAATGCACTCAACTCCATTTCACAACGGCACCCGCGAATGACATAACGTAAAAGCCCCGTAAAGTATAAATATGTGCACACCCTCTTTACACTTAATAAAAGTGCAAGTCGCTATCATTATACTATTGACGAGCTCTTAATATTCCATTCTTCCTTGCTACTTAAAATCGTTCATAAAAAGCATTTTTACGCACACGCCAACCTCGCATGTAATAGTCAATCACACCATTTTACAAAACAACATCAAGCATATAAACTAAAGAGTATCATATCTTCATAATATGCAAATAATTCACAATCAAACAAAAAACAATACTTTCTTAAAGATAGTCAAAAGCGTATGATTTACGCAATATAACAACACCATGAACCCAAAACAGCATTGATAGCTCTAGAAAAAATCTTTACAATGATGTTCCCCTAAAAAATTATCATGATACAATGGCGTTTTTATAACGCACATCGTAAATAGCTTTAAAGAGAAGAAAAGTTATAGATCTAAAAGGGGAATACTTCATGAATAACCAAACAATTTTAGATCCACATGATACAAAGAAACGTGTTTTTGCTATCATATCCAGCGCATCAGGAAATCTGGTAGAATGGTACGACTTTTATGCTTACTCCTTTGCATCGGTTTATTTTGCATCACAATTCTTTCCCTCCGGTGGTGACACAATTACTCCACTGTTAAAAACCGCGGGTGTCTTTTTTATTGGCTTTCTTATGCGCCCTATTGGAGCTTGGTTTTTAGGATTTGTCGCCGATCGTTATGGACGTAAACGCTCGATGCTTATATCCATTTTTATGATGTGTGGTGGCTCTTTTTTCATCGCCATACTTCCCACCTATGAAACCTTAGGAATAACATCAGCAATCCTTTTACTCTTAGCTCGGATGATGCAAGGACTTTCAGCGGGGGGTGAATATGGTACAGCAGCCACTTATATGAGCGAAGTTGCCCTCAAAAAACATCGTGGGCTTTTTGCTTCTTTCCAATCTGCCACCCTTATTACAGGTCAACTTCTTGCCAGCTTCATTATATTTATTCTAGCATCTTATCTCTCTGAAGATCAGTTAAAAGCATGGGGATGGCGCATTCCTTTTGTAATTGGTGGATTCGGGGCAGTGATTGCAATTTATCTACGTCGTTCTCTCCACGAAACAACCACGAAAGAAAGCCGCTCTCACAAACACTCTGGCAGTCTTAAGGAACTTCTCACCAAGCATACAAAAGCCGTTGTCGTAATTGCATGCTTTGCATCAGGAGGATCACTCACATTTTACACCTTTACGACTTATATGCAAAAATATCTGATCACAACCACCGGCTTTGATAAACAGACCGCAACAACGATTATGACGGCTGTACTCTTTATTTTCATCCTATTCCAACCCATAGCGGGTATCATAGCCGATAAAATTGGCACAAAAACTTTACTTATCATTTGGAGTATACTCTCTGCCATCTTTACATTTCCTGGACTCTGGATAATCGGTAATACGCATAGTATATGGGTTGCCTTATCCGTCATTATTGGCTTGCTGTTCATTATGAGCATGTATACATCCATCTCTGGTGTCGTAAAATCAGCAATGTTTCCCTCTTCAATACGCGCATTAGGCGTTAGCATCTCTCATGCCATTGGTAACGCCTTATTTGGTGGTTCTGCTGAATACGTTGCACTTGGATTAAAAAAGTACGGTCATGAATCACTCTTTTATTTTTATATAACCGTTGTGATGATCATGGCATTCATTGCTCTTCTCTTTGTCCCGAGTATGCGTAAAGGGGGATACCTCCAAGAGGATGAAAAACATTAAACCTTTTTATCAACGAAAAAGCCCAAGAAATTGGGCTTTTTTTTATCATTATCACAAATTTAATATTGTTTAAATTTTATGAAGTGCATTAAGCTGCTTAGCAACCAGATAATAAAAAGTCATACGACTTTTTCTACGCTCTCCAGACATCATCTCAGCCACTTTTGAAACAGCCATTTTTGCACTCTTCTCATCAGCTTCTAAAACATCTTGAACCCATTTTTCAACACGTTCTAACTCTTTTGGATCCGATGTAGCAACAAGCGCCGCATCCTGCTTGTTCATCACCAAAGCTAAACGACGGCTAAGTCGTTCTACTGCTGCTTCATCGGGATTTAAATCATATAGTTTAATATCTGCTAAATTATTTGTCATTTTGCATCATCTCCTCTCCAAAAATGAGCGGACTATACTTTACAGCCGCATCATATAGCTCCATAAATAATTAGAGGATTAAAAATATTAACAACCCCCCCTTTTCTAAAGACCGTTCTTCATCTATATTTAGAAGGCTGGTTTACCAGCTATGGTAATAAATGGACGGTGAAATAAACCTATTGGACCCGGGGGCGGTACCCGGCGCCTCCACCAAAATATAAGAAACCAACATTATATTTTGGTGGGGGCGAAATAGGATCGACAAGGGTGTAAAGATCGCTCTTTTACTCGGCATTGTACCACCGTTATCGGGCTAAATGAGTAGTTGCAAATGACAACTATGCGGAAGCACGTCTCGCTGCTTGATGCAGTGTGAATGTTTCAAACTAAGTCTTAAACCGTCGCAGGTTTAAGCGGGGTTCGGAGGCACCTGGCAACAGAAGCCTTCACTTTTTTTAAATGTTATTGATTGATCTTTCAGACATTATCAGACATTATTTACCATAGATTTTCGTATTTTTTCGATTTATTGAGGTGCATCGTAGACAAAACACTGTTAATTTTAAAATATATTCTATCACACAATATCAATACACCCCATTCTGCTACGTGAAATAAAAGGAATAAACTTCGATGGTTAAAGATCAAATCCGTTACGATATTCTCGTTCAGGATGCGCTTCGTGGAGTTATCCGTAAAGTTTTATCGGAAGTTAGCAAAGCAGGTCTTCCGGGAAATCATCATTTTTTTATAACTTTTTTGACAAATGTCCCAGACGTTAAAATTTCTTCTCGGCTAAAAAATCGCTATCCCGAGCAAATGACAATCGTCTTACAACATCAGTTTAGAGATCTCAGTGTTTCAGAAACAGCTTTCGAAGTAACCCTCTCCTTCAGGGAAATAACCGAAAAGCTTGTGATTCCTTTTACTTCCATTCAAGTCTTTTATGATCCTGTAGCAGCATTTGAAGCAGCATTTGATCTACCCTCAAATCTTACCTCTGGAGAAAGTGAAAATTCAGAAAATACCTCAACTACGCCCATTAGCTTATCAAACACACAAAAAAAAGAAAATACGCTTACAAAAGAACAAAATCTCAGTACAAATAAAGAATCTTCAAATAACGATGCCAAACAAAGTGCTGATGTTGTCTCTTTAGATTCCTTTCGAAAAAAATAATTTTTCTCATGACTGAATTGATTAACCTTCGCCAGTTTCGAAAACAAAAAAAACGTACAGAAAAATCTCTTTGTGCTGAGCAAAATCGTTATCGTTTTGGACGAACAAAAACTGAAAAAAATTTTGAGCAACAAAAGTCTTTAAAAACGCAAAAATTTCTTGATCAAAATCGTTTACAAAATGATGAATAAAGGTAGAAAAATGCACGAAAATAATTCTATCGATTGGTCAAAAGTCATTCCACGAAAGATATCTGTTCGCGTTGATGGACACACAACAAGCGTCTCTTTAGAACCGCCATTTTTAGATATTCTAAAAGATATAGCCCGCAAAAAAGGACAGTCTTTAGCCTTTATTATCACTGATATTGATAGCAAAAGACCACAACAAGTCAATCTTTCGGCTTCGTTACGCGTTTATGCCCTTCAAAGCGTTCTCACTCAACGCCTTTAATGTTTGTGCTTATTTTTTTACGTTCTCTTTCTGTTTATTCAACTGAAGCTGTTGTGACTTTTTTAAGAGAAGTTTTTTTTAATCTAGAACTTCAATAAAAAAAGGACTACAAAAGAGATATAATGAGTAATTTTTCTGATCACAACATACCTTTCTTTGAAGAAGATACCCCTCCAGACCATGATAAGAAGAGCTCTGGTTCTTTCTCCCATACTCTACAAGAACAAAAATCATATAACACAGATTATTTAGAACAACTCAATCCAGAACAGCAACAAGCTGTTATGAATACTGAGGGGACTCTTTTAGTTCTTGCAGGCGCTGGTACAGGAAAAACGCGCGTTCTAACAACCCGTATTTCTCACATTGTATGCTCTGGGCTTGCCTCTCCTCAGCAAATACTTGCTGTCACTTTCACCAACAAAGCAGCACGTGAAATGAAAATGCGTATTGGTGAACTTATTGGAGGAGTTGTTGAAGGTATGCCTTGGCTTGGAACTTTTCATTCCACTGGTGCTAAAATTTTACGCCGTCACGCAGAACTTGTTGGTTTAAAAAGAAACTTTACAATTCTTGATCGCGATGATGTTCTTCGACTTTTAAAACAGCTTATTCAAGCTGAGGGACTAGACGATAAGCGTTGGCCCGCACGAAACCTTGCCATGATGATTGATTCTTGGAAAAATCAAGGACTTTCACCAACACATATCTCAAAAAGTGATGCTCATTCCTTTGGCAACGGCATGGGACGCGAACTTTATCACAGTTATCAAAATCGATTAAAAGATCTTAATGCTTGTGATTTTGGCGATCTTCTTCTTCATTCTATTTCTATCTTCCAACATAATCCAGATATTCTTCGCGAATATCATTCTCAATTTCGTTATATTCTTGTAGATGAATATCAAGATACAAATACAGCACAATATCTTTGGCTTCGCCTTTTGGCACAACATCCTCAAGGTCAACATGTTAATCTTTGTTGTGTTGGCGATGATGATCAATCCATTTATGGATGGCGTGGTGCCAAAGTCGAGAACATATTACGTTTTGAAAAAGATTTTCCTTCTGCTAAAATTGTTCGTCTAGAACGCAATTATCGCTCAACATCCCATATTCTTAAAACCGCCTCCCATCTCATTGCTCATAATGAAGAAAGACTGGGAAAAGTTCTTTTTTCTGCTCAAATAAAGAGTGAGGAAGAAAAGGTAAAAATTCATTCAGCATGGGATTCGGCAGAAGAAGCACGAGCGATCGGAGAAGAAATCGAACGCGCACAACAAACCGGTCATGCATTAAATCATATGGCTATATTAGTACGTGCATCATTTCAAATGCGTGAATTTGAAGATCGCTTTGTAACGCTTGGTCTTAACTACCGTGTCATTGGTGGTCCTCGTTTTTATGAACGAATGGAAATACGTGATGCTATGGCTTATTTACGCGTTGTTGTCCAACCTGCTGATGATTTAGCTTTTGAGCGTGTTATTAATACACCAAAACGCGGCATAGGAGATGCAACCCTGCGCATTCTTTATGAGAGTGCGCGTGCACGTGCTGTTCCTCTCTTTTCTGCTGCCGCTAACATCATTGAAACAGATGAATTAAAGCCTAAGGCACGCAGTGCGTTACGAAGCCTTATTGAAAAATTCCGCCGCTGGCAAAATATGCTTCAAGACACTCCTCATAGAGAACTTGCCGAGATTATCCTTGATGATTCTGGTTACACAACCATGTGGTTAGAAGATCGCTCACCAGAGGCTCCTACACGACTAGAAAATCTTAAAGAAATGATCCGTTCCATGGAACAATTTGAAAATCTTCAAAGTTTTTTGGAACACGTTGCACTGGTTATGGACGCTGAAAACAATGAAAATACCGATGCAGTCAACATCATGACACTTCATTCAGCCAAAGGCCTTGAATTTGAAACAGTTTTTCTTCCAGGTTGGGAAGAAGGACTTTTTCCCCACCAGCGCTCATTAGATGAAGGTGGACGTTCGGGATTAGAAGAAGAACGGCGTCTTGCTTATGTTGGACTCACAAGAGCAAAAAAAAACCTGCATATATGGTTTGTATCTAATCGAAGAATTCATGGACTTTGGCAATCTACTCTTCCCTCCCGTTTCCTAGATGAATTACCAGCAGAACATATAGAAGTTGCAGAAACGGAAACATCTTATGGCGGTTATGGAAAATCTTCTTTTCAATATCATGATTTCTTTTATAATGACTATACAACACCAAGACAAAAGCGTGCACAAAAAAACAAGACGATTGAAGGGAAAATTATCGCTCAATCAATCTCTCATGAATCATCAAATTTTTCTATCAATGATCGGATTTTTCACATAAAATTTGGTTATGGTCATATTACCGCAATAGACGATCATAAATTGACAATAATGTTTGAAAAAGCCGGAGAAAAGCGTGTACTGGATAATTTTGTAAACAAAGCTTAACTAAAAGCAAACCACGATCCGTTTTTTCAAGAGACCATTTTGTTTTATTTTGACTATCATTTCCATTTGCGAATAAAGACTTCAATGGGTAAATTTTGCATATCAGGCAATGCGTCGTAAATTTTATCAAGTGGCCAATCCCACCAAGCCATCTCCAAAAGGCATTCTATGACATGATTGGGAAAACGCATCCGCAAGCGTTTAGCAGGAACACCAGCGACAACCGCATAAGGCATAACATCTTTCGTTAGAACAGCGTTAGCACCAATAATTGCTCCATGTCCAACTGTCACCCCAGGCATAATAACCGCACCATATCCAATCCACACATCATGCCCAATAATAACGCGTTTTGCACAACGCCTTTCACGAAAAGAACGATCAAGTGCCATATAACGAAAATATTCGTTTGGACGATAGGTTATTTTATGCGTTGAAACACGCTCCATGGGATGCTCCAACGCATTCATCCGTACATGAGATGCAATAGAACAAAAACGCCCAATATCGCTATAAATAGCCTCACTATTACGTTTTAAATAAGAAAAATCTCCAACGGTTACATCCCGTAAAATCACCCGCTCATTAATTTCCACATAGCGTCCTAATTTACAACCATGCAGCCGTGCTGTCGTATGGATACGAGGCTCACTTTCATGAAACCGAAGATCATTCTCAATATTCATGCATCTTTCACCAATGTTTCATCAATAGATATAGAAAGACATACCAATCAAGCCAATAAAATCAACCATGAAACAGAGATTGCAAAACAAACCTGCCAATGTTAAAATTTCCTGATCTATCTAAGAGAGTCAAACTATGAAAAATGTAATACGCATCTTGGGGCTGACAATCATATTCCTTACAGGTATTTTTATTTATGATGCGCTGACAAATAAGCCTTTAGGTGATAATTTTACACTTACTGATTCTAATGGAAAAAATATTACTGAGGCTGATATTCGAAGCAAGCCTTCAATAATTTTTTTCGGCTTTACTATGTGTCCTGAAATCTGCCCTACCACACTGATGAATCTTGATCGGTGGCTTACAGCCCTTGGATCCAATACCGATAAATTAGGTATATGGTTTGTTACTGTTGACCCCGAACGGGATACACCAGAAGTACTCCATGAATATCTCAGTAATTTTAATAATAAAATCATTGGTATCAGTGGGGATCCTGATAAAGTTCACAAAATGGTCAATTCCTTTAACATCGTTGCTGAAAAAGTCCCTGGAACAGATGGAAACTATACATATAACCATACAGCCGCAATTTTTTTACTTAAAAAAGGTGGAAAATTAGCTGGCGTTATCCGTTATGACAAGAAAGAAAGCGATAGCGAATTAAAAGATGAAATCGCCATTGAACGGTTAAAAAAACTCATCTTAAACTAAAAAAAGCCGATCAAAAGAAAGAACAGCATGTCACAACAAATTCGCCTCTATTATACTGCTTCTAAAAATGAAGCAGAACGGTTCTATACCCTTATAGACACAGCCTTTGACGAAGAAGGCTATCCTCTTGCTCTTACAGAGATAGATGAACAAAATGCTGTATATGAACTTTCACTCTATGTAGACCAAGAAAACTACGAGCATATTTCGAAACGTTTTGCTCAAATCCTTTCTATAGATTTTGATAAAATTAATATGGAAGTTTTACCCAACATTGATTGGGTACAAAAAAGCCTAGAAGGACTAAAACCTGTGCAAGCCGGTCCTTTTTTCCTTCATGGAAGTCATAATAGAAGCGATATTCCAGCCAATGTTCTTCCTATTGAAATTGAAGCTAATCAAGCTTTTGGCACCGGACATCATGGAACAACAGCCGGTTGTTTAGAAATGATTGCAAAAGTCATGAAACACGAAAATCCAAAAAATGCCCTTGATCTTGGTACTGGGAGCGGTGTACTAGCCATTGGCATAGCAATGCTCCAACCAATTACTGTGCTTGCATCCGATATTGACCCAATTGCTGTTCAAGTGGCACAACACAATATCGAATTCAATGGTGTCAAGGAATATGTTACAGCTATTACAGCAACAGATTTTGCCCATGATGCAATTGCATCACGAGCCCCTTTTGATCTCATTGTTGCCAATATCCTCGCCAATCCTCTTATCGAGCTTGCACAAGAAGTGGTAAAAGCACTTCAAAAAGGGGGATCACTTATACTCTCTGGAATTCTTGAAGAACAACATTCAGATGTTTTAAAGGCTTATGTAAAACAAGGGCTAAAACATATCGAAACATACCACCGGCAAGGATGGGTTACGATACATCTGAAATAAAATAAAATAAAATAAAAGGACGTCGTTATGTATCAATCTTTTGAGGCGACAACAAATCCTGCTTATGCTCTAAAGCGCATTGCCTCTCTTCGTAAAGAACTAGATCGTCTTGGACTCGATGGTTTTCTTGTTCCGCGGTGCGATGAACACCAAGGAGAGTATGTCCCTCCTCATGCTCAACGCCTTAGCTGGCTAACCGGCTTTACTGGATCAGCTGGGATTGCACTGATTTTAAAAAACAAAGCCATTATATTTACAGATGGGCGATATAAGCTCCAAGTTCGCCAACAAACTGATCCTGATATTTTTGATTATGAAGATCTCATAACTTGCCCTCCCTCACAATGGCTTGAAAAAAATGGTCAAAAACTTTCTATTGGCTTTGATCCATGGCTCCACACGATTGCCGCTACAGCAACGTTGAAAAAATCTTTAGAGATAGAATCCGGTGGAAAACTTGTAGCCGTTCAACATAATCCCATTGATCAGCTCTGGCATGATCAGCCACCATTTCCACAGTCTGCCTTATCAATTCACCCTCTCAAATATGCTGGGTGCGATACAGATGAAAAACTCGCTTTGATTTACAAAGATATACAGAAAACTCATGCAAATGCCTTTATTTTTACAGATCCCTCCTCTATTGCATGGATATTCAATATACGGGGCAGTGATGTTTCCAATACACCTTTTATCTTGTGTTTTGCTCTCATTCCACTTAACGAAACACCAGCCTTATTCATTAGTAGCAAAAAACTTAGTGTAGAACAGAAACAATATCTGGAACGTTATGCAAAATTATATGAACCAGAACAGCTTATTCCAAAGATCAAAGAGTATGTTCAAAAAGGGACAGTGTTTGCCTTAGATCCACAGCTAACATGCGAAAAATTACGAACTGTTATTGAAGAAAACAATAGCTCTTTCATCACACTTACCGATCCTGCTGCTCTACCACGTGCCATTAAAAATGACACAGAACTCAATGGCGCACGCAAAGCACATCTACGCGATGGTGTTGCCTTAACCCGTTTTTTTTCTTGGTTAGATAAACAAATACCAGGGTCAATAAGTGAAATTTCTGCTGCTCAAAAATTAGAAGAATTTCGCATAAACACAGCAAAAAAAATGGGAGAAGAACTTAAAGATCTTTCTTTTGATACAATTTCGGCAGCAGGTGCAAATGGTGCCATTATTCATTATCGTGTAACGACACAAACAAGTAAACAACTCAATGCTGGTGAACTTTATCTTGTTGATTCAGGTGGACAATATCGTGATGGCACCACAGATGTGACACGTACAATAGCAATTGGAAATATTGGAGAGGAAGAAAAGCGCTGTTTTACTCTTGTTCTCAAAGGCATGATTGCTCTTTCAACCGCACAATTTCCAAAAGGCACACGTGGACAAGACATTGATAGTCTAGCACGCATCGCCTTATGGAAAGCTGGTTTTGATTATGCTCATGGTACCGGTCATGGTGTTGGGTCTTATCTTTCTGTTCATGAAGGGCCACAAAATATTTCTCGCAAAGGATGCCAAGAACTCATCTCCGGTATGATTCTTTCAAACGAACCAGGATATTATCGCGAAGGTGCTTTTGGTATCCGTCTTGAAAATTTGATAATGGTAAAGCCAGCACAAAAAATTGATGGCGGAGATATAGAAATGCTTTCGTTTGAAACGCTTACACTTTGCCCTATTGATCAAAAACTCATTCTTCCAGAGCTTTTGACACAAGAAGAACGACAATGGCTCAATGATTACCATGCGCGCGTTTATCAGATGAATGCACCTTACTTAAATGAAGAAGATAAAAAATGGGCAAAAGAGGCAACAATGCCCCTTTAAATGAAGAAACACAAATATCTTCCAACGCTTCTTACAAAAACACCACACCCTTCTCTTTTAAAGAGAGAAATGTGTATTTACCATCAACAAACACAAAAAATGCTTCTATAAAATACTTCAAGTTTTTTACCGATACAACAAAAGCTCTTCCCAAACTGAAACAGGACGGGATACACTTGTAAAAGATAACGCTTATCAACTATCCTCCACCCCATCTTCACATGAGTTATAACCTTATTCCACTATATAGAAATTTTCATTATATTTTGTAATCCTCCGCGTCGCATTTCTAAAGCACCTATTATAACCAGCTTATTACGCCGTATAGATTCAAAAATTTTGCATATTTATTTATAATTTTTACCTTGCTTCACAGTGATAACGTATATCTTTTACTAATAATAACCTTGTATATTCTTCATCATAGTAGTTTAAGTTTAATATTTAATTTCAAAGTTTTTCCAATAAATTAATAAATATAAAAGTATATAGCGCTCTATTTTTGCAAAAAAAACAGCCCCTAATATCCCCCTTTTTGATTCCACCCCCAAAAATGTAAGAGAGATAATCATACAAACAGTATACGCATCTCCTAGAAAACGCCCTCTAAACATTATGTTTCTCAATCAACTGTAGCCAAGCCTCTTCATCGATAACCTCAACACCTAATTCTTCAGCTTTAGCCAATTTGGAACCCGCTCCAGGTCCTGCAACAAGAAGATCTGTTTTTTTAGAAAGTGAACCAGATGTTTTGGCCCCTAATCGCTCTGCTAATGCTTTTGCTTCATCGCGTGACATATGCGCCAAAGTTCCTGTAAAAACAATTGTCTTCTCCGCTATTGGGGAAGAAGCTGTCGTGATAGGCTCCTCATCAAGAGGAGTTACTTCTTCAAGTAAAACAGACAAAACCTCACGATTATGCGCTTCTTGATAAAAATCAACAATTGCGCTCCCTACCTGTGGTCCAATTCCTTCGATATTGGTAAGCTCCATCCAAGCTTCATTGCCTTTTTCATTTTCCTTATCACATGGCATAAGTGCTCCCATAGCCGCAGTTTCAAAAGCTGTATAATTTTTATAAGTACGCGCAAGACGGCGTGCATTCACCTCTCCAACATGACGAATCCCCAATGCAAACAAAAAACGGCTTAAAGGAATTTCGCGACGTGCATTAATGGCATCATACAGTTTCCGCACTGAAACACTACCAAAACCTTCTATATTTTCTAAACGTATCAAAGATTTTTCTTGGCGACGTTCTAAAGTAAAAATATCAGCGGGTGTATGAATACAAAGCGCTTCATCTTGAGCATAGAAAAAAAACTCTACCTGTTTTTTACCCAAGCCCTCAATATCAAAAGCATTGCGTGAAACAAAATGACGAATACGCTCAATCGCCTGTGCAGGACAAATAAGGCCCCCTGTACAGCGACGCACGGCTTCTCCCACTTCACGAACAGCATGACTCCCACAAGCTGGACACAAATGAGGAAAAATAAAGCCAGCAGCATCTTTCGGGCGTTTTTCAATAATAACATCAATAACTTGAGGGATCACATCACCAGCACGTTGTACAATCACGCTATCGCCTACACGGATGTCACGTCCTTCACGAATAGGCTCTCCTTTATGACCAATTCCCTTAATATAATCCTCATTATGCAAACTAGCATTGGTCACCACCACTCCACCAACATTAATAGGCGTAAGACGTGCAACAGGTGTCAAAGCTCCCGTGCGACCAACTTGAATGTCAATATCTTTCAAAAGCGCTATCGCTTTTTCTGCTGGAAATTTATGCGCGATTGCCCAACGCGGCGAACGAGAAACAAACCCCAAGCGCTTTTGGAGCATCAAATCATTAACCTTATAAACAATGCCATCAATATCATAGCTTAAAGAATGACGGCATTCTTCGATATCGTGATAATAAGAAATAATTTCTTTTACTGTCTGAAAGACTTTTGTTAATGGATTGATAACAAAGCCATATTCTTTTAGCTTTTTCATCATCTCCATTTGACTTTCTGCCAATATTTCACTCACCTCACCACAAGCATAAGCAAAAAATTGAAGTTTTCTGCTAGCAGATATCCGTGAATCAAGCTGACGGAGTGAACCAGCCGCCGCATTTCGAGGATTGGCAAAGGTTAACTTGCCCTTCTCTTGTTGGCTGATATTCAGTGCTTGGAAATCCTCCCGCCCCATATAAACTTCACCACGCACCTCAATGATATCAGGAAAATCACCTTGCAAAACTTGTGGAATATCAGCAATTGTTCGGGCATTTGCCGTCACATTTTCACCGACAGTTCCATCCCCACGCGTTGCCGCCCCCACAAGCCGCCCCTTTTCGTAACGCAAAGACAAAGATAAACCATCAATTTTTGGCTCCGCTGTTATTTCTAACACTTGCGTTTCTGGAAGCCGTAAAAAACGACGAATACGCTCAACAAATTCAGTAACATCTTCAGAGCTAAACGCATTATCAAGTGAAAGCATAGGCTGTGCATGAACAGATTTTTCAAACTTTTCAGAAATTGGTGCCCCAATTTTATGTGAAGGAGAATCAACACGAATAAGCTCTGGAAAAAGAGCTTCTATTTCTGCATTACGGCGGCGCAAAGCATCATATTCTGCATCAGAAATTTCAGGCTGATCATCACGATTATAAAGCACATCATGACGTGCAATCTCTTTTGCCAACCACTCTAATTCACTTTCTGCTTCAACAGCTGTGAGATTTTTATCTGCATCTTTGTTCATAAAATCTATTCCAAATTACAAGCACTGCCCTAAGGATCTCCACGTCTCCTCATAAAGTGAATCTCAATAAATACAAGCTTTCCAGTATTTTTATCGTTGACGAATTACCTTTATGCTAAAAGCTTTTGAGCCGCTGCACGCGCTTCTTCAGTAATCTGTTCTCCTGCCAACATACGAGCAATTTCTTCTGCACGCTCATGCTCTTCCATTTTATGAATAGCCGTAACAAAGCGTCCTTTATCATGACTTTCAATTTTTGAAATAAGAAAATGACCACGCGCTTTCGATGCGACCTGTGGAGCATGCGTAATAGCGAAAACCTGAACATGTTCTGATAAGCGTTTCAACCGTTGCCCAATAGCCGCTGCAACAGCACCCCCAACGCCTGTATCAATTTCATCAAAGATCAACGTCGGTGCTGATCCTCGATCAGACAAAACAACTTTTAATGCCAACAAAAAACGTGACAATTCACCGCCAGAAGCCACACTAAGCATTGGTCCAGCACGTGTTCCAGGATTTGTTCGCACCCAATATTCAATACGATCACATCCCTCTGCACTCCGCTTTTCTATATCACTTTGCATTTCAACAATAAATTCAGCCCTCTCTAATTTCAGTGCTGGTAACTCAGTCATCACGCTTTCAGACAAGTTCTTTGCCACCTCTTGACGTTTTATTGACAACGCTTGCGCTAATGTATCATACTCTTTTTGTGCTTGTCTTGCCTCATCTTCAAAACGTGTCAATACAGTCTGAGCCTCTTCAAAAGCAGCGAGTTCAGCATCCATTTTATCACGTAACTGTACCAATTCATCCGCAGAAACTTGATATTTACGAGCAAAACCCCGAAGAGAAAAAAGACGCTCTTCTATCCTTTCCAATTCATCAGGTTCAAAATCTAATGCTCGTATTGCCGTCTCAATACCTTCTTGTGCTGTTGCAAGTGCATGCAATGCCTCATCAATAGATTTCACCACTGGTGCAATAAGCTCTTGTGCCTCAGGAATTTTTCGCTCCAAACGCCTCACCAAATTAGAAAGCACTGGGATTGGTGATTTTTGACCCGTTAAAAGATTATCCGCTTCTTTAATATCCGTCGCTATTTTTTCTAATTTAAGCATATCGGCACGGCGAAGAGAAAGAGCATCCTCTTCACCAACTTTAAAATCAAGCTTTTCAAGCTCTTCTACACACGCACGAAGATAATCAACCTCACGTACGGCGCTCTCTACTTTAAGACGCTGCCGTTGCAACCGTTCTTCAAATTCACGCCATGTGTGATAACACTGACGCAAATTTCCCACTTCATCCTCAAGACCACCAAAGGCATCTAATAACTGGCGATGTGTAGCAACATCAACAAGCGCACGATCATCATGTTGTCCATGGATTTCAACCAGCAAACGGCCAACACTCCGCATCAATGCAACACTAGACACCTGATCATTGATAAAAACACGGCTACGTCCATCGCTTGATTGCACACGTCGTAAAATAATATCACCCTCATCATCAAGACCATTCTCACGAATAAGTTGACGTGCAGGATGTGAAACAGACACATCAAAAACAGCTGTGACCTGCCCACGGTCCGCACCATGACGCACAAGCGAAGCATCACCCCGCCCCCCTAGAGCAAGTGATAAAGCATCAAGGAGAATAGACTTCCCCGCACCTGTTTCTCCAGTTAAAACCGTCAACCCCGCCGTAAAATGAATATCGAGCGTTTCGATCAAAACAATATTATGAATCGAAAGCTGTACTAGCATAGAAAATCAACGTACCCTCTTCTTATCACCACCTAAAGCATTTGAGATCCAAGAAGATTTATGCTCGCGTGGCGATATTTTATTCTTCTGCAAGAGATTATAAGAAAATTTATACCACTCACTTTTGGGATAATTACGTCCTAAAATAGCTGCTGCCGTCTGTGCTTCCGCCGTTAAGCCGAGAGCAAGATTAACCTCAGTCAAGCGGAAAAGTGCTTCCTCAATTTGATTTGTATCAGAATACTCTTCAACCACGGTACGAAACCGTCTGCTTGCCGCAAGGTAGCGCCGCCCCTCTTCATAATAACGGCCAATCTGCATTTCTTTGCCAGCCAGCTGTTCGCGCCCAAAACGTATCTTATCCTTAGCATCCTTAACATATTCAGAATTAGGATAACGCTCTATAAGGAGCTGCATAGCAGCAATAGCACGTTTCGTATCACGTTGATCACGCGTAACATCAGGAATCCGACGGAAAGAAGAAAGACCAATAATATAATACGCATAAGCCGAGTCAGTAGACCCTGGGTAAAGAGTAATATAGCGTTGAGCCATACTAATTGAATCATCATACTTTCCAAGTCGATAATTAGTAAAAGCACCCATGACCAAAGACTTACGCCCCCAGTCAGTATAAGCATACTGCTTTTCAATCTTCAGAAACTTCTTCGATGCATCCCCAAGCTTCCCACTCTCAAGGCTAGCAAGCGCCTGATTATATAAAACATCTGGTGGCTCTATTTTTAAAATATAAGCAGATGGATCAAGGGTATTTTTCTCTTTAAAGAGGCATCCCGCCAACATACAGGTGCTTCCCAAAAGCACCACCCCCAATATCTTGCGTACAATGTTAGATTTTCTATATGTCATATTTCCAATGCACACATGAGATTTTTTCATAGTTTTTCCGGCCTCCACAGAATATCACCTTGTAGCAAAAACAATTTATCAAAGCTTTTATACCATATCACTTTAAAATCCACATAACCAATTTAGCAGTTTAGGTCAATCATCCCCTTAAAAATCAAATAAACGATAAAAAAATCTTGTCAATTTTTTTACTCTTCCTCTAAAAAGTTTTTTTCGTAATATGATTCGTCTGCCAAAACAGCTTTCACCAATTGCGCATTAATTCTATGTCCACTACAATAAGAACGAAATAATCCAATAAAAGGCGCCCCAAGCAAAGCAGTATCACCAATCGCATCAAGCATCTTATGCCGAACACATTCATTCTCCCAATAAGGACCATCGGGATTTAAAATTTTATCATTAAGGTCGATAACAAGGGAATTTTCCAAAGAAGCGCCTCTCGCCTTTCCAGAAAGCCTTAATTTTTCCACGTCTTTGATAAAACCAAAAGTGCGCGCACGTGACAAATCATCTCTAAACCCTCGTGTGGTAAGATCAAAACTGAAATGTTGCTTACCAATAGCAGAAGAAGGAAAAGAGATCGTTATATCAAAACGACGTCCATCGAATGGCAAAAGCTCTGCAAAACCATGAGCTCCTTCAACCCGCAATGGCTTTTTTATAATGAAATAAGAACGCAACGCATTTTGCTGTACAATGCCAACATCCTCAAAAGCTTGGCAATATAGCCACGCTGAACCATCCAAAATAGGAATCTCATTATGTGACACTTCAATAACAAGATTATCCAAATTATAAGCAGCAATTGCTGCCATCAAATGTTCAATTGTTTCAACCCTTACATCTCCATCTCCAAGTACCGTTGATAATTCAGTTTCTCCTGTTTGCGATGCATGGGCTTGAAATATTTTCTCTGTTCCGCCTAATCCACAACGCTTAAAAACAATACCACAGCCAACATCCGCTGGACAAACCTTTACCACTGACAAACAGCCACTGTGAACGCCAATCCCCTTAAATGTTACTGCTTTTTTAAGAGTAGACTGATATTTTGGCATCAAATTCATCATATTATTTTATTGCATTGCGTTTACATCTTTTAACAAAATTTATAAAACTATAAAAAATATTCATAGTAAATAATAAAAAAAACCGCTTATTATAAGCGGTTTTTTAAAAACAAAGTATTTTATCCCAAAAACAGCAATATATTTTACTGCATAATTTTTGACTGAGCATCAAAGAGGTAATAAAATTGCTTACTTTGCCTCGTTTTTCATCAATTAATTTGCCTGACGACGTAAAAACGCTGGTATTTCCAACTGATCTTCTTCACTTATAAAAGTACGCTGATCTTGTGGTACCTGAGGGTGCAGCTCACCAGAACGACGTGGAACATAAACAGAAGCATCTTGAGAAAGCGCTTGAGAATTTTTATTGTAGACATGAGACTCTTGCTGCTGAGACGATCTAACAGCAGGCTCCAACCTCGCTTCTGGCTCTGCTTCTTCACGATGCGTCAAACTCTGTTTCAAACGCTGCCAAAGATTACGAGGACCTTGATCAGTCACAGATGTTCTGTGACTTTGCCCATGAGCAACAGGAGGAAAATCCTTTAACTCAGGCATACGCATTGGAGCCCGCGCTTGCATCTGTTGCATTTGTTTTGGTTGCACTGGCTTTTCTTTTTGCTTCACAACCCCTGTCATCTCATCAAGAACATGCGCTGTTGCTTCCATACTCACGGAAGCCGTCATAGCCTGTTGAAAACCGCGGCTTACTTGCATACGGGGCACATTTGATCTCTGTTCCTGAACAGCATTTGAACCATACGCAACAGCATTCGTTGCACTTCGTGTCGTCATTGCTTCTGCAGGATGTGCAAAAATTTGACTTTTGGGACGGAACTGTTCTCCGGTTGATTTGCCCTTCTCTATTTCAAGTGATTCGATCACTTCTACCATTGACTCAGAACGCAGGGGCGATGACTGAACATGAAAAGAACTGTGTGACGTTCCAGGATCGCTCTTACGTATTGGAGAAGCAGGCCTTTGAATCTGAGGATGAGAGGACTGCACCACATCACTAACTTCACGATCAATACCGGTGGCAACCACAGAAACACGAATAACGCCTTCCAATGACTCATCATCAATAGCACCAAAGATCACATTCGCATCAGCATCCACTTCTTCACGAATACGATTAGCAGCTTCATCAACCTCAAAGAGAGTCATATCACGACCACCCGTAATAGAAATCAGTAAACCACGCGCCCCACGCATAGAGGTATCATCCAACAATGGGTTTGCAATAGCAGCTTCAGCCGCAGCCAAAGCACGCCCATCACCAGATGCCTCACCCGTTCCCATCATAGCTCGACCCATTTCGTGCATAACAGAACGAACATCAGCAAAATCAAGGTTAATCAAACCCTCTTTAATCATCAAATCCGTAATGGAAGCAACACCAGAATAAAGCACTTGGTCAGCCATAGCAAAAGCATCAGCAAACGTTGTCTTATCATTTGCAATACGGAAAAGATTTTGATTGGGAATAACAATCAATGTATCGACAGACTTTTGTAATTCTTCAATACCAGCCTCTGCCGTTTTCATACGACGTGCACCTTCAAACTGAAAAGGCTTGGTCACAACACCAACAGTCAAAATACCTTTTTCACGCGCTGCGCGAGCAACAACAGGAGCAGCCCCTGTTCCAGTTCCTCCCCCCATACCAGCAGTAATGAAAACCATATGAGAGTCTGCAAGATGATCAATAATTTCATCAATACATTCCTCTGCCGCCGCTTGTCCAACTTCCGGTAAAGCACCAGCACCCAAACCCTCTGTCACAGCTGCCCCAAGTTGGATAACACGTTCAGCCTTTGACATAGCCAAAGCCTGTGCATCCGTATTTGCAACAACAAAATCAACTCCCTGAAGACCAGCATTTATCATATTATTCACGGCATTCCCGCCACCACCTCCAACACCAAAAACGGTAATGCGTGGCTTCAATTCCGCGATATCTGGCCGATGCAGATTAATCGTCATTTTCTTTTCCTTCTCATAAGACACCGCAAGCCAAAGCGATGAAATTTATCCAACTAGACTTAACTAAAAACTCTCACGCAACCACTGACCAACACGCTGAAAATACCCACGCGTGCCCATCGATAAATGATTTCCTGCCACCTGCATTGTTTTTTCTTCAAAACCCACCAATTGCGGATAAATTAACAACCCAACAGCAGATGTAAACGCCGCCCCTTTTGCAAGAGAAGGAAGCCTCGAAATACCTAAAGGCCGCCCGATACGAACATTTCTTCCTAATATAGTACGTGCCATTTCTGGCAATCCTGTTAACTGGCTTGCTCCCCCAGTCAAAATAACACGTTTACCAATGATGTGACCAAAACCAGAACGATTTAAACAATCACGAACCATTTCTAAAATTTCTTCAACACGCGCACGAATGATACGCCCAAGAACCGCGCGAGGATATTGAGTTTCACGCTGTTCACTCCCAATTTCTGCTACATTAATCATTTGTCGCTCATCAGCACTTGTTAAAAGTGCTGAACCATAAACAACTTTTAAACGTTCCGCCTCTATTAAAGACATAGAAAATCCGCGCGCAACATCAAGAGTGACATGATGCCCCCCAACAGCAAGAGCATCTGCATGAATAAATTTTCCCTCAAAAAACACTGAAAATGTTGTTGTCCCACCACCAAAATCGATACATGCAGCCCCTAAATGCGCCTCATCATTCATCAAGACAGCAAGACCACTTGCAAAGGGAGTAGCAACCATTGCTTCAACACTCAAATGTGCACGATTAATACAAGTTTCTAAATTACGCAAAGAAGCTGTTTCTGCTGTTACCACATGCACGTCGACACCAAATATTTCCCCTGCCATGCCAATAGGATCAGAAATTCCTTTATCTCCATCCAATACATAAGAAACTGGAACTGAGTGCATAACATGACGTTCAGCATCAAAAGCTTTACGCGAAACATCTGAAAAGGCCATACGCATATCACGCTTGGTGACTTCACGACCATTCAAATGGACCTTTCCATTAATCAAAGTACTTTGTAATCGACTTGAGGAAAAATTCACAATCACTGAATCCACCACCAAACCCGCCATTTTTTCTGCCGCATCAACAGCCAATCTTATTGATTGTTCTGCTGCAAACATATCCATGACAACACCGGATTTAATACCGCGTGAACGCTGCACTCCAAAGCCTAGAATCTCCATAGAATGTGTCCGACCATGTAAATAGTGCGCATGCTTCAAAGGACGCAAACAAGCAATAAGACAAACAATCTTACTTGAGCCGACATCAAGAACCGTTAAAAAACGTGTCTTACGCCCCCCCCGATGATGTGATCTAAGCAACATCATGGGTTTCCTGCCTTTCGTGCCTTCAAAGTACGTTCTTCTTCTGCTACAGTAGCATGATAACGCTCCAACGTTTCATCTGATAGAGAAACAGTAATTCGATCAGCAAGACGTAAATCAACACTGAGAATATCGCGCGATAAAAAATCTTGCATTGTACCAGAGGAAACAAGAGAGGAAAGCCTTTCAAGGGCACCATTTTCAGGCAACATAACGCGCATTCCATTATCCAAAACAAGATCCCAACGTCGATCACCTACCCGCACAAAAGCACGAATACGACCATATATTTCTGGATAGACTGACAGCGCTTGAATAAATCCTTTAGCAGCATTTTGCGCACCCTGCCCAACCACAAAAGGCAAATCCCGAGCAATTTCTCCTTTAAAGGGCACAATAACACGACCTGTATTATCAATAATATCCATTATGCTATCATGTTGCCAAATGGCATAGGGTTCACGTTCCACGATGGAAATACGCATTCTATTGGGATAAATTTTCTGAACATTTGCTGATTGAACCCAAGCCTGTTTTTCCAAAAGAGAACGTGCTCTTTCAACATCAAAAGTGAATATAGAAGGCGCAACATCAAGTTTTAAAATTTTTAAAATATCCTGCTTTGCCAAACGCTTATTACCGCTTATATCGACATGAGTGACCACAAAACTACTATCCGATATGATCGTGTTTACGATCACAGCCATCTGACCACTTGATGAAAGTCCATAAAAAGCCGTAACAAAGAAAAACCATACAACAGCAAAAGAGCCGAAATGGCGCGGAATATGAATATTGACAAAAACAAACTCAAACATAAACTGAAGAAAACGACGATAAAGACGTGGCAAAGCCGGCACTGAAAGCACCCCCATCGGAACATTTGTTTTATTAACATTCAACGCATACATGATGCGTCCTCCACCATCCATTGAACAATATCGCCGTAAGTACGGCCGCTCGCTTTTGCAATATCAGGAAGAAGAGACGTCGATGTCATACCGGGTTGCGTATTAATTTCAAGCCAAACCAATTCTCCCGTTTTTTCATCAAAACGAAAATCAGAACGGCTAACACCTCGACACCCTATCGCCTGATGGGCTGCTAAAGACATTCTTTGCACACTTTGGTAAATATTTAGTGAAAGTTGTGCAGGACAAATGTGAAGAGAACCACCCGTTTTATATTTTGAGTCATAATCATAGAATGAAAAGTGTTTATCGGGAAGAATTTCACACACATCCAGCACTTCATTCCCCAAAACAGCACAAGTTAATTCACGACCAGGAATATACTTTTCAATCATCACCTCATCGGCATATCCCCACTCATCTCCCCCAATATTATGCGGCGGTGCAGCTTCATTCCCCTGGACAATGACAACACCAAAACTTGATCCTTCACACACAGGTTT
This sequence comes from Bartonella sp. AU18XJBT, assembly GCF_028618595.1. Taxonomy (GTDB): domain Bacteria; phylum Pseudomonadota; class Alphaproteobacteria; order Rhizobiales; family Rhizobiaceae; genus Bartonella. Next base: position 71,629 of record NZ_JAQITE010000004.1, on the reverse strand, counting down.
AATTACATAAGGAGGCTCCATAGGATGCGTTTGTCCCAAAGCAAAACGGCTCATGATACAAGAAGGAGCAACACAAACCCCAACATTTGAAACGATAATTTTTGCACGCCCCTTATCCATTGCCAAAGCAGATGCCATCACGCCAGAATGGGTATAAGGAATTTTTAAATATTCAAGAATCCCCTGAATCCGGCCATCTTCACCAAATGGACCATGCAATGCATTGAAGACAATATCGGGCTGCAACTTTTCAAGAACAGAAGCAATATGAGCGTCAACATCCACGCGGCTCACGCGATACCCCTGAACCTCTAAAACATCAGCACAAGCCGCCCCTGAAGATAAACTTACAGACCGTTCAGAAGAAAAACCTCCCATTAACACAGCTATATGTTTATCTTTCATAATAAATCACCCTCTTTTGTATACTATATGTAGTCTATATAGAACACATCAGCACCACATACAGAAAAAAACAAAGTTTATTCTTGCGAATCAATAACCTAGCATTTTTCATAATGAATCAGACTCAAAAGCCTGATGCAAGAGATTCTTTGTTAATTTATTGATTCTTAATAGAAATTTTTTATTATCTCTTTGAAATGACTCAATTTTTTATTTGCACTTTTTTAGTGAATAATAAATCAATCAAATGGATCAAAAGGAGGAACACTTCGACCACGCTCAAATTGACCGATACGCTCTATTTCCCATTGTAAAAGATGGGCTGAATTTGCAAAAACACGCGCACGCACTGTTTCTCCCAATACTTCAAGATCATATCCTGTTGCTTGCCCTGTATTAATCATAAAATTACAGTGCATTTCACTCATTTGAGCACCACCAATTCGTAAACCACGACACCCTGCTTCATCAATCACGCGCCACGCAGATCCATTCTCAGGATTTTTAAAAGTTGATCCCCCTGTCTTTTCACGAATAGGTTGCACTGTTTCTCTGTGGAGGGAAACTTCATCCATAGCAGCACGAATATTATCTTTATTACCGAGTTCACCTTCCAATAAAGCGGCCGTAAAGATAAAATCTTTAGGAATATCACAATGGCGATAGGAATAATGCATATCTTTCAAACTCAAGATATGACGTTGTCCTTTACGATCCAGCGCATAGACCTCGACAACACGCGCTGCAGTTTCAACACCATTCGCACCCGCGTTCATTTTGAGAGCTCCTCCAAGGCCTCCAGGAATACCATGATAAAAATGAAAACCTGCAATCTCAGCTTCTAAAGCGGCAGCAGCTAAATGTTTATCCGCCGTACCAGCACCAACTAAAAAGCCTTTTGGAGAAACTTGCTGCACTTGCCCAAAATTTTTTGGCGAAAGACGAATCACAACACCAGGAACGCCCCCATCACGCACCAGAAGATTAGAACCGATACCGACAATTGTCACAGGAACAAATTCAGGCAAATTTTGAAGAAAGAGAGCCAAATCTTCTTCATCAACAGGCTGATAAAAAAGCTCTGCCAACCCGCCCGTGCGAAACCACGTTACCTTACGCATCTCAACATTAGGTGTAATTTTGCCTCTCACGCCACCCAATAGCGGTTGCAATTGCGCCAATAGCGCCTCACCATCAATGTGCTGAAAATTTATCATGACCATCCAATACCGCTAACTGATGAGGCAACGCACAAGCCCATTGTGTGATATTGCCAGCACCAAGAAAAACAACATAGTCCTCTGCCTGAGCAAATTTTGAGACAAGAGACACGACATCTTCCAGACCATGTATCAAGCGCACATCACGATGACCCGCCATTTTAATATGCTCTACCAATTCTTGAGAACCAAATCCTACAATAGGCTCTTCACCGGCCGCATAAACGGGCGTAATCAACACTGTATCTGCATCATTAAAACAAGCTACAAAATCATCAAATAAATGATACAAACGTGAATACCGATGGGGTTGTGCAATGGCAATAACACGCCCTTTTGCACTCTCACGTGCTGCACGCAAAACAGCCTTTATTTCAACAGGATGATGTCCATAATCATCAAATATTTCAATACCCCGCCAACTTCCTGTTCGCGTAAAACGCCGTTTTACTCCGCCAAATTCTGCTAAGCCCCTTTTTATAGCTTCATTTGAAATGCCAAGTTCATGCGCAATAGCAATCGCCGCCGTTGCATTAGCAACATTATGCTGTCCTGCCATAGGCAAAAGCAAATTGTTTAACTCAATCTTTCTTCCTGTTTTGCGTGAGCGAATAAGAACATCAAAATGCGTTTTTTGACCATCCATCGAAAGATTAAAAAAACGAACATCCGCTTGTGGATTTGCACCATAAGTGATCACCCAACGATCATCAATCCGACCCGCCAATGACTGAACCTCTGGATGATCAAGGCACAAAACAGCAAAACCATAAAAAGGAACATTTTCTACGAATTGCCGAAAAGCCTCACGCACAGCATCAAAACTTCCATAATGATCCAAATGCTCAGCATCAATATTAGTAATAACAGCAATATCAGCAGGCAGCTTTAAAAATGTACCATCACTTTCATCAGCTTCAACAATCATCCAATCGCCATCTCCTGTACGAGAATTCGTACCATAAGCATTAATAATACCACCATTAATCACCACTGGATCAAAATGACCAGCATCAAGAAGGGCTGCAACCATTGATGTGGTCGTTGTTTTACCATGTGTACCACCCACCGCAATTGCACGCCGAAACCGCATCAATTCCGCCAGCATTTCTGCACGTCTAACAAGCGGCAAATGTCTTTCCTTTGCAGCAATATACTCAGGGTTTGTTTTTTTAACGGCAGTAGAAAAAACAACAACCTCTGCATTCCCTAAATTTTCAGCACAATGACCTATATGAACGCTAATTCCTTTTCTCCGCAAACGTTCAACATTTGCACTCTCAACTTGATCTGACCCTTGAACTTTATAGCCAAGATTATAAAAAACCTCCGCAATTCCACTCATACCGATCCCCCCGATTCCGATAAAATGGATAACGCCTATATCAAGTGGCATTTTCATTTAAAAGCTCCTCTTTTATATCTGACAACAATCGCCCTGCAATTAAGGATTCAGCCATATCAGCAAGGCAACGGGTTGCACGAGGTTGCCCAACTTTTTTTGCAGCAAGCGCTTGTTTTTCCAATAAATGGGGCGCACAACAAGCGTGCATTAAAAGAGAAGAAAGCTTTTGTGCATTTAAATCTTTCTCTAATACAATTTGCGCACCACCTACACGAGCAAGTAAAGCTGCATTGGCAGCCTGATCATGATCTAAAGCATGGGGATAGGGAACAAGCAAAGCAGGTCTACCAATCACCGCTATCTCACAAACGGATGAAGCCCCAGCGCGCGACAAAATAAAATGGGCATGTGCCATACGTTCAGCCATATCATCAAAAAAAGGAGCTACCTCTGCTTGTACCCCCATATCACGATAGATTTTGATCAACCCTGCTGCTTCACCTCGGACTTGCTGCACAATTCGTAAACGTTTACGGTTCTTATCATCGAATAAAGCAATAGCTTCTGGAACAATATGTGAAAAAGCAGAAGCCCCTTGGCTACCTCCAAAAATCAAAAAATGAAATGGCTTTTCACCAGTTGAGGGATGATAAGGAATTTTGGCAGCCTTCAACACAGCCTCACGGACAGGATTCCCCGTCAAAAGTATTTTATGAGTATAAGCACCATTTGGCGACAACAAACCACCAGCGATTGCACGCACAAAAATTGCCAACGCCCGATTGGCACGCCCCATAACAGCATTTTGTTCATGAATAAATGTTACACGCCTCGTTAAGGCCGCAATAAAAAGAGGAGGAAAGCTCGGATATCCCCCAAATCCTCCAACAAGAACAGGACGTAATTTATAAAACAGTGCCAACGATTGCCCCATACCCCTTAGCAAAAACCAAAATGTCTTTATCAGAGCAAAAGGATGGCGTCGCACAAATGTCGCCGATGAAACAATATGAGTATGCTCTTCATCAAAGCACCTAACAAAAGGGCGTGCTCTTTCATCTGTTATTAAATGAACATCATATCCACGCTGCCTTAATTCAACAGAAAGGGCTTCAGCAGGAAAAAGATGTCCACCTGTACCACCAGCCACCAAAACAATAACTTTTTTATCATTCATAAGGGGTATCCAAGACAGAAGAGGAAGAAAAAGCTGAAAGACGTGCTTCTGGCCAACGACGTGTTAAACTGAGCAAAATGCCCATTGAAAACGCAATCGCCACCATCGAAGAACCACCATAAGAAATAAAAGGCAATGTCATGCCTTTTGGAGGAATTAAGTGAAGATTAACGGCCATATTAATCGCTGATTGAAAGCCAATCATCATTGCTATGCCAGTAATACCAAGACGTATAAAGGAATCACGTGTATTCATGGCTATATACAATGAACGCATAACGATAAAGCCAAACAACATCATAATGAATAAACAAAGAATAATACCATATTCTTCAGCAGCAACGGAAAATACAAAATCTGTATGGCTATCAGGAATGATACGCTTTACTGTTCCCTCGCCCGGCCCTTGCCCAAACCAACCACCATTTAAAATAGCCTCACGTCCTACATCCACTTGAAAAGTATCTCCTTCACCTGTCAAAAAACCATCAATACGCTCTCGCACATGATGCAGAAAAAGATAAGCTAAAATAATTCCTACAACGCCTAAAATGAGAAAAAGAAAAATAATAGTAAGAGGTACACCAGCAATAAAAAACAGCCCTCCCCATATTGCACTTATTAAAACTGTTTGTCCAATATCAGGCTGCAAAACCAGAAGCACACAACAAATGGCATAAAGTATAATCGCTAAAGAATAACCTAGAATTCCTCTCCTACGTATCTGTTCCGAAAAAAGCCAAGCGGACATAACCACGAAAGCTGGCTTCATAAACTCTGAAGCCTGTACAGAAAAACCAAATAGCTGAATCCACCTCCGTGCTCCCTTTAATTCTGGACCCCAAAATAAGGTTGCAACCATAAGAGCAAGCGTTACAATGAGAAAAAGAGTACATAAACGACGAATATTAGAAAGCGAAAAAAAAGAAATGGTAACCATCGTAAAAAATGCTGAAATGCTAAAAATGATATGCCATCGAACAAAATAAAAACTATCAGCAATTCCGATTTTTTTTGCAATAGTGGGGCTGGCAGCAAAAGAAAGCATAATGCCAATTCCCATTAAAATTAAACAAGCTGCAAAGATAGAGCGATCAATCGTCCACCACCAATTAGCAATTGGATCTCTATCTGCACGCGTCACCATGATATACACCTTATCCATTTTATAAATTGTCTCAAAGTGATATGGTTCCCCAGCCTGTTTAGCAAACACTTTAAAAACTAAATTACACAAAAAAAGATTCTGGAGTCTTAACGCAAAAATATTTTTTTATAACTGATGCTTTTTTATTGTAACTGCATCACAAAAGAGACAAATGCTTCGCCTCGCATTTCATAATTTTTAAATTGGTCATAACTTGCACAAGCAGGTGACAAAAGAACCACCACCTCTTTTGCCTTGCAATGCATTGCATCAAAAGCTGCTTCACGCACCGCTTTTTCCAAAGTTAAGCTCATAGAAAAGGGAAAAGCAGAACCAATGATACGCGCAAATTCTTCCGCTGAGCTTCCAATCAAATAGGCTTTACGAATTTTAGGAAAAAATTCTCTAAGAGGCTCTATTCCTCCCTTTTTTGCCTGTCCCCCAACAATCCAAAAAATATCATTAAAGGCGCAAAGTGCAGGCGCTGTTGCATCTGCATTCGTCGCCTTGCTGTCATTGATAAACAAAACCGCCCCCATTTTGCGCACCTGCTGCATACGATGATCCAGCCCTTTATAATTTGCTAAATGCTTGTTCATAGAGGGATCGGTTATTTTTAAAGCCTGCAACGTTGCTAATGCCATAAGGACATTTTGCGCATTATGACGTCCGCGCAAAGCAGTCATAGACGCCAGATCTGCAAGCATATGACGCTGTCCTTGACAAACAGAAAAGAGCTTGGTCCCATCTGCATAAAAACCATTTTCAACAAAATGATCCTTGGAAATTGCCCCAATCTTCTTCTCCTCATGAAGTAACTGTTGATATAAAACCTGACAAGCTGCATCATCAACTGAAATAAAAGCCTGAGAAGCTTGAGCAATCAGATGCCTTTTGGTTTGCACATAACAGGCAAAATTTCCATGTCGATCAATGTGATCAGGTGTTAAATTCAATAAAAGTCCAATAGTCGGCTGAAGAGAGGGAGTAAGATCAATTTGAAATGATGAACATTCAATCACATAAATACGTTTTTTAACAAATGGCTTAAGCGTCAATATTGCCTTTCCGATATTCCCCCCCATCTGTACATCATAGCCCATTTTTTCCAACAAATGCGCAAGCAAAGACGTTGTGGTTGACTTCCCATTTGTTCCCGTAATCGCAATGAAAGGAACATCTTTGTCACAAAAACCATAATGCTGTAAAAAATGATGGCGCGCACGAACAAATAATTCAATATCACCGATAATTTCTATATTTTTTTTTCGTGCTTTTTCAACAACCCAATGGGGATGAGGATAATTTAAAGGAACTCCAGGAGCTAAAATCAATGCAACAAATTCTGACCAATCTTCATAACGCAGATCTCGCGTTGGAACATTGTGCCGAAAAGCCATTTGCACGCTTGAAGGACTATCATCCCACGCCACCACTTCTGCACCGCCACGCATCAATGCTTGTGCCGTTGCTAACCCAGACTTCCCTAATCCAAATAGAGCAACTTTTTGTCCTTTATAACACGCAACAGAAATCAAAATCTCACCGCAATTTAAGTGTTGAAAGACCAATAAGAGCGAGAACAATTGAAATAATCCAAAAGCGTATCACAACTTGGCTTTCAGTCCAGCCTTTTTTCTCAAAATGATGATGTATCGGTGCCATAAGAAACACGCGTTTTCTTGTTAATTTGAAATAACCAACCTGAATAACGACCGAAAAAGCTTCCACAACAAAAAGCCCACCAATAAGAACCAAAACAATTTCGTGCTTCGTAGCAACCGCAACAGTCCCTAAGAGTCCTCCAAGAGCCAATGAACCAGTATCTCCCATAAAAATAGCTGCAGGTGGTGCATTAAACCATAAAAAACCAAGCCCTGCCCCAACAACAGCTCCTAATAAAACAGCCAATTCACCTGTTCCCGATACATAATGGATTTGGAGGTAATCAGCAAAATTCATATTACCAGAAAGATAAGCAATCAGAGCAAAAGATAAGGCTGCAACCATCACAGGAACAATAGCAAGCCCATCAAGTCCATCCGTTAAATTAACCGCATTACCAGTCGCGACAATGACAAAAGCAGAAAAAGGAATAAAAAACCAGCCTAAATTGATAAGATAATCTTTCAAAAAAGGCAAAGCAAATCCAGATGAGCCAATTTTCAGGATGACAAAAGCAGCAATTGCGGCAACACAAAACTCCAAGCTTAACCGTGCTTTCCCAGAAAATCCTTTGTCTGTTTGTTTTGTGACCTTAAGATAATCGTCATAAAATCCAATTGCCCCAAAAGAAAGCATAACCAATAGCGATACCCAAAAATAAATATTCAATAAATTACACCACAAAAATGCCGATACTACAATGCCAGTTAAAATCATCAATCCACCCATTGTAGGTGTTCCAGCCTTTTTAAAATGTGTTTGAGGACCATCAGCACGAATCGGTTGCCCCTTACCCTGCCGCAATTTAAGAGAAGCAATGATGCTAGGTCCAAATAAAAAGACGATAAGCCCCGAAGTAAGCATAGCCGCTATCGTGCGAAAAGTAATATAACGAAATACATTCACACCTGGAAGCCAATCACTAAACGAAGAAAAAAACAGCATCATGGTACAAAAAACCTCTTAAAACTATGAAGAAACCGCTTTATAGTGATCAAGCAAAGCAGTCACAATATTTGATGAACAAAGGCTATTGGATGATTTAACCATAAGCAGATCCCCAGAAGAAATTTCAGCTAAAAGAAGCGCCAAAATTTTCTCAATATTTTCAGCATAATAAACCCTAACACCAGCAGACAAATCACTGACTAAAGATTTCATCGCCTCACCAAATAGAAAAACCGGATTAGCACCGGAAAGACGTATTGGTTTTATTAAATCACGATGAAGCTTTTCACTATACTCCCCTAACTCTAGCATATCCCCTAAAATAGCAATTCGCCGCCCCTCTTTCCCAACTGGTCCTGTAGCAAGAAGCTCAAGCGCAGCAAGCATAGAAGCAGGATTTGCATTATAGCTTTCATCAATGAGATAAAATTCACCCCCATTTGATAAAGACAGTCGATAACGAACACCTCTCCCCTTTTGAGAAGAAAAATGGCGAAAAGAAAGAAAAACAGGCTCTAACTCAACCCCCATAGCATCACAAGCAGCAATAACCCCTAAACAATTTTGCACAATATGGCGTCCGGGAGCACCAATTTGAACCTCCATATCCCGCCCTCTAATATGTACAATCATAGAAGAACGATCTGTTAGGAGACGTATCTCTCGCGCTTGATAATCAGCATTTTCAGTCTCACCAAAGCTTAGAATTTCCTTTACACCGCATTTCTTTGCTTTTTGAACGAGATAAGAAAAAAAATCACTATCCGCATTTAAAATGGCAATGCCTTTCTCATCTAATCCTTCAAAAATTTCAGCTTTTGCCGTTGCTATTTCTTCAAGATTTTTGAAAAAACCCATATGTCCTGCACAAATATGCGTAATAAGAGCAACATGCGGACAAACCAGTTTGACCAGAGGGCGAATTTCATCTCTATGATTCATGCCAATTTCAAAGATACCATAATTACTCTCCATAGGCATCCGTGCTAAAGTGAGTGGAACCCCCCAGCAATTGTTTAAAGAAGCGAGATTCGCATGAACGTTCCCAGCCGTTGCAAGTACTTGTTTCAAAGCTTCTTTTGTCGTTGTTTTTCCCACCGATCCCGTTATCGCGATAATCTTAGCTCTTGAACGTTTGCGTGCCGCTTGTGCAAGTTTTTCTAGGGCTTGCAAAACATCAGGAACAACAATAAGTGGAGCCGATATCTTTTTCATATCCCTCAAACGGTGTTCTGAAACGATAAGAACGCCTGCACCTCGTTCATAAGCTTGCGCAGCAAAATCATGACCGTCAAGATGATGCCCCTTAATGCAGAAAAAAATATCACCTTCCACAAGAGTACGGCTATCAATGGAAACCCCAGAAAAAGTTTCTGGCATGCTTCCCATTACAACACCATTAATTGCAGCAACAAGTGCTTGCTTACCCCATAAAGCTGTCATTTCTTTCGGTCCTCTAGAGCTTCTATCGCTTTCAGACGATCTGAAAAAGGATAAGTTGTCTGCCCTATAATTTGGCCATCCTCATGACCTTTTCCAGCAATGATGAGTGTATCACCAGCTTTCAAAAGCTCCACCGCGTAAGAAATAGCCTCACCACGATCTGCTATCTCTATTGCTGTTGGCACTGCCTGTAAAATATCCTTGCGTATTTTTTCTGGCACTTCTGTGCGGGGATTATCATCCGTTACAATAACAATATCCGCTTTATCCGCCGCAATTTTTCCCATCAAAGGTCTTTTTCCTTGATCACGATCACCTCCACAACCAAAAACAACGATCAAACGCCCTTGCGTAAAGGGACGAACAGAAAGCAAAACCTGCTCCAAAGCTTCTGGTTTATGGGCATAATCAATATAAACAGGCGCATTATTTTCTGTCTTTCCAACCAATTCCAACCGCCCAGGTGCCCCCTGCAAAGTTTCAACCGCAGAAAAAACCTTACGAGGTGCAACACCCGTTGCAATTGCTAACCCCGCTGCCATAAGCGCATTGGCTACCTGAAAATCTCCAGCTAAAGGCAAATTAAATGTATAAATATTATTTTCCACACGACACTCAATACACTGTTTTGAGCGTTGATGTTCGACACGATTAATCGTGATAAATTGCCCCTTACGACCAATTGTCAAGACACGGCGGTGCGCTTGTGTAACAATATCAATAACCTTTTGTGAATAGACATCATCAGCAAAAATCAACGCAGGAGCAGATACAGGCAAAAGTGTATCAAACAACCTCATTTTAGCCTGCAAATAATCCTCTACCCCCGTATGATAATCCATGTGATCTCGCCCTAAATTGGTAAAGGCACCAGCCGTTAAACGGACTCCATCAAGTCGCCCTTGATCAAGCCCATGCGAAGAAGCTTCAAGAGCTGCATGAGTCACACCTTCATGAGAAATTTCACAAAGAAGACGATGCAAGACGACCGCATCAGGTGTTGTGAGAGAACCATAAATATTCCGTTTAGGAGAAACAACACCAACCGTTCCTATACTCGCAGCACAAAATCCAACATGGGTCCAAATTTGCCGAATAAAAGAGACAACAGATGTTTTACCACTTGTACCAGTAACAGCAACGACCGTGTCAGGCTGAGAACCGTAAAAACGTGCAGCTGCCAACGCTAAACTATGACGAACATTAGAAACACGTAAAATGGGAACAGATAAATCCTCAAGAACAGCATGACAATCTGTAACAATTGCTCGTGCGCCACGCTTTATCGCATCATCTATATAGTTTCTTCCATCACTTTTTTTTCCTTGAACAGCGACAAAAACATAGCCTGGTAAGACTTGTCGAGAATCTGCACTGATTCCTGTTATTTCCATTGAAGAAAGATTCTGATCTTCAAGACATTCTGTAAAAACTGTTCCAAACAACATAACGATGCACCTTTGTATTTATTTTACTGTTGTTTAACGAAACTTGAATTGCTCTTTTTACTTAAAAGAGGCTCATATTCTTTTTTAAAATCGGGTTTTACACCAAGAAAACTAGCTGTGCGACGAACAATATTAGCAAGCATTGGTCCAGCATTCATTGCGGCTGTTGCTGAACGCTGTCCCTCTTCAGGCTTTGGTTCATCAATAATTGTTAAAACAACATAGGAAGGATTCTCAATAGGAAAAGCAGCAAGAAAACTATTGAAATTTTTTGTTTTAGAATATTTTCCATTTTCAACTTTTTCGGCTGTTCCTGTTTTGCCACCAACGCGATAACCTTCTACTTTTGCATTACGCCCCGAACCAATATCACTGTTTAACTTATAAAGATAACGCATATTTTGACTCGTTTTGGCCTGTAAAACTTGTTTTGCATGTTGCACAGCCTGTTCTTTTGTACGTTTTAAAAACGTAGGTTCAATCAACCAACCACCATTTACTAAAGCAGCAGCCCCGACAGCTGTTTGCAAGGGCGTTGTTGCCATACCATGCCCAAAAGAGATCGTCATAGAATGAATATCTTTCCAATGAGGTGGCACAATAGGATGTGCAACTTCAGGTAATTCCGTTGTCATTCGATCAAGTAAACCAAGTCGTTTCAAAAAATTACGATGTCCGTCAATTCCTATGGCCAATGCTTCCTTAGCAGAACCAATATTGGAAGAATAAATAAAAACCTCCCATAACGTTAAGGGTCGATTTTTTCCGTGAAAATCATGAATGGTATACCCACTACTTGCTTTTATTGGCTTTGAAGCATCAATAATACTGTTTAAATGAAAAATATTGGAATCAAGAGCCATGGCGGTTGTAAAACTTTTAATGATCGATCCCATTTCAAAAGCTCCTGCCGTCATCCTATTGAGACGATCACTTTTTAAAGCTTCAATAGGATTTCCAGGATCAAAATCTGGTAGTGATGCCAAAGCCAAAACTTCCCCCGTATGTATATTTAAAATAACAGCTCCTGCAGCAATTGCCCTATAACGCTTCATAGCCTGAATAAGTTCATCATGAACAATTGCCTGAACACGCACATCAATCGAAAGCTGAACTTGTTTTAATGATTCTTCCATGGCAAGACCAGCGGCACGCAAAGCACTCAACCCCGCATCATCAATATATTTTTCCATACCTGCAATGCCCTGATTATCAACATTCACCATACCGAGAATATGGGAAGTTACAGATCCATCAGGATAAAAACGACGAATTTCAGTCCGAAAACCAATCCCTGGTATACCAAGAGCCATAATTTGCGTCTTCTGCATTGGTGTTAACCCACGCTGTATCCAAGAAAAACCAGATTTCCTTTTTAAGCGCTTATAGGTTTCCTGCCAATTAAGATCAGGCAAAACTGTTGAGAGCAATTCAATTGTTTCATCCACATCAATAATACGTCGTGGCTCAGCAAAAAGTGAATAAGTTTTAATATCTGTCGCCAATAAACGACCATTACGATCAACGATATCAGGCCGTGCCATTAATTGAAGAACTCCTGGACCTTTTGCTTCTTCAATCTGTCCACCTTCCAACCCATAAGAGATAAGGCAAGCTCCCATGATGCCATATAAAATTAAAAAGCAAAACAACGAAAAAAGCAAACGTGGACGACTAGAATAGGGACGACGAACAGAAACATTCTGATTATTCAACGAATTCTTTAAGCGCTTTTTCTTCTGTGAGAATAAAAAAGTCGATTTCATTACTGCGCGCCTTTTTGGACAACACCATTGATCTGAGAAGCCCGATTATCTGTCAAAATATCCTGATTATCTTCCAAGATATTTTGTTTAATCACTTCTTCAATTTGATCATGTACCCGTACCGGAATGTCTTTAAACTCCACGACTTGACGCGGCTGTATAACTTCTAACCCAAGTTCTTTTTGATAACGTTTCGCAAGTTTTTGCATGCGTGAAGGCCTTATCATCACAGCCCACTCAGCACGAAGCAAACTTACCGTATTTTTTGCTGCAGCAATTTCATGCTCAAGATGACGAACTTGGTTCATTCGTTTTTGAACATCATATTTTACTTTATAAGTAAGACCTGCCATACAAATCATAATCAACACTAAAATCATATCAAATGTACGAAAAACTGTCATTTCTTGCTGCCTTCAAAACTGGCAATCTCTGCTAAACCAAATAATTTCATATCCGCTGCAAGAGCCTCTGCTTCAGTGCGTACACCAATACGCAACCTTGCAGAACGTGAACGAGGATTTTTCTGTAACTCCTCTTTAGTTGCCGTAATCCCCCCTTTAAACAAAGGAAAAAATGTTGCTGGAGCAGCCTTTATTTCAGGCAGATAGCGTGATCTCATACATTCTCCTGAACGAGCCGAAAAAAATCTTTTGACCATACGATCTTCAAGAGAATGAAAACTGACAACGCCCAAACGCCCCCCAGCTTTTAAAACGCGTTCAGCAGCAAATAAGCCACGTGCCAATTCACCAATTTCATCATTAACATAAATGCGAAGAGCCTGAAATACACGTGTTGCAGGATGAATGCGATCTCCCGGCTTACGTCCTATCAACGCTTCAATAGCATACGCCAAATCACCTGTACGCAAAAAAGGCTGAATAACACGACGCTTTTCAATCATCCGTGCAATTCGCCCCGCATAACGCTCTTCTCCTAATATCTTAAAAATACGTGCTAAATCCCTTGCTTTTAAATGATTTACAACATCGCTGGCTGTAAAACCAGTCTGAGCCATTCGCATGTCCAATGGACCATCTTTTTGAAAAGAAAATCCCCTTTCAGCTTCATCAAGCTGCATTGAAGAGACGCCTATATCCAAAATAACAGCGTCTACCTTCTCTTCAACAACGCGATCCAACTGTGAAAATTCCATTTGCACCAAACGAAGTCGTGGAAAAAATTCTTCAACAAGCGATTGTCCCGCACTAATAGCATGAGGATCACGATCAAGAGCGATCACCTGTGCCCCTGCCTTTAACAAAGCGCACGTGTAACCACCAGCACCAAAGGTGCCATCAATCACTTTTGCTCCAACCAATGGCATAAGCCCAGCCAAAACTGGCTGCAACAACACTGGAATATGGCGTTCAGCTCTTTGATCCTGCTTTATCAAAATAATCCGTCTTGAAGTTATGCTGTCTCAAATCAACAGCTCTCTCATAGCAACTGATCTTAGAATAACCTAGCCTTCAACTTTCATATTAACCACAATGAACGAAAAACTAAAGTTATCCAAAAACAGATCCTAACGCATTATACTTAAAGAAATGTTATAATTTTTTAAAATACTCTTTGCTCAAGTGTCCATTTCAAACACATAGACTCCATAAAAGAGCATATATAATTGATCTTATAAAATATCGCGTATCGTCATGAAATATCAGTCGGCCTATAAGCCGGGTTCTGTAGAGTAAAGCTTACACTTTACATGGCAACCATTCATCTGGGACGGATGTTACCACCCGCCTCGTGCAACCTACCCGAATGACTCGCCCGGAAATCGGCTGCAAATTAAATTTTGCACGTCATTTCTATTTGGTCTTGCTCCCGGTGGGGTTTACCTTGCCACATTCATTACTGAATGCGCGGTGGGCTCTTACTCCACCCTTTCACCCTTACCTATAAAAATAGGCGGTTTACTTTCTGTGGCACTTTCCCTAGGGTCACCCCCGCCGGGTGTTACCCGGCACCGTCTTTCCATGGAGCCCGGACTTTCCTCACCTGCCGCATTTCAGCATTAGACAAGCGCGGCTGCCCAGCCGACTGACGCACTAATTTATAAAACATTTTCTGCTCCGTGAAAATAGCATCTTAAAATATTTTATAGCAAACCTGTCTAACAAGATGTTTTTATTTTAATGAAGCCAGATAAGTTTTCACTTTTGCGCAATATTTCGCCGAAATAGAATTCATTTTTTTTGCAGCATGACCTGCGTTATATTTAAGAATTGTACCACACGTACTTCCACCACTGAGTTTATACGCCCGTGCCAAATAACGCATACCATATTCAAGATTGGTCGCTGGATCGTACAAATCCTGTACAGAACCACTAAAACCCAACCCTCGTGCCGTAGAGGGTTTTATTTGCATCAAACCTATTTCACCAGCAGCCCCCTTTATACCTGCCTTATAATTACTTTCAACTTTTACAACAGCATGTGCTAAATTAACGGGAACATTATATTTATTCGCAAGTTTCTGAATAAGAAACTCATAAGGGCGATCAGGAATCTTAGAAGCAACAATCACTGAAGGTTCTCCTGATTCCGCAACATTTAAGACATTATGAGTCCAACTTATATCAAATACAAAAAATACAGCACACGCTGTATTTAACAAGATTTTCAAAAATTGCATTTTCTTTCTCTTCACTCAAACATTCTCAAATTCTAGCTGCAAATAATTTGCGAACGTATTGTACAAAAAAAGAAAGCAAAAGAACGGCTTGAAAAAGGAAAGAGTAAGACAATTTCAAGATAAAATTCTGCAACAGAAGAAAATCTCTTTATGCACAAATTATAGATTTCTCTATATCATAAAATAAAAGAAATAAAGAGACTATAATTAATCTTATAGCGTATTAAATAAAATGATATAAGCTATAAATTTTTGCTATCACTATTGTATCACTCAATTTTTATATTAAATTTTATATTAAAAAAATCACATCTTAAATAGATGTAACATTTTTTACATAAGATTATTATTTTTTTTATTGAGATCAATCCCATAAAGTAAGAGAGACAAGAACATCTTTTTACCGAAGGTCCTCAATATCAAAAAAGTTTCATAGAAAATATAAACCGTTATCAACGCTTCTCTCTGGTCAATAAACACCCACAGCACTCTTTATGTCCGATAAAACTCAACATGTCACACAAATGCCTCCCCCGTCGTTGCGCATAAAAATTCATAAATATACTAAAACCATCATACTCTTTACCAATTCAAAATATTGCAACAGACCTTTAGCTCTCAAGATGCCCCAAAGAAGCTTTTTACTTCTTTTTTAAAAGAGCTTTTATCCACACTAGCCTCCCACTTGGAATGTACAAGAAACTGATTTTGATTTTTTCACCATGGACAAATTAAAATGAGAGAATTTTACAATTCTTAAAATTCTTATTCAATATGAATAATGATAAATTATCATTATAAAACAATATGCTAAAAAAGCCATATCCGTCTTTGTCCCTACAGCAAAGCTTAACAATTACTTTTGTCTGTTTTTTTGAAAAATGTTAGAAAACTCACAGCCCTAAAGCCTTTTTAAATAAAAATAGACCTCTCAATCTTCATTCAAATATTTTTTTCTTTGTTACAGACTATTACCTTATCAACCTTGCACCTCATTTTCACAAATCATACAAGTGAATAAATATCCTAAAATCCGTAGAACAAAGGAATCTTAAATCCTTTAAAATTTTATTTTCTCATATCAAATAAAAAACAACTAGCATATAAAATGCGATTAACGCGAGCAACACCCTTGATAGATTTGCTATCACTCCTGTAATGATTGCAACATTATCCTTATACTCTGATTGCTTACCTTTTGAGTAAGATAATTTGCTAATTACCTTACCAATTGATTATCCCCTCACACTTTTTCAAAACTTCACGAAAAGCTCTCGCTCTTTAAAATAAAATCCAAAAGCGCGATAAAAAAAATAGCTAAAAATAAGCATTAGTAATGGCAGGACGAGAAATCGCTTTTGAGAAAGCCATAGCAACAGTTTCACCAGATTTGTGCGCCTGCTCACGACTCTGACCACTTTTAAAAGCAAGCGCAATTACATCGCAACGCAGCTGCGCAATAAACAACTCTTGCTGTTGAGAACTCATCTTAGAAAGATGCTTGATAATATCTGGAAAAATACGGACAATCTCTCTAACAACTCCTCCTCCGTTACATCAAGCTTCTGAGAAGAAAAAGAAGAGCAATCGGAAAAAAACTGATAAACAACAGCACTTCGAGAAGCAAAAAAGACAGCGCCAAAAATAAAAAACATAAATAAAATAAAAACAATACGACGAGAAAAAGATTCCATTATCTCTTACCTAAAGATCACAGAACACAAACATAGATTCCTTTTACGATTCTCCTTATAGCATTCAACAATGCCTCAATAAAGAAAAATTAAGTTATTGAAAATGAATACGCTAACACTATCCGCCCAATAAGACCTGCCCCTCTACGTATTCAGGTACCATAGGCGAAACTAATAACAGATCTTAGACTTCCCCCAATAACACCTACAACACCCCCTAAACAATTACAAAAAGCCTGACTGAGGAAATCCTCAGTCAGGCCAGACAATCTAGGGGATCCACGCGGGGGGGGGAGGAGGTTCCCCGATCGTCCTCTCACATCAACCACTAAGATAGCCGATGCAATATTCTTGCTATGGAATAAAATTCTTTAAACAACAAGAAATTCTTATCATCTTCTATGCAAAAAAACATCAAAGAGTTACAAATCGTTTAAAAATGTCTAAATTTAGGCAAAAAAAGTTTAAAATGCACCAATTTGAAGCAATTTTATTCCAAGAAGCATCAATTAGAATCTACGATCGTTATAACTTTTAAATAGTTTCTTTCACAACTCTGATGATCATAATAAAAAAAACGTAATTTCTACGTATCCACCCTATAAAAATCAAACTATGTAAAAGTAGAATCACTTTTCCAACAGCAATCACCACAAAAATAAAAATGTAGATTTTTAAAATCTTACACAAATAACCGTAAAAAATGAGAACTCTGAAGGTATTTGTTTCGAATCACGTCCTATAATCATTCCAAATAACGATAAACTATTTTACAATAACCAACAGGCTCTAACGCATTTTAACATAACAAACCGAGATCAATGCAGACAGTTTCTCTTAATTTCTATCATTTAAATGATCCCGTAAAATAACATACACAGTAGTTTCTATGCTCAAAAATTGTTATAGTCTGTTCTTCTAACGTAAATAATGCATTGATTTACAATCATAACACATTATTTTACAATTTACATGAGAGATCTAAAGAACGTAAGATTCCCTTATTTTAAATCTTCGTCTATTGAATCAATGAATAGCCATACTATCGCACATCACAAACAAGAAAAAGCATATGGATAAAAAACATAAAACGATGATGCCCTATCAATTTACGCTATACTAACGGGCTGCGTCATAAAATGAGCGGTAAGCATAAAAAGAAAAAATCACTTTTGGCAAGAAAAATGGACTTATTTAATAACCTTCATACTTCTCATGATAAAGAGATACGAAACTTTAGTGTAATATCACGCTTTTCTTTTCTACTCTCAGCCACGGACTATCCATAGATTATCGTCAATCTTATTTTTATGAATATAATGCAAAACACATAGACGAACGCAATATATGAATGCTTGTAGAAAGAAATAAACGTAAAGCCAGATACGCTATTATAACCATTGTTGTACAAAATATTTTTAAAATTCAGAATATCACTCCAATCCATTACTAATTTATGAGTAATTTTATGGCGTCATCTACCAAGCTTTTACTTTTGCTATTACTTGTAAATCAACACCTGCTCCTAGCATGGCAATATACTTGAGATAAAGACTAGAGCAAATGAGAACCATGTAAACAGTCCCAGCTTTTATATGCCCAATTAGAGTAAAAATATTTACGTCTGTTTGAGTAATCTTAAAAAAGCCATCATTTATTTTGAACGAAACATAAAAGCCAACAATAAAAAACCTATTGCCATCTTTACCATCCCCTTCATTTGCCTTTACGACTTTCAAACACGCTCATAACGCTGTGTTTTAAATAATGAAAATCATGCATTGTCTTACCCTTTTACTTTTTCGCCTTTTTAGAGCATCTTTTTGCACCCATCACTAAAAATTCCAAGGTACTTCTTATCTAAGTAGCTGTTTTTAAAAGACACCTTAAGATCTATTGGGCACCACCATTTTTGAGATTTATGAAGGTATGAGCCATCACTATATTATATTATGCGCTATTATATCATATTGCAGCCACTCTCACATTTAGAAAATGTATTTCCTTTTATAAACGGTATTATTTAGATAAATATCTTCTCTTGTAACAGACAAACAGACTCTTTTGGATTCTGAAACAGGAAATTTGAAATGAAAAAATATTCTTATATTTGAGCCTCTCATTGAAGTCTAAAAATAAATGTCGTTTAAAATCAATGTATTGTCTAATAAAACAAATATGATATTAAGACACCTTAAATAATGATCCTCATAGGCTATAACTCTATAGAAAGTGCTTTCATGATTACAGGCTACACGCCCTTATGAAACACCAAGACTCTCATATAAAAACATAATACAAATGTAAAAAACAATAGGTTATTAATGATTAAATAAAGTTTTATCTCTGCGCTATTCCTTGATAAAAATCAGAAAATAAAGCACGTTAACAAACGCTCTTTATGCAAAATCTACTTGTTTATCTTTGATATCGTCAACCAATAAATGCGAATCACGAGCAAGCCAAAGTGTAACCATGCCCTCCTCACTGTTTTCATTTTGTATAGGAGTAAGACAAACCGTTTGTTCTAGAATAAGTCCGGCATTTTTTAGCCATTGTTCTATTTGTAAAGCCGAAAATCCAAACCCCATATGCGCTTGATCAGAATGTGAAGATTCAGCTTTATGATAACCAAAATCCACAATCAATAAACGCCCATGAGGACGCAAAACACCTGATATCTTATGAAGAGCCATTTCAGGATTTTCAAGAAAATGTAAAACCCAATGAAGAATGACTAAATCAAAAGTTGTCTCTCCAACAGGCAAGTGCAAAACATCACGATCAAGCACGATTTCAATCGCATGCGTATAAAGATCAGAAAACAATTTTAAAACAAAATCTCCACCCATTCCAATATTTAGCATCGTCTGAAATGGCTTATCACCCACGATTTTAAGTAAAGCATTTTCCACACTGTGATCTACCATATAGGACGATCGTAAGAGATCCCATTGCGACATATTTTGTAAAAAATGCTTCTTCCTCGTTTTTTGACGCTGCTTTTTGACATACTTCAAACGTTCTAAATCGTGCGCTAACAACACATCATGCTTTGGAAAAGCCGAAAAAATGCCCATCACAATATCTTTACCCCAAAAATCATGACAAAGCTTAAAATAAAGACAACCTCCCTTCTGATAACGCTCAATCAATCGTGCTTCGTACAATAAACATAAATATCGTGATATACACACTTGCGACTGGTCAAGAATAAAAATAAAATCAGCGATTGTTAAATCTTCATGATGCAAGAGCCTAAGAACACGTAAATGGTTTACTTCTGCTACCGCTTTCAGCAGCACAGTCATTGCATCTAAACTTGTACTTTTTTTCATAATTATCCCCTAAACCTTCCTATAAACATTTGTTTATAGAAAAAAAAGTCAAGCATAATGCGCATATTCTTATCTATTTCATTCCCGCCATTTTATCATCCTATGAAAAAAATAGGCTACTGTAAAAGATGAAAAGATCTTATCTCATTACCCATAAATAATTATAACAATTTGATTTATAATGATTATTTATCATTTTTAACTTAAATAAAAGACTAAATATCGTCATCTTTTCTCATTTCAAACCTATTCATGGTAAATCAATTAAACTATTCTCTTGCACCTCAGAAATGGCGGACTATGGACAAAAACACAGAAAATGAGTGAAATGCCTCTTATAGCTATCTCAAAACAAAAATTATCCAACATTGGAAGAGAATAAATAATAGGATGGTTTCAGTTTGTAGCTTTAAATTAAAGACGCTAATGCTCAACGACCAGAGCATTTGTACAATGGCACTTTCTATGAAAGATTTCCCCTCTTCATGGCAATTTTACAAGCAGGAACAGCTCTATTCACAAGTAGAATAGCTTTCTTTTCGTCATGGTCTCATAAAGAGCCTCTCCTCTTTCCCATGAATAAAAACTTCCACGGAATACACACGACATTATTGATGAAATCATAAACACAAAAACACACTATTTTCTCAATAAAGTTCCCATAAGATAAGAAATTCTAGCGTGTAAGAGGCTTATAATTTGCGTGCTTAGGGTTAAGGGCTTCACCCCCAAGACGGCGAACTTTATCAGCCTCATATTCAGCAAAATTACCTTCAAACCATTCCACATGGCCATCACCTTCAAAGGCTAAAATATGCGTTGCCAATCGATCAAGAAACATACGATCGTGCGATATGATCACGGCACAACCAGCAAAATTTTCTAATGCATCTTCCAATGCACCCAACGTTTCAGTATCAAGATCATTTGTCGGTTCATCAAGAAGAAGCACATTCCCCCCCTCTTTTAGAAGTTTCGCCAAATGGACACGATTGCGCTGCCCTCCTGATAAATTTGCCACCTTCTGCTGCTGATCTGCCCCCTTGAAATTAAAAGCCCCGCAATAAGCGCGGCTATTCATCTCATATTTGCCTAATTTAATAATGTCATTTCCACCAGAAATTTCCTCCCAAACAGTTTTATTCCCCACCAAGGAATCGCGACTCTGATCCACATAACTCATGTGAACTGTTTCACCGATACGTATTTGACCTGTATCGGGCTGTTCCTGTCCCGTCAACATTTTAAACAAAGTCGACTTTCCCATACCATTGGCCCCAATAACACCGACAATGCCACCAGCAGGAAGCTTAAAAGAAAGAGAAGCAATCAATACACGTTCACCATAAACTTTAGAGAGATTATCAACCTCAATAACAACCTGTCCTAATCTTTCTCCAATAGGAATAATAATTTGCGCCTCTCCAGGACGGCGCTCACGTGCTGCTTGAACCAACTCATCATAAGCCTTAATCCGAGCTTTTGACTTTGCTTGTCGCCCTTTTGGACTAGAAGCGATCCATTCTTGCTCACGTGATAAAGCACGTTGACGCGCTGCCTCTTCACGGCCTTCTTGAGCCAAACGCTTGGCTTTAGCCCCCAAATAAGCAGAATAGTTCCCCTCATAAGGAATACCTCTCCCGCGATCTAACTCTAAAATCCACCCCGTTACATTATCGAGAAAATAACGATCATGAGTTATCAAAAGCACAGCCCCAGGATATTCACGTAGATGCCTTTCAAGCCAAGCCGTCGTTTCAGCATCTAAATGGTTTGTCGGTTCATCCAAAAGCAATAAATCAGGTTTTGACAAAAGCAATTTACAAAGTGCAACACGCCGCTTCTCACCACCCGAAAGTTTTGTTACATCTCCATCGGCTGGCGGACAACCAAGAGCAGCCATAGCCATTTCCACTTGACTTTCTAAATCCCAAAGATTCTGACTGTCAATAATGTCCTGAAGCCGTGCACTTTCATCCGCCGTTTCCTCGCTATAATTCATCATCAATTCGTTATAACGCTCAAGAATTTCTTGTTTATCTGCAACACCTTCCATCACATTGCCACGCACATCTTTGCTCGTATCAAGCAAAGGTTCTTGTGGTAAATAACCACAGCGTGCTCCTTCAGAAATCCATGCTTCTCCCGTATATTCCTTATCTAGCCCAGCCATAATACGTAAAATAGTTGACTTCCCTGCACCATTCGACCCTAAAATACCGATCTTCGCATCTGGATAAAAAGACAAATGAATATTTTCTAGAACTTTTTTATTGCCGTAAGACTTGTTAAGCCCAGCCATATGATAGATAAATTGACGTGCCATAAATTTCTCTTTATATTGTGCGATATTAAAGATTAGGATTTTGAAATAAACTGCTTTTGCTTTTTGAAACTGTACAGTAAATAGCACTTACATCGTATCAAAAGCTTTTCACTTTATATTGGTACATTTTTTCTAATCTCACAAGCCCCAGTATGGTACTGAATGCAAAAAAACATCCCCCAAAAAAGCAAAAAGCAAATCTTTTTAGCTGTACCTGAAACCTGTTATCAAACATTGCCTCTCTTTTCCATACCAGATATAACATTGTATTTTTATCGTATTAAACCAACTTATCAATGTAATATGGTACCAAAAAGAAAAGCAATTCTCTATGCGCCTTCTTTTTTCGCTTTATGGGCTTTATATTACGCAGTAAAAAATCCTTCCCTTTTTTCATCGATTTTTTGCTACGGAAAACAATGGTCTTCCCCCCTTGCCTTGATATGGCTTAAATTACGTTTACAAAACGAACGCCGCCTTATGGGATCTGACGTTCCAAGCCCAATGATCATGAAAGCTTTGCATCAACACGTAGCAAAAAATAACTACAGTGCACTTCCCATTGGTACGTGGTTACAATTTGTAAAAAATTATAAAACCAATTGTAAAAACTTATCCATCCCCCTCTTTTGGCTTGATAATTATACAAATAATATCAATATCCAGCACATCATTTCAAAACTTCAAGACGACATATAGCTTTTTAAAAATACGATAAAAGATCATCTCATATAGGAATATATTTATGGAAAAAAAAGCCTTAATCGTCATTGATGTTCAAAATGACTTCTTACTAGGTGGAGCACTTGCCGTACCACAAGGTGATGCTATTTTACCCGCCGTCAATAATCTCATAAATCATTTTGACCACGTTATCTTAACCCAAGACTGGCACCCAAAAAACCATTGCAGCTTTGCTTCCTGCTATCCTGAAAAAAAGCCCTATGATACCATCATTCTTGACTATGGTCCTCAAATACTCTGGCCTGATCATTGCATACGAGGAACACAAGGAGCAGAATTTCATCCATCTCTTAGAGTAGAAAAGGCACAACTTATCCTTAGAAAAGGCTATAATCAAAAAATGGATAGCTATTCTGCTTTTCTTGAAAATGATCAAAAAACACCAACAGGTTTACAAGTTTATCTCAAAGAACATGGTTTTACCAAGCTCATTATGTGTGGCTTAGCAACTGATTTTTGTGTCGGATTTTCTGCTCTTCATGCTATACAATGCGGTTTTAAAGTCAGTGTTTCATTAAATGCCTGCGCTGGTATTGATGTAAACGGATCACTAAACACTATGCTTAAAACGATGAACGAAGCTGGTATAGAACTTTTAATGGTCTCTTAAAATATTCTTCTCTAATCTACCATTATAATATACTGATTTATAAAGGATAAATTATTTTTCACATATTTAAGTGAGAGTCCAGAATATCGTAAATTCTCTGATTTCAAACCTATTTCAAAACCATTATCTTACACGTTACAAAGAGAATCAATGTATGAATAAAAATCATTCAAAAAAACAGTAAAAATGCTTCTTATGAACCATTAAATGCAGGAGCCTGTCATAATATTGAAAGCTGGTCAAAAGTATAGCATCAGCTTTCTCTCTTAAATTTAGGTCAAAAAACATCCTAGAGATTGTACACCATTCCCTTCATAGGTAGTATCATGCGATGGACTCAACTTTAAAACAAAAACGCAAATAAGCAATAAAATAGTATTTCATTTTGCATGAAAGACCTCTTTCTATTCAAAGAGATGCGATTTTAAAAATACCTGAGAAAATAAGAAATCTCCATTACTTAGACACAACATGTTTATCCAATTGACGATTCTTAAAACGAATCGAAGAATATAATGCCATTCCAATAATACAGACTCCTACAAGTCCTGTAAAAACTTCAGGAACCGATATAATCGTTTGCAGATACATAATCACTGCAAGAACTAGAATTGCATAAAAAGCACCATGCTCCAAATAACGATAATGCAATAATGTCCCTGATTCAACCAACATAATTGTCATAGAACGAACGTAAAATGCGCCGATACCAAGACCTATCGCAATAATAAAAAGGTTGTGTGAAAAGGCAAAAGCACCGACTACGCCATCGAAAGAAAAACTAGCATCAAGAACTTCTAAATAAAGAAACGCCCCTACTCCCCCGTGAGCTACTGTTGTTAAAGTCTTTTGAGGAGTATCCAAGAGATGACCCACAACTTCAACACCGATAAAGGTCAAAAGTCCATAAAGGGCTGCCAATAAAAAAGTTATTTTATTTTCTGCGTCAATCTGCCCTGAAACAAATAAGATCAAAATCAAAACAATTGCAATATCAATCCCAACAAGCGCCCCAAACTTTTGAGCAGGTCTCTCTATAACATTAAGCCAATGCACCTCTTTTTCAGAATCAAAAAAATATTTTAAGCCAACCATCATAAGGAAAGTGCCTCCAAAAGCAGCAATCCCCATATGTGCATCGGTTAAAACTTCAGCATATAGATGTGGTTCCCATATCGCTAATTTGACTGCCGCAATTGGATTAATCCCAACAGCAACGACAACCACCAATAATGGAAAAACAATTCGCATCCCAAATACAGCTATCAAAATGCCCCATATAAGAAAACGACGACGCCACAACGGATCCATTCTACTAAGAATACGCGCATTGATAATAGAATTATCAAAAGATAAAGAAATTTCCAAAACTCCTAAAACAAAGCAAATAAAAAAATATTTAAGAAAACCAGTAATACTTTCCGTTTCAAACCAACCAATAATCCCTCCTAAAAAGACACCAATAATCGTGAAAAAAAAAGCAAACCCAAAATAGCGTAATAGGGCCATGATCATTCCTTAAAGTTTATTTCTAATTCATCTAAAGTACACTCAGTACAAATCCAAAGTTTGCATCTCTTTAAAGTTGCATCTATTAATGCAGAGGTGTATAGAATATATATGGTAAAGTTACATGAAAATTCTCTCAAAAAAAGCAAGAGACAAATGTAGCAAACAGAGGATTTTGTTTTGAAATGAATATCAATTGTCAATACAATAAGTGAAAGATTTTTTTTCTATCCACGAAAATTAAAAGAAATTAAAGCTATAAATATTGACATTATATCATATAATATTAATACATAGTGTGCTTTTATTATTTAATGATTTATACCATGATGATTTACTGAGGGAGATAATTCGTGGCACGTCCTGAAACTGAATCAAAAACCATATTTGGAAAACGTTTGCGTTATGTACGTCTTGCTTTAGGCGATCCATCACGTGAAACCTTAGCTAAAAATTTTAGCATGACAAAAAATTCTATTGCTTTTTATGAGCGTGGAGAGAGAGAGCCCAATCTTAGTGTCTTACAAACATACCGCACGTTATATGGTGTCAATATTAATTGGCTTTTAACTGGACAAGGAAAAATGTTTGACACCGAATATACAAAAGGTGATTTTGACTGGAATTATTTTATTAAAAAAATCGAGGGATTGGAAGAAACACTTGCCAATAGTGATCGTAACGAAAAACTAAATCAAGAAAAAATTGATAGTTCTTATGAAAAATTGCAGCAATATTTGTCAAGACAAGGTTTATCAAATGACTTTAACCCTAAAACTACAACCTCTCTTATCGATATGAAAGCTAAAATGGCCAATTCTTATACCCTTAGTTTATTCATTGATTTACTTATTCGAAGCGTATCCCAAAAAGAGGCTATAGCTAATCAATAAACGTCTATTTCAAATAGCAAAAACAAGAAATGATTAAACTCTACCAGTATGGAGAAAAGTATTTTTTACTTTATCCGCGCTGGTGGAATTTTGTCTAATTTATAAAATTTGTTTCTGTAACGACAATAACAACGTTCGCATTGTAAATGAAAGTATAGTGTCTTTAAATTAAAAAAAATAATTTTTTAGTATAAAGTTCTCATTTATATCTTATTGACAAGAATTTTTTTCTTGTTAAAAGGATAATAGCTCTCATAGAAATTATTTTTTAAGGTCAGAAAATTTAAGGGCAATATATTGACGACTTCCTATAGAGACATACATTAATGTTCATAAATGGATTAGTTAAATATTTATTCCTGAAAATTATCAGCTATTTTATGAGGTGGGAAGCATGTATTTTGAGGTGTTTCAAGGAGTTCACAATCAATGGTATTGGCGTTTAATCTCAGGAGATGCACAAAAGATTGCTTTTTCTAGTAAAGGTTATCCAACAAAACAAGATATCTTAATCAATATTGAGCAAATCAAAGAAATTACACATAAGGCTCTTATTAGAGAACTACAGTCCTAACGTTCTTTACCATTAGAACAAGTGTTCATTTTATATAATGGTATGTGAGTTACTTTTGTGACAAATAAAAAGCAATCGTCTTTCCCTCAAAGGGTAGGAGCTTTTGTGTTATTTCTAATACTCATAAATAACGATTAAATTCTTGCATATTACTATGTTTATTTTCAATCATACTCAACTCTCTATAGCATTTATAAAAAAGAAAATCTTTTAAGTCTTTTATTTTTCATAAAAATAAACGCACATGAAAAGAAGCTAAATCATCAATGATAAAATACAATTACTCTACCAAATATTAATATCTTTTACCTTTATATTCCTCTTCTGCATTTGATAATCATAACTGACTTACCTATTTCATCTTCATAAAAATCAGATATCTCTTTTTTTCTATTATCATGCAATTTTTGATACTTATTAGTTGAAACTATCGTAGCATTTATACCTTACATATAAAAGGAACACGCAAAATTGTTTCCAGCAATAATATAAAATTGCTGGATTGTATAGACGTGCTTTTTAATAACCAACATACCGATAAACTGGTTTATCATCATAAACTCTTATTTTATAACCAACAACGCTCTGTCTTATAAACTTACATGCTTTCATAAAATCAGAGTAGACTTGAATATTCTCTTCCAATACAATCTCTCCATCAGCATCATAATTGGCTTCATTAAAGTTTATCTCTCTCATCATTCCAATCTTCCTAACAATTTCCAAGCTCTTTAATGCAAAATATGAATACAATCACTCTTTATCATCTTCAGATTTAAGCATTTTTTGATATTTCTTTTCATGTTTTTCATATTGCTTAATTTGTTTTTTCAGTTTTTCAATTGCCTGGTCACGTCTTTTAATCACCATACTTTGCTCTCTAATAGCTCTATCTCGTTCTTCAGTCATCTTCATAGAATCTCTTAAAAACTCATGCTTTATTCTTCTAGATTCCTCTTTTAAAACTTTCACTTGATTGCGATAATATAAAGAAAACCGAAATATAACCCCGCTGAACAACAAAACAACAACCATTGCTCCCAATAAAATTTCGTTTACACTCATTTGGATCTCCCTTAATTGTCGCTCAAGTGATCATCTTGACCAATTTGTTTTATCCTCAATCAAAAAAAGAATACAATAAACTGCATGTTCCAAGTGTGAACAATCACTCTCGGCATTCTTATTTTCTCCATTAAAGCATTGATAAATGACGCAAAAAAAATCTCTGAAAGCGGCTAAATCTACACGCTTACACTAATTATTTGCGACACATTTATTGACACAAAATACAAAAATAAGGAACGTAAAATAAAACTAACGATGCCATGCAATCATACAAGCCTTACCCAAATCGTTCCTATCTTCCTTTTCTACGCCATGTGGAATGCAGCTATATATGAAAGTTTTTCATGATTACAAAAATCTTCAGTGTCACAAAGCACAGCATTTCTGTAAAATTTTTCCTTCCCAAAAATCTTTACATCACCATAAACTAAAGCATCATTATAACTCGAGCCTTTCTACAATCACGAGTATCGCCATAAAATTCAATACATTGAGCATTCAAAACTTGATCAAAAAAGACCGCATTAGCGTAAACATATGCATCTCCACTCATATTTAAATAACGATAAAGTGCTTATCTTTCATAAA
The DNA here is from genome assembly GCF_028618595.1 of Bartonella sp. AU18XJBT. Taxonomy (GTDB): domain Bacteria; phylum Pseudomonadota; class Alphaproteobacteria; order Rhizobiales; family Rhizobiaceae; genus Bartonella. The sequence goes on along the minus strand of NZ_JAQITE010000004.1, from coordinate 43,075 downwards.
TATGCAAACCCTTACGAACGACTACACAACCATATGTTAATGCCTTGTTATCAATAACAATATCATTGTAAACACAGGCTTCATTATAAAACGCAGCATCATAAAAACACATTTATCCCCCTAAGGGCATTGATCGAATGTACAATTCCCCAAACAACCACCTTTGTGACTCAGATTACCTTCCTGTTTAATAAAATATCCAAGATCACTTTTTTTGATATTTCCAAAATTTTTTAACGCATATATACGATCTACCATCTGATAGTGATCTAATTTATTACAATCAAAGAAGAAATTAGTATTTTTTGCCTATGAATTTACATTTTTTCTACAGCCATTATCCTATCTCTTAAGGCTCTAAAGCTTCATTATATTCACACACCACCTCAACGCAGAATTTTTTACAAATTCTGATATTCGGGTATATCTTGATTTATAATGCTGCTACGTATACTATCACAGTAAAATCTCATAAGCGTACGAGTGTGTATCGCCGTTTCTGGTATACACATTTGTTTCTTCACAACCGTGGAACCAAGCAACCATTTTTTATTGATTCGAATCTGAAAGTGTATGGGGACATTTTGTTATTAGTTAAAAACAACTCTATATGCTTCATTAGCGAAGAGCTACACATGGATATTTTCACGCTCCTTGTATCATATATTCTGGATTCGCAACGCAATATTAACGCTATAGCGTAAATATGTAAAGGTCTAAAAATGACAAAGACTGAAAAAGATTGGTTCCAACGCTTAGTTGAATTGATTAAAAGTGACGGACGAACAATGATTGAAATAAGCAGAGCTGCAGGCTGTGGACAAAATTACGTCCAACAAATGATAAATGGAGGCAAGAGGCCTTCAGTAGATAAACTCATGGCTATTTTGAACACACTGGGAAATGCTAGTGCCATATATGTAATAACTGGTTTCAACATCTCCGATGAAGACTTAAAACTCATAACTTTGATTTCGTCTGGAGATAAAAAGAAGATTGAAGCCTTAAATGTTCTGTTGAATGAGCAGAACCTGTAGAATTTTCTACTCTATCCAATATCGCTTGCTTTTGAGACGTCGATAAAGACTCCCATTTCACAATAATGTCAGATAAAGTTGTTTCAAATTTTTTATCATTCTTCATAGTCATACTCCATGTAGTCAAACTGTATAACGCTAAAGCGTTTAAATGTATCTCATACCTTAGAAAAAAATATTTGCAATAGGCAGTATGGAAGCAATTGTGTACAAACTTATTTTACAAAATCAGATGAAGTTCTATTAGCCATGTGCCATGGTGAAACAACAAGCATCACGTGATCCAAACCTTCTTATGGAAATTGGTATGATCTATCAAAAACGCGAATAATGTTACGCATAACTTATGATTCGGACCAATAAAAACTAATGTAAAAATATCCCTGAAGACACTCCTGAACTCTATATAAGAGAACACGAAAAAGCTTTTTTGAAAAAAATACATCACAATTTTATTCTACATAGCACCATCTATGTTTTTTCAACAATATTGCAAAGCACGAATATAACAATGTTATAGGAATAAATTCTTATAAACAGAGCCACACACTACCTAAAACTCTGTAACACGTTTACAGGTAACCTCCCCTCTAAACGCACTTTGTAAATACTAATATAAGTCTTTATCATAAGCAAAAATAATACTATTAAAAAATAAAACGAATCACCACGCATAATCTTTGTACGTAAATTGTATGCAGATTTACAACAAGAGAAAAATTCCCTTATGTAAATGAAGAATTATATTTTCAAAGTGTAACTTTGAAGAAGAAGTGTACTTTTCCAAAAAAATCACCCTCTCTGCCAATAAGTTTTTATAAGAGAGAAAACTCATAACCAAGATAAAACTCTCTACACAATCAATACGAGAAAAATATTAGCAATACAAAAAGGTGCTAGTTTTACCGAAATATTGCCAATCCCTTATGAAAGTAAAATCAAAAAAGACGTCTGCTCTTCAATAATAATTCGGGTTACATGAAAACTCTATAATTTGAGCATTAAGAAAAAATACATAAAAACAGAAAACGGCATTTTAACGAATTTTCCAATATCATAGAAAGCATTTCTTACAGAATAATAAAATGCTTATTACAATAAAATCTAGATGATGCAAAGCGATAGAAGCAATCACTCAATTGACTTTTCAAAGAACAATTGATGAAATTCTTTTTACAGAACACGCCACCGTCATTATGAATAATATTTCTCAAAAATCAAATAGAACTCCTCTCTTGGAAAAAAGACAATATCAACAAATGTTATCATCGTTGACCCCGTGATATATTATAATATGAACACCTATGGATCACATTCTCTTATATACAACCTTTCATCACGATAATGCTATTCGAACGTCTAAAAGACATTAACATCACTCAGAAAAAAGCAAATTTACACTAAATGTTTTTTGAGCCATTTATTCTGAACAGATACAATCTTTAAAATTGGTCTTATTGAGATCTGTTTATTTGCAGAACAAGCATAAATAAACTTATTCAATGAAGCTTTTAGCCTTCTATTTTATGAAAAACATTATACAGAAAGAGTACAAAACAGTACATGAATTAAGAAAGTAAATAGCGATGCATATCAGTTAATCCAAATGCTACAATGTTGCGAATGAGAGCACTTCTTTGATGAGACTAAAAAAACATACCCTCACTTCATATTAAGCGACTGAGAAAAAAACTACAACAAACAAGGATGTAAGGATTCTAGAACAAATAGGAAAACAACTAAATAAAAAATGAAAAAAGTAGAATCTCAAAACTTTTATATAAGCTATCCATTTTTCTATTGGGCATTTCCCTATTGGTGGGCCCGGAGGGACTCGAACCCCCAACCAAGCGGTTATGAGCCGCTGGCTCTAACCAATTGAGCTACAGGCCCCACATAGGTTGTTTCTCTCTAAACTAAAATGCCCTATGATACAAGAGCTGACAAAGATTATAACCCATCTTTTTCTCTTTTCTATTGGTTTTTTTTTCAGTGCCCTAATTTCTTTACAAGAACTCTTAAAAATGAGAGAATAGTTAACTGATAAATATGAAGGAATAGATATGATAGAAAAGAAAATTCAACCACTGAAGGGTTCTCTGGTTAAAACAGTTATATTAGCATTTACACTCTTAGCCACATCATTGACTGTACGTGCTTATGCTGAAGAAAATAAAATGAAAAATGCAACGATTACAGTGACTGCAATCGGAGAAAGTCAAGCCGCACCGGATATGGCAATTATTAATCTAGCCGTTGTTACCTATGACAAAACTGCCCAAAAGGCATTAGCTTCCAATAATCAATCCATCAATGATATTATAAAAGCTTTTAAAAACAATGGCATCCAAGCAAATGATTTGCAAACATCAGGCTTATCCATTTATCAATCGACCTCTGATAAACACCATGAAAAAAAGAATAATGAAAAACTTTATCATGTTTCAAATTCTTTAACCGTGCGCATTCGTGATCTTACTAATGCTGGTAAAATCTTTGATCAAGCGATGTCACTAGGTGTTAATTCAGTTAACGGCATTACTTTTACCAACGCAGATACAAAGCCATTTTATCAAGAAGCACGTAAAAAAGCCATTACTGAAGCCATTGAAAAAGCGCAAACGATAGCGCAAGCAGCCGATTTGAAATTAGGAAAAATTATTGAAATCAATGAAAGGGATGATTACTACCACCCAACACCACGTCTCATGAGTAGAGCAGCAGATGCAAGCTACGCAGATACAAATTTTGCAGGTGGTGAATTAAATTATAATGTGAGCGTCACTGTCGTCTTTGCAATCGATTAAGTCACCAACTGTTGTATAAAAAATCATATTACTGGCCTTTACACAGAAGACCAGTAATGTGGTGAAGATAATCTTCCTCAGATAATAATTCGTCTTCGTAAACCTCTATCTGTCCGTGTGCAGAAATATGCGCTGTATGTACCGTCTGGCAATCTCCTGATACCAATGGATGCCACCAATAAAGATCTTTTCCCTCATAAATTAATCTATAAGCACAACTTTCTGGAAGCCAACGCGCTGTTTTAACTGTGGTAATGTCTAGCGATATACAATCTGGTACAATTGATTTACGATGGGCATAATTTCGACACCTGCAAGTTTCCCCATCTAAAAGACGACAAGCAATGCTGGTTGCATAAAGGTCACCCGTATCATCGTCCTCAACTTTATGGAGACAACAACGGCCACAGCCATCACAAAGGCTCTCCCACTCAGAAATGGAAATCTCTTCTAATTTTTTTACTTTCCAAAAGGGAAGTTCTCCACTCATAAACTCAGACACACCTTTTTAATTAAGACGATCTATAAAAAATGAAACGTTTAATTTCTATAATTTTATCTATTTCTGTCTCTTAAAAAGATTCAACTCAATGTATGCTTTAAACCATTTTTTTTAATCTATCTGAATAAAAGAAAATATTCAAAAAATAGCGCATATAAATGAATATCACCTATTGAAACGTCCCTTTATAAACTGACAAAGAATAAAATGCGTCACCTAAAATGATAAAAAAATCTCGCAACGAATATACATTTCTCATCAAAAAGTCCGTATGTTGCAATATAAGTTTATTCTTATTAGATCCCATTTCTTAAGAAACGAACCTCTACACGCAAGATAATGTTTTATCTTTCATTTTTTTAATGACTAGCACACCAGTCTTTTCCCTACATCTGTTATTTTCAGAAAGAGGAATACAAAATTCCACAGCTAAGAAATCGTACACTTTCTAGATTATTCAAATTCTTCCCATATTTTTCAAGAAAGCAGCCAAGTACAACGGCACCGGACCTCCCCCTTCATTAGGAAGAAAGAGGGATTTATTAAAATGAACACGCATTTCTTTATTTAAGAATCGAGAAAACTGCGCAATTTTCGTGAACGGCTAGGATGTTTTAATTTACGAAGTGCCTTTGCTTCAATCTGCCGAATACGCTCTCTCGTAACTGAAAATTGTTGTCCTACTTCTTCCAACGTGTGATCCGTATTCATCCCTATTCCAAAACGCATCCGCAAAACACGTTCTTCCCGAGGTGTTAATGAAGCAAGAACGCGTGTTGTCGTATCTCGCAGATTAGCTTGGATAGCTGCATCAATTGGTAATAACGCATTCCTATCCTCAATAAAATCACCCAAATGAGAATCATCTTCATCACCAACAGGCGTTTCGAGTGAAATGGGTTCTTTTGCAATTTTAAGAACTTTTCGCACCTTTTCTAATGGCATCGAAAGCTTGCTAGATAATTCTTCTGGTGTTGGTTCTCGTCCAATTTCATGGAGAATCTGACGTGAAGTACGAACGATTTTATTAATTGTTTCAATCATATGAACAGGAATACGAATTGTACGCGCCTGATCAGCAATTGAACGTGTAATAGCCTGACGAATCCACCATGTGGCATAAGTTGAAAACTTGTAGCCACGCCGATATTCAAACTTATCCACAGCCTTCATCAAACCGATATTGCCCTCTTGAATAAGATCAAGAAACTGCAAACCACGATTAGTGTATTTTTTTGCAATTGAAATGACAAGGCGCAAATTAGATTCTACCATCTCTTTTTTTGCAATTGTTGATTCGCGTTCACCTTTCTGCACCTGCATAACAATCCGACGAAATTCACCAATCGAAATAGCCGTTTCTTGCGCAAGATTTTGTATCTCACTTCGCAGTTTTTGGATTTCTTTTGCTTCACGCACCGAAAACTCTTTCCAACCAGGTTTAGGCAAAGCAGCAATATAATTCATCCAATCTGCATCCAATTCACGCCCTTGGTATTCTTTTAAAAAATCCTCATGGCCAATGCCATAGCTATTGGCAATCCGTTTCAGCTTACCTTCATTATGAATCAATCTCTTATTGATGTCATAAAGCTGTTCAACCAAAGCTTCGATACGATTTTGGTTTAAAGAAAGAGATTTTACTGCTTGAATCAACTCACCCTTTAATTGAATATATTTCTTCTTCTGAGAAGATGTAAGAGCCCCCTCTTTACGCTCTGCCAAACTGCTTTCAACATGCTGATCTTGTAATTTTCGTAATTTCACATAGGTTTGAGCAATAAAATCCAATGTTTCCATAACCTGAGGACAAAGTTCATTTTCCATTGCAGCAAGTGATAAGTTAACATCATCATCGTCTTCTTCATCATCTTCTTCAATGTTTCTCTCTCCTGCGCTCTCCCCTATATTACGCATACCAGAAGACATTTTTTCTTCTTCTGTCTTATTAACTTCACTTCGCTCAATAACAGGCGCCTGCTTTGCTTCTGGACCAGCATAAGTCGTTTCAAGATCAATAATTTCACGAAGAAGAATACGCTGTTCTTTTAACTCGTCACGCCAGATAATAAGAGCCTGAAAAGTTAAGGGACTCTCACAAAGCCCCGCAATCATTGTCTCACGCCCTGCTTCAATACGCTTAGCAATGGCAATTTCGCCTTCCCGCGAAAGAAGCTCAACAGCTCCCATCTCACGCAAATACATACGTACCGGATCATCCGTACGATCTGTTACTTCGCGCTTATTCGTTGTCGTTGCAATTGCGTGGCTAGAGGCTTCTACTAAATCACCACCCTCAACCGTAACTTCTTCTTCATAATTTTCAGACTCAACTTCATCCTCATCATCCACAACATTAACCCCCATCTCAGAGAACATCGCCAAGATATCTTCAATTTGTTCGGATGTAACCTCGTCAGAAGGAAGAACTGCATTGAGTTCATCCATTGTTACGTAACCATTTTTTTTGGCAAGTTTAATCATTTTCTTGATGGCATCATCAGAAAAATCAAGAAGAGGACCATCCAAACTCGCTTGGCTTGTTACTTCTGCATTATCTTTCTGTTTAACCTTTGTTGCCATACCATAACTCCACTCGATCACTTCACAATTTCCATGTAACCATAGTTTCCATGTGACCAGTTTTTTTGTTCTCACTAAGATCTACCAATAGTTTCTCATATATACTTCCTTTTAAGAGATTACTATTGGAAAGAATACATTTTGTATACACCCTGACATCCAGACAAACTTGACATCCAGACAAAAACGCGGGAAAACTCAAGAAGTCTCCCCGACACCTCTCAGCCCTTCTGAGATAATCTCTGCACCCTATCGTAAGAACCAATTTCCCGCTTTTCCTAAAATTTACCCGCTTTTCCTAAAATTTAATTATCATCTTTATGAAAATGTCACTCCACATAAACTTCCTCATCTAAAATTTAAGTGACTGATTCGCATTAAAAAAGCGAATCATTTTATCGTATCTTGTGTATTCCCGTCTATTTTTTCATCCAACCAACTTCCAAACCCTTCAATTAACGCTTCTGTTGCCTGCATCTGCTCCAACTCATTTTTTACCTCACGAAGCAGATCAAAAACCTCACTCTTAGGATTTTCTACAAGTTGCTCTTCAATATCCTGTAACCTCTTATGTAGGTGGTGTTCTTGAAGATGCAAGTAGACAGCTTGTTTTAATATAGCGCGTGCATCCTCTATAGGGGCTCCACCAAAGATAATACGCATACCAATATTTTGTACAAGATGTTTCATACGCTCTAACAGAGCCTTTTGCCCTCTTTTTTCTAAGAACGCAACCATCGTCTCTTTGTCATGAAGCTGTTGATTCCCAAGAATTTCCAACATAGCTTGATGAAAAATGATCAATTGAGTATTTTTTAATTCTAACTCAGAAAGAATTTCAAAATTTTCATACCACAACTCAGGATAGTAAGCTAAAGTGAGTAAAATCACTGCTTCACGCAAAGGAATAGATTGTGAAGAATTTCGTACTATTTCAGAATTTGCTAATAGAGAAAAGGATTGATTTTTAAAGATCCTATTTGGTGAAGATTGATCATATCGCCCTTCCCCCCTTTTTTTCGAAAAAGAGAGACGAAAAAAATCAAAAAGGCGTTTTTTTACATCTTGCAAATAATAACGACGGACATCTTCATCCTTAATCGTAAAAATTTGTTGTTTTAGTTGTTTTTCGAGCGCTGCTCGTGTCTCTGGAGTTTCAAAATGCTTTCCATAGGTAGCTCGCCACCATAAAAGCTCGCTCAAAGGAATTGCTTTTTGCAAAAAAGAAGAAAAAAGTTGTGCTCCACCAGCACAAACAATTTCATCAGGATCTTTCCCTTGTGGCAACAAAACAAAGCTTACACAAACCCCAGCCTTTAAAAGAGGCAACACACGATCAGCAACACGGAAAGCAGCTTTTAAACCCGCATCATCACCATCAAAACACAAAATGGGCTCCTTCCCCATCTGCCATAAAAGCTCAATTTGCGCTTCCGTTAATGCTGTCCCTAAGGACGCTACGACTCCTTCAAAACCAGCTTTAGTCAATGCAATGACATCCATATACCCCTCAACAACAAGGAGTGAATGAATTTTTTCATCGCTAACAAAGCGACTATTTTTGCGAGCAGCTGCCGCGTTATAAAGTATGTTTCCTTTATGAAACAGCACTGTTTCAGGGCTGTTGAGATATTTTGCTCGTGTCTCTTTCTCTAATGCACGCCCTCCAAAAGCCACCACACGTCTGCGCAAATCTTCAATAGGAAATATAATGCGATTTCTAAATCGGTCATAAGAATCCGCACTCTCCTCATGCACTGTGAGAAGTCCACACTCTTCCATTTGCTTTATTGAAATGCCCCGTGCACTCAAAGCTTCTTTCAAAGCTGTACGCCTTACCGGCGCAAAACCAATGCGGAAACGCTCTACAAGCTCTGGTGTAACGCCACGTGCATCTAGATAACGACGTGCTTGTGCACCTCCTTTATCGCGTAAATTATATTGAAAAAAATCTGTAGCAATTTTCATCACATCATAAAGATCAGCTTTTTCCAATTGACGTTTATGACTTTGTGAATCCAAAATGGGGAGTTTCATTCCCGCAAACTCAGCCAAACGCTCTACACTTTCTGAAAAGTGCAATCCATCAAGCTCACACAAAAAGGTAAAAATATCTCCACTTACACCACAACCAAAACAATAATAGCGTCCTTTATGATCTTCACAATGAAAACTTGGCGTTTTTTCACCATGAAATGGACAACAACACCAAAAATCTCCCCGTGAAGGCTTACTCTTTCGAGGATCAAAATCCACCCGTTGACCAATCACTGTTGAAATTGGGAGTCTCGTACGTAGTTCATTAAGGAAATCAGGCGGAAAACGCATTATCTCTCACAGAGTTTAAAAATTCTTTTTTGCATATTTAACGACTTTAGAGCATAATTCCAATACTTCCTCTTAAGTAGTTGTAAAATTTTAAACTCTTAACTGCATATAATTTTAGAAATGGAGAGTGGAAAAGTGATCGAATTTATTGTTCAATATCCGTGGTTAGAGGCTATTTCTTGGCTTATTATTCTTACTATAGCTGCCCTTTTGGTCAACTTTCTAGGACGAAAATTACTTATTCACGGAGCAAAAAAACTCTCTTCTTTTCTCCCCCAAAATACAACGATCGATATTAATAATGCTATTCAATACATAGCGGATATCACTTCAGCCTTTATTATTTCAGTTGGTGTTAATTTTATACCAACATTGCCCGATGCATTTAGCACTGTTATCGGCAATGTTGCCAACGCCTTCATTATCTTTTTTGTTGTCCTGACAATTTCTTCCTGTCTCAATGTCATTAACATCCTTTACGAACAACGACCAACAGCACGGTTAAAACCAATAAAAGGTTATATTCAAATTGCTAAAATTGCACTTTTTGCTGTTGCAACAATTTTAATGGTCGCTACATTGATTGACCGCTCCCCTCTTATTCTATTCTCCGGTCTTGGTGCAATGGCCGCGGTTCTCATGTTAATTTTTCAAGATACGCTTCTTTCTCTCGTTGCCGGTATTCAAATTTCATCCACTGATATGGTTCGCGTTGGTGATTGGATTGAAATTCCCAATCTCGGTGCCGATGGTGATGTTATTGAAATTGCCCTGCATACTGTTAAAGTTCAAAATTTCGACAACACCATCACCTCAGTTCCTATCCGTAAACTTGTGACCGACCCTTTTAAAAATTGGCGTGGAATGCAAGAATCAGGTGGCAGACGCATCAAACGCTCCCTTTTTATTGATCAATCAAGTATCCATTTTCTCACAGAAGAAGAACAAAAATATCTTTCCCGATTTAATTTATTAGAAAATTATTTCACGCAAAAAGTAACAGAAATTGATCAATGGAACGCCAAATTAGATAAAAATCATGATGTCTTAGCCAATACGCGCCGTTTAACCAACATTGGAACTTTTCGTGCTTATGTTTTTGCTTATCTACAACAGCATCTAAACATCAACCCTAATATGACCTTTATGGCACGGCAATTACCTCCTACAGAAAACGGTTTACCCTTGGAAATTTATTGCTTTACGAACACCACCGTTTGGATAGACTATGAACAAATTCAAGGTGATATTTTTGATCACCTTTATTCCATTCTGCCCTGTTTTGGTCTAAAGGTTTTTCAAAACCCAAGCGGTTATGATTTTAATCAAGTACTAAAAGCAAAAACAAAATAAAAACAATAAACTTCAATTTATCAATTTTGAAGCAAACATATTCTCAACAACAGAGAAAGAATAAAGTATCATGAATGGTTCATTGGTACTCCTTCATCTTGCCGGCGCTATTTCTTTACTTCTCTGGGCCACACGCATGGTGCGCACAGGGATTGAACGCGCCTATGGTGACAGGCTTAAATATAAAATGTGCCACGTCATTTCAAAACCATTGTTTGCTGTAAGTTTTGGGCTTTTTACAGCAATGATTTTACAAAGCTCTACAGCAATAACGCTCCTCGTTGGTTCTTTCGTTGAATCTGGTTTTGTCTCTGGAGTAGCGGGACTTATGGCTGTACGTGGAGGAGAATTAGGATCAGCAATCGTTGTAAAAATTCTCACCTATGATCTTACTCTTGTTGTGCCCCTTTGTCTTTTAATTGGCACTTGTATCTTCATGACAACAGAAAAACGTGAGTGGCGTCAAATAGGACGTATTGTCATCGGTATTGGTCTTTTGATTTTATCTTTAGAGATGATAAGTACAGCGACAGAACCTCTACGTGAAAGCGAAATTTTGCCTAGCATCATTCGTTATCTTTCAACCGATCCTGTTTCCACTTTTTTGTTGGCTGCTGGCTTAACCTACCTTTTACATTCATCCATTGCAGGAATCATTTTGCTGGTCAATTTTGCCAACTACGATCTTATTCATACGCAACTTTGTGTTGTCATGGTTCTTGGTGTCAACTTTGGCTCTTCTCTTATAGCACCACTTTTAACGCGCAATGCCCCTCCTAATACCCGCCTCGTTCCCTTAGGAAATTTACTCATGCGGGGGGCAGGGTCAATCCTCATACTTATCTTATTTCTCTCCTTTCAGCCTCCCATCACATGGCTTGGTAATAACGCCCCTACTCAAGTGATTAACGCCCACATTATTTTTAATGTTTTCATTCTCCTTGCCGGAATACCGCTTTCAAAATGGGTTTTAAAATTAACCTCTCAAATTGTTCATATAAGTGCAAAAAAAACGCAAGCCGATAAAACACTCAATTTATCGGATCAAACAGCTCTTGATGACAGTGTTCTTGAACACCCCTCTCTCGCTCTCTCGAATGTCATGCGTGAAGTCATTCATATTTGTGATCTTGTGGACATCATGCTAGAAAAAATCATGGGGCTTTATGAAAATCCTGATCCCAATATTATTCGTGAACTCAACCATCTCAACACCATATTGGACAAAAAACATATCGCCATCAAACTTTATCTTGCACGATTAGCGGGACAAAAATTATCTGACGAAGAAGCTCTTCAAACGCAAGAACTTCTAGGCGCCTGTATAAAATTAGACCAAGCAGGCGATATCATTATTCATAATATGCTGATGCTGGTTAAAAAGAAACAACAAAAAGGTTTACAGTTCAGCAGCGAGGGCTGGAGTGATCTCCTTCGTTTCCACGCCATTGTACTAGCCAACGCGCATATAGCATTTAACGTTCTCGTCTCACGTGATACACACACTGCACACCTATTGGTACAAAAAAAAGATCAACTACGAAACTTAGAAAAAGAGATGAGTTTAAAACATTTTAAACGTTTGCGTGAAGGGGATCTCAAAAATGTAGAATCATCCAGTCTTCATCTCGACACTGTCCGCGACCTCAAACAAATCAACTCTCTTTTGACCTCAATGATCTACCCCATTTTAGAAGAACAGGGACTTCTTCAAAGTTCTCGCCTACGCAATCCTGCTGAAGAACAAACAGAAAAACCTTAAACTTTTAAAATAACTTGAATAAGAAACACATCTCATCGATGACTCGATTTTGAATATGGTCAAGATGTTGATTTTATAAAAATATTTTATTATTTGACAATTTAAAAAAGCTCTCTTCATCATAGATTTCTTTCATTTAAAATCCAGTCATGATGAATTACTCAAAGTCATCTTCTTGCACATTACAAATAAAGCAGCATATAGAATAGAACTCTTGAAGAAAGACGTAAAAATGCCTAACCACCCCCAAGCCAAGACTGGTAAACACGTAAAGAGGAAGTCAAGAGTATAATGGTTTCAACCTAAACTCGCCTTGTAAAAAGAGAATTGCCCCACAGCAGCAGCAAAAACAGAAATGCTCTATAAGGAATGCAAATCCCCACAAAATGCAACGTTTATATCAAGATTGGTAGAGGCTCAACCTATACAAGCATTCTATAACGTGTCAACAAAACAGTTTTAATTTCATTTCAACCATCATTGATATCAATTGGCAAACTCCAAACTTTTAAATATCCATTTTACTTATTGCTTTAATCACAATTGTTTTTTTTACTTAAGAGAGAGGTTAAAAAAGCATATAAATAAACTTTATGACTTATTAAAATACTTTCATTAATATTTTCTTCTTTTATTCATATTTCTCAATTAAGTAATTTATTTATAAATTGAAATATATTATATATTTATACTTATTAAGTAGTATTGTGATATAAGTGTTAATATTATTTTAATATAAATGAAAGTAATAAATAAGATCTCTAACAGAAATATCCTTTCCATTGGGTAAAAAAGGAATAAGCCTTGATTTTGACAAAGTTTACTCTAGTTACAATTTAAATTCAGGCAAAGGAGGGTATCATGGAAGATGCAAACATCGGTTGGATTGCAGCTATTATTATCGGCGGGATTGCAGGTTGGGCTGCACAGTATATTATGAAAAGCCAAACAGGAATATTGTTAAATATTATCTTAGGGATTATTGGCGCTGCGCTAGCAAGCTTTCTTTTTAGTCTTTTAAGTGTAAGTTTTGCTGGTTGGCTTGGCTATCTTATTTCAGGTTTTATAGGAGCCTGTATTCTTATATGGATAGGACAAAAAATTCGATCATAAAACATTTGTTTCTTATATCTTTTGAAATTCAATAAAAAACTGGGAAACAACTAGCAAAGTTTGAAACATTTCCTTGTAACTCGTTATTACCAGTTTTGATACGATGGTGAGATGCTTAAGCTGCGATTTTGGGCATACACTATCACCGTATTTTAAAACGAAATGCAGTAAAGACCTTTATAACGCACCATTTCATACCTATATAAACTTACGCATATCAGGAAAGATATGTTGCGTTATTTTAACGAAATACGAACTTATTTTTGTACTACGTGCGCAAATCCAGCTCATCTCACTGTAATAACAACCCATAAGGTTACAAAAATCACTAACGATGATTAAATATTCCATCGCATAACACCTATACACTTCATCAACATTACTCTTTTTACTAAAAAACTCGAAGAACTCTTTTGCATTCTTAAGAAATAAAGAGAGAAGTAAGAAAAAAATGATAAAGAATTTTTTCCTAATCTTTAAAAGAAAAGAACATAATAAAATAAATATGTATAATATTAATGTATTCTATTATAGAATTACTACATATTATGTAATATGAATTAATTTTTTACAATTTTAATACTATAATCTATTTTAATTTTTTATAAAATATATGCATCACTGTAAACTTCCTGTTTATAAAGAATACGATCTCCTTTACATCTCAATTCAAAAGGTTTAAATCTCTCTTCACTTTCTAAAGTAGAAAATAAAGTTTTGTGCCTCTTAAAGTTTCCTCTTTATATCATCTGACATAGATGTAATTTATATGCGCTACAAACGAATTTTAAAGCACAAAACACTTTTCCCATTGCTCATGCGATAAAGAAAAAATCCGTAATGCATTGTGTGAAAGCGCCTTGGACAAAACATAATACCTTATTTTTCTTGTTTAATGAAAATGATCCTATAATATATTTCCCGCCTATCTTCTTTTAAAGATCTTTGCTTTCGACTTTCCCTTTGTTATCCTCTTGTCAAAATCTTGCTGCTTTTATACTCCTTGTATTACAATAGAGCTATTTATTTAATTCACCCAACATAACATATGGAATAAGACTTTAAATGTGGAGTAAAATGATGTCTGATCTTGAAGATTCCATCTTACCACCTCTAAAGTGGTTTTCTGATCAAAATCCTCCAATACCAGAAAACATTCGCAATTGGCTCATGGAATCGGGCTCAATGACGCTTCGATTAAAGGAATATTGTACCTGCCTCCAAGTTCAACCACAACGCGAATGTTTTATTACGCAAGATAAATTAACGGAAGAAGCAGAGCATCTCCCTGAAAGTGCGCGTTATTGGCTACGCGAAATTATATTGATGGGAGATAATAAACCTTGGCTCCTTGGACGCACTGTAATTCCACAAGAAACCCTCCTACACAATCAAGCCTTGATGCATTTGGGAACTGTACCTCTAGGACATTATTTATTTAACCATGACCAATTAACCCGCGATTACATTCATATTGGTCAACAAGGTGCGCTATGGGCACGCCGTTCCCGTTTGCGGTTAACGAGTAAGCCATTGTTGCTAACTGAACTATTTTTAACGGATTCACCACTGTATCCCCACAAATAAAGGTTACTCATTTTATTCTACACAATTTATAGATTTTATATAACTTATAAGGGATTTAATCAGAGAAAAGAATTTCAAAATCATCTCAAAACACAGTACAAACAAAGACTTCTTTTCAAAATATCTTTTCATTTCATCAACTCAGCTTAAAAATGTCTCCCATAGAAAAAACGTTTTAAAGTTCTGATTTTCTTATCATTAAAACCAGCGCTTGAATTAAGAAGATACACACTATATTGATAAAACCATCTACATTTAAATTTCTTGCTGAATAATCACCACTCTAAAAATACGGCAACTCTTTATCAAGAAATGCTTTGAAACAGCAAAAAAGACAACAACACACTCCCCAAAATTGGAAATCTGTATCAATTAGCCTAATCATCCTATTTTAAAATTTTTAACAGTGCAGACAATAGATCTTTTTTAAAAAGTAAAAACTCTATAATTTTTTTGTTTTGTTAATGATCTAACAGTTTTGAAGAACAGAAAAATATAATACATAAAAGATGTTTTTATGGCTCTATGAGCTTCAAAAAAGATTCGTTTATTTCAATAAAAAATATTTTTTGATAATAGTTATGTATGTATAAGATAAATGATATTTATCAACATCCTACTGACTTACAAAGGCGAAGCACAATACAAAATATTTTCTAGTCCCCTTGAATTAATAAGATCTATTGCAATTTTTTACGAAGACTATTGCACACTTTAGAAAAATTCATTTGCCCCGCATACCGTTCCTTAAGCCATGCTATCACCTTACCGATATCACGTAATTTTTCAGCCTTTGTATGTGCCAAAGCTTCACAAAGAACCTGTTCTACTTCCCTCTCCTTAAGTTGATAGGGAAGAAACTCACGAATAACTTCTATTTCTGCTTGTCCTCTCTCTGCCAATTCCAAGCAACCAGACTCTTTATAGACTCGTATCAATTCTTCACGCTGTCGAAGCATTTTAGTGAAAACAGATTGTATCTGCTGATCATCCACTTCTAGCTTCCCTTCATCATAATAAAGAATATCACGATCCCTCACTGCAGCATTCATTAAACGAAGTGTAGCAAGACGCGCACTATCTTCCGCTTTCAAAGCAGCCCTAAGAGCCCCATCAATCTGGTTACGCAACATAAATTTACCCAATTTTGTCCAAGAAGAAAATGCCTTTTAACCAATCTTTATCCATCTTGCAATGGAGGATAAAAAAATAATTAAGGACTCGATCTTCGAAAAGATAAAACAAAACTTTACCTCTTCATGGAATATACTTATACTGCCTATTTCAAGCGAAACGTTACCAGAATAATATACACAGCATCTGTTAAAGATATGGTTTTTGTGTAAAGTTGATCATTATACCTTTCAGAGAATAAATTGTGGATACATACTATGATACAAACTACTTCACCCAGCCTCCCTTGGACGATCAAAAAAACTACAGCCCTTTTAGTCTTAGCTGATGGAACCGTTATTGAAGGCAAAGGAGCAGGTGCTACAGGTATCGCTGAAGCTGAAGTATGTTTTAACACCGCCATCACAGGCTATGAAGAAATCCTCACAGACCCGTCATACACACAACAAATCGTTAATTTTACTTTTCCTCATATAGGAAATGTAGGGACAAATAGTGAAGATATTGAAGCTCTCACTCCTCTCAATTGTCATGGTGCTGTTGGCGCCATATTCAAGGCAGACATTACACATCCCTCAAATTATCGTGCCAATGAAAATCTTCATCAATGGCTTAAAACGCGTAAAATTATTGCACTTTGTGGTGTTGATACACGTGCGCTTACAATTCTTATTCGTGAAAAAGGTGCACAAAATGCTGTCATTGCACATGATTCTAATGGAAATTTTGATATTCCTTCTTTAAAGAAACGTGCGCAAAAATGGCACGGTCTCATCAATCTTGACCTTACGAAAGACGTGACATCCCAATCATCAATGCAATGGGATGAAAAACCATGGAGTTGGAATAAAGGATATGGTACAAACAATGTGCACAATCTTCATATCATTGCAATTGACTATGGTATTAAACGTAATATTCTTCGCCTTATGGCAACACAAAAAGCACGCATTACTGTTGTGCCTGCCCACACAACTGCAAAAGAAATTCTAGCAATGAACCCTGATGGCGTTTTTCTTTCTAATGGACCAGGAGACCCCGCAGCTACCGCTCAATATGCCATTCCAACGATCAAAACATTAATTGATCATAATTTACCAATTTTTGGAATATGTCTTGGTCATCAACTTCTCGCTCTTACGGTTGGTGCAAAAACCGTGAAAATGCACCAAGGACATCACGGTGCCAACCACCCAGTTAAAGACCTTAACACTGGAAAAGTTGAGATTGTATCGATGAATCACGGTTTTGCTGTAGATGCAACCACTTTACCCCAACATGTCCAAGAAACACATATTTCTCTCTTTGATGGTTCAAACTGTGGTATCCGAATCATTGGAAAACCAGTTTTTTCTGTTCAATATCACCCTGAAGCTTCTCCTGGACCACAAGATAGCCACTATCTCTTTCAGCATTTCTGTGATCTCATTATGAATTATAAAAAAATATCTTAAAATAAAATATCCCCCCTTCTAGCTTCTCTCCTTTAAATTATATCATCTTCCCACACACAACTATATTATTTTTATACCGACAACTTATTGAATAAGTGATCTTATTTATCGTTTTGCCACTAAAAAGAGAACACTGAATAGCTTAAATTTTTCTCATTCCTCTTCTCTTAAGGTCGTATCCATCAAAATCATTGGCTTCTCCCCCCAAGCAAGATAAATGTGCCGATAAAAACCATTTTTAAAAAGAGTAAAGTGTCTAACCTTCAAATAAGTATTGGATTCACAATACAATTCTAAGCATTCTATTTTGCATGAAAAGCATAATTCCTATTAAAGAATAAAAAAATTAAAGTGTGAGACAATGCAACAAATCTCTACTTTTTAAAAGATATTGCTTTAGATGGTTTTGAAAGCTGTAAAGCCGAATAAAAAAGTGATGTCAAAACAGGAAACGGCTTTTCAATTTTACAACTTTATATTCTTCCAAAATGAGGTTTTCTTTCGATTCCAGAAGTGATGCAAACAAATATACGCAATATTTTACTTCCAATTTGCCATATAAAATTTGGAATTGTTCATACAGTACTGATACATCTAACGCAGATACGTTTTAATCTTTGTTTTCAATATGCTGCTGCATTAGCACTGGATATTAATTTGCAAGCAATAGAAAAAATACGGACTCTACTATACAAACAATATCACAAAATAAAAAAATTATTTGCACTAAATGAGAAGAATATATCGATATTTTATACAACACTTTGTGAAACAAATATCACAAAAAACTTTCTGCCTATAAAATGATACATTTTGTTTATCTTGTGCATTCTTCTAGCAAAATAGTATGTACCAGCCCCTTTCAACAAACTAACGTACCCGCAAGGCAAAAATAACTGTTGCAACGACAAGAAGAAAAAAGCCTCCAACAAAAGGAGCACCCGAAAAATAAAACAGTGCATTTTTATCTGTAAAACATTCAAAAAGAAACACATAAAAAACAGAACCAAATGTTAAACTTAACGAAATAACAGATGTCATCGCTCCTTGCAGTTCTCCTTGTACATTTGTCGGTACCTGCGCTGAAGCAATAGCACGTATAGGTGCATGAACAAGATATTCAAGCATTGTACACGCACAAACCATATAAACCATCCACCCCTGCGTCGCGAATGTATAGCCTAGCATAGCAACGGAAGCAAACAAAAGCCCCACTATAACAATATGCCAATCACTCCATCGTTTAGAAAAATAAGGCAAAATGAGAGCGACTACAATAAATTGGCCTATCCCAAAAACACTATAGGAGAGCCCAATAGAAAAAGAACTCCAATCATAGCGTTCTTTTGCAATGAAAGCCCAAATGCTTAACCATACAGATTCCGCAAACCAATAAAGAAAAAAGACCAATAACACCCAAAGAACCATCGGGTATTGTTTCAGATGCCAAAAAGCACCTAAGGGGTTTGCCCGCTTAATATCAAAAAAGCGCCTATTCCATAGAGAAAGAGTTTCTGGAAGCATAAGCCAAGCAAAAATAAAATAATGAGTGAAAAACCAGCAGCAAAATAAAACGGTATACGCGGACCAAACTGACCTAAAAAACCACCAATAAACGATCCTAAAATAAACCCCAATGCGGATGCAACACCTAACAGACCAAAATTACGTGTACGGGTTTTATCATTGGATATGTCCGCAAGATAAGCTGTACAAGTTGCAAAACTAGCACCACTTATCCCTGACAAAAGACGCCCGATAAATAACATAGAATAGCTCCATGCTATAGCACATATCAGATTATCAAGAGCAAAGCAGATAATAGAGACAAGCAAAATAGGACGACGACCATAACGATCAGAAAGATTGCCAATAACAGGAGCAAACAAAAACTGCATCACTGAATAAGCTGCAAGTAATTTTCCTCTTTCTACAAAAGCTGTACTGACATCTTTTCCAGTTAATTGAGAAAAATATTCAGGCAAAACAGGACAAATAATTGCAATGCCAAGAATATCTAACAATAAAGTGATGAACACTAAAATGAGCCCACGCTGAACAAATTTCGGATTGAGCATTTGGTCTTGCATAACATACACACTATTTTACGCATACAATTACTCCCCCCTCTCTTTTAACTCCCTTTTCCTTTTAAAAGTATTCTATACCGTATACTTTTCACATATAAAATAATAACAAAGTAAAAATTTAAGTAAGAGTCAAGATAAAACTATAAAATTACGTTTTAATTGGTATATCATTGTCAAAGCATAAAAAATATTTTTCGCATTATACGAACAAAATATTTATGTGACAAACTCATGAACAAAATTTCATGAAACACAGAGTATTTTCAATAGTTTTAGAGACATTATGATGAATTTTATCAGACATCATTTCCCCCTCTCATACCACCGTTTTCAGGAATCTCAATTCCATTGGATACGTTAGATATCCTATAGCAATTGAAACCTTTTAAAAGATAAGCTCTTAAAAAAATAAGTATATTATAGAGAAAAACTCTTTAATTCTATAATTTTAGAAAATATTCATATCGCTTGCAATTTGTGTAACCTTAAAAATCATGATTTTATCTTTATATTCATTGGTACTCCTAATGATTATATGCTACCATTAAATTTAACGATGATCATGATCAGCATTAAAAAAAATAGCACTTTTAGAAATAGTTCGTCATGAATTTTTAATTCAAAAATGGTGTATAAAATGCGAAAAATATCCCTATTAATTTTCATTTTAATGTTGGTAACAGGATGTGATGTTCAGGATTCTGATTCACAAGAGAGTGTTTTAGAAAATAAAATAGAAATAGAACAAACAACCAACGTAAACCTAGATCCCTATACTCTAAATAAATTAAATGCTCTTCTCAAAAAACGTTCAGAGACCAATTATCAGGAAAAAGGGGCGCTAATTGACTTTCTTTCTGAAGCTTTTTTAGGGACACCTTACCAAGCAAATATGTTACATGGCTCAGAAAATACACCAGAAAAACTGATTATTGATTTTAGAGGCTTAGATTGCTTTACTTATCTAGATTATGTTGAAGCATTGCGCAAGTCAACATCCCAAACAGAATTCATAAATAACGTCATAAAAACGCGTTATATTAACGGTAATATTGATTTTTTAAATCGGAAACATTTTTTTACGGACTGGGCTTATAGAGAATATAAACTCGCCACTGATATTACCGCTGAAATAAGTCCCCATGCGGTAAAAACAGAAAAATATCTCAACAAAAAAGCTGATGGTGGAAGCTATCTACCTGGATTGCCAGTTGTGAAGCGCACGATAACCTACATTCCAAGTAACTTTATTAATGAGGAGGTTATAGGTCGTTTACAATCTGGTGATTTCATTGGTATTTATACGAAACTTGCTGGATTGGACGTAACACACGTGGGCTTCTTTATCATGACAGATAAAGGGCCAATGTTAAGAAATGCTTCTTCACGAAAAGAAAACGAAAAAGTCGTTGATTCTCCTTTTATGGATTATGTTTCAAAAACACCAGGAATCATTGTTTTAAGAGCTCTTTAATAACATCATAGCGATATGAAATATCTTCTCTATTCTTAAAATAGATACTGTAGTTATTCAGGTAAATATCTAACTTCGTTCAAGCTATACGGCTACAATATATTTGTTTACAGTTTTAAGAGAAAAAAGTCGTTTTGATCTAACTTTTGTTTATAGGTATGAAAAAATCACTTTTGGAGAAATCACGGATTTGTAATCACTTTTACTGGTTAAACGATAAAGACAGGCAAAACTCTACTATAGTATCACGCTTTCCTTTCATATTGTCAACCAAGAGTTATCTATAGATTACCATTAATCTGATCTTTACGAATATAACGCAAAGACATAAATGAACGTTTGTAAAAATAAGTAAAAGTAACGCCAGATATGTTCGGCTGTTGTCTCATAAAGTATTTTATAAAACTTCGATCTATCTCTCTAATTTATTGCGTATAAATTTCTGACTTTATAGCATTATTTTCCTCATAAAATCTTTTCTTTTTCTTGTGGTCTATAAATTAAAATAACCCTGATATAGCAGCATATTTATGATTAGGATGCACCAGTACTGTACGCGTCATTGTAAAATTTTTGATGCTAAATTGGAATAAAAATATGAAGGCATCAATTAAAAACCAGTTTCTATCTTTAGTATCATTCTCTATCTCTGTCGTGCGCCCAAAGGAAAACAATGTTCCTCCAGCTGTTAAGCGAACACCGCTCTCAGAATCCAACATGCTGTCATCAAGGCGTGACATATTGGCTTCCATAGCTTGCACATCATAACCATAGGTCCCACGGCGAAAATCAGAGCGCAAACTTTTGGAAAGGTCGGTAATCGCTTCAATAGCTTCAAGGCTTTTGCGTTCAGGCAAGTGATCAAAATCAAGTTGAAAGGAATTCCACCATGCGCGCCCCGTCCAGGCGGGTTGAAAGCGTGCTGAAATCCCTAGCCATTCAAGCCCCATCTCTATTGCCGCAAGGGAGCCACGTACCCTCTTCCATGAAAGCCCTTGATCAATCAAATCATAGAGGTTTGGAACATAAGGGTTTAATTCTTGTAAGCCATATTCGTCTATTAAAAAGGGCAACCAAGAAGGCGGACGCGTGATAAATTTCGCGCGGGGTATTTCTTCGAGTGCCGTTTTAACATGAGGGTCAAGAGCCATTGCTTCGGCAAAACAACGTTCAAACAAGCTCGAATTCGGGGGCAAAAGTGAGGAAAGCATCAAAAAGCGCGCCCCCGTTCAGACAAGACAATATCCCCTAGTGCGACGGCTTCATCCGGTGCGACCAAAATATCCTCACAAGGGTGCGTTATGTTCACATGGTGAACGCCTTCAACCATCAGGCGGCTTAATATCCAACTTATTGAGAGATCACGCCCAAGCCTTTGCGCACGCGCCCATTCTGCTCTTAAATTCTGCTCCGCTCTTTCCAAAACAAAGGAGCCTTCATCCGGTAACAACCAAAAATCAGCAGAAATATCGATCATCCGCTGCACCGCGCTTTTCACAAAGATGTGGTCATTGGTCATTTTAACATGGGGGCAATCAAGGGCTGCTTGTACCTTGGCAATTAAAGCCTCATCAGCCACCCCTGAAGGGGCGTCACTAAAAAGCGCCACATGAATAAGCGGGCTTTTGCCCACCCGATAAACAAAAGCATCTTTGACATGGAGATCACTGGAGAGGGCAAAATATTGATAACGGGACGCTGTGCCCCCTGTGGAGTGTCCTTGTCTATTTAAGCGAATGCGGCGGCGAAAACGCTCATCATCCTCATCTAAAAGGCGTGTGACCCCATGGAAATCTCCCAAATGGTCTAAACTTGTTCCACGCGCAAATTCGAGTAAATTATCCCGTGCCACTTCATTCATCCGCTGGCGCAACAGCAACTCTTCATAAGCAGCCGCTTGTAATTGAATGACTACCGGATCATAAGCCGTCTTTTCCACATTATACGGAATATGATGCGCTGCAAAAAGCTCAGTCAAACGCGTGATCTTTTGCTCTAAAATGGCTTCAACAGAAAGCTCTTCAATAATTTGTGGCAAAGGGAGTTGTGGAGGGGGGAGTTGTGGAGAGGGAATTTGTGGGAGTGGAAAAGGTTCAAACTCTGTCATCACCAACCTCTAAATTGATGCTCATTGGCTCTTTGTGTGACCAATCGCCCAAATGCCCATCGGGATAAAAAACACCCGTTAAAACAAAATGGAATGTGCCTTCACGCGTTGCTTTTGTCAGATCAATCCTCTGCAGTGAAAACCCAGGCTCTCCACACTCTGGATCATCGAGTGCTTCAACAATTGCTTGATAAAGCTGCATCATCGTCGCAGGATCAGCATTGGCGTCTTGGAATGCTCCAACATCGCACCCATAATGACGACGCAAAACCCGTGTCCCAATTCTTGTCGTCAGACATTTACGCAGTGACTGTTGGCAATGCGCAAAGCCATATAAAAGAGAGCCGTCCTTTTCGCTCATCCCGCACCGCATGCTTTAAGCCCCTTTGCTTGTCTTTGTGGTAGAAACCGTTGGGGGCGCAGAAACAACAGGGGCTGGTTTTTCAGCAATCTGACCAAGCAGCAACGGATATTTAGCCGCTTCCTCACTTAAACAAATTTCTTCACCTTTGCCCGGTGAACGCTTACCTGCAACAAAGTCTGCATTGGTTAAAATAACATAAGTATTCTCACGCATGATAAAAACTCCTTTAAAGAGGACTAGAGGTTGTGGAGGGACCCATTTTGACCCCACCATGTTTGTGGCTTGCGCCAACCGATTTTTGATTGTGCTGTAAATCTTCTGCTTGAATCTGCACACTGCCCGTTAATGCAACACGGGTTGATTGATGAGAAAGCACCAAACCTTGGCTACTCAAATGAATTTGGTTTTCCCCATGGGAAAGAATAAGCTCATCCTTCGTGATACGCAAAGCACCACCGGCATAACACAGAGCAAATTCTTGGAAAGAGCGTGCGCAATTAGGTGCATCCTCACTATAACTATCGCGCACCACCAGAGAGGCAGAACCAATTTCGCCATGGGGATTTAACAAGCGCACCGGATCACCAACATGGAGGGGCATATTGCTTGAAACAGCACCAGAAGCTTCTTGCGCTTGTAGCCAAGGCGATAAAACCGCTTGTCCATTGGAACCCTGTTCGGAAAGTTTTACCCGCACCCTATGACCATCAACTTCTGCAACCCGCCCAATCATGTGCTGGTTGGCAAGACAGCGTTCAAGCGCATCAAGACGCTTCATCATTTGCCGCAAAGTGTCACTCAAAAGGTGCGCATCATTCATGCCTCCACCTCATCATCACATGAGATCAAACCAGCTTTGAGTTGTCCTTCATCGCAAAAAATATCCTGTCCCAACTGATGCAAATCTTGGTGCCATTCCACCACGCTTATCGATACACCACGCTGCTTAATCGCCGCAGAGATAATCGGTTCGATCTCGACATCCCGCGGGGCACTCAAATGCGTTAGCCCCCACAATTGCCCGCTATGACAAAGCACCGCAATGGCTTCTGCCAAAAGCCAACTGGAAACATCACGCTCTTTGCCCGTGGTGATAATAAAAGCCCCTAAATGAAGATCGGCACTCATCTGTCCAGAAGCAACAGAATTGAAACGGCTTGCTAACACTGCAACGCGTATGGCTGGAGCCACCAGCATCTGTGTTTCCAATTCTTCTAAGTTAAAACGTCCAAATTGACAGCCGCAATCGCGCACATCTGGCAAAGCCCCTTTAAGGCTTCTTATCACCGCTTCACGAAACTGATTAATGCGCCCTGCTTGTGTGATCGTTTGACTCATGAAAAGACCCTTTCCAGCCAATCTTCTGCCGCTTTGACAATTTCCACTTTATTGTGCTCTGAAAGCCCCAAATAGGCACGCGCCGGCATGGTCACTTGGCGTACACAAACAAAGCGGTGTACATTGCCACTTTTAAGAAAAAAACGCAGTGTCTTGCCATTTTTCGGGCGAATAACCCCACCCAATTGGTGAATCCGCGCATAAACCAACCCACTCCCCACAATCACCTTTTCTGGTGAAGCCTTCATATCAATGGAGCGTGAAAGCGCCCCACTAGCAAAAAGAATGGAGGTACGGGCATGGTTGTTTTTCCACTTTGAATCCGCCGTCTAGTACTCTCTTGGATAAGGCGCCCAACCCCTTGTGCTAAAGTTCCCATCGAGCGATCAGCGCCCTTTTGCAAAAAGGATAAAGCCGCTTCAAGCCCTGTCTCTTTAATCTCAATATGGGTTGAAACAGACATGTTATCTTCCCATCAAACGCGGCTTAGCATGGAAAAAAGCCCCATCACGAACCGGTCCCTCTTCGCTCATAATTTTAGGCTCATCGCCCCCCAAACCCGCTTTGCCTTCCGCAATGCGTTTCAAGAGTTCAACCGCCTGTTTGTAACGATCTTCAATGGTCGTGGTCAGTGCCGTATGGCGTATGGCTAAATTATAAACAGCAATATTGACACAGATCATACCCAGAGCCGCCGGCTGTCCAGCAATGGGGACCAAGTAGCGATGAGACAAATGCACATCAATCTCACCGCTTGCTTGGTTTAGAGCGCGGGCAATGGCTTGCTCTGAAAAAACTGGATCAGAATTCTCATCCATCCCGCACAAATCATCCAAGAAGTCATCACCCCAGAGTTCTTCAATCAGTGTTTTGCTTGCATAAGCCATGTTTCAAAGTTTCCCTTAGACAACGTCTTGCAACAAAACGCCGGCATCTTTTGCGGCGACCAATTCACACACACGTTCCCCCACACGCACCCGTTTACCGCCTGACAAGCCGATATTTGGATCAGTGATCACTCCAGACAAACGTTCACCCAACTGAGCGCTAAAGCCCCAACTGATGACCGATCCATCCGCCTGTTGTTTGGTGGGGTCAATATAAAGCAGTGCAATCTTATTGCCCCAAACCCGTGCCAATTGTGCCGAATGCCCTTTGCGAGCCAAATTCACTTGTGATTCACCAATGAGTAAACGATCGGGGTGTATTTCCATCAGATCAGCAAATTGCGCCTTGGTGACAAAACCATCAGCAGTGCCACCCCCTTTAACGGCTTTAATGATTTTGGGATGACGTTTGAGTTTTGACCAAACAACTTTACCCATCACAAGGGTGTTGGGCGTATAGACGAGAGCTTTATCCATCGCCTCATCTAAAGTGGCATAAGGGTCAGATTTTTCATAATCACTGAATTTATTCTCACCTTTGAGCGTTATCACGCGCTCTGGTGCGTAATTTTCACTTCTTTGCACAAGGGCTGCAACACGCACTTCACGCCCCAATTCTAGCAAATTGGCAAGTCCTTCCACGGCTGTCTTTTCGGGGTTATAACGAGAGCGTCGCTCAGCCCTGGCGCGTGCCGCTGCTTCAATATCTGAATTGGGGATAAGATCATCAAGTCCGTAATCTTTGACACTGGCTTCCCGTTCAAAGGCAGAAAATTCCACCACATTCGGGCGCCCTTTTCGCCCAACCTCAAGTTCAGGCACGGTAAAATTTTCCGCTAAAGGAAATTCACTATATTTAAACACCTCACTTAAAACACAAACGCGTGGCAAAATTTTATCGCCAATAAGAGAACCTGCTGGATTGCGATAACCAATAGCAATAGCAGTGAGTGTTGGATCAATGGGAAAAGGTCTGTTCATTTTAAGCCTCGATTAATTAATTTTAAAAGAAATAACATCACCAGCAGAACCATCACTCATGGCAATACCAATGGTGCGGTCTGCTGCTTCTGCCTTTATGGCGTGCCCTTTGGGGTCAGAGGTTAAAAAATCACCAAAGGAAACATTGCCCCCACAAACAACTTCACCCCAACCACATTGGCCAACATCAATCATCTCACCAGCCTTGGCTTCACAAGACCCGGCAGTGCCTAATAATTTATCACTTTTTCCAGAAGCCGTTGCCACCATTCCCTCAGTGCGGGCTGCAACAATGCAATAAGGTGAGATCACATCTCCAGCGCGAAAAGATTTAATCAAAATCATCG
Organism: Bartonella sp. AU18XJBT; assembly: GCF_028618595.1. GTDB lineage: Bacteria > Pseudomonadota > Alphaproteobacteria > Rhizobiales > Rhizobiaceae > Bartonella. The sequence continues at coordinate 15,827 of NZ_JAQITE010000004.1, read as the reverse complement.
TACTCATGATTGGCGCTCCTTTTGCTCGCTAATATACTCAACCGCTTGGCTAATGGTGATGTCGAAGCCTTTTTGCTTCTGCTCTTGTTGATAATGGCGTGCCGCAAGCGCAATAACTTCTGGAGCAAGCTTTGGTTCTTGTGCTAAGGCACACACTTCTAAAGGGCTTGTTGTGGCAAGCGCCGGCAACTTCTCAACCAAACTTTGAAAATGTTCCATCCCCCCTTCAAGGGCACAAAGTGCACGATATTCCTCGCGCGCAGCCGGCAAAATCTTGCCCTCTTCAATGGTCTTATCTAAAAGACTCTCAATGGCACTGTTTTTTTGCTCTTCTTGCAAAAGCGCTAAATCTTCTTGCGCTTTTGTTAATTGGGCGTTTAATTCCACGCGTTCCTTTTCGCGCGCTTTAAGCGTTGCTAAAACCTCATCCGCTTTAGCATCTTCTGCCAGCGATAGTGCACTGGCAATGGCTGTCAAATCCATCTTTTTCTCCGTCAAAGTTATAGGGGAAGGCTGTTCACGGCTTAAAGCCGTCATGACAAGGGCTGGACGGTTCACCAAACCAGCACCGGCTAAATTCAAAATTTCACCTTTCTTGGAATGGCGAAACTCAGGCGAAAGATAGCGATATTCTCGGGCAATAATTTTTTTAGCTGCCATATCGGTCCATTTAACGCGTCCCCAAATCGCACCATCCCGCTCTGCTAATTCTTCAATCCAACCACTGGCAGGCGCTTCTAAACCATTTCTCGCACGGTGATGTTGCCCATGCTCATAATCTATCACAAGCGGTCCTTTATTGGCTGCAAAGGCTTTTAAAATCGTTTGCGGGTTATAATGCCATTGTCGTCCATCACGTGCCTTCACATGAGGCGCTTTGGGCAAAAGCTCTACCCACTCAGGCGCTTGGCTAACGGTGATATCTTGGCAAAGATCAATAAACTCAGCATGAAATGCCTCATCATGAACTGTCTCTGCATCCCCATCTTCTGGATCTCTGTTTTCTGGATCTCTGTTTTCTGGATCCCTGTTTTCTGGATCCCTGTTTTCTGGATCTTCGTGAAATTCCTGTTCCATACATTGCCTATTGCTTTACAATTGTCATTGGCAATACAATGCATGAAACTTACTCCCACTATAAGTCTGACACTGTCAGTCAAAAGAGCATTTCTCAAAAAAGCACTCTTTTCCCTATTATTCTCCTTGTGAGTAAAACCCCCGTGCCAAACCATCCCATAAAATCGTTTTCAAAGGCACTTCAAAGGCGATAGAGCGCCGTTGTGAAGTGAAAGGTACAATTTATCACTCCACACAAAAAAGCCTCTCTCAAGCCGTTTTTTAAAGATTGCTTTTTGGCTTAAAAACATTATATCATTGAATGTAAGGCGTGAGCCAGTTTTGCCAGGACGGTTTTACCGGACCTGCGAGGAGTTGACCGCCCTCCACGCCTTCTCGTTTTTCCTCACACACCGGTTCCTTCTCACAAACACCAACAGAGCTTTACGGTATTCTCTTTACAACAACCTCTCGCCCTTTTTTTCAGCCGCGTTTAACAAACGTTGAATTTCGCGAAAGCTCTTTTTATGCATCGAGATAAGCCACCATTCTTGTTTGCTTGCTACCCATTTGACTGCAAAGCGCCACCATGCCCCACCACTTTCACCAAAAAACATAACACCCTGCGTATCTTTACGTCTGATAACGCCATGAGGGCGGATAAGTGTTTGAATGGCACCTCGAAAATCCTCCAAGTGAAGAGACCGCGCTTGATGCTCTAACAAAATATGTTTTACGCTGTCTGAAGATAAGCGAATAAGAGAATTTTCCGCTGCAAAAACATCACGCACCTTTTGTGGTATAGGTGCAATGGGTATAAACCCGCGAGGCATACGTCCTTCAAACATGGCTTCCAAAAGTGGTGAGCCCACAATATCTTCAATGGCAATGCGCTTGCGATTGTCCCCCATTACAGAGACTTTATCACTCAAAAATCGGCTTAAATTTTGTGAGCGATGTTTCCCAGGATTAGAATGCCATCCAGGATCAATCCCCTTTGGTATCTTCTCAACTTTCCCCGTCCGTTTATTGTGCCAAACCTGCTTTTCAACATGAAGTGGCTCTACCCCCTCTTCATAGCCTAAATTGTCCGCCTCATAACGGCTTACCTGTCGCACACTGCATTTACACCGCCAACCATTGGGGGGATAAAGCCAATCCCAAATGGGATCATCAACAGGTGCCGTAAACCCCACCCAACTTTCATGCTCTAAACGCTTATGTTCTGAACTTGACAAAGCATAGGTGAGATAGGGCAAAAATTCTTTATTATTTTGTGTGCGCTCCCATTCACCTGCCGCATGGGCACTCATGGTATTCGCCCAATAGACCGTTTCTAAACGCCGCGGACTGCCCAATTGCACCACACTCTTTTCACCCGTTTTCGGGTCAATGCTGGCCTTTTTCCCCCACCAACCCTTTTCCTGTAAAATCGGCATTAAATTTTTTTGAAACTCTTGAAAAGGAACTTGATGCTTTATGGCATCTCCAACGGCTCGCTTAAACTCATCCAAAATGTCATAACCTACCGATTTTGCTACCGTAAAGGAAAAGGCATGCTCTTCTGGTGCTATATCCCGCCAATCAAAGCTTGGAACAATATTTTTGGCGGCAAAATAACGGGTGACCTCTTTGGGTGCTGTTTTAAAAAGTTCCTCATCCATGATACCCCAGTCCCCGCGCAATCATTTGCACCTTTGCCAAGCGTGCTGCCAAGGCATGATGATCCATCTCACCTAACAATTCATCCAAGCCTTTAAGGATATCCTCATAACTTTTAGCCTCTCTCACAAGCTTTTTAAAAGGCTCTAAAAGGGGCTCTAAATCCTCTTCCCAGTCACTTAAAGCCTCTTCAGAAAGTCGGTCCAATTCGTCGTGATGTTTCCCACCCTGCTCTTTTCCACTTTTACCCTCTCTTGTCACAGAAACATCAAAAGCACCCCCACAATCAGCACAAACATGAGCCTTTTGTTGCCCCGCATCATCAGGACTAAGAGAAGCAGCCCTTAAAACATCCTCTTCTTTTGTTGGTTGCGAAAAGCCAATCTTATTGCGCACTTCTTGCGCCCCAACACGCAATCCTAGAGGCACAAGTTTTTCTAAAGCATCACTAATGGCTTTAATATCTTCATTTTCCGAAATCGGCCAATAGACAAGGGGGGTGCGCTCTTGGCGCCCAAAATTAATCTCAACAAAAGGCACAATCAAATCACGATTAGCTGTCAAAGCCAATTGCCGTGCATCAGCTCTGGCAATATCATGGCGCACATTTTCATGAATGCGCGCTTGCGAAAAGGACGCGCCATCATCCGTCGTCATCGTTTGCCCCAATACTCCTTTAGAGATCTGCCGATCTAAATATTCAGCCTTTGCGGCAAAAACCGCATTGCCACTGCCCCCTGCCGCTTCAATAAATTCAATCTCCATCTCTTTGGGAATAATCGCTGCCGCATCACTAGATAAATCACGCACCGCTTGAATGAGAACCCGCCGTTCCTCATGAGAAGAACTCGCACCATATTTGCCCACACGCAACGGCATGCCGTAAACTTCTAAGAAAGCCATCCAATCTTTTAAGGTATAAGACTTGAAAAGAAATGCCCAAGCTGCAAGGCGTGCAAGCCCCGTGCGGATAGGTAAACCACTTTTTAACTTTGGGCGGTGAATGGAAAATTTATAAGCAGGCAACTCAATCCCATAGTGAGACCCCTCTTCTTTTAAACGCAAATGAAAACCATCCCGTCGATCTAATTGAAAAAACCGCTGGTCACGCCATTTCCAAGCAACCGGCCACCATTCCTTAGCACTCTTGTCCCACAAGGTTTCAACAATCGCATAACCTTTACCCAAAGCATCTAATAAATCCGTCACGTAATCATCAACAAAGGTGGGTGCACTAATCATTTCTCGCACCGCATCTGCTATCTTTTTGTCCTGTGCACTGTTGCTTGCTGCAATCACTCCAGGCTCCACACCTGTCAAAGCATTTTTACGCATGCCAAGCACAGCACGATAATGCAAATCACGCTCTTCCATATCATCGGCAAGTTGGAAAAACTGTTCTGGATAACCCCGTGCTGCCTGTTGCAAAATATCGGCAAGTTGCGCAGGGGTTAGACCACTCACAATGGTTTGTGACCATACATCACGAACACCATTAATGGTAGGGCTTGCAACTTCACGCTCCAACCCTTTGATATTAAGCGCCCTGCCCCACTGATCTAAAAGTTTTACCATCTCATTATCCCATCAATAAATCTTTGATCGCATTGTTGAAAAAAAAGGCGTTGAAAAGAGTGAGCTTTCATCAAAACCATAAGCCTCTCTCACAGGTGTATAATCATAAATTTCAGGCGTCTGCCGGCTAGCAAAATAAGCCAAAGCACAAGCAATGGCGCTATCACCATGGCGCATAAAACCATCACTGCCTTTAAAACGATGATTGTCTGGAATTTTCACAATGCCATTGACATAAGCAAGCGCTTGATGATCCGCAACAATGTCACTATCGCGCGGCAAAACAATGGACCCATCCCCAAAAGCTTCCAAATAAGCCGGCATCTCTTTGCCATACCAACTTTGCGACAATTGCACTTCCCGCACCAGCCCCCCATAACGCTGCGCCGCTTTTTCGGCTAAATAAGCCCCATTGCCCCGTGCATCCAAAGCGCCCCCCAACAAACGCGGCAAGCCATTCACCACATAAAATAAAATCTCTCTTTGTTGGTCAAACGGCGTATTGCGCAATTCCACCATAAACCGGACACGGCGCACCAGATCTTGCCCAATTTCCATCACAACAATCGACGTCGCATCACCCGATCTGGCAAAATCAACGCCAAAAACATGTTGGCGCCGCCGGTCAAGACCAATATGAAGAGGCTTTAAGCACCCCTCACACCAATGAAGAGCAGCTTGACTTCGTTGATCATCCGATTGATTTTTAAAATCATCCACACAAGCAAAACGCAACACCGCAATATCAGGCGCACAACAATTTTCAATCTGTAAGCGTGTTAAAGCCGCCCCTTCTTGATCGGCCGGTATCGCATCTAATTCTTGGCGCATAGCAGCCAAACGCACCCCATAAGAGGCACGGATTTGCTTTTCCCATTGTTGCTCAGATGCTAAACTCCACACCTTCCCCTTCATGGCACAAACCCGTTTAAACAAGCCATTTTTAACAGCTTCACCAAAGGGGTAACAATGCACCGAAAAAGGCACTTTGCCTGCGCGCGCCTCACGGATCAATTCATTGAAAGGGTTTAAAACACCGTTATGGGTGGAGATCACACGGATCTTGCCTCCCCAAATCAACAAAGCATTGACCGCATCCAAAACAGCGCGCACATCTTGATGAAACGCCGCCTCATCAATCACCACAATGCCCTGTAGTCCGCGAATATTTTCAGGGCGGCTTGAGAGCGCTTCAATGCGAAACCCTGAAGCAAACCGTACCCGATAAGCAGAGATATATTTTGTTGACCCATCCTCTTTTTGATCAGAGAATAAAAATTCCTCCACATCCCCACTATTTCTGGTAAGTGCTGAAGCAAAGTTGCTCACATAACCAATAAATTCACGTCCCTTTTCTTTGGTGTCTCCAATATAAAAAACATTATCGCCACCAGCTTCACGCGTTGCTGCTGCAATAAGGGTATCATCCAAAGCTTCCGCAAAAGTAATGCCGGTCCGCCGCCCCTTTTCAACCAATTTTAATGGGGACTTATCTTCAATCCATGCGCGTTGATGCGCCATCAAAATCCCTTCCGCTAAAGGATCTTGCTCTTTTGGAAAAGTACTCGCCTGCCAAATATCAAAACCACTTTGATGATCAAAGACATGACTTTTTAAGGGAAGCCTTTCAGTCATTTTTAACCCCCAACACTTGCGCGCGAATAGCCCGTGCCGTCTCTTCTGAGAGCCCCGCTGCGACTGCTGCCACCTCAACCGCTTTACTTGCTTTGGAGGCAAAATCCTTCTCTAATCTTTGCCGTCTGGTGGTCGACAAATGTTCAGCCGCCAACACGCCTTTAAGCGCATTAGCCAATTCTTGGGCTGCCTTTGGTGAAAGGCTTTTTCCACTGCTCAATGTCGAAAAAATCAGTTCTTTAATCGCCGCCGCCGTCAAAAGAGTAATATTGTCAGAAGCTTTGGCATCAAAGCGCTGCGAGAGGCTTGCTGCAATTTCTCTTGTCTGTTCTAAGCGCCGTGACATCACCGCTAAACGCAAAGAATAACGATTAAAACTGGAAAAAGAGGGAATGGAAAAACTTAAACCCGTTTCCTTTTGTAAAGCCTTCAAAGCCGCTTTAAACTCACCATAAATAGCCATTTGTGTCTTCTCACGCCCATTTAAAGCCTCAGCAGCCACAGCAATGATTTGATCACAAGCTTGCGGCAATAAATCAATCGCCGTTAAACGTCCACGCCCGACCTTGCGCATCTTTTACCTCGTCTTTTATTGATGAACGTTTAGGCCGCTTAATCCCCTCAATGGAAAAGCTTCGGTCTAAATGACGCGCTCCCCGTTCTGTTAATGCCGCAAGAAAAACTGAACCTGCCTGTTTTAATGTGACAGCACCTTGATCTTCCATAAAAGCCAGTTCATTATGCACAAAATCGCGATCACGCCGAATACCATAACTGTATAAAAGCCGCTCAATCATCGCACTCGATAAAGTTTCACTGCGCTCACAAGCAAGCCCTTTTAAAATAATCAACCGCGCTTCTTCACGGATGATTTTATCCATATCTGCTTTCATTTCTTGGCATTCTCCAATAAAAACTCTTGCAAGCGCTCACCAATCGCCCCCACCGTTTGTAATTGTGCAGAAAGCGTATTGAGACGACCATCTAAACGTTCCATATTTACTTCCAACCTTTGCAGCGCATCACGATCAGGCAAAAAGTCCATCTCCGTCTCTAACTTTTGCACACGCTCTTTAAGCACTGTCATGTCTTTCAGCATTTCCCGCGCACCAGAAGAAAAATAGGCTCTCAAAACCCCACAAATCGCAATAACCGATAAAAGCAAAGACAACCAACCATTCGCCACACTGATATCCAAGTTCACTTGAAAGCCCCCTCCCTATTGCCTAAAAGCGCTCTCTCCGCTGCTTTTCTGCGCTGTTCGCAGATCAATAAAGCTGCGCGATCACGGCTCCAATAGTGCACCACTTCGCGCCCATTCAAAGCACGCTCTGGCAGTAAAGATGGGCGGGCACACGCCATGCGAACAACAGGCGGCAATTCAACCGATAAAAACTGATACGCAAAACTATCCCTTGGCTTGGGTGTTGAGCAAGCGCACACGCTCAAGCCCAATACCACAGCCAGTAGTTGGCAATACTGCATTGACCTTCTCCATTTTCACTAGCTTTTGTTCCAGAGCCGAAATCACCCCTTGCGCTTGATGCTCGGCTTCAAACGCGGCTTGCCTTTGTCGCTCCATTTCAAGCTGTGCACGTGCTGAAACCTTGGCAATCTCCAACTGCCAATACAAATCACGCGCCTTTTCCGCCTTTAAAACTTGCGCTTTCATAAAGCCAAAAGCCGTAAACATCACACTTGCCAAAAACAACAAACCAAAAGACAGTTTTGAAAGTGGATTAAACATTGCGCTTATCCCCCCACCCCGTTATCTCCACCCCATCATAGGAGCTGCTATGCCGCTTATGGGAATGTTTCCTATTGGAAAAATCCACAGAACCAAAACCGCGGTGCACACCCAAATTGCCAACGATAATCGCAACCATCGAAGGAATAGAAATGCTGGCCATATCAACAATATGCGGTGCACCCCACAAACCACCAGAAATGAGCAAAAAAATAACCCCCCAAGCAAACCAAAAGGACCACCATAAATAACGTCGAGAACCACGATAAGACGGTTTCATGACTTCACCTCGCATGACAGCCCCAAAAGCTTTTTAGCGCGATTAAGATACGTCAAACGTTGCACAAGTCCATTCTTGCCCCCATTAATTGCTCTAGTAATTCTGAGTAAATCATCTTGGTCAGCAAACCTATTCAAACCTTTCATCTGCCAAAACCAAATGGCAGACCAAAGCGCTGCTGGAAATCTTTCCACCACTTCTGGAAATGCTTCACAATCAACCGCTTGTTCATCGACTAAGCGCCAAAAATTCGTAAAACGGCGATAATTATTCCGCCCCGTTAATTGGATCAAACCACGCCCCTTAAAATGCACCCCATCCCCAGGGTTGACATTACCTAAATCACGCCGCCCCTCATAAGCGCGCCCAGAGGCATATTCACACACCGTATAAAATCCATCACTCTCATGGGCACATTGGCTTAAAAAATGTGCAACACGCAAACCTGTCGTGATCGCACCATAAGACAAAGCTTTAGGCAACGCTCGTGCCATTTCAACAATAATAAAATCTTGGCGCGCATGGTGTGCCAGTTTAGGCGCAAGGCAATGAAGAAAAGAGGCATCTATTGAAATCATAACAAACCACTCAATGAATAAAAATTCATCCGCAGTTTATCGGGTCTCACTCCCCCAATATAAGCCTGACACTGTCAGTCATTGATCTCAATACTCATAAAGCTCTGGAAATAATAAACCTTGTGGTTCTTGTGAAGAAATTCTCTTTTTCAAGCGATAAGCCGTGCGCACATGCATACCAGAAACAGCAGCTGCAGCATCCACAGACCAGCCTTTTTGCAACGCTTTTAGCATTTTTTGCCGCCGTTCAGCATCTCTACCAAGGGGGATAAGAAGGCGCACACCAGAACCATTAAAACAAAAATACTTGATCAATTGCTCCGCCTCTTCAAACCCAACAATTTCAATCAACCAATCCGCATTCTCAAGACGCCCAGGGATATAAACTTCTCGTCCGCCAAAAGCACGCATCATATTCCATGCCGCCTCACTGCCCGCAACAGCGGCTATTTCACGCAATAAGGCAGGAAAATCGCTATAGATTTCCTCTTGCATGCATGCTTACCCCTCGCTTGTAACACCTTTACGGATTTTCCGCCCCCAAACATTCATCACTTCTCTAAAATCACCCTCGTCCATCTCACCCAAAGCTTTACCACTTAACGCCATAACACTTTGATGAAAAGCTTCCACATCAAACACAACAGCAGGATTCAAACGCTTCCATTGGGCATACAAAATCAAATATCCTGGCATTTTTTGCCATGAATCTTGAATCTTTTTCCCTTTCCAGTCAACCCCACCATCACGCTGCAACCAACCTTTCAACGCTTCAATAGCTCTACACGCATCATCGCTATCGCGTAAAAAACGAACATGATCAACGCCTGTCTGTCTCTTCACAAAGGCAAGCAACGCTTTATCTGAACGATCACGAATAATGCCAAGATTCCACCCAGCAATCCAGAGCGCCTGGAGCTTCTTGGCATATTTACCCTCTAAACGCTTCCCATTCGGCTCAAAACCAAACGCTTTCATTTCAGCGACGACCAAGCGCTTTTCTGAATAGTTCAAATCCTTCGCCGATTGCTTGCCCGTCAAGCGATAGAGCAGTGCGCGATAGGTCTCATCATCAAGACCTAACGCGCGTTTTCCCATATGAAGGACAGCTAAAGACATCTCACCCCCTCACGTCTTCGCCAGATCAATGGTTACAGGGCGCCAAGCGCTTTCTAATGTTTCACGCTCATAAAAACGCACATACTCCTTAGATGTCGTCACACGGATCGCTTCACGGATCGCCCGCATAGCCTCATTCCAGCGTGGATCATCAATATCCAAACGCAGCAACATAAAGATCTCCCCCCGATTCACCTTGCCTTCTTTATCCGTATTAAAAGCACGCGTAATAATCGCACGGATTTCAGGGCGTGCATCCGCAGACCATTCATTCAAACACTCATCAAGAAGGCTTTTGGCAATTTGCAATTGCGGTCCAAAATCAACACTTTCCTGTACCTGCACCTTAATGCGTTGCAAACCATCAAAGCTTGTGTAAGTACAATTGCCCTTTTTACCACGCCGCTCCATACCATATTCTTGCGCAAGCAAGCTATCAAAACCACTCAAATCCGCAATCGTATGGTTGTTAAAACGCGCAATCCTTGCCGATAACTCTTTCGCAAAACCCATAATTTTGCGCACCGTTTCATCTTCTAACAAATCCGCAGGGCGGATCAAGCTTACCGGCACCAAAGCCCCTTTTGCATCCTTCATATAACGTGTGCCTTCAAGTTCAATTTGTGGATTCATCACCAACTTCCTCCTTATGTTTTTTGAAAACGACGAAACGGCACAACATCCCCTGAAGAAGGCGCACATCCCGCTTTCAATTGCCAACGACACCGCATAAGCTCATGACCCAAAATGTGGTTATAGCCCGCTAGGCGGCGCAAATACTCATTTAATTCTCGAACATCTTGTCCATGCAAAAAAATCCCATTCACTTCATGTTTTAACAAGGCAGAGCGCAAAGCAATCAAGCACTCTCTCACCATATAAGGGTTCCGTTCCATCATTTTCCGCCTCCAAAATCCATATAAATCACACGATTGGTCTTATCTTCATCTCGATCAGAGCCTTCACACTCAGCCAAAACTTCTGCAACTTCAGCTTCCAAAACCGCATCCGCCTCCCCCAAACGGTGAACACTCAACTCCAATTCAAGCAATAACGCCAAATCAACACACAATTTAAGCTTTTCTCCAATATCAAAACCACATTGATAATCGTCATAAAGACCAACAAGCGTATCGGATAATTCTTTGTCGCATAAAGGGATCATGCCAATTCCTCCACGTCACGGTTTTTCCATGCCGCTTTGACATGTTTCAATGTCACCTCACACCCATCCCCAAGCGCTGCCATACGTGCCAACATCATGGTTTTATCAATTTGCCGCAAAGCCCCAGCCTTTAAGCCTATCCCTGTCAAAAACTTTATCGCCCCAACATCTTCAATTCCCCAATCATGAATACGCGCTGCAATATCCTCACTATAGGGTTTGCGGCGCTTCAGATGCATTGCCAATCGGCTTTTAATTTGCGCATAAGAGGGACCATTTTGACGGTGAACCAACCGCCCAGAGATTTCATCATTCCCAACCAAAGCGAGCCCCGTGCCATTAATATCAACAAAATGGCGCAACTGATTAATCGCCTCATCCGTTAAATTTTGCGCCTCATCAACGATCAATAGCGTCCCACCACCCACGCGCTCTAATCTCTTGCCAATGGCACGGGTTAAGCGGGTGGGATTATATTCCACCACTTCCAATTCTGCTGCCATATCATTCAAAATACCGTGAACACTGCGCGTATGCGGGCTTGCTGTCACCAGATAAACATGCGGACGGGTTGCGCGGTAATGGCGGCAGGTTTCGGTCTTACCACTGCCCGCATCAAGCGTAATCATCACCATATCGCCCGTACTTTGTGCCAATGTTAAAGTATCAATAATCTCACTGGCAATGCGATTCCTCTGAAAGGCTGGTTTTTCAGGGATCTTTTCCAAAAACCCCGCCGTTTCTTTAAAAACCTCAACCCATTGTTGAACCTTCGCATTTTGCTTACCCAATTGCCCCGCATAACTGCCCGCATACCATTGCGAAAACGTCCCATCCGGCATGCCTATGCGCCGCGCCACCTCCGCTTTCGACCAATCATTCATTTGCCCCAAAGCTCTCACTGCATCCACAAGTTCATTCCATAAAGCAATGTCATCACTGTTGCGGTTTTGGGCTGTCCCACTGGGCTGGATTTTAGGTCGCGCCCAAGGATTTTTATCGACCGTTGCATTTATCGCGTTTTTCATGTATATTCCCCTTTCGTATTGATTTTAGACTACTGATAAGGGGAAGGGCTCCCACCCGCCCCTTATCTTTTGTCTTCAATAAACATTTAAAGCCGTACGCGATACTAAAACGGCTAACCTTATAAAATCCCCCTCTCCTTCGTCTTTTGGGAAAGTTGAATCACTCCATGTTCCTCACCTAATCAGGTAAAGGCATCTGAAGATTTGCCTAAAAATTTAATTGTATTGATTTAAACTTTTAAAGGATTAAGACTTCTCCCCCCCTTTCTTTGTTAAATCTTCAAGCTGGTACGCGATACAAAACCAGCTTCCTTTTGAGAATTCTTACAAATCCCCCCTCTTTCCTTTCCTATCGTTTAGGAAACTTAATCACTTCACGCCCCTCATCAGAGGCGGAAAACTTTCTTAAAGCTTTATGCAAGTGTTGACTGAATTCTTGGGCGTCCAAAGCCTCATCATCCTGCACTTTCACAGCTAAGTTCCCCGCATGGTTTGGCATCAAGCGGCTCACCTTTGGCTTTATCGGAACCTTGGATTTCAACGCTTCATCCTTTTTCTCAAAGCGCCCATAAACATCAGCCAACTGATCAGGCGCAAGCTTTGCTGCTAGCTGTTTTTCTGCTTTAACAGCCTTCACATATTCTTTACGCAAACGCCCATTCAAGCGCGCCGCATGCTGGTCATAAAAACCTACATCACAAAGGCATGGTGCCAAACAAAGCAACCGATTATTCAAATCATAAACCCGCAAATCTTGGTGCAAATTATCCGGATCAAAGCGTACAATCACCTTTTGCCCCGCATACTGGTTAAGTTCACGCGCCCAATAACGATTGCCATAAAAATGGATCTCGCCCGTACCCTTTTGCGCACGCAACGCCTCAGAGGTTAAAAGCCATAAAGCCCGTTGTGCTGCGCTCGCTTGCCGAACTATCGTCCCCGCGGCTTGCAAGCTCTCAGTAAAGGTCTCATCAAAACTGCGCCCCGCACAATTAACCGCCTTACGCCCCGCTTGCGCATTGTGTGCACAAATTTGCGCACCAACATGGGCTTTAAACGCTTCAAATCCTATCGCGCGCTTGCCATAATCTTCCGGCTTAGCATCCGGTTTATTACCCGTATAAGCCCCCGCACAAAAGGGATGTTTGGAAATCGCTTCTGCCAGATCACGCCATGCCCGCTCAATTGGTTTAGACTGTCCGCTATAAGGGGTCGTCCATTGCAATTGCACACCCAAACTCGTCAAAAGCCCTTGCGGATCATCCGGCTTAATCTTAAAACGAAAACGGTTTTGCACACCTCCAGAAATCCACTTGCTGGTAAAAGCACGCCCATTATCCAAGGTCATACGCTCCGGTATCCCATAAGCCTCCACCATATCCCCAATCACCAAACGCACGATTTCCCAAGTCTCAGCATCCGATAAGCGCCACGATAAAATCTTACCAGAATAAAGATCTTGAATGGCAATCAGATAAAGCCGCACAGGCTTTTGCCCCCAAGGAACATGCACAAAAACATCTAGCTTATGCCCATCCATATTCACCGCTTGCAAAGCATGCAAACTCGAGCGATCACGCCGTTGTGCCGGATAAAGCTTTTTTGCCTTTTCTTCGCCATCACGCGCTAACGCCACAACCGCTTTGGAAACTTGCGCATTAAAACGACGACGCAAAGCCCGCTCAGAAGGAATGGGCGCCCAACCTTTCTCCTGCGCAACCGAAACCATCCGCCGATAACACGCCGAAAAAGCAGGGCGAGACGAGCGCAAATAATCCGAACATAAAACCTCCCACGCCCCCTCATGACACGGCGCAAATTGTGAAACAGTCTCCTCACCATAACAAGGCGCAAGCGCTGCCAACCAATCAGGGCGCTCATACCCTTCAACCATCTGCCGCCAATTAAAAAGCGACATCCGGCTCACTCCAAATTGCACCGCACAAAAACTTGCCGCATCATGCACACCCATACCGCCATGGAGCAAATCTTCCCAAAAACAAAGCGCCTTCAAACGCTCTTCACAGCGCCTTTTATGCGCCTTGGAAAGCCCCTCATAACGCACCCAAAGCGCTTCTGTTTGTCTCGTCAGCTCTGCCTTTTGCAAAACATCAACACCACCCGCCCGCACCAACAATGCCGCCCGCGCCCCCTCCGGCAATAAGGAAATGTGATACTCCCAAACCGGCTTGGTTTTGCCTCCCACCTTCCTCGAGAGTTTAGAATTTTTTCTCCAATATGCCCGTCCGTGGTTTTCAAGACTTTTATATGTTTTTGGCAACCCTGGTAAAGCCGCCTCAGCCAATTCGGCAATACGAAACCATTCCTTCATGGCTGCCCACTTTTAATGCGCACTGGTGTTGCACGCATCGCTTTCAAGCGCGCCGCAATCTCACGCTGTTCCTGCTGCAACCGTGCAATCTCTGCTAACCGCGCCTCATCCCCTTGCAACAGCAATAAACCATCTTCACTCACCACCTCATCCCAGAGCCAAAATGCCTCTGTCGCCCGCACAAATGCCTTAAACCGCGGCAGGGAAATATCAACCTGCTTACTTTCCGCTACATAAGCATCCAAGCTTGCCTTACTTAAACACCCAATCCCTAAATAATGCGCCATACGCTCTGCAATCACACTGCGCTCAACCCGGCATTCTCTCAAAGCCCGCGCCATGGCACGCTTAATGCGAGAACGAAACCGCTCTAAATCAATCTGCGCCACTGGTTCGCGACAAGGAAAAACGGGCTTTTGAAAAAAATCAAGCTGTTGAAAACCACGCATCTTCATGCCTGCTCCTCCCCCGATTGCTTGTTCAAATAATCATAAAACCGCGCCCGTGTCTGTGCATCTGCTCTCTGCCACACCCCTAACAATTGGGCAAAAATCCGTTCCTGTTCATTAATTTGCGGAGGCGTATTAATCCCATTGACCAAATCAACAGCCCGCCGTAAATCCCCCTCAACCTGTTGCAAAGCAATTGCCACACGCCGTTGCGCAACCGGCTCCATCTTCGCTAATTTTAACAACTGCGCTTGATTATCTGCCAATGCCGTCCCCCGCAAAACCGACCGCAACTCCGGCTGTAGATGCTGAACAATGTTGTTAAGACGTCTTACTGATTTTGAGGACAAACCAATACGGTCCGCCACATGTTCGGCAAAAGATAAAACTGTTCCTTTGCCATTTAAGACACCATCATTTGGCAAAGGTGCAACTTGCACCTTTGCCACTTTGTCCTCGCTCCCTCCGGTAATAAGGAAATGTGAACCTCTACAACAGGACGAGAAACCCCTTTAACTTTACGTGCAATTCACTTTGATGTCGCCATTTCGTCGATAAAATCCTACGAAATCCACTTTTGCTCTTTGGCAACCCTGGCAAAGCCGCCTCAGCCAATTCAGCAATACAAAACCATTCCTTCATGGCTGCCCACTTTTAATGCGCACTGGTGTTGCACGCATCGCTTTCAAGCGCGCCGCAATCTCACGCTGTTCCTGCTGCAACCGTGCAATCTCTGCTAACCGCGCCTCATCCCCTTGCAACAGCAATAAACCATCTTCACTCACCACCTCATCCCAGAGCCAAAATGCCTCTGTCGCCCGCACAAATGCCTTAAACCGCGGCAGGGAAATATCAACCTGCTTACTTTCCGCTACATAAGCATCCAAGCTTGCCTTACTTAAACACCCAATCCCTAAATAATGCGCCATACGCTCTGCAATCACACTGCGCTCAACCCGGCATTCTCTCAAAGCCCGCGCCATGGCACGCTTAATGCGAGAACGAAACCGCTCTAAATCAATCTGCGCCACTGGTTCGCGACAAGGAAAAACGGGCTTTTGAAAAAAATCAAGCTGTTGAAAACCACGCATCTTCATGCCTGCTCCTCCCCCGATTGCTTGTTCAAATAATCATAAAACCGCGCCCGTGTCTGTGCATCTGCTCTCTGCCACACCCCTAACAATTGGGCAAAAATCCGTTC
>NZ_JAQITE010000039.1 GCF_028618595.1 Bartonella sp. AU18XJBT | reverse complement strand
GAACATGAAGAGAATGCCTTGAGAGAATATGAATTCATTTATGACACAGAAGTCACAAGATGCGGGTTTATTCCACACCCAAAAATGAAAATGGCAGGTGCAAGTCCTGATGGGTTCATTGGAGAGGACGGCTTAGTTGAGGTCAAATGCCCACAATCAACCACGCATTTGCGCTTCTTTATATATGACGAAATCAAGCCTGAATATATCGCACAGATGCAATTCCAAATGGCGTGCACGGGGCGAAAATGGTGTCATTTCATGAGCTATAATCCAAACTTTGTAGGCAGATCTACTGGTTTGAGAATGAAAATCAAACGCGTCAACCGTGATGAGCAATACATTGAAGAGATTAATAAAGCGGTCGAAATCTTTTTAGGGGAAATAGAACAAGAGATGGAAAAGATTTTGGCAAAAGCCGCTTAAACCTATGGGGGTGCTCTCTCCTCCCAGCACCCCCACCCATTTAAGTAATAAGTAATATAAAAATAGAAAGGTAATGAGATGATATTTGATGATGGCGATAGATATGTAACAACCCGTGAATGTGCACAGCTTTTTAGTGTATCAACCACAACGATTCGCAATTGGGTGCTTCAAGGGGAATTTCCTCAACCTTATAAACTGGGGAGAGCTGTAAGATGGAGAAAAAAGGAGATCTTAGCCTTCACTCCAAAGAAAAATAGGGAACAAATAACAACAAATTAGGTAAAATTATATAAACCGTAAAGGGTGGTCTAAAAGGTGGTCTGAAAACAGCTATTTAAAGAAAAAATCTATATATTTCAATGTGCTAAAAGAAAAAAGCGGTGCCGCATGCCGGATTCGAACCAGCGACCCCATCATTACGAATGATGTGCTCTACCAACTGAGCTAATGCGGCATAGGTTTGTAAGTCAATGAGACAAAACTAATTTGATGGTAATAGCTAAAAGTACGTATAAAAGCAAGAATGCATTTTTTCAATAATTTATAAAATATGATAATAATTTGAAGGAGAAGTATGTAAAAGTCAGAGAACAGTATTCTTTGAGCTTAATGCTATAAACGTTTTTCAATTTACGATAGCACTCAAATTAAGAAGCTGGGAGTGTAGATCTTTAGAATGGAAAATGATGTCAAGATAATTCAGTAAAGATAAAAACATTTTCTGATTCTTAAGAAGGAAATTTATTGAACAAGTGATTAGGAAAATAAAGATCATCACAACCCCTTTATAATGTGCAAATAAGGTGAGTAGAGTTGGTTGAAAAATTACTTCTCATTTTTATGGGAAGAAAAAGGGGAGAGGGTTAATAAAATTAATTACGTTTTTTTATTTAAGATGGATTAAGAATCAAGTCAGATGAAGATCGGCTGATAGAACTAGAAATGAAGCTAGTTTACCAAGAAAAATTCATTGAGGAACTTTCTCGAGTGGTAACTAATCAATGGAAAAGTTTGGATGAGATATCTAAAAAGTTGATGTTTTAGCGAGACGATTTTCAGATTTAAAAGAATAGAGTGTTATTGAAGTTGTTATTTTACTATTTTCTTAATAGGAGAAGGTGCTTAAAATTTTTTTCTAGTAATAGTCTCTTGGATTTTTTTTAGATGTAATAGGGTGGATATCGCAATGGGAGGAAGGTGCGAAATGTTCTTTATTACAATTGCAATTATTTACAGATTAGTTTTTATTTAACGCATTTTGTTAGACTTGTAGAATAATTTTTATAAACTTCTTCATTAGTTTTAAGAAGTTCCAATCTTATAAGGAGTGCTGATATTAGAAGGCGTTTTTTATATGGGGTTTCTAGTACTAAAATTAAGAAAAGTTTTTGTAGAGTATAAATAAGCAGCCATAGAAAAATATATGAACTTCAATATTTGAAGTTTTTTCTGTACAGAGTTTTCTTATAGATGGGAGTTAGATTTATTCGCTAATTTTTTTTAATTGATATAAATGAAGTGATGTTATCGTTATCTATAGAAATCATAAGTGAGCGCATATATTTATAATAAAGCGTTTTAATCCGTTCTGATGATCAAGTGATTTTCAGTTGTTTTAATAGGGTGAGGTGCTCTAAGCGGTATCGGTTGTATATAGTATAAAGAGCTCTAGAAGTCTTTTTCAAGATTAAATGTATTCTTCGTTATATGTATATGATATTTTGTGAAAAGGTTTTTGTTTTTCGTAATTTAAGATACAAAATACTATTGCTAAAGCACCAAAGATAGACCATGCTGGTAAATAAGTGAGAATAATGCAAATTGAGGATAGAAAATCAGGCATTACCTTGCATAGAGATTGATTAAGGTGATAGACATCTGTTTGCAGAAGGTTTATTAAAATTTTATTAAGGGGGGTTGTTGTCCAATGTGATGTGATTACAGAGTGTACGGTATCAATGACCAAAGCTATAATGGTTAGTGTAACAAAAATGAAGGACATTAATTTAAATAAAGAGTGGGGCATATTTTTTCTTAAAATTTCAACGGAATATACGTATAATGCACAAAAAAATAAGGAGTTGCATTATGATAAGAAAATAAGTCTACGTTTGTTTTGTGTTTTTTGAAAGAGGTGCCTAATTTTTCGATAAAAGTTGAGTTAGGTTCAACAGAAGTAGTGAAGCATGATGTCTGAAAAAAAGCACGAGGAATTGAAGCGTAGCCTTCAAAATCGCCATATTCAAATGATTGCTTTGGGTGGCGTTATTGGGACAGGACTTTTTTATGGGTCAACCGAGGCAATTCAATTAGCTGGTCCCTCAGTCATTTTATCTTATCTTATCGGCGGGCTTATTATGTATTTCATTATGCGAATGCTTGGTGAAATGTCAGTAGAAGAACCGTCTTCAGGAGCATTTAGTTTTTTTGCTTATAAATATTGGGGGAGATTAGCTGGTTTCATAACAGGTTGGAATTATTGGTTTCTTTATATTCTTGTGAGCATGGCTGAACTTACAGTGATAGGGTTTTACCTTGATCATTGGATTTTGATTGATCATTGGAAGGCATCTTTCATTGTTCTTTTATTTGTTACATTCGTTAACTTGTTTAATGTTCGTTTTTATGGAGAATTTGAATTTGCTTGTGCTTTGATTAAAGTGGCTGCTGTTATTGGTATGATTATTTTGGGAATTTTTCTCATCGTCACTGGACTAGGGGAAAAACAAGCGAATATTAATTATCTTTGGGACTATGGCGGTTTTTTCCCTTATGGAACAGCAGGGGTTGTTTTAGCGACTTCTGTAGTAATGTTTTCTTTTGGAGGAACAGAGCTTATTGGTATTGCTGCTGGAGAGGCATCTAATCCACAAAAAACAATTCCAGCGGCTATCCGTCAAGTTATGTGGAGAATTATAATTTTTTATATTGGTTCTATCAGCGTTATTATGATAATCAGCCCTTGGAATATGATTGGAAAAAATGGGAGTCCATTTGTTACAATTTTCGAGACTATAGGAATTCCTGCAGCTGGCCATATTTTGAATTTTGTGGTGATTATGGCTGCTATTTCTGTTTACAATAGTGGCATTTATTCTAATGGCCGTATGCTTTATAGCTTAGCTGTACAAAAAAATGCACCACATATTTTTAGTAAACTAAGCGCTGCTCGTGTTCCTTATATTGCTATCCTTTTTTCATCACTCTGTACGGTGTTGATTGTCGTTGTTAATGCTCTTGTTCCTGATAATAGTTTCATGCGGATCATGGCTCTTGCAACTGCAGCAGCAGTGATTACTTGGGCTATTATTGTTATTGTTCATTTGAAATTTCGCAATGCACATAGGAACAGAAAAGGCAACTTTACTTATGCTTTTGGTTTATATCCTTACGCTAACTATCTTTGCCTCTGCTTTCTTGCTTTATTATTTTGCATTATGTTTATCAGTGGTTTTGGGCAAAATGGATTGATGACTCGACTTTTTGATATGATAGGAATAAGCGTGCCTTTTCTTGAAACATATATTCCTGTACAGATGCCTGATATGAGTTTGGCAGTCATTATTATTCCTCTATGGTGCTTATTATTACTTTTAGGTTATAAACTGAAACGATAGAGAAAGAAGAGCTAATAAAAGGGATTGATTGGAATAAATCTTGGGGACTATAAAATTTGATGAGGTAACACAAGTTTTTGGTGATTTGTGTGTTTTAAAAAATATTACTGTACAGCTTACCGAAAAACGAATTGCTGTTATAGGTGCAAATGGTTCTGGAAAAAGTACATTTGTTCGTCTTATTAATGGACTCCAATTACCATCTCACGGTTTTGTAAGCGTTGATGGGCTTGATACCAAGCGCGATGCAAAAGCAGTAAAGCGTAAAGTTGGATTTGTATTTCAGAATCCCGATAATCAGATTGTTTTACCATTAGTTGAAGAGGACTTATCCTTTGGTCTCAAAAATTTAAAGCTTAATAAAGATGAAATTAAGGAGCGTGTAGATGAAATTTTACAGCGCTACGAACTTCAAGATTTCAGAAATCACGCTGTTCATTTGTTAAGTGGTGGGCAAAAACAACTCGTTGCTATTTCCGGTGTAGTTGCAATGAAACCAGACTACATTATTTTTGATGAACCGACGACATTACTTGATTTGCGAAATAAGCATCGCGTTACGCAAGTGATAGAAGAATTACCACAAACGGCAATAGTTGTATCGCATGATTTGGAGTTTTTGAAAAAGTTTGATAGAGTGCTGGTTTTTGATAAGGGGGAGATAGCAATTGATGATGTACCTTTTGTTGCTATCAAGGAGTATATAAGAAGAATGTCATGATCGGTTTATATATTCCAAGCGATACGTTTATTCATAGGTTAAGTCCTGGAGTTAAGTTATTAGTTCTTGCGGCGTGTGGAACTTTTATAATAATGCTTTCTTCCATAGCGCTTCTTGGGTTATTTTTGTTGTTGGTCATCTTATTCTACGGAGTTGCCAAGATCCCTTTCAACACTGCGATAAAGCAATTTAAATCGATGGGATTGCTTTTAGTTCTTCTATTTGTATTTCAAGCTATTTTTAGCGGTTGGCTTACGGGGGTTGAGGTTATATTACGTCTTGTTATCCTCTTTTCTTTATCATCACTTATTTCATTCACAACAAAAGTTTCAGATATGGTGGATGCAATTGAAGGCGGGCTTCAGCCTTTTTGCTGTTTTGGTATAAATCCATCGAAAGTGAGTATGGTTATCTCTATGGCGATCAGGTTTATTCCTCTTTTGAGTGAAAAGTTTAATGAGGTACATGAAGCACAGCAAGCACGGGGACTTAATACTAACATTGTCGCTCTTGCGATACCTTTAATTATACGAACCATAAGAATGGCTTCAGAAGTGGCTGAAGCATTGGAAGCGCGTTCTTATGATGCTGATACTATTGATACAGCATCTCATAATAATCAAAGTTTTTTATAGTGAAAGAAGAATCAAATGAATACAAAAGATTTAGTTTATATTGCTTTATTTGCCGCTATTTATGCTATTTTGGGCCTTTTCCCTTCTATTTATCTTCCTTTTCTTCTAGGGGTACCTATTACGGCTCAATCGATGGGACCGATGCTAGCAGGGTCTATACTTGGGGCAAAAAGGGGTGCTTTAGCGTCACTCCTTTTTCTTGTTCTTGTTGCGATTGGATTACCTCTGTTGCCTGGTGGTCGCGGTGGAATCAGTGTCTTTTCAGGAATTGCAAGTGGTTATTTAATAGGTTTTCCATTTGCTGCATTTTTTATTGGTTTAATGGTAGAATTGTTTTGGCAGCGGTTAAATTTTATAACATTATTTGTGATAAATACTGTCGGTGGCATTGGGATAGTTTATTCTTTTGGGGTTCCATGGACAGCGTATATGACCAAAGTCTCTTTACTGAAGGTTTTAATGGCTTCATCAGGTTTTTTGATAGGCGATTGTTTAAAAGTATTGATTGCATCCTTTGTTGCACTCGCGATTAAAAGATCTGTTCCTCTCATTCATTCAAAGCATAATAAGATAAAATAAATGTATTATTTTGTTATGCTGTTATTATATGATATTCATGTATCACAATAAGTTTACTGAATTTAACCATAGTAATCTATGATGTAATTAAACATTGTAGAATCTAATGTGATTTATATAAGTGATATTATTAAAATAAATTATTATAGTATTTTTCTCTATATCTAAGGCATTTAAAGTGTAATTTTATAAATACGATAATTTTTATTAATTATACAACAATAACAAAAGTTTTCTCATAGTGAAATAAGAATCAAATGAATACAAAAGATTTAGTTTATATTGCTTTATTTGCCGCTATTTACGCCGTTTTGAGTCTTTTTCCTCCTATTTATCTTCCTTTTTCGTTGGGTGTCCCTATTACAGCTCAGTCTATGGCTCCGATGTTAGCAGGCTCTATACTTGGAGCGAAAAGGGGCGCTTTAGCATCACTTCTTTTCCTTGTTCTTATTGCTATTGGGTTACCTCTATTGCCTGGTGGTCGTGGTGGAATTAGTGTTTTTTCAGGAGTTACGAGTGGTTATCTGATTAGTTTTCCATTTGCTGCATTTTTTATTGGCTTTATGGTAGAATTGTTTTGGCAGCGGTTAAATTTTATAATATTATTTGTGATAAATACTGTGGGTGGGATTGGGATAGTCTATTCTTTTGGAATTCCATGGGTAGCTTATATGACTCAGGTTCCTTTGTTGACAGTTTTTATAAGTTCATTAGGTTTTTTGGCTGGTGGTTTCTTGAAAGTGCTGATCGCATCCTTTGTAGCGTTGACCATTAAAAAAAACGTTCCTCTCATTCATTCGGAAAAAGGGGCAGTTCTGTACTGAAGAACAAGTTTTTCAAATGTATGTAGATTAAAAAGCACCACGGAATACCATTCTGTTTTGTCTACTTTTTATTGACATTTTTATCTATATAGCTCTCAGAGGTAGCCATACGAAAATTGAGTATTTCGGCACTAAAATTCATTTTGTTCCCTTCATGAGTAACCCCTAAATAGCCAAGTAATATCATTTTATTCAACATACTTGTAAGTTTTATTTGATTTGCATAACGCCTTAGAATGGTTGATTATTTTTTATATTTTCAGTTAATTAATCACTAATTTTAAAAGTATTAAATTATATTAATTGTACAAAAACATGGATAATTCAGTATTCATTTAAAACTTTTGATGTATATAATACCCTTATAAGTGTGTTAATATAAGGTATAAAAATAAGATTTAAATGGGGTGAAACTAAAACAAAAAGTAATCTTAAAAAGCACCATTTAAGTTTTGAAATAGCTGCAGGTGTTTTTTCAGATCCATTCTCCATAGCTAAACAAAACCGTATTGAAAAGGAGAGTATGGTTAGCAAGCTTTAGGGCTCATGGATGGTTTTTATTACTATTCATAGCGCATACTGTCCATGACGATAAAGATGGCATAGAGGTAATTCGTATTATTTCAGCACGGCAAGTCAATTTGAAAGAGAGGAAACGTTATAAAGAAGAAAGTTCGTTATGAAATTGAGTAGGTAACTTATCGCCTATGACAGATGAACAGAGAGTTGAAATTGATAAATTGGCTGTAACACCAAATAAGGATTTTCACAGCTTATCTGTAAACATATTTATGTCCTGTAGGAAAGTTATGATCTCAATTTCTTAAATTATTTTCTGATATAAAAACACAAACTACCTTTTAGTTTTTTCAGTATTTGCTTTTCTTTTAATAGCAAAGTTTCCTATTGCACCCAGTTACTTTTAAGACTTTAGTTAACCTCGTCTATGATTTATCTATAGTTGATGCTAGCTTTAAACGTAGATCTCCATAATCCCAAACTCTCGCTTGTTTGATACCCAAATCCTCCTTTCAAAAAAGCCCATAGCACGGGCAAACCTTTCATAAAGATTAAAGAAAAGTTCTGTTATTTCAAAAATACACGAAAGGAACTCTCAACTGCCGCAATATTTTTTGCGCTGACGCTGGCTATTCGTGTTTTAAAAAACAAATATTTTGAAATTTGCGTATCCTAAAATCCTTAATTTGTATTAATGGATTTATTTACTTTATAAATTTGATACTATAGAGCCATTTTGGCTTTTAGAAATACATTGTACATTAATTTTTTTAATCACTCTTTAAATGCATATCCAATCCAAAAATGATCAGCACTTTTCACTATTTTGCCATTCAATGCGCTTAAAGCCTTTAAAATATTTAATGACTTTTCTTTCAGCGGTTAGCTGGTCAAAATATTCCCGATCAAGGTTTTTGTGAAAGTGTGTTGCACCAGCCCCCGATGCTTCAGGAACAGATTTTTTAAACCGTGCCGTGATAATATCTTTTGCTGCATCAACACCAACAATATAGAGATTGATCTGTCCTTTGTTGTTTCTACTTGGACAGCGCGGCCATACCGCACGCCATCCCGCTTGCCCCTTAATCCCCCAGATACGGCGTCCCTCACGCGGGCGCACATAATTATAAACCGCCTGTGTGTGTTCACCACCGGTATCAATACAAGCAGCCGTTATCTTGATGCCGTCTTTGTAACCTAGATGCGGCCAGCGTCTTGTAAGATATTCATCCAATTGGTCCCATACTTCAAAAGAAGAGGGGTCACCAGGAATGACGTGATAATCAATATGCCAGCTTTCTTCACTGCGTCCCCATCCCACCACTTCAAGTTCTAACCGGTCATTTTGCACATCAATGTCCGCTGTCAACAACACGGCTTGTTCTGGTGCCAGGGAATAATCTTCACGTTTTGCATAGAGGCTATCAGGGGCAACAACTTCGCCTGTTCTGTCTTCCCGTGGCTCTCCAAGCACTATCGAATGATTTCACAGAACACACAATCGAAAAGGGAATGATTGTTACGATTGCTGATCCTAGCTTTGATAGGAACAGTGAGAAAGTTGATAGCAATGGAGAAACTTCAATTAGTAATACAGTTAAAGATGGTGGAAAGCTCTCCATTTATAACGGTGGTTTTAGTTTGTACACGACAATTCAAAGAGGCGGTATTGAGCTTATCAGAACGCAGGGGCTTTCACAGGATAGCACAGTTAAGAGAGGGGGAAAGCAAAAGGTTGAAGATGGGGGAAGGGCTGAAGGGGGCAAAATTTACGGTGGTGAGCAGTTTGTTTCAGGAAAGTCTGATATCAAAGGTGAGATGGTAAGGAGTAGCGCTTATGACACTGTCGTTTCTGGTAAAAATGGAGTGCTAGGATACCAGAATGTGTACGGTTGACATTCGGTATAATATCAAAAAACGCAATAAAGTCAATAGTTTGTGTGAAGTTATTTTATATGAATCCACTCAAGAATCCACACTTTTATGCATGATTCATTTGACCATTTTTTAGATAAGATTGCCATGTATGAATAGAGCATAAAAAGCTAATCATGATGCTAATATTATAACGCATGTGTGTATTCAAATGAAATGAAAAGCAGCTGTCATTCATAACAGTTTATAAATTTTATGATACATTTTTATCACTCAAAAATCGCATTGTTTGGAATTTTCAATAACATACGTTTAAAGATCACATCTTGTTTTAATGATTGGATTGTTAACAGCATAAAGAACAAAATTATTGGTCCCCAAAATTGGGAAGCATAAAATCTATATTTATTATAGCAATATCTTATCATCTATTAGAGGATAATCGTTTGAAACTGTCATAAGCTTATAGGTTTTAATTCATAAGGGCGCATAAAGGATTTAGAGATAAGATTGATTTTAAAGCGCTTACTAAAAATTTAGAAAATGATAGGCAGGCAATTATACAGACACTCTCATCACAACAAGTGTGAAATCAAAAGCCTTTTTAATGAATAAAAGCAAGCTATCAAAAAACGTTTTAAAAGTTATCGTTTAAAAATACAAAGCCAAATAGGGTCGATCCAAATTTGGATTGAGCAATTTTAGCTTTCCTTTTAGATAAGCAAGCAAAATTCAAAACCATTGTAAAATCTAAACGCATAGGGTTTTACTAAATTTTTAGTAAAATAATGCTGTTTAAAGAATGCTCTATTCTAAAGTTAACGTCTCCAAAATTGGGGTGGTTAAGATTGCCAACTCAAAATTGAGCCGGCTAATTTTTAAAGAAATTAGGTTTTAATGAAAAGTACAAATACGCTTATGAGAAGCTTTCTAAATGCACGTTTAAACGTTTGAAACTGATGCTTTATAAGCTTGTTATTCTTTCCATTTACTTAAGAACATTTTCTCTTTTGAGTAAACCTAGGCTATAGCTTTCACAGCAGAGCAAAATTTTGAAAACCTTACATTTTATAAAAGCGGTTGTTTATTGTTTTATGAGAGATTGTTTTGAAAACCAATGCTTGTAAATGTAAAAACCGTTTTGTTAAAGCTACCAAGCGTTTTGATTTGTTTGATACGTTTGATAGCAATGAAAAGCGTTTATAGGCTCTCTTATTCAAATGAGTGATTAAAGATCATACGCATCGTTTACGTTTCTTTTGATAACTTATCATATCTCTCATAGATCGCTTGCAATATGATACGTTTTGTATACATGCATTCATTACTCCATGTAGGTGATTAATTTTAATCATTAGAATCAAAATTTGAAAGCCGCGTCATATCAATTGGCACGGCTTTCTTTTATTTTACTCTCTCTTTTATGATATGTTTATTAGCAATGCATCTTATATGCGTTTATAACCATAGAGAAGGCACGCCCCCATGCGTGTTTTATTCTGTTTTATCAGTTATATTGACAAGCTTATCGCTTTCATACACCTCACAATTTTTTGGAACCAACCTTACTTTGCTTTTTTATTGATTTTTGCATTGCCTTCAATTTTTGCATTATCAAAAACACTAGCGTAATCACAGACTGTAGCGTGATCAGAAACATGAGCATTATTATAAACACAAGCCTTATCATAGACCCAGCAATTACCATCATGAGAGAGGTTATCTTCATTTTCAATAAAGCCCCCTAAAGTACCTGCTTTAACATCAGCAAAGTCTTTTAATGCTTTAATGCGATAAAGGGTATGATTACCAAATACACGTGTCTCATTTGTGAGTGCAAACTTCTTTTGCATGGCACAATTCCTTTATAAAGAGATTTAAATTTTTAAATGAAATGTTTAAAAGGGGGCGCCCCCGCCGCGCCCGTGTCTTATTTACGCAGCGTCTTTTATAGACTGGTCATTATAGACAATTTCTTTATTACAGACTTCAATATTATTACGAACCCAAGTGTCACCTTTAATGACCGCATTGCGAAAAATCTTTACATTTGCAAAAATACAAGCATATCCGGAAATTTTCGCATTATCATAAATCTTTGTATCATTAAAAACACAAGCGTAATAATGAACGC
>NZ_JAQITE010000038.1 GCF_028618595.1 Bartonella sp. AU18XJBT | reverse complement strand
GTCAAAATCTATTTTGACAAAACCCGCATTTAATGCTAAAAAATAACCATAAAAACAACAAATTACCACGTATTCCTACCTAATCCAACCTCTTCCCACTTAGTATAAAACCTACTGTCAAACTACAGGCAGGCATTTTGGTGAACCGGATATAATTACATCGCTGTTTGATAGAACAACAGTTCTTGATGATAACCTTCATTGTGAAAGTGGTTGTTGTTGCGGTAGGCGTATTTGTAAAATGCCTAACGGAAAATTGCTGGCCGTATGCAATGATGATTCATCGAATTGTCCAGAATTAGAAATCTCAGATAACGACAGACGGATATTTTCTCTAAACTTGAAGAAAATAGCAGATCTGATTGCTGATCTCACAAAAAACATATCTATTTTCAAAAATGTGCAGACTATTGAGGGCTCCTCAAGTTGTATAAGAGTTGGCGACTATATTCCTCGGGGCACCATTTGTTATCCAGTTTTCTTTAGAATCGACATTTACGATGGAGATCTGGAAGGCATAATCAACCATGTGATTGGACTTGAC
Source organism: Bartonella sp. AU18XJBT (assembly GCF_028618595.1). Classification (GTDB taxonomy): domain Bacteria; phylum Pseudomonadota; class Alphaproteobacteria; order Rhizobiales; family Rhizobiaceae; genus Bartonella. The sequence goes on along the minus strand of NZ_JAQITE010000038.1, from coordinate 10,872 downwards.
GAATCAGCCATTTTGCTTCTGCCGTCCATTGATAACATCGGCCAAGCTAGAATTAATTCTATTCGTGCCAAAGGCTCAGATTTGATCGGATTACAAAATTTGCAAGGCGAGAATTGCTTGCTAGACACTGAAAAAGCTTCGCAGAGCTTTAACTCATTTTTTGCAAAGATCAAAGCCCCTGATCCTAAAATAGAGTGTAAGAAATTTTCTAGCCCATCAGGTGTTTCATGGGATCAATTTATCTTTGAGTGGCAAGAAGAACAGATTCTAAATGATGAGCGTACACAAAAGGCCCATAAGAGAGAGGTAATCATTGTCACCTGTGGTAATGAAACCCAACGCTATGAGCCAGCAGACCTTCATATGCTGAATAAGAAAACTAACGAGCCAACTTTACAGTGGGTATTGCTTAGAAGCTTTATTCAAAAAAAAGCATTATAGGATGGAAAAATCAGGCTATCGCCAATAATATCAAAACACAAAAGAAGGAACTGATTAGGAAACTTAAAAAAGCCTTCCGGCAGAGCGAGGATCCTATACCTTTCGTTAAGAAGAAAGGTTATACGTGCCGTTTTACCTGCAGAGCTCCAGAAAACACGTTGTAAATGCTAGGCATAGACTGGTGCAAACTGGTCAATTGCCAACCCCTTGATTTCCCATGACTAAAAGCTCTCTACTTCGCTTTAAAGGGGCATATATAGGAGAAAAATTAGAGAAAATGGGGGGCTTTATAGAGAGTAAGTCAATTGCAAATGGCAAAAAAGCCCGCAAATGCTGGGCTTTTGAGGTTATGCCATTTCGAGCATAGACAAGTTCATTTTGTGTCAATTTCATTTTGTGTTAATGGCGGAGAGGAAGAGATTCGAACTCTCGAGAGCCTTTTGAGCCCTACTCCCTTAGCAGGGGAGCGCCTTCGACCACTCGGCCACCTCTCCAACAGAGAGGCATAAATGGTATCAACAGAAAGTTCAAGACATTTTCGATTTTTTTCCCAAATATCTGAATTTTTTTTCCTATTGAGCCCATAGGGATAAAAAATTAACAAAACAAAAATTGTGTCTTTTTTACCACATTATCTCGAATAGTACATGTATACATTACAAAAAGGTAATTTCATATTTGAAACTCTAAAAAGATTAGTATAGCTAAGATAACAAGTGCCGCGTATTTTACTTATGTCTTTATCCTTAATGCGTTAGGTAAATGATACTCTTTAAAAGAAGATTAAACGGACCTCGGAGATCCCATATGAATATTAAATCCCTCTTTTTAAGCTCTACAGCAGCTTTTTTAGCAATTTCTGGAACACATGCTGCTTCAACAGTTATCGCTGAACCCGAACCTGTAGAATATATTCGCGTTTGTGATGCCTACGGAAAAGGATATTTTTATATCCCTGGAACAGAAACCTGCATGCGTTTATCAGGAAATGTTCGTACTGATTTTACAGGCGGTGATAATATCGATGCAACAAACGAAACTGAACTGAACAACAAAAGAAAAACCTATGGCGCATCATCACGGCTCACCCTTGTTTTTCAAGCAGCTTCTGAAACAGAAATGGGAACACTTCGTTCATATGCAAGAATTTTCTCAAGCTGGGGTGATGGTGGTGATAAAGCTGGTGCAAGGCTTTCAGCCGCTTACATTGAACTGGGGGGTTTTCGCGTAGGTCTTGATGACACAATTTTCAACAGCTGGACTGGTGGTTATGGAAATGTTCTCAATGATGACAGCATAGCACCTGCCGGCACAACACGCACCAATTTTATTTCCTACACCTTTAGTGGTGACTCCGGTTTTTCTGCTATTATCGGCGCTGAATTAGGCAATAATGCAGATGTTCTTCCTGGAATAAGCGGATACTATATTGATAAAGATGATAAGCTTGTTTCTATCACGAAGGATACTCTTCCAAGTAAAGCAATTAAAAATTACACACCCAATGTGGTTTTGGGTATAAAGTTTATGCAAAAATGGGGTGGTTTTTCAGCGGTTGCAGCATATGATACTTACTACAAAAAGTGGGCTGGAAAAGTACGTGCAGATTTCAATATCAACGATCGTTTCAATCTATGGGTAATGGCTGGTTATAAAAATGGCCTTGATTACTACACAGTAAATAAAAATGATGAGTTATCACGACAAAGCACAACGATCTATGCAAACTGGGGTGGTAAATGGGCTGCTTGGGCAGGTGCCACTTACAAGCTTACGCCAAAGGCAAATTTAAATGCACAAGTTTCTTATAGTGCTGTAAAAACCTTTGCAACTTCTGTAAATATTGCATACACGTTGGTTCCAGGATTTGTGATTACACCTGAATTAACCTATGTTAATTGGAATGATGATCGCATTGTGAAGGATCAGAATGATAATGAAAAACATTTGTTCAATAAAAAAAGTGCTTTTCAAGGTATGATCCGTTTACAGCGTTCATTCTAATCCTATTTAAGCTACAACTTTTGAAACCTAGCAACTTATGTTGCTAGGTTTTATTTTTGAAATCAAACATCATGAGCATCTTTCTTAATCGTTATTTTCTTGTCTTTTTGACAAAAATTACTGACTTTCACCAAAACATTCTCAGAAAATTAACCTGATGTGCTTGATAAGAACACTGCATACCTGGTGCTTACACATCAATTCAAACAATCTCTTGCGTGCCCTTTAAAACGTAAGCACCCCCCTTCGCTTTATTACCAAATTAATCTTTCTTGGTAATTTATACCTAACCTTTGTTAATTGAGGTCATGATCTTCTCAGATAAATTCTGCACTGAACAAATAAAATATTGAAAAAACAAAACATCATTGTGTTTTTGATATGCATGAATGTGTCTTCTATTAACATCCTAAAACACAATACTTTACAACACTGCCTCGCATTAAAAAACTTAATTATCAAGAAACATGTTGTCAAAACGATGCAAATATCCCCTAAAGCAGTAAAAGAGAAAATAGATATATATTCAAAAAATGAATTAACCTCTTCCCCATCTAAAGAATAGAGACTCCTATCAGTAGCAATCTATAAACGACCATATTTTTCTTGAATCTGCATCACATTAATTTATAATGACAATTTGTTGTTTTACATGCTGAATGAGAGTCCAGAATAGCGTAAGATTCCCCATTTCAGAGCTATTCCATGTTTCAATCAACCAAAATCATTCACTTGTACACGACAAGCGGAAAGAGCCGTATGAATAAAAACGCGTAAAGAAAATCCTTTTATGAATCGTTTTAAGTTCCAAGGGCTGTAGTAATATTGAGATCTGGCAAAGTGTACGACAGTGCTAGGCACTTTTATTAAGCATAAAAATGAGGATACACTTTATAGAGGATTTCAGATTATATTCTTTATGAACGCCACTGTAAAATATGTATTGTGATACACACTAAAAGACATTTCTTAAAAACAAGCATGTAAATATACAATACAAGTCCATTTTGATTGAAGCGTTTTATCTTGCGTAAGGAACATGCCATTATACACGCAACATATTGAATTCACTTGCTTTTAAAGGAAGCGAAATATAAGACAAAAAAACAGTAAAATTTAATCTCTGCAGATCATAGAGCTGTCTGTAAAGTTATGTTGCCATAAAACACCTTATACCGTACATGGGATTTTTTACACGATTAATGCCATTTTTACATAAAGCCCATTGGCAAAAAGCAGCCTCTCTTAATAAGAAAAAGGCTTACACGTCATCATAACCATATTTTCAATTAAAAGGCATTGAATTCACGGAAAATATTTATCAACCAATGCATAAAGAATTGCTACTGTTTCAACATCTAGAATTCCATCATAATTTTCTTGACGAAAATGAAGTTGGAATGCGCGGATCAAATTTTTGTATCCTGTTTGGGTACATGCAGCAGAAATGTCATATCCATAACATTTTAGCTTTGCCAAAACATCTTCTTTGGGCGGAAAATTCTTAGAGAATTGCTCTTGATAATGACTTTTTAGTTCATCATCATACCATGCTCCTATACCTGCCTTATAAAGTTCTCTCCATGGGAAAGCTGCTCCTGGATCACTTTTTCTTCCAATAGCAATATCACTATGTCCCACAACATCAGTTGGCATAATATCGGGATACCGTTGAAGAATATTCAATGCAAGTTCCTTAACGGCATCAATTTGTATTGGATTATAAGGAGGAAATATCCCCCCCTCATCATGATAAGCCATAAAATCAACAGTCTCTTCTGCAGACTCAGAATGACCAGTCGCTAAATTAACGATTTCAATCCCGATAGATGCATCATTGAGATGACTATGCCCAGCCCATGAACTCACACCCGCATGCCATGCACGCTCATTTTCATCAACCAGATTAAAAATACGCATGTCCTTAAAGCCTGCCTCACGATATGTCTGCTCTGAAGGATCAGGAACAAGATAATGTGCACTAACCTTTTCTCCTGTAAGCGCCATAATTGAGGCTTTAAAATCAAGAGCCGTATAATGCATGACAAGAAAACGAACGCGACGATTAAAACTCTTGACAGAACGATAACTGTTGTAATCAATCTGATACATAAAAGCCCTTTCTTCTTTGCTAAAAAAGACCACTGCGCATCACAACAGATAGGACACGAACTGTTAAAAAATGCAATGAACTTGCTAAATACTAAGAATTACGCCTAAAATTTGTTCATCAAAAACATTGACACTCTTATCAACAATTAAGACACATTTTTATTTCTCTCCCACACACGCGTAAAATGTTTTTAACCACATTCACAAACACGCCGCATTAAATATTTTCCCCAAACAAATTCCTAAAAATTACCAATTGAAAGGAAAACAAAAGCGTAAAATGATCACTCCTTAAATTTTCACGTCTTACAGAAAAAATAGTTCTTCCTGTTATCAAATTAAAAAATACCGCCCCTCGGAAGCGAATACCCAACGATCATGCAATCACATAAAAACTTAAAGGAAAAAATTTTATGAGCTCTTTACAGCAATTTATTATCAGATAACTGAATGGCACATATTCGCAATAAACTGGACATGTTTTTCAATAAAATTTGCAAAGCCTTCCTGTAAATGACACGACTTCTTATCTTTTCACAACATTGCTTTTTGATTTACAAAGAATCTCAATCATTTACAATGCTTGAGGCACATAACATCTCTGAATTCCTTGTCATCAGCTCTATGAAAAATAACATATTGATTTATAATAATAATTAATCATTATAAATATTGAATGTAGCGAGCCTAATATCGTAAAATTTTTCTTAATCTTGAATCAAGTCAAAGTCATTTAATTACACATCAAAAGAAATTTTAAGCTATAGATAAAAACCACTTAAGAAAAGGATCAAAATATTTCTTATATAGAATGTTCAATAATTGGAGCAATATTTTTACGTCTCCATAGAGGTTCATTTGCTTTTCTCAGTTTGCAAAACTCTTTTTAAAACCAACCAAGCTGCATATTCCTGTAATACTACGCTTAAAAGTGGTCGCGTATAGGGAAAAGTTACACGATCATCGTCATAACCTTTCATCCGTATAGTCATCGTGGCATGTCCAAGGCTTTCTTCTTGATTTTCTAATGTCTCCAACGAAGGCTCTAGGCCCACTTCAACCTCAAGCTTTGGAATATTTTTTGTACTTTTTTCTATAGGCTGAAAATATTTTAAAAGCCGCGGATCATTAGAAAACCAATGAACTTCTGCATGCATCGCTAATTGCTTAGAAGCAGTAGTAACTTCTGCACCAACCAAATAGGGGTGAAAATGATTTTCAAATTCTTCCACGAAATGTTGTTCCAAGGGCGCTTCTGATTGGCCAACAAGCTGTACAAGAACATAGGGGCTTTTCCATAAAAAATGCCGTTCAAAGGGTTCATTTTCAAAATGATCATCAACCCACTGCGCAATGGTACTTTCATCAATTCCAATCAAAGTCCATGCATACTCCGCACGCGATACAAAAGAATATTTCTTCTCATTATGTTCTAAATAATTCTCTAAAAGCGCAAGAGCCTGTGATGGCGGACCAGGCAAAACAACAAGCGTACTTCCATCGCAAGAAAGGTAAAACCCCGGTGCTGTACCTGTAGGATTATCAAGCACGGTTGCTGTCTTAGGAAACAATACTTGACGCGCATTACTCTTATCCGCCGTAATCCCTAATCGTTGTAATTGACCTTTTATTGTTTGCCAAACATCTTCATGATGTACCAAAGGCTGCTTTACAGCTTGAGAAACCGCATCCCGTGTTATGTCATCTGATGTTGGTCCCAATCCCCCACTGATAATGATAAAATCTTCTTGTCCAAGACAAGAAACAACAGTCTCACTGATTTGCTGTAATTGATCAGCACAGACAAAATGACGTGTGACTTGAATATTTCTCTTGTTTAAGCTTTGGCTTAAATCTTGTAAATCCGTATTCAAATATTGTCCTGAAAGGAGTTCATCACCAACGGTAATAATCGCCGCTCGACACACAAAGACAGGATTCACAAGAGAATTGCGAACAGCTTCAGCCATTTGACGCGTAGAGGCGCCCCCTCCAAGATCATAAGGTACAGTTTTTCCAGCACTAATAACCTGATCAACACTCTCAGATAATTGTTTTGCTGCATCTTTAAAGCCTAAATGCTCTAAGAGTAAAGCCGTGGTATAAAGTATGGCAGAAGGATTTGCTTTATTTTGTCCAGCAATACGTGGTGCGCTTCCATGAACAGGTTCAAAATAAGTAATCTCGCTCCCCACATTTGCTTGAGAAGCAAGTCCCAATCCCCCCATTACTCCAGAGCCAAGATCAGAAAGAATATTGCCAAACATATTTTCAGCAACAATCACACCAAACTGCTCTGGCTTGGTTTCAATCCACAAAGCAACCGCATCAACATGATGAATATCTGCTTCAATTTCCGGATAGTTTTGCGCAATCTTCTCAAAAATTTCTCGAGAAAATTGTCCACTTTCTCGCATAACATTGGGCTTATCAGCGAAAGTAACGCGCCTAAAGCCATATTTCCTTGCATAAGAAAAAGCGTATTCAAATAACCGCTCTAAACCAAAGCGTGTCTGCAAACGGACTGTCCACGCAGCTTCTTCAAGCCCATATTTTGTTAAATTTGGATGTTTTATCCAAACGGCTGTTTCAGGAGAAATACCCCGAAAATCCAATCCAGCATAAAGGCCTTCACTATTTTCTCTGATAACACAAAAATGAAAAGGTTTTCTCGGACCAAAGATGTATCTTACAGGGCATATATTCGCAAACAACCCTAATTTTTGGCGAAGCTGAAGTACGGGAGAAACATAAGAAAGTCCTTTCTCCCTTAAATATGGTGCAAGTTCTTTTAAAGCCTCTTCTTTTCCTTTGCTGGTCACAGCCCCAAGTAAAACAGCATCACTTTCAGCAATTTTTTGCCATGTCTCTTTTGGAATAGGATCTCCTTCCTGTTTCCAACATTCAAAACCAATATCGCCATAAGTTAATTCAATCGGCAATTGGAATTGCTCTAAGACCATCAGCGCAGCATCACAAACCTCTGGTCCTATCCCATCACCAGGTAACACAAGAACTTTCTTTTTCATAATCCCTCCATCCACTCATCAATGACTGCATTCGTCATAGTAGGATTATCCTCCCACAAACGCGTAGCAGCACCAGAGATAATCTTATATTCATGGTTCAGATTATGACTTTTCGTCTGATTATCTACCGTTGCAAGTTGTGATTTTTCCCCTACCAAAGATAAAAACTTCCCCTTATACTTAATGATTTCATCTCTAGCATCCATCGCCAATAAGAGTTTAAACCCTCTTGTCATACGTTCAATTGCCATGCTTTTTTGTTCATCAGAAATCTCCAATAAAACTCTTTTTTTCAGAATGCCAGAAGGATGCATAAAACCATTGAGTATTTCCAAAGCTCCTAACAAATCATTATTTTCTAAGTAAACAAGAATATCTCCAAGGCGCCGTTTCAAAACCTTATCTGGATAGCCAGGTGCATTCACAGCAAGCACAGCTTGAACATTGGGAAGCCGTGCTGCCAATATTTGTACCAATGTTCCAGCCATCGAAAATCCCACAAGCACTGCGGGTTCTTTAAAATAGCTTTTAAGTTTTTTTGCCATAAAAGATAAAATATCTACAGCAGCATGATTGAGAACATGAGAACTCTTAGGAAAAAGAGAAAGGGTATCCAGCAGAGTGACTGGAAATCCTTTTGATAAGCATAGCTTTGTCAATGGAGAACAAAAAACACCACCATCCCAAATTGGCATTACAGGAGAAAGAATAATAATAGGAAGACTCATTGATCAATTCCTCCCCTTATTTAAAACATGCATTAGAGCCAAAACTTTTCCCACCCAATATAATGAAAATATGTTGAAACTCTAGGCTCATACTCTCCCCCCATCATAATCGATTTGTTAACCTCAAACTAAGCTTGTAACAAATTTTAAATCCACTCAATCAAACAACTTAATAAAAAAATTCATCTAATGTACAGATACCCCATTCGTGTAAAACATCAAAAACATTTCCGCATAATACTCTCTTTTTATCATTTCACTCAGCTCATTTCTGAAGTCATAAAATGACGCGCTTTGCAAATATAAATGATAAAACCAATCATACAACACACAGCTAACAAAGTTGCCATAGCCCGTGGGCTATGACCAGATATCTTTCCGATAACCGCTGCACTTAGTGCCGCACTGCCTAATTGCAAAGAGCCCATAACACCAGAAGCCGCTCCAGCAGCTTTCGGATGCGATGAAATAGCCAACGCTGTTCCTAAAGGCAATAAAAAACCATTGCCAAAAGTAAGAACAGCAATAGCCATAAAACTTGTCACAAGGGGCCATGGGCTTAGATACATTTGCAAAGCAAAAAGCACACCACCTATCACAAAAATAATGTACCCTCTCCCCACAGTCTTTTCCATAGACTCGCGTTCAAAAAACCATCGCGCCAAAAGATTTCCTAAAATATAGGGCAATGAGACACCAATATAGCTATAACTAATGTGTATCGGCGATAACCCCAAAGTCGTGAGTAAAAAAGGCGACTCCACAATATAAGCAAAATAGGCAGCGTAAGAAAAACACGGAATAAGTGCATAAAAAATAAATTGTTTATTTCTGAGAACACCTAAATATGCCTTCATAAATCCTACTGGAGAAAAATGCTGCCGCTTCTGAGGAGGTAGAGTTTCCGTTAGCACAAAACAACACAGCAAGATGGTCAAAAATATAAAAAAGCTTAAAAAGATAAAAGTTGCCTGCCAATGAAAAGCTTGTATCAAAAGTCCACCAATGAAAGGTGCAAGTGCTGGTGACATTCCAATAAAAGGGAAAACAATCAAATAAAGTTTTCCAGCCGCTTTTTTATCCAACAAATCATTAATAATTGCACGACTTAAGACAAGTCCCGCACAAGCACCAAGACCTTGCAAAAAACGTAACACAAGAAAAGCGTGAATATGAGCCGTATAAATCACACCAAGTGTCGTAAATAACCATAAAAATAAGCCCAATAGAAGTGTTTTTTTACGCCCAAAATTATCACTCAGCGGCCCATAAATGAGCTGTCCAAGTGCCAATGCCAACAAAAAAACTGCCACAGCACTCTGAATTTGAGATTGTGTCACTTGATAATATTGACGCATCTCTCCCAGTGCTGGTAAAAAAATATCGGTAGAAATCAAACCTCCTGTTGATAAACACACAATAAGTACAATGAATAGCAAGTTATATTTATGAATCATAAAGAAAATCACACTTTTTAGGTAGTTATTAAATAGTATTTAATTAAATATAATTATATTTAATGCTTATATATTCAAATAATAATTATTAAAAGTGTTATTATTTTACTTTATCAAAATATTATTTTTCTTATAGACAGTATTTTGTTTTACAAATTTTACGAGCTAAAAAGTTATCCCCTAAATAAGCTCTCCTGTACAAACACTTTGCTATAACACACATCAGCCTTTTTCATAGATACCATAGGTAAAATACACTGATATTACATACCCTCCCCGCGACAACAATGATATTTTTATACAATATCAAGTAAAATGAATCTACAAAATTCAAAGAAGAAAAACGGTCTATTAACGGCCCTACTCCCAAATTACGACCATACAAAGTCCACTTCTAACACCACAATGATTTATGAAGAAGACCTTATTAACACAAAATAATTGTGTAAAAAATCTTGATCTATCCCCTATCCCATAAAATATAATACCTTCTCTGCAAACCAACTCACAACTAAATATATCTTACTCATTCCATGAAACTCTTCACCTAAAATAAATAGCAAAAAATTATCGTGTAACATATTAACAACTATGATGTCATGCCAATTCAATAAGCTTTTTCTTTAACTTAATCTATGATTTTTTATAACACTATGAATTGAACGTTACTGATATTTATTTTTATATTCAAATGCGCCTTCTAAGCTCATTTTATAAATATTCTTCACATAAGAACAGTAACACTTTTATAAAAATAAGCAGATATACCCCTTACTTTATAAGCTAGAAAGCTAGAAACCAATAAACGATAGTATTCAATTTTTTTAAATTATTCTCTTACATGAGAGATTCGATGATAATATGATACGAATAGCCTGCCTTTTTCAGGTATAAGTAAGATATTTTGGATTGTATAACCCCATTTTACTTCTCATAACAAACATTTGTTTAAAGTATTTTCCTATCCCTTTTTGGCGGCTCTTTATCCCTTTTGGAACATAATTGGCAAAAAGACATTGTATCTCCAGCATATTCAAGGAGATAAAACATGGAAACTCGCATTCCGGAAGACACACCATTCAATACGAATTTTCTAGGAGA
>NZ_JAQITE010000037.1 GCF_028618595.1 Bartonella sp. AU18XJBT | reverse complement strand
GTAATAACGGCATTATCACTCACAACGGCATTGCCAAAAACATAGCCGCCAATTTTTGCATTGCCATTAATGACTGCATTGTCATAAACATGTGCCTTATCACTCAAAACCCATGCCTTATCACTAATCACGGCATTACCATAAACCCTAGCCCAATTCACAACGCAGGCATTATTGCGTATTTGGGCATTTTCGGAAACGCTTGCTTGAATAACCATAGCATCATCATAAACCCAGCAATTGCCATCATGAGAGAGGTTGCTTTCACTTTCAATAAAGCCCCCTAGATCCCCCGCCTTAACATCAGCAAAATCCCTTAAAGCTTTAATGCGGTGTAAAGTCACACCGTTAACAACGCAGTTTTCATTAGTAAGTTCATATTTTGGAGATGTTTTTTGATTTTTAACTGTAGCATTCATACTAGTAATCCTATCTGTAAAAAAGTTTGTTATTGACACCCTATAGGCGCCGGGCGCTAACAAACACGGCAGATAGTCCGTTGCTATGCTTTTCCCTCGCGAAGGGTATTGTATAGCATAGCTACACCCGACAAAATCATCATATATGCTAACAAAAGCATAAAAGATAGTCAGTTTTTTATAACAGGATTAGGTTTATCGTAACCTTTTCGCTATCTGTTTTAGTGTTTGTTAATCACTTGAGTATTTATATAACAAAATACGTATTTATTGTCAAATAATATTTTATCTTTTTTGATATTTTTTCTTATTTTTTAAATACGTTATGTGTTGATAATATCTTATGCTTATTAATTGCTTCTTTTATATTTATGTGCTTTTAAAGCTATATTACGGGCTTTGTGAAACGATTGCATTATTTTCTGAATTATACATTTATAATATTTAGAAAAGCTCTCATCATGCGTATTTTTATCTTTATAACCTATCTGTTTTTTTACTAAATGAATTTAAATTTTTTGTGAATTTTGTTTATAAAGATCTCTAATGTAAACAACCTTAATAAAGCCGCGCTCTTATAACCAATGTGTTCATTTGCATGTGATTATGAAAGCCTGCTTTTTTCACGCGTGCTTTATAGCTGTTATCTTCTTTATAGCTATAGCCATGCATCATTTTTTATTTTCATAAGAGAAATGATAAATAGGATATATGATAATTGTGATTTATTGCTTGTTATGAAAACATCTCAATAGAAACTGATAATTATAGAGATGAGCAAAATCCCTTTTAATAGACTTTTGTCATTTTGTCAGTTTAGTCAGTTAACTCTAACCCCTATAGTATTTTTTTAATGAGATAAAAAATTAAAAACATTATATTTCAATATGTTAATGTCTTTAAAACATAATTCATATCAATTGTACAATCTTTAAAGATAACCAATGATGTGAGTTGATTAAAACTTGTCAGTTATGTGTCAGTAAATTGAACTGACAAAAGTAATCATTTTATTGAGTAATTAAAATGTGCTTTATGAAAAGCGTATGATCCTTTAAAGCCTTTCAAAAGAAAGGGGGTATAATCATAAGAAATGCTATCAAGATCATTATGGTTATGAGTTTTGAAGAGGTTTTGAGTTTTGACGGTTGCTGCTTTTATATAAAAAAATAGCAAAAAATAAAAACGTTATATTTCAATCTGTTAAGATTTTACAGATCTTTAAAAAACAACCCATATTGATAATACAACCTCTAAATTCAACCAATAATATACGTTTTGAAGGTATTTTGACGGTTTTTACACCTTCAAAACCTATAAGTAATATAAGAAAATGAGTATATATAACTCTCTTTAAACAAAGCTTTTGAAAAGGATAAAGCTATCATTTTAGATTACGGTATAATCTTTTAAAGGCAATCCAAAGTACAGTGTTTAAAAGTGCAAATGATTTCTTTTTAGAATAATGCATATAAACACTCTTTTTAAAGATTATATCTAATCAACTTAACAAGAGAGGTATAGATTATGGTTATAAGCTCTATACCCCTTATGAGTTTATCATGCCCATTATGTGAGCATGCTTTATAAGTTATTCAGTTTCTCTAATTTCTAATTTTGGTAGGTTCTTAACAATTTTCATTGTCTCTAAACTTACAGTAATAACCCTTTGGAATAATTCCAATGGATAAGCAGGGTTGCCAATGGTTTCAACAGCATAGCGATTGGCATCATTAACAATGCCACTCTTTTTATCTGTCTTTACACATTGACGCCCCATAACCCATTCAAGAGCGGGTCTACCATTGACGATATACTCATAAGCTTCAAGAGGGATATCTGTTATTGTGATATTGCTGTTATAAATGACAGTTGATTTATCTTTCTCTTTACCTGCTTTTGCGAATTTCATTTCAGTCACATAATAAAACTTTTCTGGATTAGATATATCAGTCTGTTTTGGATTACCCTTTTTAAAGGTCACTGGATAAGGTTCCACATCTTCATAGTTTACATGCAAATGACCCAATTCACGCCCTGCTGTTACAAATGACCAAAAATCATCAGCAGTTTTTACACAAGGGATACGAGGCAGTTCTTTAGAGAGGTTATCAGCATAACGAGAGCGATAATCTTCTGAATGTAAAATCCCATAAACGTAATAGAATAAATCATCTTTAGTGATAGTTTCATTAGGATAAGCGGCTTTAAAATGCTCTAGACCTTCATCCGTAATGGCATCTCGCTTCTGTAAACCAGCTGTTTTGCTTTCTTCTGTAAAGTCTGTAAATAAATGGGATTGTTTTTTGTTTTTATTCTTTGAAATTGTAGTCTCTTCATAAAAATATCTTGGAAAGCATTGGCTAGCAGCCATCGCATTAACATCAGGTAAATCTTTAATCATTAGGGTAGAAAAACCGTTTACTCCTATACCTGTAATTTGTATTACCTTATTTTCAACCGCTTGCCCTATCGGAAATATCCACGGCATTTGGTAAGTTCTTTCATTAAAGATACGATTGTAATAGAGCCACTGTTGTGTAAAAGGACGATATAAACTTTGAATTAAGCAATCACTCTCAAATTCGGAAAATTGTCCTCTTACCAATTCTTCTTTTAAACTACTACTCCAGCTAATCTTTTTCTCATCTGTATCAACGAAATCATTTACAGCCTTTACACGTGTTTTGCGGTCAGCATGGGAATAGGCGTCATTAAAACGTTCCACTTCTCTATTATAGAAAGTAATCATATTACTCATGTTCGTCACTAAACATTCACGACTTGAATTATATGTCCAAACGTCACGATTAGTTTTTAAACCACAAGAATAAATCTCAAAAAGTTTTTTACTATTTTCCTTCTTCTTATGATTACCCTTCTTATCTCCCAAGGTTAGAAACGTAGCAAAACTGTTATCACGTTGATTTATCCAATCGCCATGCTCGTTTGGTGTAATGAGTTTCCAGCCTTGTTCATGGGTAATACCATCAATACTACAAAATTCGTCAAGGATCTCAAGTTTCCTTTTAGTTGTAAGATTACTACCAATGTCGTGATAGTAAATTTTACATGATTCAGTCACATTGGGATTTTTGATAAACAAGGTTACAGCAATACCAGTCATACTTCCATTGCCAAAAACATTCTCTCCTTCTTGAGCGTTATTTTTATTCATCATATTTTTGCGAATATCGCCCCGCAAGTTTAATACATAAATACTCGTAAACTCTTTGGCTAAAGATTTTCGCAAATTGTCCATTGTTGGCTTGTCTATGTAACCAGAACCAGAAACAAAACCAATTACCCCAGCATTATCAATACGATCACTAGCCCAGCGAATAGCACGAATATAACTATCATAAAGTCTATTAATATTATTTGCTTTTGAATGAGCAGCATAAGTTTCACGAATACGGTTATCTAATATGGGATAAGGGGTATTCTTCGCATTGTCATTTTCATTTTTTTGTCCTACGGAATAAGGAGGGTTACCAAAGATAACTTCGATATTTAGATTTTTCTGGTGTTCCAAATATTCACTGTTTTCTTTAAATAATTTTTGTAGCAGATTTTTCTCTTCAAGCATCCGAAACGTATCAGCCAAACCAATATGTTTGAAAGGGATATACTCACCTTTCATAAGACTATGATAAGTTGATTCAATGTTAATCGCTGCTATGTAATAGGCAAGCAAAACAATCTCATTGGCGTGGATATCATGACGGAATTTATATTCCATATCCTCTGGTTTTATGAGATTGGATTGTAACAGCCGTGTGATAAAGGTACCCGTTCCAGTAAAGGGGTCAAGAATAGAGACACCCCGTGAACCAAGGCTTTTTCCAAACTCATTACGCAACACATCATCAACAGAATGAATGATAAAATCAACAACCTCAACGGGCGTATAAACAATTCCAAGCCTATCCGTGGTTTTCTTAAATGCCTTGGAAAAGAAATCCTCGTAGAGTTTGATAATAAGGTTCTGTCTTGCTTGGGGCTCGGTAATTCCAGAGGCGCGGAATTTTACACTGTTATAAAACCCTTGGAGTTCTAAAGACTCTTGCTTGATATCGGTTTTATCCAACTCAGCTAAAATCCTTTCCATCGCTTGTGAGATGCTATTGTTCTGGACAAATTCATTGCCCTCAAACAAAGCTTCAAACACGGGACGCGTGACAAGATGTTGCCCTAACATCTCAAGCGCTTCATCTTGCGTAATACTGTCGTTTAAATTGCTCTTTAATTCCTTATGAAACGCATCAAAAGCACACCGCGCTTTACCTTTCTCATCAGAAAGAATATCTTTAAGATGATTGATATGGTTTTGTGCAATCTCAGCAACATTGTTCGCCCAAATGCCCCAATAATCAGAAAGGGTTGATTTTTTAATCAGAACCGTTTTAAGGGCGCGAGGGAATGCCGCTATAAAGTTGAAGCTTGTTTGTCCATTATGCGTGGAAAGCGTTTTACGAATTGGAGAGACATTGCTTGCGCTTGCATGCTCTGGTCTTGCTTGAAGAGGGATATCATCAACAACCGTGGTGACATTCTCTAAATCCATATTTTGAGAAACCGTTATAATCTCTAAAATAGGGCTTACATCTTGTCCTAAATTCATCTGATTAAGCGTTTTACTAAAATTCTCATCATGAGAAAGCAGGGCATTGAGAACTTGCCAAACAACACTGTATTTTGGATTGTTCTTTAAAGCTTTTTCGGGGGCAATCCCAGCAGGGACCCCAACGGGTAAAATGATATAGCCTCTTTTCTTGCCTGGAGCCCGCCGCATCACACGTCCTACCGCCTGTATCACATCGACTTGGCTTTTACGCGGGTGTAAAAACATCACCGCATCCAAGGTAGGCACATCCACCCCCTCAGAGAGGCATCTTACATTGGTGAGCACACGGCAATGATTTTCTCCCACATTTTCTTCCAACCAATCCAGTTTTCTTGACCGTTCTTTGGCGCCATCCTTCCCATCAATATGATCAACTTCACAGATCAGACGGGGCGTATCGGGGTGGTTTTGATAAAGTCTATTGAAAATCCGCTTAACACCTTTTCCTTGAAAGGTATCACGGATATTTTTAGAGGTCTTGATATCTTTACAAAAAGCCAAGGCACGGCGCATGGGAGCCGTATCATCTCCAAGATCATTTTTCAGATCCAGTTTGGTTAAAGCTTGATAACAGCCAACAATTTTTGTTCTATAATCTAAAGTAAGTTCATAATCTTTACTTGTGGTAGGCATCTCCATGGTTTTACTGATTTCACCCTCATCAACACCCAAAACAATAATCTTATAAGGGGTTAACAGTTCATTCTTGACCGCATCGGTGAAGCTATAAGTATAAAGCACTTTTCCATAAATGGTTTCATTATCCATAGAGGCTAAAACAGCATCAACCTCATCAGCACGCCTTTTGGCATGGTCACTAAAGATACGAGGCGTTGCCGTCATATACAAACGTTTCTCGCCTCGAATAAGAGTGTTATCATGAACCTTGATAAAATCAGATTCACTGTCGTCTGTTCCTAATGAAGCCCCCGTTGTTCTATGCGCCTCATCACAAATAATCAAATCAAAGGCTGTTAAGCCATGATCCTTTTGTGCATCAACAATCACTTGTATTGATTGGTAGGTCGCAAAAATAACACTCATCGCATGGGGAGAAGAGTTGCCTACTTTCTCGACAAGCCTAGAGGCATCGGTTGTCGCAGGGAGGGCTAAATCAGATGCCGATATTTCTCCATCATCCTCTTGGTTTTTACGACGCTTGCCGATTTGCCTATCCGAACACACCGCAAAGCAACGCAAGGGCACTTGTGCATCGGCTGTCCATTCACGAATACTTTGTGACATCAAGGCAAGAGAGGGCACTAAAAACAAAACATGCTTGCCTTGACCTGCTATGGTTTCTGCTATCTTCAAACTGGTGAAAGTCTTGCCCGTACCACATGCCATAATCAGCTTGCCACGGTCTGCTTCTTGTAAACCTTCACAAACCGCTTTGAGCGCTTCTTTCTGATGATCTAAAAGCCTTTTTTTCTTTTGCTCGTAAAGAACAATGTTGCCTGTCTTATCAAAGATCCCCCAATCGATTTGACTGTTTTCCATATCAAAGAGATTAATTCGATAAACCGGAACCGCTTGCCCTTCAATCATGGTATTGGCATTTTCGCTTAAGTCTTTTTCCGTGCTATCAATGAGAAGACGGTATTTAAATCTCTTTTTACCAGAAATGGCGATAAAGCTTTCAATATCGTCTTGGGTAATCTGATGATTGGTCTCATAAAATTGACAGCCAATAGCAACGTAATCGTCTTGATCACGAATTTTCGCTACCAAATCAATATCGGTGTCTGTATCGCTTCCTTTCCACCCCTTTTCGTCAGCGACTTCTCTATAAGTTTGAACCTTTTCGTATTCTTGCTTTTGAAGCGGGTCTTGCGTCAAATAGGCAATGACAAACTTTTCAAAAGCGGCTTGCTTTTCTTGCTCTGATATCGCTTGTTCACGATAGGATTGTAAGAGAGAGCGTAAAGAGACATGTTCATGATCAGACTTATGAAGGTGAGACATAAAGAATAAACTCCATGACAATATATTCTACAGATCGATTCTCTTCAAAAGAATCGAAACGAAGCTTATTAAATCCATTTTGAATGAATAGTGTGAAAAATTCGGAAAATGCGAAAAAGCGGATAAATTTTTTTCAAAAGGTTTTTTAAAGGCTGTTTATCCACAGCCCATGAGAGAGATCAGATCAGCAAAATAGTGAAATTTGCTGTTTATTTGATGGAAAAAAGACAAATGCACCATGGGCTTTAAAATATCAGAATGAGTATTTTGATAGGTTTTATGAATTATTTTATAGATAGGTTTTGAAGGTTTCTCAAACCCTCAAAATACCCTCAAAAATATACCGTGGGTTGTATTTATAGGTTGTATCTTGATATAGGTTGTTTTTTAAAGATCTGTAAAATCTTAACAGATTGAAATATAACGTTTTTATTTTTTGCTATTTTTTTATATAAAAGCAGCAACCGTCAAAACTCAAAACCTCTTCAAAACTCAAAACCTCTTCAAAACTCAAAACCTCTTCAAAACTCATAACCATAATGATCTTGATAGCATTTCTTATGATTATACCCCCTTTCTTTGGAAAGGCTTTAAAGGATCATATGCTTTTCATAAAGCACGTTTTAATTACTCAGTAAAATCATAAGGTTATCTATTTAAATGAACTGATAAAATTCATACAAGGGATTTTGATAACGTAATCAGTTTTTACTTTCATACGCTTTTCATAAGCCACGTTTTAATGACACACTAAAATAATCTAGTTTGTCAGTTCAATTTACTGACAGATAACTGACAAGTTTTAATCAATTCACATCATTGGTTATCTTTAAAGATTGTACGATTGATATGAGTGATGTTTTAAATATATTAACATATTGAAATATAATGTTTTTAATTTTTTATCTCATTAAAAAAAATACTATAGGGGTTAGAGTTAACTGACTAAACTGACAAAAATGACAAAACTCTTTTTACAAAATTACTCAGATCATTTGCTTATGGAAAAAAGTTCCTTGATGAGAATGGCATAAAAAGAGTTTTGCGTGGTTGTCTTAAGACTTCAAAAGAGGTTCTTTATTGTTTTCTATGATGGTTTTTGACGACAGGATGTGCTTGATCGCATGATGTCTCGTTTATATGCGTGTTGAGTGGCTTAGAGGAGCTGGAGAGTGAATTTATCTCTAATTATTGATAAATATATTGTAGCATTAAACTGGGGATATTGATGTATTAAGCATTGACGGGCTAAACAGTTTTGTTTAAAGGCTTTTTCATATCAATGTGGGGGAGAAATCTTCAGCAATTAAAATAAAGTTGTTTTTGTAAAATAAAGCAGTTTTGGGTGCCCCTTTTCTTTGGTAACGGAGGCATGTGCTTTTGTTAAAAGCGTCATAGGGCAGTGGTTGTTTTGAGCGGTCTTGTTAGAGGTTCCATGAAGTTCTTTTAAAGAGTGCTTCATGAAGTGTGCAAAGCGGGGGCAATCTGTATTGTTATTTATCTTTTTACGCCAGAGTTCTCTTTTGAAAATTTTTCATGCCATTGTTGTTTTCTTTGGCTTGTTTACAGGTGTAAGTGTTTATGCGCGCTCCTCGGCTATTTTTCATTCCCCAACCGATAATTTTTCTCGCCAACAATCTGAGAAGCAGCAATTAGAAAGAATTGAGAAATTACGGTCTTTAACGCCTAAAAGGATAAAGACGCCTTCAGAGCAAAATCCAGAAACGCTTTTGGGTGGGAAGCAATGTTTTCCCATTCACGCTCTTGTTGTTGAGGGAGTGCATCATGTCAAAAAGCGCTCTATATCAGCCGTAACAGAGCCTTATGTTGGAAGATGTATCGGTCTTTTTGATATCCAGATATTAATCAAGAAGTTAACCAAAGTTTATTTGGATCAAGGCTATGTGACGGCGCGTTTTTATATACCTGATCAAGATATCAAAAACAGCAAGACGCTCAAATTTGTTGTCGTTGAGGGCAAGCTCTCAGAGATTTACTATAATGGTTCAGCGGCATCTCGTTATAACAATGTTGTGTGGAGTGCTTTTCCTGGGCTTCAAGGTCATGTTTTGAACATGCGCGATATTGAACAGGGGCTTGATCAGATCAACCGTTTGAGTTCAGCGCACGCTCAAAGCGAACTTCTTCCAGGGCGTGAAGAAGGGAGCACCATTGTCAATATTAACAATCATCCCGATAAAACTTTCAAGGTTACTGTTTCTCATGACAATATGGGACAAGCCTCTACAGGTTATGCGCGTTATAGTGCGGGCTTGAGGGTAGAAAATATTTTAGGGATGAATGATGCGTGGGATTTTAACTATCAACGCAGTGAGCCCGATTATTGGGGTGGGAGCAAGCAAGAAGGACATAGTAATAATCTTTCAGCGAGTGTGAGTATTCCGTACGGTTATTGGACCTTTGGATTGAATGGCACTGTTTATCATTACCAAAGCATAATCCCTGGCAATTTTACCGATATTGAGACGACGGGGGATTCCAGTGAGTTACACGCCAGTACAAGCAGGGTTCTTTACCGTGATGGTGTTTCCCTTACAACTTTGAATTTGGGTCTTTCTTATAAAAGAACCAACAATTACCTTCTAGGCAATAAGATTGAAGTGGGCAGCCGTCAATATAGCGTCGCCAATTTTGGGATTTCGCATTCTCGCCAGATGTTGGGTGGGACTTGGACCTTTGATGTGAGTTATTTGCAAGGGATCCCCTTGTTTCATTCAGTCAAGAAGCACGATCCAGGAGCAGGGGATGCGGAGCCACAATTTGCCAAATTGACCGGCACACTCAGTGTTATGACGCCTTTTAAGATAGGGGGCTTGGACTTTATACTGAGCAATCTTTTGAGTGGTCAATATTCACCGCATAATTTATTGGGTGCTGAGCAGATTTCATTGGGGGGCGCTTCCAATGTTCGTGGCACGCGTGAGAGTTTGCTTTTTGGCAATAACGGTTTTTTTAGCCGGAATGATTTGTTGTTGCGCACCATTCCGTGGAGCAATCACGCGACCTTCAAAAAGGTTTTTGGTGAACTTCGCCCTTATGTTGGTTTGGACTATGGGCGTGTTTTTGCACAACCCTTGTATGGGATTAAGAGTGACCAGCTTGCCGGTTGGACAGCGGGTGTCAAGCTTGCTGGGGGCATGGTCTCTGTTGATGCCAGTTATTCCAGTATTTTTTGGAGCACAGTTAAGCACAAAAAATCAGGAACATTTTTTATGACACTAACAATGGAACTTTAAGCATTTTTTATTGGGGAGTTAACGTATGAGATACGAGAAGAGAGCAGCTTTATTAGGTGTTTTAGTCTCCAGTACGATGCTCAAAAAGGTTTTATTGGGGGGACTTGGTTTTTCTTGTTTGTTCGCACCTTCAGCGTTACAGGCACAAATTACTGTGGATCATAACGCAGGTAGCGCATATCGCCCAGATATAGTGGCAGCGCCCAATGGGGTTCCCTCGATTGATATTGTTACCCCCAATGGCAAGGGTTTATCACACAATAAATATGATGATTTTAATATTGGCAATGCAGGTGTGATTTGGAACAATCATGCGCAAGAAGTGGGGCAATCGCAGTTGGGGGGCATTATGCCGGGCAATCCGCATTTGCGTGTTACGGGTTCGGCGAAAGTGATTTTAAATGAAGTGACCAGCAGCAAGCGCAGTGCGCTTCAAGGTCCAGGAGAAGTTTTTGGGCGCCCAGCCGATGTGATTATAGCCAATCCCAATGGGATAAGCTGTGATGGTTGTGGTTTTATCAATACGCCCCATGCGACCTTAACCACAGGTGTACCCGAAATTGATGCGAGTGGTTTTTTGAAAGGCTTTGAGGTACGAGGTGGGGACATCACCTTTGGCGCAAAGGGAGCCAATTTTTTCTCAGGTCAAGGGGCTGTTGATATCGTCGATATTGTCTCACGCACAGTGCATTTTGAAGGAGCTGTTGCGGGCAAGGAAATTGGAGTGACAGCAGGGACGGGTCACTTTGATTATGCTTCACGGGAAATGAAAGAGCTAACTGATATTACTGGTAAACCGGAATATGCGATAGATGGTTCTGCTTTGGGGGCTCTACAGGCGGACCAGATTAAACTTGTGGCAACAGAAAAAGGTGTTGGGGTTTGCATGCGTCATGATATGGCAGCCAATGCGGGGCAGTTGCATCTTTCTGCTGATGGAAAAATCTCGTTGAAGAATGTTTTTGGTCATGGGGGTGTTGTTCTCAAATCGAAAAGCCAGAGCGTATTGGCAAAACACATCACCTCGAAAAAGCATATTGATATTGCCGCACATAAGGATGTGACGTTAGAAGCCGTTGGCGCTGAGGGTCATTTAAAAATAGAGGCGCAGGATGGGCTTTTATCGATTGCCGGCAAGGCAACCTCTGGGGGTA
>NZ_JAQITE010000036.1 GCF_028618595.1 Bartonella sp. AU18XJBT | reverse complement strand
TTCTTGAAGATGCCAAAAAGTATACGGATAAGCAAGTTTCTAATATTGTAAAAGACGGCGTTAGTGAGGCTAATTCGTATACAGATATGAAGTTTGAGGCGTTGAATTATGCTGTTGAGGATGTTCGGAAAGAAGCAAGACAAGCAGCAGCTATTGGTTTGGCAGTATCTAATTTAAGCTATGACGATACACCAGGAAAATTAAGTTTTTCATTTGGTACGGGTGTATGGCGCAGTCAGTCTGCATTTGCTATTGGAGCTGGTTATATGTCTGAAAATGGAAGATTTCGCTCTAATATATCAGCAACGAGTGCTGGGGGACATTGGGGTGTAGGTGCTGGATTTAGGGTAACACTGAATTAACAATAGAAAATTCAAAATAAATTTTCCTTCTCTTATCAAATGCGTTACATGTGGCATTTAAAGAGAAGGAAAATTATTCTTATCATAAATGAATAGCAATAGAAGATAAGGGTGGATTTCGAGCAAAAATATATTTTTTATTGTGAAATTTTATATGAAAAAATCATTTATTATCTATCATCTCCAAAAGGAATTATTTGAGTAATCGATATTTATTTTAAGAAAGTTTTTTCTTTATAAGAGGAATGTGTATTGTAATAATATTATTGTTGGATTGTATAATGCCATAAAAGGTGATCAATTAGATAACAGTGAGCAGCAGATTAAGACAGTTTTTAATGATGCGAAAAAATATACAGATAAATGTTTTTCTGAATTCATAGGATAATGTGATGAGTAATGTCGTTAATGATGCAAAATTTTATACGGATACAAAATTTGAAGCATTAGTATGATATTCAGACAGCTCAGAAAGAAGCAAGACAGGCGGACTCTGTTGGTTTAGAAGCACTGCATTTAAGTTATTTTGATATCATTTGGTCTTTAAGTGTTTGTTCTGGTAGTAGTTTATGGCGTAGTCGATTGGCTTGTACTATTGGAACCGTTGATATGTCAGAAGATGGAAAGATTCGCTCTAATATATCTGCCACGAGTGCAAGAGGTCACAGGGAGTTAAATGCAGGAGTGAACTTAACGCTGAATTAATAATAAAAAAAATTTCCCCCTTGTCTCATCAGATAAGGGTAAAAATTTTATAAAGCAGTGATATTTTACACAGAAATTCATAGAGTAGTATACTTATAAAGTTTTATAACAATGTGTTCTGTAGTAATAATTTTAGTGTGACAGATTTTAGTTACAGTGAAGTATTTTAACAAAAAACTACAAATGCAGAGTGATGTTTTCATATAAATTAATAGAGCGTGCAATCGCACAATATTTTAAAACTGTACGGTTTATAATTTTATTAGTAGAAATATTCATGGGGAGGTATGCTT
The DNA here is from genome assembly GCF_028618595.1 of Bartonella sp. AU18XJBT. Taxonomy (GTDB): domain Bacteria; phylum Pseudomonadota; class Alphaproteobacteria; order Rhizobiales; family Rhizobiaceae; genus Bartonella. The sequence continues at coordinate 10,622 of NZ_JAQITE010000036.1, read as the reverse complement.
AAAGAAATAAAAAATCTCATTTTTTACTATTTTCTTTGTATGCAGTAGCGGGAATGATTAAGTACGACTCACTTTGATCAGAACAGGGGTATTTAAAGCACAACGATGTACCAGCATTTTTATAAAAGCCTAGAGTGTAAACAATGAGGCTATGAATTTTAGAATTATTTCATGAATCAGAAAGACGCATTATATGAAAAAAATAATTAATTATTTTTTTCCTTGCTATTTTTTTAAATAGTCTGTAAGAATGCAAAAAATTAATTTAGAAGATATTAAGAAATTTTCGCAAAACGGGGGGCGGTAAATCGTAAAAAAATCACACAATCACCTTTATCTTATATCAAAGAGCTTTAAGAGATACGAATCTAAGGTTCAGAGATACATCGCTTATTTTTACAACAAAAGTGCGATACCCCTACAAAAAGCGCTCTAAATTACTCAGCAAACAACTTGACTATTGTCGGCAATAAATACCCTTTATTGTCTCTTAAACACACAATACCTAATAATGGTGCACAAACATGTTTTCTTTATACTTCGTTCATCTCTATTCACCTTTAAATTTAAAGGCTCTGCTAAAAAAAGAAAATCCTCCCTAAAGGGGGAAAATAAAAATCTTATTAATTGGGCTATCGATCAACATCGATCATAATCTCATTTCTTAGATAGTCCTCTTCCTCATTATGACAACCCTTAAAACAAGAAAAAGCAAACTCTGCGGCTTAGTAGCACCAGAATATGTCTTTTTAATGTTTTTAATATGTTTTTCTTACTTGGAGAATTTGTTATGAAAAAAATATATACCACACCACACAAGTCAGCAGTGAGTAATTTTAAAAATTCTTGCTCGTCTCATGGATTACCTTTTATTAGAACGCTTTCATTAGTGTCAGTAGCTGTCTTTTTATCAAATGCCTCTCCTGTTTCTGCTTGTGATACGTGGGGTAATGTAGCGAAATATTTTGGTGGTGGTGCAGATATACGTAGAAGTATTGCGCCAACCTATGTAATTGACGGTAAAGTGTATAGAGATGTTGGCTCTGCGTTTACCGGTGTGGGAGATTCTTTTCAGCGATGGAAGAATGAAGTTAATGCGAATATTAACAATAAATTTAATCAATTTGATAATAAAATTAATCAATTAATTTCAGATAAGTTTGTTAGGCAAAATAGCTCAGGGACAATTTTAATTGGTGCGAATACACACGGCATTGCAGTAGACTTTGCAAATAGTTCTCGTGAGTCGCGAATTCTTATGGGTGTTCGTGATGGTATGGTTGGCCCAAGATCAGATCAAGCAGTCAATGGTAACCAGCTTTATAATTTGGGCTCTGGGGTTGCTAATTCTTTGGGCGGTGGTGCTTACTATAGTAATGGAAAATGGTCAGCCCCTGTTTTTATGATTAAAGCCTTTGATGAGTATGGTAATCAGACGCTGGAAAATCATAAGAGTGTCGCGGGTGCATTTGGTAGCATGAATAATTCTTTTGCGAATCTTAATAAAGCCATTAAAAATGTAGTTGCTAATGCAGCGGGTGATGGTCTTATTCAGCAAGATTCTGCAGGGATTATTAAGATTGGTGCGAAAAAATGGGGTGCTATAGTAGACTTTGCAAATAATTCTCATGAGGCGCGGTTGATTACTGGTGTTCGTAATGGTGTGGTTAATGCAACATCGAATTACGCAGTCAATGGTTCTCAGCTTTATGAATTGGGCGCTGGGGTTGCTAAGTCTTTTGGCGGTAATGCTAGCTATAAAGATGGAAAATGGAGTGCTCCTACTTTTACAGTTAAAGTCTTTGATGAGAATGGTAAGGGAGCTAACAAGAACTATCATAATGTTGCAGATGCCTTTACGGGCGTAAATAGTTCTTTCACGAATCTTGATAAAAAGATTGAGAATGTAGTCATTAATGCGACAGGGAATAGTCTTGTTAAGCAAGATGATACAGGACTTATTACCATTGGTGGAAAAGTAAGTGGAACTAAAGTAAGCATTGCAAACATTGATAATGCAGCTCGGATTCTTTCCGGTGTTAATGCTGGTTCGATTACAGCAACGTCACATGATGCGATCAATGGTTCTCAACTTTATTCTATGAGCAATGTCGTTGCAGGCTATTTTGGCGGTAATGCTAGCTATAAAGATGGAAAATGGAGTGCTCCTACTTTTACAGTTAAAGTCTTTGATGAGAATGGTAAGGGAGCTGACAAGAGCTATCATAATGTTGCAGATGCCTTTACTGGCGTAAATAGTTCTTTCACGAATCTTGATAAAAAGATTGAGAATGTAGTCATTAATGCGACAGGGAATAGTCTTGTTAAGCAAGATGATACAGGACTTATTACCATTGGTGGAGAAGTAAGTGGAACTAAAGTAAGCATTGCAAATGCTGATAATGCGGCGCGGATTCTTTCCGGTGTTGATGCTGGTTCGATTACAGCAACGTCAAATGATGCGATCAATGGTTCTCAACTTTATTCCATGAGCAAAGTCATTGCAGGCTATTTTGGCGGTAATGCTAGCTATGAAGATGGAAAATGGAGTGCTCCTACTTTTACAGTTAAAGTCTTTGATGAGAATGGTAATGGAGCTGACAAGAACTATCATAACGTTGCGGATGCCTTTACTGGCGTAAGTGGTTCTTTCACGAATATTGATAAAAAGATTGAGAATGTAGTCACTAATGTGGTGGGTGACAAGCTTGTTAAGCAAGATACAGCAGGGCTTATTACCATTGGTGGAGAAGTAGGTGGAGCTAACGTAAGTATTGCAAACGTTGATAATGCGGCACGGACTCTTTCCGGTGTTAATGCTGGTTCGATTACAGCGACCTCAACTGATGCGATAAATGGTTCTCAACTTTATTCCATGAGCAAAGTCGTTGCAGGCTATTTTGGCGGTAATGCTAGCTATGAAGATGGAAAATGGAGTGCTCCTACTTTTACAGTTAAAGTCTTTGATGAGAATGGTAAGGGAGCTGACAAAGAGTATCATAATGTTGCAGATGCCTTTACTGGCGTAAATAGTTCTTTTACGAGTCTTGATAAAAAGATTGAGAATGTAGTTACTAATGTGGTGGGTGATAGTCTTGTTAAGCAAAATGATACAGGGCTTATTACCATTGGTGGAGAAGTAAGTGGAACTAAAGTAAGCATTGCAAACGTTGATAAGGCAGCTCGGATTCTTTCCGGTGTTGATGCTGGTTCGATTACAGCAATATCAAATGATGCGATAAATGGTGCTCAACTTTATTCCATGAGTAATTCAGTTGCGAGATATTTTAGTGGTGATGCTGGATATGATGAAGATGGAAACTGGAATGCTCCTAGTTTTACAGTTAAAGTCCTTGATGAGAATGGTAATGGAGCTGAAACGCACTATGAAAATGTTGCAGATGCACTTTCTGGTGTAAGTAGTTCTTTTACAAATCTTAATAAAAAGATCGAAAGTGTAACAGGCGATAGTTTTATTAAGCAAAATAGCGCTGGGCTTATTACCATTGGGGGAAGCAAAAGTGGCAATAGAATAGATATTGCAAACAATGTTAATGCCCCACGAGTTCTCTCTGGTGTTAAGGGTGGTGCATTTACGAAAAACTCGACTGAAGCAGTAAATGGTAGCCAGATTTATTTTATGTCTCAGGCATTTGCAAATTATTTTGGCGGTGGTGCTGGATATAATGAAGAGGGGAAATGGTCAGGTCCTACTTTCACGGTTAAAGTCTTTGATAAGGATGGTAATGAGAGTGAGAAAAAATATAATAATGTAGCGGATGCATTTTCTGGTGTAAATAGTGCTTTTACAGTTTTGAATGAGGAGATTGTTAAGATAAAAAACAACACTGGTATTGATGAAAAAAGTCATAATTCTGAAGATGGTGATTTGAATGATATTATTTCAGAAGGCTTTCCTTTTATGAGAAGCTTACCTCGTGCGCTAGGTGACTTGAAGGATGCAACTACGGTAACTGTTGCTGCTAAATCACCCTTAAAACAAATAAGTTTTATGAATAGTAAAGGTGAAAGCCGGCGTCTTTTTGATATTGCTGCTGGTGAGATTTCAGAAACGTCGACTGATGCTGTAACTGGTTCTCAGCTCTATTCGATGAACAACCAGATTGCTACTTATTTTGGTGGTGGTTCTGGTTATAAAAATGGAAATTGGATATCTCCTACTTTCACAATTAAAGCCTTTGATGAGCATGGTCATGAGACTGAGAACACGTATACGAGTGTTGCGGATGCATTTGCCGGCGTGAATAGTGCTTTCACAGCTTTGAATAATCAGATTGTTGATATAAAGGATAACGTTGGTATTGGTGAAACAGAGAAGGCATCTCAAAATGGTGATTCGGATATTATTTCAGAAGGCTTTCCTTTTATGAGAAGCGTATCTCTTGTGAGAAGCTTACCTTTTGATATGGATGAAGAGGAATATGCCATGGGTGATGATGTGAATCTGCCTTCGGTAACGGTTTCTCCTGAAATAGAATCAACACAAGTAAGTCTTATGACTGCTTCAGGTAAAAAACGGAGTCTTTTTGGTCTTGTTAATGGTGATATTTCTGCTAACTCAGACGAAGCAATCAATGGTTCCCAACTTTTTTCTTTAGGCAGCTCGTTTGCTTCTTATTTGGGTGGTGATGTTAAATATGAGAACGGCATATGGAAAGCTCCTTCCTTTAAGGCTATGGTGTTTACAGACGATGGTTCTGTGATTGATATGCAATCCTATGGCGATGTAGCTGGCGCGTTTGATGCTGTACGTAAGGGCATGTTGGCGATCAATAAACGTCTTGTGGCTGTTGAACAGAAAGAAGCCCCTGGCGTAGCCTCTAATGGATTCCCATGGGACGAAGGAAAAAAAGGGTATGATGCTAGTCATGATGGTAAGCCCAGCAAGATTGTCAATGTAAAGGGTGGTGCTCTTGTAGAAGGTTCAACAGAGGTCGTAAATGGAGGACAGCTCTGGACGACGAATGAAAAGGTCACAGAAGTTGAAACCAAGGTAGCAACAGTTGAAAAAAAGGTCACAGAAGTTGAAACCAAGGTAGCAGCAGTTGAAAACAAGGTGAATCTTGCGGTTAGCTATGATGTTGATAAAGATAGCGGAAAGAAAATCAACAGCATCACTTTAAAAGGTGCCGATGACAGTGAACCTGTTTTGATTACTAATGTTAAAGATGGAGAAATTAAAAAAGGCTCTAAGGACGCAGTAAATGGTGGTCAGTTACATAATCATACCGAGGAGAAGATGAAGATTACTCTTTCTGAAGCGCAAAAGTATACGGATGAGAGAGTTAACGGTCTTGTCAATAATAGTGTTAACGAGGCGAAATCCTATACCGATATGAAGTTTGACGCACTAAGTTATGATATTACGAATGTGCGCAAAGAGGCAAGGCAAGCAGCAGCGATTGGTTTGGCAGTGTCTAACTTACGTTACTTCGATGATCCAGGATCTGTAAGTGTTTCATTTGGTGGTGGTTTTTGGCGTGGCCAATCTGCCTTTGCTATTGGTGCAGGTTATACATCTGAAGATGGAAAGATTCGTTCTAATCTATCAGCAACCAGTGCCGGAGGTCAGTGGGGCGTAGGTGGTGGAATAACTCTGAAATTAAGATAATATCAGAGTATATGAAAAACTACAATTTAAGCGAAGTTTCGCCCTTGTCTCATCAGACAAGGGCGAAATTTTATATTATAGAGAAGTAATATTTTACAGAGAAAGCCATAGAGTAGTATACTTATAAAGTCTCATAACAATATATTCTATAGTAAGAATTTTAGTGAGATTGACTTTAGTGAGAAGTGAAGCACTTTAACAAAAACTTTACAAATACAGAGTAATACTCTGATATAAATTGATAAAGTGCGTAATCGCACAGTATTTTAAAACTGTACGTTCTATAATTTCATTGATAGAAAATATCCATTGGGGGGATACGTTTAAAAAATTAAAAATCCTATTTTATTATTTTATTTATTTGCTCTGTACATAGCATTAGCAATCATGGGGCACACAACAGCGGCAATTATGAGTAAGACTCATTTTGATCAAAATGGGATATCTCAAACAAACGATAAAACAGAAGCTCTAGACAAGTCTATAATGCGTGGAATCTATGAATTTTAAAGTTATAAGGATATTTCACGATTGTATAAATCGGAAAGACTCATTCTGTAAAAATAATTAAATTCATTTTCTTCTTGCTATTTTACTCAATAATCTATAAGACTATAAAAATAGTCTTTAGTAAGACTCATTTTGGCAAAAATTAAAAAGTTCTCGCAAAGGGAGGTGCGACGGATCATGAAAAAACCAAACAATCACCCTCATTTTATTTTCTTCAAGAGAAAAACCAAAAGTCAGAGAGTATGTTGCTTGTTCCTACGATAAAAGCGCAATGATTTCACAATAATTACTCTAAATCATTCATCGGACAACTTAACCTTATTTCTGCAACAATGTCTTATAGCCTCTTAAGCATACAAAATGAGCTCTTTCACTATCGTTAATCAACCTTAATCGCAGCCTTGCCGAAGTTCTAACTACTTCTGTTCGCTTCTGCGGCAAGCCTAAACTTTGTAAAGAACAAACAAAATCACATCTATCGCTAAAAATATGTCTTTTTTATGTTCTGAATATGTTTTTTTACTTGGAGAATTTGTTATGAAAAAATTATATACCACATCAAAAGCGCCGGTGGTGAATGATTTTAAAAATTCTTGCTCGCTTTATCGATTACTTTTTATTAAAGCGCTGTCATTGGCTTCAGTGATTATCTTTTTATCAAATATTTCTCCTGTTTCTGCTAATACTCAGATTTTTAATAACATATCAAGCGGTTTTAGTGTCGGTAAAAATGTGCTTAAAGCTATTCCACCAGCCTATATCGTTGGCAGTAAATTATATAAAGATAGTGACTCTGCATTTATAGACGATGAAGATGCCTTCAGAAATTTAAATCCTAATATTAAGGTTCAAATGCAATATGCACTTGATACTGCATTTGCGGGTAAGGAAAGTTCTAAGGATGAAGATGCTTTCAGAAATTTAAATCCTAATATTAAGGTTCAAACGCAACTTGCACTTGATACTGCATTTGCGGGTAAGGAAAGTTCTAAGAATGTAGCGGATGCATTTTCTGGCGTGAAAAGTGCTTTCACAAGTTTAAATCATCAACTTGAACTTGCTGAGATAAAGAATCCCCCTGCTATTGGAGAGAAACAAAATAATCTATCTCAAGCTAATGATCAGCATAAGAATATAGAAGGTTTAATCCGTGGATTAGGTCGGGAGGATGACGAAAGGATGATAACTATTGCTCCTAAGTCACCATTAACTACAGTAACTTTTCGGAGTAGTGAAGGTAACGCTCGAACTCTTGTAGATGTTGCTGCTGGTAGTCTCGCAAAAGGCTCAACCGAGGTGGTAAATGGTAACCAGATTTTTGAAATAAACGATATGATTGCGAAGCTTTTGGGCGGTGCTTGGAGTGTGGACCAGGCGAGTGGACTTTGGTCACCCAGTGACTTTTATGAAGCGCACTACACGGCCAGCGGCAAGGCAATAGAAAACGCCGTTGTGAATCTAGATACGGCCTTGGTCAGGATGGGAAGAACTGCCAAATTTGTGGCTAAAGACTTTCACCATACTACAAAAGCTTTCGGCGGTGGTGCTGGCTTTAATTCTAACTTTGACGATGATGCTACTGATGGTTGGATTGCTCCGACTTACGAAATCTCCAATGTTTCTGAAGATGGTAAAGTGGGAAAGACAAGCTTCAATGATGTTGGTAGTGCGTTTGCAGGTCTTGATACGAGTGTCAAGAATGTGAATACGCATTTAGCGAATGAGATCAAAAAGTTTGATGAAACACTAACGAATATTACGCAAGAAATTCAAGGTGATGCCTTGTCGTGGGACAAGGCTAAAGGCGCTTTTGTAGCCTTGCATGGGGAAAAGAACAGTAAAACAAACAGCAAGATTACATCACTTTCCAATGGAGACATTACTTCAACCTCAACTGATGCTGTAGCGGGCAATCAGCTTCATGCCCTAGGGAGCAGTGTTGCAAAATCTTTAGGCGGTAATGCTAGCTATGGGAATGGCACATGGACCGCCCCTACATTCAAGATTAAGAAATTTGCATCTGATGGTAATGTCATTGACTCAACTTATAATGATGTCGCTTCTGCCTTTGCCGGTGTTGGTGATTCTATCACGAATATTAAAAATGAGATTGCCAAGGAAATTGCTGGTGAAAAAAGTGATTCATTAAACTGGAGCCAAAAGAATAATGCATTTGTTGCGCAGCATGGACTAGATAATAGCAGCAGCAAGATCACATCACTTAAGAATGGAGATATTACTGCAACCTCAAGCGATGCTGTAGCGGGCAATCAGCTTCATGCCCTAGGGAGCAGTGTTGCAAAATCTTTAGGTGGTAACGCTAGTTATGGGAATGGCACATGGACCGCCCCTACCTTCAAGGTTAAGAGCTTCACAGAAGATGGCGGTGTTTCTGACGCAACTTATGACAATGTCGCTTCAGCTTTTACCGGTGTTGGTTCTTCATTCAAAAAAATTAAGGACAAATTCGAGAAAGTTAAGGATGAAATTAGCAAAGAGGTTGCTAATGCGAAAAGTGACTCTTTGAACTGGAGCGATGAAGATAGTGCATTCGTAGCGCAGCGTAGAGTGTGGAGTAAAAGTGACAAACGTCAGGGCTACATAAATGAAAAAATTAAGTATCTTGCGGATGGAGATATTTCTGCTAGCTCAACAGATGCCATAAATGGCTCACAGCTTCATAGTCTAGGGAGCGGTGTTGCAAAATCTTTAGGCGGTGGCGCTAGTTATGAGAATGGCACATGGACCACTCCTAGTTTCACGGTTAAGAGCGTGAACGAAGATGGCAAAACAGAAGATAAAGACTATCATGATGTGTCGACAGCTTTTGCAGGTGTAGGTACTTCTTTCGCGAATGTGAATAATTCTATTACGAATATTAAGAATGAAATTAGCAAAGATATTTCTAAAGCAAAGAGTGATTCCTTGAATTGGAGCGAGACTGCACATGCCTTTGTAGCGACGCATGGAGAAGAAAAAAACAGCAGCAAGCTTACATCACTTTCCAATGGAGACATTACTGCTAACTCAACCGATGCTGTAGCTGGTAATCAGCTTCATACCCTAGGGAGCAGTGTTGCCAAATCTTTAGGTGGCGGCGCTAGTTATGAGAATGGCACATGGACCACTCCTACCTTCACGGTTAAGAGCTTCACAGAAGATGGCAAAACAGAAGATAAAGACTATCATGATGTGTCGACAGCTTTTGCTGGTGTAGGTACTTCTTTCGCAAATGTGAATAATTCTATTACGAATATTAAGAATGAAATTAGCAAAGATATTTCTGAAGCAAAGAGTGATTCCTTGAATTGGAGCGAGACTGCACATGCCTTTGTAGCGACGCATGGAGAAGAAAAAAACAGCAGCAAGCTTACATCTCTTTTGGATGGGTCCATTAAGGATGGTTCCACGGATGCCGTAACGGGTAATCAGCTTCATGCTCTAGGTGATAAAGTTGCAAAATCTTTAGGTGGCGGCGCTAGTTATGAGAATGGCACATGGACTGCTCCTAGTTTCAAGGTTACAACAATCAAAGAAGATGGAAGCTCTGAAGAAGATGATTATTCTGATGTAGCGAGTGCTTTTGCAGGTGTTGGTAGTTCTATCACGAATGTTAAAAATGATATTACCACACAAATTAACAATGAAATTGCCAATGTGAAAGGCGATAGCCTTGTTAAGAAAGATGCAGATACACATCTTATTACTATTGGAGCAGCAGTAGAAGGCAGTAAAATCACTATTGCCAATAAGAGTGGTGAGGCGCGGATTATTTCTGGAGTTGCCGCTGGTACTGAAGAAACTGATGCGGTGAATTTTTCGCAATTAAAAGATGTCAAAGAACAAGTAGCAGCAAGTAGCTTCGTTAAACAGAATTCAGAAACGAGACACATCAATATTGGAAAAGAAACAGATGGTGATACAATTGATATTGCCAACAACAAAAATGACAATCGTACTCTTACAGGTATAAAGAATGGCACCCTCTCAGCAGATTCCAATGAAGCTGTCAATGGTTCGCAACTTTTTGCAACAAATAATGAAATTAATGATGTAAGAGACAGTATTCTTGTTAGGCAAGCAACAGAGATGACTTTATCGCGCAGTCTGCGTGATGGAGGAACAGGTCTTATCACGATTGGTAAGAAAACTGGTGGTACTGAAATCAGTATTTTGAACAAAGAGAATGGAGGGCGGAAGCTTTCCGGTTTACTCGACGGGGATATCAGTGAAAACTCAAAGGAAGCCGTAACGGGCAATCAGCTTCATGCTCTAGGTGATAAAGTTGCAAAATCTTTAGGCGGTGGTGCTAGTTATGAGAATGGCACATGGATCACTCCTACCTTCCCGTAACGGGCAATCAGCTTCATGCTCTAGGTGATAAAGTTGCAAAATCTTTAGGCGGTGGTGCTAGTTATGAGAATGGCACATGGATCACTCCTACCTTCACGGTTAAGAGCTTCACAGAAGATGGTGGTGT
>NZ_JAQITE010000035.1 GCF_028618595.1 Bartonella sp. AU18XJBT | reverse complement strand
AAACGTTTTTTGCTCACTTGCTTGCACTATATTCATTAAAAGACTTTTGATTTCATAAGATATAACGTTTTGAATTTCATTACCTTTATTTCCTACCTCGGTAAAAAAATACCGTGGTTATAAAATCGATCTTGTCTTTAAATCCTTTGTGCAATCTTTATGAATTAAACCTATAAGCTTATGACAGTTTCAAACGATTATTCCTTTGAAGGTTTAGCTCAAAAAAGAGCAAAACTCATACCAATTCTTTAAACGTATACAATTTATGTTATCGATAATTCCAAACGACTAAATTTTAAACAATGTGATTTGTGCTGTGATAAAAACGTATCATAAAATTTATAGACTATTATGAATGATATCGGCTTTTCATTTCATATGAATGCACCCATGCGTTATAATATTTGCACCATGATTTGCTTTTTATGGTCTATTCATACATGGCAATCTTCTATAAAAAATAGTCAAATGAATCATGCATAAAAATGTGGATTCTTAAGTGGACTCATATAAAATAATTGCAAACAAACTATTGACTTTATTGTGTTTTTTGATATTATACTGAGTACTATCTCCAGCTTTGCGCTTTTCTAAAGCAACGACAATAATATCCTTTAAAGAGTAGAGATATGAGCATTATTTTTTGTTTTTTCATTCTTTAATGAGTCCCCTATCCTTCATGCAATAAAGAACACTTAAAACAGAACACATTGTATAGACAAGATAATACATTGATTTATAATGATAATATAGCGTTATTCATATTGAATGAGAGTCCCGAATAACGTAAGATTATCTCGTTTCAAATCTGTTTATCTTGAATCAATTAAAATCATTCCCTTGCACGTCAAAAGCGGGGCTGATGTGTGGGTAAAATTTGTATAAGAAAGGACTAAAAATGGCCCTTATGAACCGTCTTAAGTGCCAAGGACTGTCGCAACATTGGGGGCTGGCAAATATAATGATGGTGCCGACTTGCTTCTTCACAAACGTAAAGATGGAGGTGCTCAATGGCTGTATCGTTATACCATTCATGGGCAGCGTCGCGAAATGGGTTTGGGTGCGTTGCGACATGTTTCTTTAAAACAACACATTTATTAGCAACAATAATGATGATTAATCTATGATCACAAACTTTAAAATTATATTCATAACTTTTATATAAAATTTATAATTAAATCCCATTAAAATTCTTACAAAATCTTCATTCCTCTTCGCCCTAAGAAACGAAACACCTACTCCTGACAGTCTGTAAACACTCCGTTCTCTTAAGTAAATTTAAGCGGATAACCATTTCATGAAATTCACTTACACAACAAGAATACACCGGCATGTCCTATTTTGAATATTTACTTCACACTCTAAAAACACTTAATAGACCAAATTTATATGTCTTATCTCACCACACCTTAAAGAACAGTGTTTTAACGAAATAGAATAAATCTTGCCTTAAATACTCTGTTTAACCTTTTATACTTGATTGATGCAAAAATTAAATCAACGAAAGAGCATCACTCTATTTTCGAGAGGTATGAATCGCCCCATCATAAAAAGCAGTTCTTATAACATGACAGGCAATTTGAAAAAAATCTTTTTATATAAAAGGGATCACCGTTGTACCGGGAGGCAATTTTGCCTCATCTTCAGGCTCGACATGAATAGAAATACGCACATTATCAAATTCTTTTTGAAGAACACCTTCGATTTTATCACAAATTTTATGTGCTTCTCCTACCTGCATTACAGCAGGCACAACCAAATGAAACTCTATAAAAGTAACCCTCCCAGCAACACGCGTCCGTAAATCATGGACCTCAAGCGCACCCGATGCATTTGCAGAAATCAGCTCCCGAATCCGCATGCTTTCATTCAATTCAACGCCAACGTCCATTAATCCCTGAACAGCATTTCTAATCACCTTCCAGCCCTGTAAGAGAATATTAACGGCAACGATTATCGCTAAAATTGGATCTAAAGCTCCCCATCCCCCGATAAAACCAGCAATCAGACCAACTAAAATTGCAAGCGAAGTAAAAACATCCGTTATAAAATGCACTCCATCCGCTTTAAGAGCCGGTGAGCGATGGTGTTTTCCCTGCCAAATAAGAACCATTCCCCACATACAATTTATGACAGTTGCAATAAGGTGAATAACAAGCCATATTCCAGGCTTCTGCAATAATTGAACGGTAGAAAGAGCTATCCATGCTTCTCTTAAAATAACAATTGCCGCAATAATAATGAGTACCCCTTCAAGAATTGCGGAAAAATATTCCGCTTTATGATGCCCAAAGGGATGATCCTGATCTGCTGGCTTCATACTCACTTTAACAGCCCACCATGCTGCCGATGACGCAAGGATATTAACGATTGATTCCAATGCATCAGAATAAAGTGCAACCGAACCTGTGATGTGATATGCCCAATATTTCAAAGCAAAAACGATACACGCAATAAAAATAGAGTATAAAGTTAAGCTTTGTATATTGATTTTTACATCCATGAACCTCATCCTTTTCTTCACGAAATAAGGGAATTAATATTTTAAACCATATAATGATACTTTTGGCATATCGACAATATTTCCTCAATATTATAGAAGCTTCACCATACAATAAACACCTCAGCTCACCATTATTATCGTAAAAACTGCTCAGTTACACGAACAGCACTAATAAATAAAGAAGAGAGAAAATAATAAAAAAAAGAGCTTTTCCAAGGATAATCAAACACAACACCTTCATTATTAATCGTTTTCTGAATAACTTAAAGCCATTTCACTTCTCATAAACGAAAAACTTATTTTTGCTCATGATCATGCGTTATTTTTCGGTCTTATGATGTGCATTATAACCAATCTTAAGCCATCTTCGCACCTTAGAAAAATATCTTAGCACTCTACTGTAACTTTACAGGTCAACAGGATTTTTAAATATGATTTACTAAAAAATTGAGATATAAAAAAGAAGAACAATGATACCCTCAAAAAAAGAATCTGGGCATTGGGGACCCAGATTCTTTTCCCTTAGAAATTAAGGGCATACAGAACTTGGGAAATAGCGGGGACCCAAGACACTGCACCCGATACGAGAAAAAATATATGATTCCGTATCAGTGTTTTTATACTATACCTATGGTTGTGCGTTGTCAACACAGATTCTACCATAAGTTTTAAAATAATGTTTTTTTCTCTCTTTGTTAAAATAAAATAAATTCTAACATCTGGAAATCATAAGAAAAAAGCACTAAAAATCTCTCATGCATTTGAATATCATAACAATCAATGAAACAGATGATCCACGCCTAAAAGCCTATCATAATATCCGTGAAAAAGATCCTTGTTGGACGGCAACATCAATTTATTGCTGAAGGCAAAGTAACATTGTCCGCATTACTGCACTCGAAAGATTTTTCTGCCATCTCACTACTCATCGTAGCAAACCGTCTCTCTGGACTTCTACCGCTTTTAAAAAAAACACAGCCTCTATGTCCCATTTATTGCGTTCCACAAAAAGTTATAGATAATATCACCGGCTTCCATGTTCATCGTGGTGTTTTGGGTATTGGTAAACGCAAAACACTGCCATCCTTACAAAGTTTTTTACAACATCTTCCAGAAAAAGCTTTGATTCTTGTTTTATGTGGTATCTCGAATCACGATAATATGGGATCAATTTTTCGTAATGCAGCAGCCTTTGCCAGTAATGGCATTATTGTCGACAAAACCTCATGCGATCCGCTTTATCGCAAATCAATACGAGTTTCTGCCGGCGCTGCTTTAAAAGTACCCTATACGCAAAACGCTGATATAAATGACATTATAACTGCTTTAAACAATGAAAACTTTCATCTTTATGCACTCTCCCCTTCTGCCTCACACACTCTCAAGCAAGCCAACAAAACCAAAAGAATGGCACTTATTTTTGGAACAGAAGGCGATGGCTTACCACCCCATATACTACAACAATCAAAAACCTTACGTATTCCCATGACTGACGGTTTTGACAGCCTTAATGTTGCCACAGCCTCAGGTATTGCACTTGCCCATTTTACCAACTTTGACCACTAAAGATGATGACACTTTAAGTTGTAAAACATAGCCGATGCTGTATGTTATCTACCAGTCTCCAATAATATTGCCGTTCCCTAGCATTTGAAAGTATTGATAAAAAAACATTTTTCTTATAATGCTTTCTACACCCTAACCCCACTTATGATGTGCAGAAGACATAATGTTGATGGATTCAATCATAAAACAAACTTCCAATGAGAAAATCTTCCGGAAGTCTCTCATTCAAGTTTAAGAGTACAAAATATTATTACAAATCAATTTACTATGTTTTATGAAGCTGTTGTTTTTAGTTCAGAAGAAATAGAATCTTTTGTTTCGAGATTACATAAAACGCGCTTCAACATCATTTCAGTATCGGCCGCACGTTCTGAATGTGTTACAAATCCTCCCCCAAGAATACGCGCCTCATGACCATTTTCATCATAAAGAACGCAAGCTTGCCCTGGCGCCACACCATTTTCACATTCCAATAAATCAACGGAAAAAACACCTTCTTTATAATGTAAGCGCGCAAGGTGAGGAGGACGCGTTGAACGCACCTTTACAGCCACCTCAATACCTTGAGAAGGGAAATTATCTAACGACTCATCACCAAGCCAATTCACATCACGTAAAAAAAGCTTATGCGTTTCTAACATTTCACGCGGTCCAACAATAACACGTGCATTTTCTACATCGAGATAAACCACATAAAGCGCTTCACCCGTTGACACCCCAATACCACGACGTTGACCAACCGTATAATTAACAATTCCCGAATGTTGACCTAAAATCTTTCCATCAATATGGACAATAACACCAGGATTAGCTGCTTCTGGACGCAGTTTTGCGATAACATCTGAATATTTTCCTTGTGGAACAAAACAAATATCCTGACTATCATGCTTATTGGCAACCACAAAGCCCATTTCTGCTGCCATTTCACGAACGCGGGCTTTTGGAAGGTCACCAAGTGGAAAACGCAAATAATCAATCTGTTCTTGTGTCGTTGCAAAGAGGAAATAACTCTGATCACGATCATTATCGAGAGGACGAAAGAGTGCTCGATGCGCTCCATGGGAACGCGAACGAATATAATGTCCCGTAGCCAAAGCATCTGCCCCCAATTCGCGTGCTGTTGCTAATAAATCAGCAAACTTAACCGTTTGATTACATGCAATACATGGTACTGGTGTCTCTCCATGAGCATAGCTCTCTGCAAAAGGATCAATAACAGCTTCGCGAAAGCGCTTTTCATAATCAAGAACATAATGCGGTATTCCTAATGTTTCTGCAACGCGGCGTGCATCCTCAATATCTTGTCCTGCACAACACGCCCCCACCCGATGCGTTGCTGCCCCATGATCATAAAGCTGCAACGTAATGCCAATAACATTATACCCTTCCTTTTTCAAAAGACCTGCAACAACCGATGAATCAACCCCCCCCGACATTGCAACCACAATGCGAGAATCCTTAGGTTGTCCTGGTAAATCAAGACTGTTTAAAAACATATATTCATTCTCTATTTAATGCTCTGTTTAATGGCTACCCATATGCTAACATTCTGATGCGCGCTCTTCAGCACTTTTACACAACAGGTTGTCTTTATATTATTTTTTTATCCTTTCCACAACCATAGGCATTACTTTCTTAAAAGCTGCTGCAAATAAAAAAAGAATGATAGAAATAAGGCATAATGGCAATCGTTTGGGAAAAATCCTTTTAGAAAACCTTTTTTGCTCTTTTGAAAAATCCGGTAAAATATTGCAAGAATCTCTTCTACACATCTCAACTTGAGCTTCTTTTACATGCTCAATCACTTTATTAATTTTTTCTTTCAGCGCTTTTAGCTCTTTTTTAAATTTCATGCTCTATAAACGAATCAAATCCTTGACTCAAGGTAGAGGATACGAATGAGCAATTTGATAAAAACACAAATGAAATATGTTATTGGGCCAGATGGAAGTCCGCTTACAATTGCCGACCTACCGCCGCAAACAACACGGCGCTGGGTGATTCGTCGCAAAGCTGAAGTTGTTGCGGCTGTCAGAGGTGGATTGTTAAGTCTTGACGAAGCGTGCCAACGTTATACTTTGACTGTAGAAGAATTTCTTTCATGGCAAAGTTTGATCGATGAACACGGTTTAGCGGGATTACGAACGACCAAGATTCAAAACTACAGGCATTAAGTTGCCATTGATTACGATTATGATAACATAAAGCAATTTATAAAACAGCCAAACTAGATAAAAGTTTGGCTGTTTTATACCATATCCAAAAGATAAATCTGAAAGAATGGATTTTTAATAATTGCTTTGATCATTCAGCCATTAAATTAGCCAACCATTGAATTAGATTGAATCAAAATATTCTCATCATCCGCAGCAATCTTCTTTTCTCGTGCTTCCAAAAGCTGTGCACGTTGCAGCTCTGTATTAGCTTCATGGAGAGCAATTTCAGCGTTTGTTTTTTGAAGCTGTAAATCACGAATCGAATTGATCAGGTTATCACGTCTTTGCCGCGCTGCACGCGCAAAAGCAGAATAAGCAAAATGGTGAACATCATTATTTCCAGATTTACGTTCTTCATGAGTAATCTGCGCTTCCAGCTCTAACACCATTCGTTCAAATTCTGCGATCATCATCTCAAGCTGTGCAATTTCACGGCGCTTTCCACGCACTTGAAACATCCTCAATCGCACCATATTTTCTCGTGGCTTCATACTCACTACTCCTTGATTGCGCCAACTCAAAACTCGTATTCACACCCATAAATATCTTCTAGTTATATATCTATCCGACAAAAACAGTCTATTAACTTGAAATTATAATAATTTCTGCCTTTCTTTAAAGCATCTGACAAGACAATCTGCTTTAAAGAGCAATAACTATTTCTTTACTTTTCCACCCCATTATAAAATGAAGAGGTTTAAAGCTCAGTAAACAAACACTGAAATTGTAAAAAAGTAATTTATAATGCTCTTTTACAATTTTTTTTAAGTTAAAGTTTATAGAGAAAGCCCTTCTTTTTTTTATTATGTTAAAAAATAAGCGATTTTTTTAAAATAATTTTGTAGCCTCTTTCAAAAATAAAAATATTTTGTTAACCACTATCATGGATAGTGGGGAATTTAGTAGTGATTGTTACGCGTACTACTGAAATGTTCATAAACACTTTGTTTTAAGTGTTTGATTTAATGAATTGTTTTTATAACAGTGGTTTTGCTAACTGATATAAAATAGAAATGCTCCTTATGATTCGTGAAGGAGCAAAGTGAGGGATCTAAAATGCGCGTATTATTAATTGAAGATGATAGAGCAGTTACTCAGAGCATTGAGTTGATGTTAAAGTCGGCTAACTTTAATGTTTATATCACTGATCTGGGTGAAGAAGGTATCGATTTAGGAAAACTCTATGATTATGATATCATTTTGCTTGATCTGAATTTGCCCGATATGTCAGGGTATGATGTCTTGCGGACTCTAAGGTTGGCAAAAATAAAAACTCCTGTCCTGATCCTTTCTGGTATGAATGCCATTGAAGACAAGGTACGTGGTTTTGGCTTTGGAGCAGACGACTATATGACGAAGCCTTTTCATAAGGATGAGCTCATTGCGCGTATCCATGCAGTTGTTCGTCGTTCTAAAGGACATGCACAATCGGTTATTGTTACCGGTGATCTTACCGTTAACCTTGACGCAAAAACCGTCGAAGTTGCAGGGCGCCCCGTTCATTTAACCGGTAAAGAGTACCAAATGCTAGAGCTTCTCTCTTTACGCAAAGGTACCACTCTTACCAAGGAAATGTTTCTCAATCATCTCTATGGTGGAATGGATGAACCAGAACTAAAGATTATCGATGTTTTTATCTGTAAATTGCGGAAAAAATTGGAAGCAGTCTCTTCTAATGTAAATTACATTGATACAGTTTGGGGACGTGGTTACGTATTACGTGATCCAGTTGAAGAGAACGTACGAAAAACCGCTTAAGCAGTGAACATGCACATTGTAAAATCTCGGAGTGTAGCGGGCCGAGATTTTTTCTCGAGGATCTTTTCTCTATTAAAAATAGAAAACTCGCACACCAAAAATCTCATATAGAAAGCGCTTAAAGCTTAAGAAGTAAGCACACCAAATTTACACATATAATCCTATCGCTCATAAGTTCAACTGAAGCCACTTTTCCCAACACAGCTTAAGCGCTTCTCTCTTATTCAAAGCTTTTTTACACTTTCTAAAACAATACAACGATCACTTTCATCAATATTTATTTTCATCTCTGTCATCTGAGCAAGTAATATTGTGTAATAAAATTGGATGACATGTGCATCAATAAGCCCTTCTTGAACTTCTCCACGAAATAACGCAAGAAAATGAGGGGGTATCCGAAGAGTTTTACCGAAAACCTCAAATCGAAAAGAACGTTTATTTTCTTCTTGCAAAATCATAACAACAATTTCACCACCACGAGAAACTGTTGCATTTGCAATCAATAATAAATTAAGTAAAAGTTTAACTTCATCTTTTTCTAACAATAAAGAAGAAGCTTGCCATTTTAAAGTTGCTTTTTCTTCTTTCATATATTGTTGAGCAACCTGCTCTGCAGCCCGTGTAT
The DNA here is from genome assembly GCF_028618595.1 of Bartonella sp. AU18XJBT. Taxonomy (GTDB): domain Bacteria; phylum Pseudomonadota; class Alphaproteobacteria; order Rhizobiales; family Rhizobiaceae; genus Bartonella. The sequence continues at coordinate 4,736 of NZ_JAQITE010000035.1, read as the reverse complement.
CTATTTGTCCTCCACTTGCACCAGAAAAACCAAAAGCCAATCGCGCAAATTGTAGACGTGCAGTAGCACTCGCAACGGATAAACGTACCAATTGTAAAGCATCTTCTTCAGCTCCTCCTTCATCATAAAGCTCCATTGCATTTTGAATAGCCCCCACAGGTGAAATCAAATCATGGCAAATACGACTACAAAGCAAAGCAGCAAGATCCATAGGCTTCAAAGAAATATCTAACGTCATAATGATTGAGAACTCCTAGATTCAAAAAACAAACTTTATTTTAAAGAAAAACTCTTAACATCTGATGCATAATAGGAAACATTAACAATCATGCTAAAAAAAATTCAGAAATAAATTCAAGAATTTAAATAACCTTATATCTTATTTTTTATTTGAATCGAATAAAAATTCTAATATTATCTTTTTGTTTATCACTAATAAAAGGAGAAAACTCCATGGCTCTCTCTCTGCTCAAATACTGGTACAAAAATATTATATCTTTAATCTTCCTTTTATTCATCACCATAAACACTGCACATGCTCAACTAAAACCAATAGAGCAAAACGAACCCCATTATTCACTCCAAGAAATTATTGATTCTGGTCATATTTTTTTTGGGAAAACAGCCAGTGGTCTGGCTGTTGCAATTCAAAATATTTTTTCAAAATACGGTTATCCCAATGCCTATATTTTAGGAGAAGAAGCTTCTGGTGCCTTTTTTGCTGGATTAACCTATGGCGAAGGAAGGATTTTTACCAAAAGCTATGGTCAACATAAAGTTTTTTGGCAAGGTCCCTCAGTAGGATGGGATTTTGGCGGCCAAGGCTCCCGTTTAATGATCTTAGTTTACAATCTTAATAGCATAAATAATTTATGGAGACGCTATGGTGGTATTTCAGGTTCGGCCTATTTAATTGCAGGTGTTGGTTTTCATGTCCTCAAATACCATAATACCTTGTTAATCCCAATACGTACAGGAGTCGGCGCACGCCTTGGTATCAATGTAGGGTATTTAAAATTAACACCTAGACCGACATGGAATCCATTTTAAACGTATTCTTATTTGAAAAGGGGCATTATGCTTATTCAATCATTTCTTTTTTTTATACTTGGAGTTTCTTTCACTTCCTGGTTACTGGTCCTTTTATCTCCTTTTATTTGGCGTAAAGCCGTTCATTTTGCGTATAAAGATGTTTGTGCGCAAATGCCATTATCACTCGCGGAAATAGAAGCAAATCACGATTTTCTTCGTGCACAACATGCTGTAGAATTAGCAAACAACCAACAAAAGTACGAATTTTTGCAAAAAAAATACGCCCAACAAAAAATACAACTGAGCCAAGTAACAGAACAATTTTATCGGCTATGCCTCCCCACACAAGACGCTCTCACCAAAGAAGCGATAGCAATCAAACAAAATATCGCCACAATACACACTTTCAAAGGAAAGAAAAATGATGCGTGAAAAAATCGCACACTATCAGCAACGTTTACAAAAAATCCAAACTTATGAGCTTAACACGACCGCTAACCACCAATTGCTGGAAGAACTCCGTGAAGAAACAAAAGAACTCGCAGCAACATTAGCAGCTCAAATAGCGCTACAAGAGGGGAATACATCCCCCATCAACACATTGATTCAAAAATCCAAAAGCAAAAATGACCTAGCATCACGTATTCGCAAAAAAATAACTCTTCTCTCCAAAAGCCCCCTTAAATAGGTTATCTTTTAAAACACCTTAAATGAAGAGTAAAATCAACAAAGGTTCACGGTAACTTTCATAACCCAAATCCTTTTTATTAAACGCGACTTTCTTGCTAAGCTAAAGGACAAGGTTTCCTAACCCATACAGTTCTATTAAAAAACATCTTCTTGTCAAGCAGATTCACTTTCTAATCATATCACCGCTCTAAAGGACAACATTTCATAGCTCTTAGAAAGTAAATAATACCAAAAACATTGATTACACACTCTAACAAAAAATACCTTCTAAAATGGGTCACCAATAGAGCTTTGACCATAATTTTAAGGATAAAACACGCTCTCAAGAGTGATAAAAATCTCTTATTTTTTGGATAATCATATCCTGATCCGTTTGTGTCAAGTAAGGATGCATTGGTAAACTTAAAACACACTCTCCTAAAGACTCTGAAACAGAAAGGGAATCTTTTACATAAGGGAAGTGTTTATAAGCTGGCTGTTGGTGTAAAGGAGTTTTATAATAAATCATTGTAGGGATAGAATTTTTTTGTAAGAAATCTTTTAATTTATCACGTTCTTTTACCTTAATCGTATATTGTGCATAAGCAGAACGAATATTTTCTCCTATTTCTGGAACTGTAACAATATCTCTTAAGCCATTGGAATAGTATTGAGCAATTTCTACACGCTTTTCCATTTCATCTTCAAAGATCGCAAACTTTTCTAGTAAAATTGCAGCCTGAATACTATCTAGACGCGAATTCATACCAATACGTACATTGTCATATTGCGTTTCACCTTTACCATGAAACAAAATAGAGCGTAAAAGTTTTGCAAAATGATCATCATTGGTCATCATAGCACCTCCATCGCCATAACATCCTAATGGTTTTGCAGGATAAAAACTTGTAGCAGCCACATCACCAAAAGCACCGCACATAGTATTACCGCTTCTTCCGCCCATAGATTGAGCAGCATCTTCAATTACAAAAAGATTTTCTTTTGCTGCCACTTGAGCAATTTGCACATAGTCAGCAGCAAGCCCAAATAAATCAACGGCAATAATAGCCTTTGGCTTTAGACGTCCCTCTTTTTTTACCATTTCGATAGCGTGAGAAAGTTTTTCAACATCAATATTGAATGTATCAGGTAAAACATCAACAAAAACAGGCTCAGCCCCCACCAAAGCAACCACTTCAGCCGTTGCTGAAAATGTAAAACTAGGACAAAACACAGCATCCCCTGGACCAATATTTTTAGCCATAAGAGGCATCTTCAAAGCATCTGTTCCATTAGCACATGCAATCACATGTTTAACGCCCAGATATTCTGCCAATTTCTCTTCAAACTCTGTTACTTTTGGCCCCAAAATATACTTCCCACTAGCGACCACATGCGCAATTGCAGAATTAATTTTATCTTCAATACGCGCACGCTGCGCCCCAAGGTCGATGAATTGCATATTAACTCCATTGATCATCACAAGAATGCAAAAGCGCTACCTATCTCTTTTATCTATCATAATTGACACCAGCAGCTGTTAAAATCCGTAAAACCGCAATAGCATCATCACCATTTGTACGAGGTGATTGACGCGTTTCAATACAATGAAGAAAGTGACGTAATTCGCAAGTAAGCGGTAAGTCTTCACAAACATCAATATAATTCAGCTCATCCATGCTAAAAGCCCACTCTTGATTTTCTTTCCAAACGGCAAAATGGTGCATTGCCAATTTACGACTCCACAGTTCCATATCATCAAAAACGAGCATAGCCTTTGTCCCCACAACAGTTAAACGCCTCTCACGATAAGAACTCAAGCGTGAAGTAAAAAGATGACTACGCACACCATTTGGAAAAGTCATATGAATATGAGAAAAATCAGAAATCTGATTAACGACAGCAGCCCCCTCACCGCGAATTTCGGAAGGTTCACATCCTGTCAACGCCAAAATCATTGAGAGATCATGAGGGGCAAGATCCCATAAAGCATCACTGTGTGTATGAAATTTTCCAAAGCCTAATCTATGGGAATAAATATATCGCACATCTCCCACTTCTCCGTTTTTCACCAATTCACACATTTTTTCAAAAGCTGGATGAAAACGTAAAATATGGCCCACCATAAAAACTCGCCCATAAGCCTCAGCCTCCTGAACTTGGCGTTTAGCATCAGAAACATTCAAGGCTATTGGTTTTTCCACCAAAACATCTTTACCATTTTTAACAGCACAGAGCACATTTTGCGTATGCAATTGTGGCGGCAACGCTAATACTAGCGCATCAATATCTCGACGAGTAAAAAGATCATCTGGTGTAACAACCTCTACACCATACATCGTTGCAAAACTAGCAGCACGATCATTATCAATATCAGAAACCGCTGCTAAAGCCCCGAGAGAGTGAAGTGTCCGTATATGATTTTCACCCCAATGACCGCATCCTAAAACCGCTACACGTGGCACCATTTTCATGCCTTACCTTACTTTATCATATGAAAATTACACTTTTACATATCGAGGATAATATAGAATGACAAGAGAAAAGCTTAAAAACGATGCTTGACATCTTACTATTCTACCCCTTATATCCGCAAAAGATGTAATTATTTACAATTGTGATTGCTTATTTTGGCGGAGTAGCTCAGTAGGTTAGAGCAGAGGAATCATAATCCTTGTGTCGGGGGTTCAAATCCCTCCTCCGCTACCATTACTTTTTTGTTGTGTGTGTAGCTTGTCGGCGGGTTTTGTATATTTTGCCACTAGGTTTTGTACCAATTTATTTTTTTCAAAAGATTTTTAAGGGGTTCTCAAAGGGTCTTCAAAGGTTATTTAAAGACCCTTTAATGCATCTTTTCTCTTCATCCTAAAAGTCGCAATTTGAGATGATGAGCTCTCGAGCCGCAGTCGGATCATTTGAACCACATGTATAAGATGTATTCACCTCTTTTATCTTAAATTGGTTAAAGGTTTTTCGGATCTCAGGCACATCATTGAGAGACAGAAGAAATTTTCCCTTTAATTGCGCAAGCAGTG
>NZ_JAQITE010000034.1 GCF_028618595.1 Bartonella sp. AU18XJBT | reverse complement strand
GAGCAATACATTGAAGAGATTAATAAAGCGGTCGAAATCTTTTTAGGGGAAATAGAACAAGAGATGGAAAAGATTTTGGCAAAAGCCGCTTAAACCTATGGGGGTGCTCTCTCCTCCCAGCACCCCCGCCCATTTAATTAATATAAAAAAGAAAAAGGTAATGAGATGATATTTGATGATGGAGATAGATATGTAACGACACGTGAGTGTGCACAGCTTTTTAGTGTATCCACAACAACGATTCGCAATTGGGTGCTTCAGGGATTATTTCCGGAGCCATATAAGCTGGGTAGAGCAGTGAGGTGGAGAAAAAAAGAAATCTTAGCCTTCACTCCAAAGAAAAATAAGGAGCAAATAAGAACAAATTAGGTAAAATTATATAAACCGTAAAGGGTGGTCTAAAAGGTGGTCTGAAAACAGCTATTTAAAGAAAAAATCTATATATTTCAATATGTTTAAGAAATAAAATGGTGCCCAGACGCGGATTCGAACCACGGACACGCGGATTTTCAGTCCGCTGCTCTACCAACTGAGCTATCTGGGCATGCTTCAAAAAAATATAAAGCGTTTGCGGTTATAACATTAAAATTTTCTCTGTCCAGTCATCAAAAGAAAAATAATTGATTTTTTAATAAGTTTATCTCCCTTCTAGAGAGTTATCAATGAATCTTTATCATAAAATAAATTTGATAGGTATATTGGACACGTTAGTGTATTGTTATTAGAATGCTGTCTTATCGTGGTGGTGATACGAAAAAATAAAAGAATCAATCGAGAAGCATGGTTAAGAAAGATTTTTTTCTAAGGTTTCTATGAATTTTAAGCATACGAAATAATAGAAAGTATTTTTGACTTTTTTCTAAAAAGATTGTTGATTAGTCTTTATAATAATTTGTTTTTCTTTATAAAGAAAGAGAAACATCTAAAAGGGGAGAAATAATGACAATGTTACAAAAACCAAGCAGTCGTCCCAATAATACTAATTTTTCTTCAGGTCCTTGTAGCAAACGGCCTGGTTGGACTCTTGATGTTCTTAAAAATGCATTAGTTGGGCGTTCACATAGATCTAGAGAAGCAGAATTAAAACTTGCTGAAGTTGTTAATTTAACCCGTGAGATTCTTGATGTTCCTTCTGATCATCGTATAGGAATTATGCCAGGTTCAGATACCGGTGCTGTTGAGGCAGCTCTATGGTCTCTATTAGGTGAGCGTGGCATTGATATGGCGGCGTGGGAAAGTTTTGGATTTGGGTGGAATAAAGATGTTGTCGAGCAATTAAAGCTTTCGGATGTGCGTCGTTTTGAAGCTCCTTATGGTGAAATACCAGATTTAACACAACTTGACTTTGATCGTGATGTTGTTTTTACATGGAATGGGACAACTTCTGGTGTGCGTATTCCTAATGCAGATTTCATTCCCCATAAGCGGGCTGGGTTGACCATTTGTGATGCAACATCTGCAGCTTTTGCGCAATATCTTGATTTTTCAAAATTAGATGTTGTTACTTTTTCATGGCAGAAAGTGTTGGGAGGTGAGGCTGCGCATGGTATGGTGATTTTAAGTCCTCGTGCTGTTGAGAGGCTTGAGAATCATGTTCCAGCTTGGCCTATGCCTCAACTTTTCTATATGACAAAAAATGGAAAATTGAACGAAGATATTTTTAAAGGAAAGATAATCAATACACCTTCTATGCTTTGTGTTGAGGATTTTCTTGATGGGTTGAAGTGGGCAAAATCCCTAGGAGGTGCAGCGGCATTAAGAGCGCGGGTTGAGAAAAACTTTTCTGTACTTGATTCTTTTGTTCGCAAAACACCATGGTTAGAATATTTGGCAAAAGATCCTGAAGTGCGTTCTAACACCGCTATTTGTTTAGATATTGTGGATCCAGTGATTACTGCTTTGGATACGGAAAAGCGAATATCTTTTATAAAAGCGGTTGTGAAACGTCTTGATGAGGAAGGGGTTGCTTATGATATCGGTTCGTATCGCGATGCTCCTCCTGGGCTTCGAATTTGGGCGGGTATAACAATTGAGGCTTCCGATCTTGAAATTTTAACACAATGGCTTGAATGGGCGTTCCAAGTTGAAAAAGCACAGCTTTAAATAATTACTTGTGATTTCACAACGTGTTTTAAACAAAAAAGGATACGAGAGATTATGATGATCTTTCGTATTCTTGTATCAGACAAACAGCCTCTAAATATTACATGAATTGTACAAGATTAAGAGGGAGAATGAATGCTCTGTCAGGTGTTGGATACGCACAAATTAAAATCTCTAATTTTTTACTTTTTGTAGCAAAAATGACAGATTTAAAATATTTTAGTATTTGCTCATCTTTATTATCATAAATTTGAAAATTTCATCACTTGAAGATTGAGGAAAATCTGAAATGAGGAGTCGCACTTGCTCTAAGGTTTCGTTATAAAGAAGAGTTTGTTTTTGAATGCTGGTTTTTTTGACCAAACACGACGGAGAAAGTTATGGCCAATGTAGTTGTTGTCGGTACACAATGGGGTGATGAAGGCAAAGGTAAAATTGTAGATTGGTTGTCTGAGCGAGCAGATATCGTGGTGAGATATCAGGGGGGGCACAATGCTGGGCACACATTGGTTGTTGATGGAGTTAGTTATAAATTGTCACTTTTACCGTCTGGTTTAGTGCGTGGGAAGTTATCAATTATTGGGAATGGTGTTGTAGTTGATCCTCATCATTTTGTAGAAGAGTTAAAAAAGCTACGTGATCAAGGCGTAAAAATTACACCAGAAATTTTACGTATTGCTGAAAATGCTCCTTTGATTCTTTCTTTGCACCGGGATCTTGATGCAATTCGAGAAAGCGGTTTATCTGGTTTAAAGATTGGTACAACAAAGCGTGGTATTGGACCGGCTTATGAAGATAAGGTGGGACGTCGCGCTATCCGAGTGATGGATTTAGCAGAAAAAGATACACTTATGGCTAAGATTGAGCGGCTTTTGAGGCATCATAATGCTTTGCGTCGTGGGATGGGGGTTGCAGAGATTGATTCTCAAGCGCTTTATGACGAATTGATGCAAGTTGCGGATAAAGTTTTGCCCTTTATGGATTGTACATGGCGTCTTTTAGATGAAGGTTATCGAGGAGGGAAACACATTCTTTTTGAAGGTGCGCAAGGTGCTTTACTTGATAATGATTTTGGAACTTATCCTTACGTAACATCATCAAATACAGTTGCTGGGCAGGCATCTACAGGTTCAGGGGTAGGACCTAGTGCAATTCATTATGTTTTGGGTATTGCAAAAGCGTATACCACACGTGTTGGAGAAGGGCCTTTTCCTACAGAGCAGATAAATGATATTGGTGAATTTCTGGGAGTACGTGGGCATGAATTTGGTGTTGTAACGGGGCGAAAGCGTCGATGTGGTTGGTTTGATGCTGTCTTAGTACGTCAGATGGTAACAATTTGCGGTGTTCAAGGTATAGCATTGACAAAACTTGATGTTTTAGATGGTTTGGATGAAATAAAAGTTTGTATTGGTTATGAGCTTGATGGTAAAAGGATTGATTATTTACCTTCGTCCATGGGAGCTCAGGATCGAGTGAAGCCTGTTTATGCAACATTAGAAGGTTGGAAGGAAAAAACAGCCCATGCATTGAGGTGGGAAGATTTACCAATGCAGGCTGTTAAATATATACGCTATATTGAAGAACTGATTAACACAAAAGTGGCTTTATTATCCACAAGTCCAGAGCGTGAAGATACTATTCTTATTACGGATCCCTTTGTTAATTGATTATTGTTTTTAGATTTCTATATATGCTCTTTGTTCGTTTTTGTATCTTTTTACAAAAAAAGTTTTTAGGAACACGTGAGAGAAAGGTGGAAAATAGCATTGTTTATTTTTCATATTCATTTTACATTATTGCGATAGTTGTACCGATATTAAATGGCAATCAATTTAGAAGGCTAAAATAAAGTTTTTTGGCTTTATTGTTATTTTTTTCTCAGTTTAAGAGAGATTATAAAGGAAATGGTAGATTTCGTTGGAATCTTAAAAAAGACAATTAATGCACAAAATAATGTTACACCACAAGTGCGTAAGCGGATTTATAAGCGGGCTACCGAAACACTAGAACATCAATTTGTAACAGCAAAAATACCACAAAAAATAGTGGATGAACAAAGAAAGCTTCTTCAAAGCTCTATTGTAACTGTTGAAGAAGAATATTTAGCAGTTGAAAAGAAATTGCTTTCTTCAGTTATTGGGTGGAATCCCACAAATATAAATGAAGATAAAAAATATACGAAAAAAACTATATTACCAAAGAATAATGAATTTTCAGAGGTAGACATCAAAAGACAGCAGGATTTTGTTACACGTTCGAAGAATAACAAGGTATTTGATGAGCTTGGTGTATCAGATATACCAGATGCAGAGCCTGTTAATATGGAGGCTGATGTGCCTTCTCAGCATGTTAATAGCAGTGCGTTAAAGGTTTCTCCTTTGCAAGAAGATAATCCGCATATTGTTTCGCATATTTTTTCTCAGGCTTTACGTCGTGCTAATAAATCATTGGTGCAAAGGCGTATTGTGATAAGTGCTGTTTCTGTTATTAGTTTTTCTGTTTTAATTATTGGTATTTTTTTTATTGGTGAGCGTGTATTTGTATCAAATGATCATCAGGTGTTAGGAGAAAATCTTCAAGTTTCTCACGAAGTACCAAAGGCACTTTCGGTTAAGAGAAAGTTAACACAACGTTTATTAGAGGATGGAAGTGAAATTGATGTTGGTTTAAAACAAGAAATAAATTCTTCGAATGAAGAAGTACTTTCAACAGTTGTTGCTAGCAATTTGCAATCGCTTGAAAAATTAGGTGAAGCTGTTTTTTATCAAGCACGTACAAATTATGATGCAGAAAAGATAGCGACGGGAAGTGCTCGCTGGACGCTTATAAAAGAGTCTCATGTGAAAGGGGATCCGGAAGAAACAACTATACAAGGTGATATAACAATTCCTGATGAAGGGGTATCATTACGGCTAATCTTACGTCGTAATACCGATCAGTCATTTCCTGCTGCATATATTATGGACCTTATTTTTATTCTTTCTGATAAATTTTCAGGTAAAGCTATAAGCAATGTTCAAGCATTAACCTTTAAAGCAAGTGAACAATCCATTGGACAGGCTTTAACAAGAACTATTGCTGCAAAGATTAACGATGATTTTTTTCTTGTTGCATTGAGTGGTAGTCATCCATTTCTTGATCGAAATTTACAATTGATACGAGAATTAGATTGGATGCGTTTGGTGTTAACGGATAAAAACGGGCGTATAAGTGAATTAACCTTTGCAAAAGGACCAACAGGTAAGTCTATTTTTAATGAAGTTATTGGGCAATGGCTGGCACGACAAGATAAGTTAACAGTTCTTGGTCAAAAGAATGAAACATAGATGCAAAAAATAAATGGCTGTGGAGAATTTTCTACGGCCGTTTTTATCAATTACATACCAGATCCATTCATTAAAGCTTCACATATCGATAACTCAAAGAATTCGATAAGCTAATTTACAGGTATAAAGCCAAGATATGCTTTTTCTCATTTTCACATTTAAAGAATGTGCAAACCATTGGCTTTATACTTAACTCTAAGGTTTTACACTTGATTTTGAAATAAAGTAGAATCTTTGATAGAGTTTTGCACTTTTTCAAATGCACGCATTTCAATTTGTCTTACTCTTTCTCGACTAATATTAAATTCACCAGAGAGTTCTTCTAGGGTTAGTGGTACATCTTTTAAACGACGCGCTTTGAATATACGTTTTTCGCGTTCATTGAGATTGTCCATAGCATTTATGAGCATGGAACGGCGATTTTCTAATTCACTTTTTTCAATTAAAATTTGTTCTTGATCGTTAGATTCATCCACCAGCCAATCTTGTAACTCGCTGTTTTCACCTTCTTTTGTCCGAATCGGTGCGTTGAGTGAAGTGTCACCACCAAGTCTACGATTCATTGATACAACTTCATCTTCTGTGACATTCAACTGGGTTGCAATTTCTTTCACTTGTTCTGCATTGAGATCGCCACTATCAAGTGCTTGAAGTTTACTTTTTAATTTACGAAGATTGAAAAATAAGCGCTTTTGATTGGCTGTTGTCCCCATTTTAACCAAACTCCAAGACCGCAATACATATTCTTGGATTGACGCTTTAATCCACCATATTGCATAAGTTGCAAGACGAAACCCCCGTTCTGGTTCGAAACGTTTAACAGCTTGCATGAGTCCAACATTGCCTTCCGAAATGACTTCCCCAATGGGAAGCCCGTAGCCCCGATATCCCATCGCGATTTTAGCTACGAGACGCAAATGGCTAGTTACTAGCCTATGCGCAGCTTTTAGATCATTATGCTCACGGTAACGTTGAGCGAGCATATATTCTTCTTTTGGCTCAAGCATCGGAAAACGACGCACCTCTTCCAGGTAACGGTTCAAACCACCATCACCTGTCATTACTGATAACAAATTCATATGGGCCATATAGCACCCTCCTTTTGTCTGAATTCCCTGATAAGGCAAATTCTATGTTTTAGATAGTAATATCCATGTGCATTCACTGTAGCATATTTTTTAATTTTGTTCAAAAAAAGATATTTTATTCTTGAAATCTTGAGAAGGAGAAAAGTTTCAATTCATTTTTTTAAAAAGCTTAATAAGTTTAGCCATATCTTGAGGTAGTGGTGCGGAAAATGACATAACTTTACCGGTAGAAGGATGTTCAAAAGTAAGACTTGCAGCATGGAGTGCCTGTCGGTTGAATTGATCGATTGCATTTCTAATAATGGGGTTAAATGTGTTTGATTTTGTTTTAAAAGCGTTTCCATAAACTGTATCGCCTATGAGTGGATGCCCAATATGAGCCATATGAACACGGATTTGATGGGTGCGTCCAGTTTCCAAGCGACATTCCAGAAGGCTAGCAAAAGATGTTGAATCTGCATGAAAGCCATATTTTTCTAGCAAAGAAAAATGTGTAATAGCATGACGAGCATAAGGGTTTTGGTTATGGATAACAGCTTGCTTTGTTCGGTTATGGGGCGAACGTCCAAGTGATGCATCAATTGTCCAAACATTGCGGTGAGGTGTTCCCCAGACCAAGGCATGGTAGCGTCGGTCTAATGCACAGGTACGTCCATGATCAGAAAATTGAGCACAGAGACTTTTATGAGCCAAATCATTTTTTGCAACAACCATAACACCACTTGTATTTTTATCGAGACGATGGACAATGCCAGGGCGTTTAACACCACCTATACCAGATAAACTATTACCACAGTGGTAAATCAGGGCATTAACCAACGTACCGGTCCAATTGCCATTGCCCGGATGAACAACAAGACCAGCTGGTTTGTTAATAACAATGATATGATCATCTTCAAAAAGAATGTCCAATGCAATAGCTTCAGCACTAGGTTCTGTATCACGAAGGTCAGGCATTGCCAATTCAATTATTTGGTTAGGTTTTAATTTTGTTTTTGGTTCCTTTATGAATTGACCATCAATTTTAAGATAGCCTTCACGGATGAGGGTTTGCAAACGCGAACGTGATAACACATTATGATATTGTTTTGCTAGCCACTGATCAAGACGTTGCCCAAGAGCACTTTCATCCGTTGTTTTTTGTATTACCATACGATTCCTATTAAGTTTTTAATAAGATTTTACCAGTACGAAATTGCTTTACTATCGAGAAATTCTTTAATTCCCCAATGTCCTCCTTCACGGGCGCGCCCAGAAAACTTTACACCTCCAAAGTAGCTTCCACTGGGGAACCCATGTCCATTAACTTCTACCATACCAGAGCGTACTTGTGCCGCAATACGACGACATTTGTTGCGATCTTGCGATTGAATATAGTTTGTAAGACCATATTCAGTGTCATTCGCTAAAGCGACGGCTTCTTCTTCTGTACTAAAAGAAAGAATCGAGAGAACTGGACCAAAGATTTCTTCTTTGAAAATACGCATATGAGGTTTTACATCAGCAAAGACTGTTGGACGGACATAATAACCGCGTTCCATTCCTTTTGGTAAACCAATTCCACCTACAACAAGAGTTGCACCTTCATCAATTCCCGATTGGATAAGATTTTGAATTTTATCATATTGTTTTTTTGAAACGACGGGTCCAATATGATTTCCTTCTTGGTCGTTTGGTCCTACTTTTGTTGTTTCTGCAATATCTTTAGCTATTTTTACGGCTTTGTCATAGATGCTCTGCTCCACAAGCATACGAGTCGGTGCATTACAACTTTGTCCACTATTATAAAAGCAATGTCGCACGCCACGTTGAATAGCATCTGAGTCGGCATCAGCAAAGATAATATTCGCTCCTTTTCCCCCAAGTTCCAGACAGACTCTTTTTAAAGTAGCGCTAGCATTTTTAGAAATATCTTTTCCTGCTCTAGTTGAACCAGTAAAGCTAATCATTTCTAGATCTGGATGTGCTGATAGGTAAGAACCGACAGTTTCACCATCACCATTGATTAAATTAAAAACACCGGCAGGGAGCGCGGCTTCATCTAAAAATTCAGCAAAAAGCATAGCAGAAAGAGGTGCAATTTCAGAGGGTTTTAACACCATGGTACAGCCAGCCAAGAGAGCAGGGATAACTTTAAGAGTTACTTGATTCATAGGCCAATTCCATGGCGTAATTAATCCTACAACGCCAATAGGATCGTAGTGAAGGATTGCTTGCTCATTTCCCTTTATTAAGGTTTCTTGGAACGAAAATTCTTTATAAGCTTCGATAAAATTGCGAATATGGGAACTGCCGGTTGCAGTTTGGGCATTAAGCGCCATATCAATCGGTGCTCCCATTTCCATTGAAATTGTTTTTGCCATGTCTTTGGAACGTTTTTCGTAGATCTCTAGAATTTTTTCAACGAATCCAAGACGCTCACTTGGTGATGTTGTTTTCCATTTTTGAAATGCCTCTTTAGCCGCGTTAATTGCTTTATCGGCATCTTTTGTACTTCCAAGGCTAATGACAGCACAAGCCTCTTCTGTTGATGGATTAATGACATCAAAATCGTGAGGAGTGCTTGGGTCATACCATAGACCATTGATATAAAATTTCCGTTTATTAAACATCATTCATTCCCTTTTTTCTATTTGTGTTTGTTTAATTATGATTATCTTAGTCTAAGCCGTTTTAAACGAGGATAACAAGGGTAATCTTATAAAAACGCGAGAAATTAGATTATATCATGATAATTGAGCATGGAGTATTCAATAGAGCAACGCTTATATACCCATTTGTATTATTGAGACCAATTGCTTTTATGAAATGGAAAAGAAAGAGAGCGATAGACAATTTATATCGTAAATATGCAGAAGGGAGATTATGAATATGCATTATGGCATTATTTTTTTCATTAAAAAGTAACCATCAGCAAAAGGTTATTAACCTTCGTATGATAGTTTCTACGAATTCTTTTTGAAAAGGTTATTTTTCTCATTGCTATAAATTTGTTGGGTGCCATGCATAATTCGAAAACAAAATCTATTTCTACGCCCTCTTTTTCTGATGATAGTACGAAAGGTGCATCAAGAGAAGATTTATCTATTAAGATTACTGAGATATTTCCTTATCCGGAAGTGTGGAAAAAGGCATTTACCCTCGGAAAGAATGTCCGTTTCACGCGAACCCCAGAAGTTGAGATTTTGCGTCGTCGTATAGAAACAGATCCAGTCTTTGCAAAACAGTTTAAAATTTTTACGAAGCAAGATCAAAAAAAAATTACAGATACAGATATTGTACGTTGTAACAAGAAAACACCAAGCGTTTCATCGACAAAAAAAGTCATTAATCCTCAATCAATAGAAAATAAAACGCCGGTTTGTCATTCAACAGTTTTGAAGCAGTTGTCACGACAAGCTACTTGTATGCCGTCAGCAAATATCTCACTTGAGGAGGATAAACAAGAGCATAAATTACAAGTAGAAAATGTGCTACAAAAAATGAATCCTGCTTGGCATCTTTCCGATGATGCATTTTTTGAATGCGTATCTTTGGTATTTGAACATATGGATACTCAAACTTCAAAAGAGGATCAAACATCGATTGACACGACAAATAAAATTACATCCGATATTCCTTCTGTCTTTGATGAGTCAATAACTGCTCTTTACCGTGTTCTCGAATACCGCTTTCCACAACTCTATGATTCAATTACATCAGAATCTCCAGCGGAAAGGATGCGAGGCGTTGAGCAAATTTCTGATTTAATGCATACGAATAGTGATATTACCAAAGAATGTCATTCTAAGCTTTCTGTTGAAGATTCCGCTCATACGTTAAGTGATACAAGGGCGTTAAACGATATTGAGGTACTAAGCGATTCTGGGGCTAGTATAGAGACTGAAAAAAACAATAATATTGTCGATTGCACAACAAACGCTGTCACACCGAATTCAAAAGATTTGTCTGTTATGCGAGCAAATGGTAAAACGAAAATATTGCAATCTACCTGCGTACC
The DNA here is from genome assembly GCF_028618595.1 of Bartonella sp. AU18XJBT. Classification (GTDB taxonomy): domain Bacteria; phylum Pseudomonadota; class Alphaproteobacteria; order Rhizobiales; family Rhizobiaceae; genus Bartonella. Next base: position 5,376 of record NZ_JAQITE010000034.1, on the reverse strand, counting down.
ATTGAGCAATTATGATTCTGCTTTTATGCAAAATATTCAATCTATTGACAGTGATGTTTATGAGTTTCCTCCGATCAATTTATTACAGGAACCTGTTTTTCATGAAGGCACGATGATTCCTCAAGAAACATTAGAACGCGGTGCTGGGCTTTTGGAAAGTGTTTTGGAAGATTTTGGCATTAAGGGTGAAATTATCCATGTACATCCAGGGCCAGTGGTTACAATGTATGAATTTGAGCCTGCTGCGGGTGTAAAGTCATCGCGCGTTATTAATCTTTCTGATGATATTGCACGTTCTATGTCTGCTATTTCTACACGCGTTGCTGTCATTCCTGGACGGAATGTTATTGGGATTGAGTTACCCAATGCGGTTCGTGAAACCGTTTATTTAAGGGAATTAATTCAAACACGTTCTTTTCGTGAAAGTGAATTTAAACTTGCTCTTGCTTTGGGGAAAGGAATTAGTGGTGAGCCGGTCATTGCAGAATTAGCAAAAATGCCTCATTTATTGGTTGCAGGAACAACAGGATCAGGCAAGTCTGTAGCAATTAATACAATGATTTTGTCGATTCTTTATCGTATGACACCACAACAGTGTCGTTTGATCATGGTTGATCCTAAAATGCTAGAGCTCTCTGTTTATGATGGCATTCCACATCTTTTAACACCTGTTGTAACAGATCCTAAAAAAGCGGTAACAGCTTTAAAATGGGCGGTTCGTGAAATGGAAGAGCGTTATCGCAAAATGGCTAAGTTAGGGGTACGTAATATTGATGGTTTTAATGCACGCGTTGCACTTGCGGCTCAAAAAGGCGAAACGATCATGTGTACTGTTCAGTCGGGTTTTGATAAGGAAACAGGAGAAATGCTTTATCATGAAGAAGCCATGGATCTTACGCAGCTTCCTTATATTGTTGTGATTGTTGATGAGATGGCTGATCTCATGATGGTGGCAGGGAAAGAAATAGAGAATGCCATTCAGCGCTTAGCACAAATGGCGCGTGCGGCTGGTATTCATCTTATTATGGCAACGCAGCGCCCTTCTGTTGATGTTATCACAGGGACAATTAAAGCGAACTTTCCTACCCGCATTTCCTTTCAAGTGACATCAAAAATTGACAGTCGTACGATCCTAGGTGAACAAGGTGCTGAAACGCTTTTAGGTCAAGGAGATATGCTTCATATGGCAGGTGGGGGACGTATTGTACGCGTTCATGGACCGTTTGTCTCTGATGAAGAAGTTGAATCCATAGTTGCACATCTTAAACTGCAAGGAAAACCTGATTATTTAGCAACCGTCACAGATAACGAAGACGATAACAATAACAAAGAGGATGCTTCTGCCGATTCAACGGTTGAAGTTTCTGAGGAAGAAAATTTTGATGAAGAGGGAGAGGAGCTTTATAATCAAGCTGTAAAGATTGTTATGCGTGATAAAAAATGTTCAACATCTTATATTCAGCGCCGACTTTCAATCGGCTATAATAAAGCAGCTTCTCTTGTTGAACGGATGGAAGAAAAAGGCATTGTTGGAGCCGCTAATCATGTGGGAAAACGTGAAATTTTACTCAACGCAGGGAAATAAAAAAGCACATTAAAATATGCGATTTTTAAAATGTTTGACAGTTATCATTTAAATAGCGAATGCTTGTTTTATTTTTGAAAGCAGATGTGAGCACGTATTCATTATCTGTAATAATATCAAACAATTGAATGGAGAGTAATAAAGCAAAACCAATCTTGTGACTACTGATGAGGTAAACAAGCTGATACCAAAAGGAAAGATATTTCTAACATTTCTAGATGATCTGGTATGTAAAGAAATTAAACAAATCTTTATATGAGAACAGATGATTTTTGTTCTTTTTTCTGATTACAGAAAAATTCTTTGGTTAAATAATGCAGTGGTATATTTTTGTTTCCTCTTCTATAGCGGTTCTGATGAAAAAAGGTCTTTTTTGGATTATGGAAAGCATTATAAGAAGAGTATTCAATATATAAATTCTGTTGTATTAGTTGCTTTAAAGCACTATGCTAAATCTGGCATCATTTGATCTTATTGGCACAAGAAAGATGTTCTTACGAGAGGCTTTATTTGAAGTAGAATTTTTTATTTTTATAATACAATATATTAATTTATAATAATAATTAATCATTATAAATATTGAATAGAAGTTTCAAATATCGTAAGATTTTCTCATTTCAAATCTCTTTCTGTTGAAACAATTAAAACTATTTTCTTGCGTATCATAATAATGTAGGGGTAAAAAAGTTAAAAAAAGAAATAAAAATGCCGCTTATGAACGCCTTCAAATGCCAAGAACTATTGGTGACATTAGGGGTTAAAATTAGTATAATGATGGTCCTAACCAGCTCTTTTATAAGCATAAAAATGTAATGTACAATGCCTTGCTATCTGTTATGGGGACTTTTACATCACACCATTTACAGATGCCGTCGTAAAATAAGCTTGGGGATTTTGGGAGATATCTTTTTAAACAGGCGCATGAATGCGTAAAATAAGTGTATTCTTTTTGAGTACTATTTATGCGAGGGAAATGTTACCATTATTGTAACAAGATTTATTACAAGAATGCGTGAATAAGAAACAAGAGTTGGAAGCTTCTTTTAATTCTTGTTTTGTTGATGAAACAGTCAAAATTTTGCTACAGACAATTGATATGAGATATCAAGTTATTTTAACCAGAATAGATAATTGTAAACAAATTAGCATGATTCATTTGAGAGTAAATCCAACACTTTTTAGTTTTAGTTATGCCATTAAAAGCAGATGAGTTAAAGTTAAATACAAATGAATTAAAATGTCAGCAAGAAGCTTTTCGTTTTACACCAGAGCTTTTGCCTCGGCCTTTTACGTGGGAAATCGATCACAATGGTTTATTTTGTGAAGTCTCAAAAGAGCTAGCTGAAGTTGTTGGTCCTCTCTCTTCCTCTATTTTAGGATGTAGTTTTCATGAGCTTGCTCATAAATTTAATGATGATCGATATCTGGTTCTCAGTCGTTTCATTGAAGCGGCGATGCCTTGGAGTAAAGAGATTGTTCAATGGCCTGTTGATGGTTGCTTACAATGGCTTGATGTTGAATTGTCGGCTTTGCCAATTTTTGATGTTAAAAAGCAGCTTAAGGGGTTTCGTGGCTTTGGCGTTTTAAAAATACGAAAAGTCCAAGAAAAAAGAGACGAAAAGCTGGAAATGGAAATGCCATGTCTTACGGAGATAGAACGTTCAGCTTTCTATGAAATTGCAGAGCAATTGCGTGATGAATTGAATTCATCGGTAAAAGAAGAAAATTTAGTTGAAGAAGCTGCTATTCAGTTACCATATGCACAAACATTGCAGGTAAATGCTATAGAACAAGCTCTCGTAAAAGAGCCCGCTGCAGTTTTATCATTGTTGGATACAGCAACAGATGGTGTTTTATGGTTGGATGAAGAGGGCTTTATTGAATCAGCAAGTAGAGCAGCTTTAGCATTAATGGGTTATGAAATAAATGAACTACGAGGACAGCCACTCTCTTCATTATTTACTTTACAAAGCCGACTTTTGGTTGAAAAATATTTTAAATCAATCCGTATGGAAGGGAAAAATCAGGTTTTAAATCGCAGAGAAACAGCTGATTTAATGACGAAAAATCATAAAAATATAACCGTTTTGATAACGATTGTATTTTTAGCACAGCAAGGCAATTATGCTGTTATGTTGCGTAATAGGACACAAACAGTTCCATCAGGAGAAAAAAAAGCAGAAGAGGATAAAATTGTTGGGGTTGTTCATGAAATACGAACACCTTTGAATGCTCTTATTGGTTTTGCAGAAATTATGAGAGAAGGCCGCTTTGGTTCGATAGAAAATGAGCGTTATCATGGATATTTACGCGATATTATTTCCTCTGGAAAACATATATTATTGCTGATTAATCAATTACTAGAGTGCTCGAAGATAAATTATTCTGGTTCCAATAACCAGATTGATTCTTCCCTTATTTCTGAAACATTTGATGTGATATCTTGTTTACGTGCGACGATAGCTTTTCTTGAAACTCAAGCCAATCAGAACGGCATTATCATGCGTATTGTTGCTCCACCTCATGTTCCATTTATTCCTGTATCACAACAAGTGTTTCGCCAGATTATATGGAATCTTCTTTCCAATGCTATTCGTTTTACACCTTTGGGTGGACAGATTATTGTTCACGTTTCTTATAGAAAAGAACGTGTAAAAATTTCAGTGAGTGATAATGGTATAGGGATGAACGAAGAAGAGATTATAAAGGCACTGCAACCTTATGGTCAAGTAGAGCGCAAAGATGGACGATCTGGCGATAGCGCTTTTATAGGAACAGGTTTAGGACTCCCAATGTGTAAAGCAATGGTGGAAGAAAGTGGGGGACAATTTTTATTATTCTCAAAAACCAATCATGGAACAACTGTGGAAATGTTTTTTCCTCGTGTTCCATGATGTAAATCTTGCATAAAATTATTTTTTCTTAGCCAAAAGATCTCTAATTTCTATTAAAAGTTGTTCTTCTGAAGACGTTTTTTTGGGGTTTTCTTCTTCTTTTCTACGGATTTTATTCATAGCTTTAACGAATAAAAAGAGAACCCAAGCAATAATGAGAAAGTTGATAAGTAAAGTAATAAAGTGTCCATAGCTAATGGTTGCTCCAGCTGCTTTGGCGGCACTCAATGTTGCTTGTTTTTCGCCAGCAAGTTGAATAAACATATTAGAAAAATCAATTCCACCTGTAATCAGCCCAATGATTGGCATAAAAATATCATTGACAATTGAGTTGACCAAGCTACCAAAAGCGCCCCCTATAATCACACCGATAGCAAGATCAATCATATTACCTTTTAGGGCAAATTCTTTGAATTCTTTAAGCATTGCGTTTTCCCCTTTATGTAAGCGATATACGGTAATTTACTTACCGCTTTTGATGAAAAAGGAAAGGGCAGATTTTATTTTTAGGATTATATTACAATATTAATCTTATTTTCAAAGAACTTTATAAGGTTTAATAAAGAGCTTTAGGGCTCTATTTGAATGTACATAGAACCTTTCTGAGAGAAAAGCTTTTTTTCTACGGATTTTATTCATAGCTTTAACGAATAAAAAGAGAACCCAAGCAATAATGAGAAAGTTGATAAGTAAAGTAATAAAGTGTCCATAGCTAATGGTTGCTCCAGCTGCTTTGGCGGCACTCAATGTTGCTTGTTTTTCGCCAGCAAGTTGAATAAACATATTAGAAAAATCAATTCCACCTGTAATCAGCCCAATGATTGGCATAAAAATATCATTGACAATTGAGTTGACCAAGCTACCAAAAGCGCCCCCTATAATCACACCGATAGCAAG
>NZ_JAQITE010000033.1 GCF_028618595.1 Bartonella sp. AU18XJBT | reverse complement strand
ATAGGCTTTAAATTCACCAAAATATTTCGTAATCGCTGCTGTCAACGAGGTCTTCCCATGATCAACGTGACCAATCGTACCAATATTAACATGCGGTTTTGTTCGTTCAAACTTGCTCTTCGCCATTTGAGCTCTCCATTTTCCGTCCACGCCAAGGACTAAGTTAAAAATTAATTACCAACTTGAAATTACGCGTATTTCTTTTGAATCTCCACAGCAACAGCCGAAGGCACAGGCTCGTAATGATCAAACTGCATTGTATACTGCGCTCGCCCCTGACTCATAGAGCGAAGGGTATTCACATAACCAAACATGTTTGCCAAAGGAACCATTGCATTCACAACCGTTGCAATGCCGCGCGCTTCAGTACCTGAAATTTGCCCCCGACGAGAATTGAGATCACCAATAACATCACCAACATAATCATCTGGTGTAACAACTTCCACCTTCATGATCGGTTCAAGAAGCTGTGCACCAGCCTTCTTTGCTCCATCACGAAAAGCTGCACGAGCAGCAATCTCAAAAGCCAAAACAGAAGAATCAACATCGTGATAACCACCATCAATGAGCGTCGCTTTTACACCAAGCATAGGAAAGCCTGCAAGAGGACCTGACCCCATAACACTCTCAATCCCTTTTTGGACGCCGGGAATATATTCTTTAGGAACAGCACCACCAACAATCTTTGACTCAAAAATAAAGTCATCACCATCATGAGGCTCAAAAACAATTTTTACACGAGCAAATTGACCAGCACCACCCGATTGTTTCTTATGCGTATAATCAATTTCCGCCATTTTAGTAATTGACTCACGATAAGCAACTTGAGGCTGCCCAACATTTGCTTCAACCTTAAACTCACGCCGCATACGGTCAACAATAATATCAAGATGAAGCTCACCCATTCCAGCTATAATAGTCTGTCCAGATTCTTCATCCGATTTAACACGAAATGAAGGATCTTCGGCTGCTAGACGGTTAAGAGCAATACCCATTTTTTCTTGATCTGCTTTTGTCTTCGGTTCAATTGCAATCTCAATAACAGGCTCTGGAAATTCCATTCTCTCCAAAATAACAGGCTTCAAAGGATCACAAAGAGTATCACCTGTTGTCGTCTCTTTAAGCCCTGCAAGAGCAACAATATCACCAGCAAATGCTTCTTCAATATCCTCACGAGAATTTGAATGCATTTGAAGCATACGCCCCAAACGCTCTTTCTTCTTTTTCACAGTATTCTCAAGAGAAATACCTTTCTGAACCTTACCTGAGTAAATACGACAGAACGTCAATGAACCAACAAAAGGATCATTCATAATTTTAAAAGCAAGCATAGATAGCGGAGCATCATCAGAAGATTCGCGTGTCGTTTCAGACTCAGTCTTTACATCAATACCCTTAATCGCCGGAATATCAATTGGAGAAGGAAGATAGGAAACAACAGCATCCAAAAGTGGCTGCACCCCCTTGTTTTTAAAAGCCGTACCACAAAGAACCGGATGAAACTGAACTTCTACTGTCCCCCTACGAATGAGAGAAATAAGCTGCTCGTTGGTTGGCATAACACCTTCCAAATAAGCCTCTGTCGCAGCTTCATCAACCTCCACAGCCATCTCAATCAATTTCTCGCGATATTCTTCAGCTTTCTCCCTTAAATCAGAGGGAATTTCACTTATCACTGCCGAGGCACCAATAGAACCATCCCACTTTAAAGCCTTCATCTCAACAAGATCAACAACACCTTCAAAGTCATTTTCAGCCCCAATCGGCAACTGCAAAACAAGCGCTTTAGCACCCAACCGAGAACCAACCATCTCCACACTACGATAGAAGTCAGCTCCTATTTTGTCCATTTTATTAACAAAAACCATACGAGGCACACGATATTTTTCAGCTTGCCGCCAAACAGTTTCCGTCTGAGGCTCCACACCGGCATTTGCATCCAACAAGGCTATGGCACCGTCAAGAACACGCAAAGAGCGCTCAACTTCAATCGTAAAATCAACGTGCCCTGGCGTATCAATGATATTAAAACGACGTTTCCGACCGTCCTTCCCCTCCCAAAACGTCGTTGTCGCAGCAGACGTAATCGTAATACCGCGCTCCTGCTCCTGCTCCATCCAATCCATTGTAGAAGCACCATCGTGGGTCTCTCCAATTTTATGATTCTTACCGGTATAGAACAGAATACGTTCAGTCATCGTAGTCTTACCAGCATCAATATGCGCCATAATACCAAAATTACGATAATCTTCAATTTTATATTCGCGAGCCATTATATTTGCCTTAGTTTAAAACTTCTACCAGCGATAATGAGAAAAAGCACGATTAGCTTCAGCCATACGATGAACATCTTCACGCTTTTTCACGGCAGAACCGCGATTATTAGCCGCATCCATCAATTCACCAGACAAACGCTCAATCATCGTCGTTTCATTTCGACCACGCGCAGCCGCAATCAACCAACGAATAGCAAGAGCCTGACGACGATCAGGACGAACATCAATCGGAACTTGATAAGTAGCACCACCAACACGGCGTGAGCGAACTTCAATATGAGGAGCAACATTCTCCAAGGCCCGATGAAACAGAGCCACAGGATCTGTTTTTACTCTTTCTTCTACAGAATCGAGCGCACCATAAACTATACGCTCTGCAACTGATTTCTTACCATCAAACATAATGGCATTCATAAATTTCATAATAACCAAATCACCAAATTTTGGATCTGGATTAATCTCACGTTTTTCTGCTCTATGACGACGGGACATTGGCTTTGTCTCTCAATATTATTTTGGACGCTTTGCGCCATACTTTGAACGACGCTGTTTACGATTCTTGACACCCTGCGTATCAAGCAAACCACGAATAATGTGATAACGAACTCCTGGCAAATCTTTAACACGACCACCACGAATCATCACAACAGAGTGCTCTTGAAGATTATGTCCCTCTCCAGGAATATAACCAATCACCTCAAATCCATTCGTCAAGCGAATTTTAGCAACCTTACGAAGAGCAGAATTAGGCTTCTTCGGTGTTGTTGTATAAACACGCGTACAAACGCCACGTTTCTGCGGATTCGACTGCAGAGCAGGAACCTTATTACGTTTAACTGGCGCTACACGCGGCTTGCGAATCAACTGGTTTACGGTAGGCATGCAACCTTCCTCTTTTCGATCTACATTCTTCTCACCCAATCGGGCTTTTCTATTTTTATTTCCACCCACTCCAACAGAATTGGAACAGATATCTAAGTCTACACACAAAATCGGGCACACCTGCAAAAAACAGTTTACCCGACTACAAGCAGAGAAGGCAATAGCCTTTTGCACTAGCATTTGCTTTTAATCTTCTTAACACCTGTGAACAATCTTCCGGCTCATATCCAAAACAACCTGATCACATCCACATCGGTTATGTTCATCTCTAATAGCGAGAACACGTACATTCGTCAAGAACTAAACAGCAGAAAGTTTTTTAAAAATGAAAATAAATTAAATTTTAAAACTTTAAATTTGCTTTTACCGCTACTCTTGATAAATCAATTTACCATAGTAATATCCTCTATAAACAAAAGGAGTGTCATGAAAATAGCAACATGGAATATTGCCGGAATAAAGGCACGACATGAAACATTATGTCAATGGTTGCAGAAAAGCCAGCCGGACATAGTCTGTTTACAGGAAATTAAAAGTATTGATGAAAATTTTCCACGCGATGCAATTGAAAGTTTAGGTTACCATATAGAAACACACGGACAAAAAAGTTTTAATGGCGTTGCGATTCTCTCTAAAAAAACACCAGATGACGTAATCCGTCGATTACCAGGCAATGATAATGATAAACAAACACGTTATATTGAAGCTGTTTATTCAACAAACAAAGGTGTTGTTCGTGTTGCATCTCTCTATTTGCCAAATGGGAATCCTATTGAGAGTGAAAAATATTCCTATAAGATAGAATGGATGGAAAGATTATATACACATGCAAAATCATTGCTTGCGTATGAAGAACCTCTTATTCTCGCGGGTGATTATAATGTCATCCCCACTCCATTAGATGCAAAGAAGCCTCAAGAATGGTATCAAGATGCCTTATTTCTTCAAGAAACAAGAAAAGCATTCCAACGCATTCTTCATTTAGGTTTTTATGATGCTATCCGGAATGTCACTGATACGCCCTCCTTCAGTTTTTGGGATTTTCAGGCGGGTGCTTGGCCTAAAAATAATGGGATTCGCATTGATCATTTATTATTATCACCAGAAGCTGTTGATCAACTTATTTGCGCTCATAGTCAAACAGAAGTAAGGGGATATCAAAAACCATCCGACCACGTCCCTGTTTGGATTCATCTTAATATCAATTAATAAAGTACAGTCCTTATTTCATGAGACAACAAAAAAATTCCACTCAAAAATAATAACTATGCTACAGCATATAAACAGTATATCTTAAGCAACTAAAATAAAAATAAATGAATGGAGGACATAAATGAAGAAATCATTGTTAATGTTTATTGCAGCAGCGGCCATTGGGTTCACAAGTGTCGCACATGCTGAACACGATACTCTTGAAAAAATAAAACGAACGGGGGAAATTACTTTAGGTGTTCGTGAATCATCTGGTTTAGCCTACGCTCTTGGTAATAATAAATATGTAGGTTTTCATACAGAAATGGCAGAACGGATCATTGATGATATTTCAAAAAAAATTGGTAAACCAATTAAAATTAATTATCTTCCCATCACTTCTCAAAATAGAATTCCTCTCTTAAAAAATAAAACCTATGATTTTGAGTGCGGCTCAACAACAAATGATATTGCCCGCAGTAAAGAAGCAGCATTTGCTTATACGACATACATTGAAGAGGTTCGGATTGCTGTAAAGAAAAACTCTAACATTAAATCTCTTGAGGATTTAAATGGAAAAACAGTTGCAACGACCACTGGTACAACATCTGTTCAACTTATTCGTAAAAATAAACGTGCAAAAAACATTCAGTTTAAAGTTTTAAAGGGTAAAGATCACGGAGATAGTTTTTTATTATTAGAATCTGGTAAGGCAGATGCTTTTGTCATGGACGCTTCAATTCTTGCTGGACATATTGCTAAATCAAAGAATCCATCTGATTATGTCATTCTTGATACTGTACTTTCAGTCGAACCTATTGCCTGTATGCTCAGATTAAATGACAAAAAATTTGAACAAACAATCAACGATAGTATCGTACGTCAGATTAAAGATGAATCACTGGAAAAGCTTTATAATAAGTGGTTTATGAAACCGATCCCACCTGCTAACACTGTTATGAACCTTCCCTTGTCAAAACAAACAAGATATGCTTGGGATCACCCAAATAATAAGCCTCGAGAAAGCTACGTAGAAAAAGATTTATAAAATTTAATAAAGAAGAACCACACTCTTTAAAAATTGAGTGTGGTTTATATTTTAATTCACTTTTTAATAAATTTAGCCTATGTAGATGCGCTTGGTTTATTGTCCTATATGTGAATGACTAATTTGAGGGAATATCAATTAATGGACTTTTCTTTCCTTTGTAGAGATGACCTTACTCAAACACTGGTAACAGGATGCCTGGGAACTCCCGGCGTGAGTCATACCTATTTAGATACACTTCTCGATGGCTTTAAAAATACGGTTATATTGTCTATCACTTCACTTATATTAGCTGTATTGTGTGGTGTTATTATAGGAACAATGCGCACTTTACCCAAAACATCGATAATCAATTGTATATTTCGCACTATCGGTGCTATTTGGGTAGAGATTATGCGTAATATTCCCCTCCTTGTACAAGTGTTTTTGTGGTATTTTGTTGTTCCTAAGATTTATCCACCAGCGATGAAATTTTCCCCTATTCTCTTAATAACATGCGCATTGGGATTCTTTACATCGGCACGCATTGCAGAACAGGTTCGTTCAGGCATTGAAGCGATTCCTTCTGGACAACGCTATGCTGCTATGGCAATGGGGTTTACAACTTATCAAAGTTATCGCTATATTATACTACCACGTGCTATACGTATAATTATGCCACCTCTTACTTCAGAAGCAATGGGGATTGTGAAAAATTCGTCTATAGCATTCGCCGTTTCAATAAATGAGCTCATGCAATTTCAATACCAAGCAATTGAAGAGGTAAGCCATGTTTACGAAAATTATTTGCTTGTTACGATTCTTTATATTCTAATAGCCTTATTCGTATTCATTGTGATGACCGTCATTGAACAAATACTCAAAATTCCTAATTTTCAAACAAAGGGAAATTGAATATGATGAATTTCATAAGCTCTCAGTTTGGACTTTATTTTCCTTTCAATTTTTCCGACTTTGATTTTTCCTTTTTTACCTTTGATGTATTTCGTTCTTACATTTTATCAGGTTTACTTTTTAGCGTTTTTCTAACTCTTTTTGCAACGGTATTGGGGCTTGTTTTCGGCACCCTTTTAGCAATGATGCGCCTTTCTTCCATAAAACTTTTTTCTTGGTTTGCAATCGTTTACATAACAGCTATGCGTTCAATACCACTTGTGATGGTTATCTTATGGTTTTTCGTGCTTCTGCCTTTTTTAACTGGTACATCCATCGGTGCAAATAAATCAGCACTCATTACCTTTACCGCATTTGAAACAGCTTATTTTGCAGAAATTATGCGTGCTGGAATCAATTCGGTTCCGCAAGGACAAAAATATGCAGGGCAAGCTCTTGGAATGACCTATTGGCAAAGTATGTACATTGTCATTCTTCCTCAAGCCTTTAGAGACATGCTACCAGTTTTTTTAACACAAGTTATTATCCTTTTTCAGGATACAACCCTTGTTTATGCCATCAGTGGCAACAGTCTTTTAAATGGTTTTGATATTGCTGCTAATAATTTTGGTGTAAAGCAAGAAGCTTATATCTTAGCAGCTATTTTCTATTTTGTTATCTGTTTTACACTGTCACAAATAGTTTTGTATTTACAAAAAAAAGTATCCATTATTCGCTAATAGGAAAAAAAATGTCTACTCATATGATCGAAATAAAAAATGTTTCTAATTGGTATGGCGAAGTTAAAGTCCTTAAAAACTGTACAACCAACATTAATAAAGGAGAAGTGGTTGTCGTTTGTGGTCCATCAGGATCAGGAAAGTCAACACTCATTAAAACTATTAACGCCCTCGTTCCTTTTCAAAAAGGTGAAATTTGGATTAATGGAATACCAGTTCATTCAAAACAAACGAATCTGCCTAAATTGCGAAGTCAAGTTGGAATGGTATTTCAACACTTTGAGCTTTTCCCTCATTTATCTGTCACAGAAAATTTGACAATTGCACAAATCAAAGTCCTAAAACGAAGCAAAAAAGAGGCACTTGAACGTGGATTGTTGTATCTTGAACGCGTTGGGCTGATTGAACACAAAGATAAATATCCTGGTCAACTTTCTGGAGGGCAACAACAACGTGTTGCTATTGCACGTGCCTTAACTATGGATCCACTTGTCATGCTTTTTGATGAACCAACATCTGCTCTGGATCCTGAAATGGTAGGTGAAGTGCTCGATGTCATGATTAGCTTAGCAGAAGAAGGTATGACGATGATTTGTGTAACCCATGAAATGGGATTTGCACAAAAAGTCTCGGAGCGTGTTATTTTCATAGATCAAGGAACAATTCTTGAAGACTGTTCATCTAAGGAGTTCTTTTCTGATCCGCAAGCGAGAACACCGAGAACTCAAGAATTTTTGTCTAAAATCTTAAGTCATTAGCCGTTATATTATCACAAAAAGCTATCTCTACTGTAAACTTAGACACAAGACAGTAGAGTTTAATAGCGGATGAGAGAATGTGAAAATATTATAATCAGATGTTTAAAAACTGTTATTTTTTAAAATATCATCAACCAGTGAAATTGCTGTACGTCTCTCAAATTCATTACAAAGAGCAAAAGCCTGTTCTTGCAAAGGTCGAATCCAATTTCTGTCTTTTACATTAGCTTTTTCATAGGCAGCAGTTAACAATGCTGCCCCACGGACAATTTTTCCTTCTTGAAGCAGCATATTTCCAAGCATTGCTTGGGCAGAAGGATTTCCTTTTTTTGCTGAAAGCTGAAACCATCGTGCTGCTTGTATCAGATTCTTCTCCCTTCCCTCTCCCTTTAAAAATATTTTTCCTAAATGATACTGAGCTTTAGGATTTCCATAGTTCACCGCAGCCTGCATATAAAGATGAGCAGCATAAGAAGGATCAGGTTTCACAGGTGATTGAGGAATACCTTTTTTTATATATCCCGCAAGTTTAACCAATGCATCAGAAACATAACTTTCATCCTCTGAACCAAGATCAGCACCTTTTTCAACAATATATGCAAAAAAATAATATGCCTTATAATCATTTTTAGGGACACCATCACCGTTTGCATAGATAGAGCCAAGTTTCCAATTTGCACCAATATGGCCCTTCTTAGCCGCACAACGTAATGCTGCAATAGCCTGATTTATATGCCTACTTTTATAAGCAGACATACCACGTTTAAAAAAATAAAACGAACCATCATTCGCTTCTTGCAAACTATTGACATTTATTGCATAAACAGTTGAAAAAAATCCCCCTAAAATTACAACAATCGTGGCCTTTTTCCATATCTGAAACCTATTAACCATTTCCCCCCCTATCTCAACTTTAATGATTATATCTGTTATAAATTTCTTTGTAGATATTTAAACCCCTTTTCTTATTAAGAAGCACACGTGATTTTAAAGGAAAAATTTTAAAAGAAAAGACAGATAAATAAAAACCATCCAAAATGTTCGATAAAATTAAGTATCCATTTTTATATACAAAAAATTGATTTTTAAATATAAATTATTATTCTATATTTTGTAACACATCCTTTAACATTCTAGGATTTATTGATCTTAAAATTTTATACGTATGAGTAAAAATCGTTCAATGAAATAACGTGCATTAAACAGCAGCTTGAGAACGAAGAGAATACATGATGAATGATAAGCGTTTAAGTACAAAAAACAATACGAAAAACGGATAAATATAATGATGATCGTTAACTTATAACTTCACAACTGCCTTACCACCTTAAAGACGAAGTTTTTCCACAGTCAATATATAAACAATACAGCTTTCTGACATCATTTCACATGGGTTACTTCATACTTTACACACAAGCCCTACCTCAGAATACTCATCACTACATACAACAAAAATATCACATGTGTGATTTTACATGCCTTATATTGCTACTCTAAATGATGATGTTTTACGGTAACAAATCAGAATATTGATTTATAATGATAATTTATTTTTTTGCATGTTGAATGAGTCCCTCGAATATCGTAAGATTCTCCCATTCCAAACCTGTTCCATGTTAAATAAATCAAAACCGTCCTCTTACACGTTACAGCAGGGGGGCTATGTGGATCAAACTCTGTGTAATAAAGAACTAAAAATGCCTCTTATGAACGGTCTTAAGTGCCAAGGGCTATCCGGATTAGACGGGATGGTGCTACGGGGGCTTGCTACTTCACCAGCATAAAGAAGGGAAGCTCAAATGGATTTACCGTTATAGCATTCATGATCTCCGTCGTGAAATAGGGTTGGGCGCCTTAAGAGATGCTTCTTTAATGGTAAATATAAACAATAGATTTCAGTAGAGATTTTATGATCGTTCATGAAAAACTAACAAAAGAAAAAGTTCCCTTTAAAGAAGATCTATACCAGCCCTAATGGTGTGAAATCATTCATCAAAAAAGAAGAAGTTGAAATCAATTCAATCGCTCTAAAGCAACAAATATTTTTTTCTGCGCTGCACGCAATTCTACAACCCTGTTCCGTTCACGCTCAACAATTTCTGCTTTTGCATTTGCTATAAATTGGGGGTTGTTTAATTTAAGCGATATTTTTTCAATATCTTGTTCAATTTTACTGACATCCTTCCTCAAACGAACACGTTCAGCCTCTAAATCAATCAACTGTCCTAATGGTAAACAAAAAACAGTCTCTCCCAAAATCATTTGTGCTGATACTTGCGGAACTTTATCCGAGAAATCAATAACTTCAATACGCGCTAATTTTTTAAGAAGTGCATCATAACGCCTCACACGCTCTCGCGTTACTTCCCCTCCTTCGACAACAACAAGAGGTGCTTGTGTAGCCACAGGAATATTCATTTCAAAACGTACAGACCGAATCCCTGTAACGACATCAATAAGCCAATTAATATCATCAGCAGCTTCTTCATCTATCAATGTTTCCTCTGGCCATTTTGTCAATGCGAGCATATCCTCACGCTTGCTGGCTTGCGTTTCTGTAAGAGACCACAACTCTTCCGTCATATGAGGCATAAAAGGATGAAGAAGTTTATAAACTTCATCTAAAACCCAAGCAGTACAAGCTTGAGCCTCATTTTTAGCATCTTCATTTTCCCCCTGAAAAATAGGTTTGAGAAGCTCCAAATACCAATCACATAATGTATTCCAAATAAAACGGTAAAGTGTGGCAGCTGACTCATTAAATTTATAGTGTTCAATACCAGTCGTCACTGCTGAAATCGTTTTAGATAACTCTGTTAAAATCCAACGATTAAGCACCAGTTTTGCTTGTGCTGGCTTAAAAGTTGGATCATGCTTCACACCATTCATCTGCGCAAATCGGGTAGCATTCCACAATTTTGTAGCAAAATTACGATAACCAGCAATACGAGAAGTATCAAGTTTTACATCACGACCTTGTGCTGCCATAATAGCTAAAGTAAACCGAAGTGCATCAGCACTATATTGATCAATAAGCTCTAAGGGATCAATAATATTTCCCTTTGATTTTGACATCTTTGCACCCTTTTGATCCCGAACAAGAGCGTGCACATAAACCGTTGGAAAAGGAACGTCACCCATAAAGTGAAGTCCCATCATCATCATACGAGCAACCCAGAAAAAAATAATATCAAATCCTGTCACGGATAAAGATGTTGGATAAAAAGTAGATAATTCAGGCGTTTTATTTGGCCATCCTAATGTTGAAAAAGGCCAAAGCGCTGATGAAAACCAAGTATCTAAAACATCCGGATCACGGATTAATTCAACAACCTCACCATAATGAACAAAAGCTGAATCTAAAGCCTCTTTTTCACTTTTTTCAACAAAAACCGTTCCATCAGGACCATACCAAGCAGGAATCTGATGTCCCCACCATAATTGGCGAGAAATGCACCAAGGTTGAATATTTTCCATCCAATTGAAATAAGTCTTTTTCCAGCTATCAGGAACGAACTGCGTTTTTCCTTGTTGAACAGCCTCTATCGCTGGCTTTGCTAATTCAGCAGCATGAACATACCATTGATCTGTCAAAAAAGGCTCAATAGGAACACCACTGCGATCTCCATGAGGAACCATATGGGTATGATCATCAACAGAAGCTAAATATCCCTGTTCTTCCATCAAGGAAACAATCTTCTGGCGAGCAACAAAACGATCAGATTTATCGAGATTTTCTATTAACATTTTTAATTCATCTGACAAAATCAAACCATCGAAAAATGCTTCATTTCCACGGAGAAAAATCTCGGCTTTTTGGGTAAAAATATTGATCAAGCGTAAATGATTACGCTGCCCTACTTCAAAGTCATTAAAATCATGAGCTGGTGTAATTTTTACAGCACCACTTCCAGCTTCAGGATCAGCATGCGTATCACCAACAATTAATAACCTACGACCAACAAGCGGCAAAAGAGCATTTTTACCGATAAGATTTTTATAACGCTCATCTTCCGGATTAACAGCAATTCCTGTATCACCAAGCATTGTTTCTGGTCGTGTTGTCGCCACTGTTATAAAAGTTGTTGCATCATTTGGATCAAAAATTTTACCCTCAAGTGGATACCTAAAGTGCCACAAATGTCCTTGAACTTCTTTTTGCTCAACTTCAAGATCTGAAATAGCTGTCAACAATTTAGGATCCCAATTGACGAGGCGCTTATCCCTATATATCAACCCTTGCTTATAAAGCGTGACAAAGACTTCGCGAACTGCCTGCGACAACCCCTCATCCATTGTAAACCGTTCACGCGACCAATCACATGAAACCCCAAGGCGACGCAACTGGTTTGCAATAACGCCTCCAGTCTCGTAACGCCATTCCCAAATACGCTCAATAAACTTTTCTCTCCCCATTTCTTGACGCGTTGGTTCTTGGCGCTCTGCAAGTTGACGCTCTACAACCATTTGTGTAGCAATCCCAGCATGATCCATACCAGGCTGCCACAACACATTTCTGCCACGCATCCGCTGAAATCTAACTATTATATCTTGAATTGTCGTATTGAGCGCATGCCCCATATGAAGTGAGCCCGTAACATTAGGAGGTGGAAGCATAACGCAAAAAGGTTCTGCTCCGCTTTTAGAACCAGCTCCCGCTTTAAAAGCCCCACGAGTCTCCCATCTCTTTGCAACCCGTTGCTCTATAGAGGCAGCATCATAGTTTTTTTCTAACATTCTATCCATCCATAACGCCGCTGAAAAACACAATATACGATCACATCCCGATCAAAAAACCGTGAATTTCAGCCATTCACTAGAGAGCTCGCAAAATCGCAAACAAAATTCTCATAAAATGAAAAACATAAAAATAATGTAAAAAAATAATTAAGATGACTTCTTAATCGCCTTCACAATCTCTTCACGTAAAATATCTTCCAGTAAATTAGGCAATTTAGACTGTAACCATTCTGCTATAGCCGGACGCAACACATCCTTCGCAATCTTTTCTGCAGAAGAAATACAATATGCAGACAATTCCACATGACCATCCCCTCCAGATTCTGACTGTGATTTCCTTATCCCATCTTCATGTTCTTTTGCTTTATATACAGAATTCCGTTCTTCAGAAGAAAGATTCATCTTTTGCATATCCATACCAACTGTATTATTTTCTGCCTCTATATCCTCTTTATCTTGCTTTATCTTCCCTCCTTGATTTTCAGAAGAAAGACCAATGCGATCAGCTAAAGCTTTCATAGCATCATCAACCGATAAGGTTGTATCATAAATACCCTCTGATACAACTTCTGAACGACCTTCCGAAGCATTCACTGCAACATCTTCATTTAAAAAGTGATCAGATTGAACCGCATTTTCTTCGATTATTTCACGAATAGATGTTAAAATTTCATCCATACTTGGCTCACGTAACACGCTTGAACTCTGTACCATACTTTACAACCTCTCAAAGACGCAACAACAAATAGAATCATATTTCCAGTGTATGCAAAAGAATTATAAGATCAACATGCCTCCCTCGATATTTTCAAATATGCTTGTCATAAAGGGGGCGCTACACACAATTTTCTACACTTTATAAAAATAACATCTCGCCGCAATATTGCTCAACATATTCAACTGTTGATTTACTAATCTTTTAAAAACTAAAATAATTTAAGATTAAAGAGATACTTTTATGCATTATCGGATATATTTAATTGTTTTTAAACCTAAATAACTTGCAGTCAATTTACCAATAGAAGATTGAACACTATAACTCGCCACAACAGCATTACGCTCCGCCATTGCAAGCGCAATCTGAGCGTTAATCAATTGAGTACGAGAATTTAAAACATCCAGCGTCGTTGCTTGCCCTACGCGATTTTCTTGAACACGACCTTTCAGAGCAATTTCAGCGGCACGAACACTTTCACGGTAAGCAATAACAGATGAGCGTGCGCCCTCCAACTGAAACCAAGCAGAAGTAAGTGCTTGCCTCGTATTACTATGCGCCAAATCGAGTTGAAGCTGCGCCTGTCCAAGCTGTTCCCTTGATTGGCGAATTTGCGCAGACGTACGCCCTCCTTCAAAGATTGGAACACTTACTGACAATCCTATTGATTTAGAAACTCCATCCTCTCCAGCACCGCTGTAGATTCGATTGTAAGATGCTGTTGCAGAAAAATCAACTTTAGGGAGCAATGCTCCTTCTTTTGCCTTTACATTGTAAACACTCGCATCGACTAAATATTTAGCATAAAGGATTGCTGGGTGCATTACAACGCTCATTTGGTAAGCCATATCAAGATTGACGGGAAAATCTTTGGCTACAGGTGGACGTTTTAACTTTTCAGGATCAGAACCAATAACTTGTCGATACACTGCCTCTGCTGCTTTTACATCAGCACGAGCGAGACTCAGCTCGGAAACCGCCACAGAACGTGCAGCTTGAGCTTGAGCAAGATCAACATGCCCTCCTTCACCCACATCAAATTTTGCTTTATTGGAACGAACTTGTTCCTCAAGAGCTGCCAAATTTTCTCTCCGAAGATCGGCAACACGACGTGCGTGATAGACATTAGCATAAGCGGTCACTGTCTCTAGAAACGTATTTTGTTCAACATTACGAAGATATTCACGCTGAGCCTGCAACTTAACTTGAGCTGAAGAAAAGATATTTTGCGTGATAAAACCATCAAATAACCTTTGATTTAATCTCACACCTATAGATCCAGAAGTGACATAAGGACCCGTGAAAGACTTATTCCGCCCATAGTTCCCAACCCCTTCAACTTGTGGCAATAGCCCTGATCGCGCAATGACAACATCATCACTGGATATACGCACAGCTGCACGTTCACTATTCAACTTAGCATTATGTTTATAAGCCTTAGAAAAAGCATCCATCAATGTTTCAGCACAAACAGTCTCTGATAGAAAAATACTCAACACCAGTAATAAACACGCCTGAAACTTCTTGTTTATTCTAAACACAATACACACAATAACAAACCCCAAATAAATTACGAAACTATCTTTTATTCACAAAACAAACAAGCACTAAAATACAAAACTAGGTGTTTTTAAAAAGCAAGGAAGAGGCTTTACAGCGAGGTTAAAAGCACGACGTGCCGAAATGATTCCATCTTCTTTTATATAGATTTGTGCAACAGCAGCATTTCCATACCCTTCAACCACAACAAGACGTCCACAGTCTTTCATTTGATCAAAGATACCTTGTGGAATAAAATCAACAGATCCCTCAATGAAAATCACATCATAAGGTCCCTCAACGGCATATCCTTGCTCTAATGGACCATGAACGACAACCACATTATCACATTGATTACGTTCTAAAGCTTCAAGAGCACATTCAAAAAGAGATTTATTACTTTCTAACGCAATCACAGACCCTGAAAGTTTTGCAAGCAACGCTGCACAATAACCACTATTTGCACCAATATCTAAAACAACATCTGATGATTTTACAGCGGCAAGCTGTAGTAATTTCGCTAGAGATGCAGGTTTCATCAAATAGCGTGCAGGACCCCCATCTTGCGCTGGACATAGAACAATATCGGTATCAAGATAACTTAACACTTTCATATCTTCTGATACAAAATCTTCACGAGATACCGTTAAAAAGGCTTCAAGAACTGATAAATCCGTTACATCGACTGTACGAATTTGATTGTCAACCATTTTGCGACGAAGCTCAGCAAAATCTGCAACCATAACGAATATTTTCTCCTAACCTACAAAAAACAAACAAAACAACGACAATAAGGGACGAAGATCTCTTAAACTATGGGTGTTAGAAAAAGGATGCTACAGCCAACAATCAGATTTTAACTGTATGATCTCTCATAAAAAAGTGTCTTCACAACTATAGAGGGAAATAATCTATTTTCCTATACCTCATCTCCCCTAAAAGCCGTTTCGTTTAAAATCGGCTGGAGGCCTCGCCCGGAATCGAACCGGGATACAAGGATTTGCAGTCCTCTGCGTAACCATTCCGCCACGAGGCCTCGTCAACAAACATAAAGGTTTCAATAAGGGAAGGCAACGCATCCGTCAAGGTGTAGAAATCTTCTCTCGCCTTTTTTCCTCTTATTACACAATTTATCATATTTTTTTAAAAAAAAGTAATTTTATCCTTTGCAAATCAGTATTGCTTTGCTATAGCCTTTTCAGCTAGATGATTGGGTACCGTTCCCCGGTAGCTCAGCGGTAGAGCAACCGGCTGTTAACCGGTTGGTCGCTGGTTCGAATCCGGCCCGGGGAGCCATTTCTTTTTTTATTAAGAATAGCTTATTGGTTTTCCAAGTGTTTTTTGTAGTGAGGGACTCCCAAATATAAAGTTGGGGAATAGGATTTTGCAACATGGCTCTATAGGACGCTTGTTTTTTTACCGATTCCCTCGAAAAATTCTTTTAGTTTTGCTAAGTCTTCTTGTGAAAAATTCTCTAAGTTTCTAACAAACATGCCAATCATTTCACGGCGAAGTGGATCTGAAGATTTGATTGTAAAACTCTTTCGACATGCATAGGCTTCTTTTCTTAACAGTGAAGCCTTTTCTTGATCTAAAGCGTACAGCTCTATAACCTTATCTTCCATGCCTACTGGAACAGACTTCTTGCCAATTTCTACAGAAGATAAAAATGCTACAGATATATCTAATTTCTTAGCCATATCTAATAGACGTTCTGAGTGATCAATGCGAAGTTTACGTAAGATTTTACCAAAAGATGTAACCATATAAAAAGCCTGTTAGAGAAGAAATATGTCTTCTGATTCTAACAAATCTTTTCAAAATTTTCCTCAATTATTGCGAATCAAGAGTTCTTTTCGGGGTGGTTTTTAGTAAAGCCTGCTGTTCAAAGGGTTTCTAAATCTAAAAAATCAAAATCCTTAAAGATCTCTCGAACTACATCACAATCATTCAGACTCAGAAATAACTTTAGAATGAAAAATCTTACGGTATTTCTTACTTGCTACATGAAGTGGTAAACTGGAGTCATCAACTTTTATCATAAAATAAAAATCATCAAAACAACCAGAACTCCAACATCTCGTAATGAAACAATGATCAAAATCTTCCTTGAGTAAATAATCGGACAAATAATAATTAATTAATGCAATACGCTGTTCAACCGCATCATCATCGGGAAAATCAATGACATCTTTCTGAAAACTGATATCGGTATTTTTTCCTTTATTTTTTCTACGATAATGATAGCTACCTACGAGAAGATCATTAAAAATTTTTTGCCAGTAAAGATTCGTTTCTTATGTTAAGAGGCAATCCTGTTTTAAGCTTTCCTCCCCATTATAATGAGTTTTTAAAAATCTAACTCTATCTGGTATATCAAACATAGATCTTCCTTAACTCTTGGTTATCCACTTTTTGAGGTGTGAGAAGCTATTCTCTATGGCGTCCACAAAACGGGAAAAATCTATTACAAACATAAAGACAATAAAGGCTATCAATTTCATGAGGCGTGACATCATCTTTAAGCCTTGATAGGTCTCTATCATCTCGCGAAGGAGTTGTTGTTCTGTTTGTGTGAGATCTTGTTCTTGTTTACTTCGTTTCTTGACCATCTTTCCAACCACATAAGCG
This sequence comes from Bartonella sp. AU18XJBT, assembly GCF_028618595.1. Taxonomy (GTDB): domain Bacteria; phylum Pseudomonadota; class Alphaproteobacteria; order Rhizobiales; family Rhizobiaceae; genus Bartonella. Next base: position 108 of record NZ_JAQITE010000033.1, on the reverse strand, counting down.
GGATCCCTGTTGATTATGCTTCAAAATATCTCTTGCAAGGTTGGAACTGATGACCGCAAAATCCTTGTTATCCAAATAAATGGGCAACCAGCCTCCACAAGAAACAGA
>NZ_JAQITE010000032.1 GCF_028618595.1 Bartonella sp. AU18XJBT | reverse complement strand
AGCCATTTTTTACTCCTTTCTTATATAAATTTTATCCACACACTCATCCCGCTTGTGACGTGCAAGGGAGTGGTTTTGATTGATTCAAGATAAGCAGGTTTGAAATGAGAGAATCTTACGTTATTCGAGACTCTCATTCAATATGAATAACGCTAAATTATCATTATAAATCAATACGTTGCCTAAAATAGACTACAGTTCTTTGGTTTCAAAATTTACAGCACATAAGCCGCTAGAAATACATAGTAGTATTGCTCAAAACATCAGTGTTGGGCATTCTAGAGGGGGTTCTTCTTTGTTAGAAAAAGAAAAATAGAAAAGACGGATCATAACAATATGCATGGGTTGAAGCTATAGATCAGATAAACCTTATTTATATCTTCGGTTGAGCTTGGAATTGCACTCTGTTTGAGGTGTTAAAAAAGGGTAAAAAATTGATAGAGAAGCGTTGTTGCAGGATAAGTTGATCATGCGTTGTTGGGGAGAGTAGGGCACATATTGAAATCTAAGGGGAAGTTTTTAAAGCCTACAGAGAAAGGAGCTGTACCCAAACAGAAACGCATGGCAAAAGAAATTTTAAAAAAGATAAAAAATCTTGCAATCATTTTAAAAAGCTTTGGATAGGGCGTTTGATGATTTTAAATCTATAAACAATTTGCTGTTTTTACGATCTTTTCAAAGAGAAAAAAGAAGTTTATCGCAATTTTAATTTGTCAAAATCCTATAAAAAGAAAAGTTTTAATTGCCAAAACGACAAAAGCAGAAAAATGCCTATAAGAAAAAAATGCGTATCATTGTATCTTTTCTTATAAAGAGGAGCAATGCTGTATCGTTGGAGCAGAGTTGAAGGCTAAAGTTTCACTTGTTTTCTTATCAAACAAGATTGTACAAGCGGTTATTAATTTATCTTATCCTTCTTATGCTGTAAATACCGTCCTTTTAGTGTGATGATATAAGGTAAGCCTCTTTGTAAGATTCTCAGTGATACAAGAAGTGTTTTTTAAAGGGCGTGTCAAATATTTAAGGCAGGGCTTATTTGTTGAGCTTTAAGTTTAAGTCAATCCTGTGGGAAAGCAAAATGTGCCCCGCTACAATCAGAGCCGTTGATAGATCTGATTGGGTGAAGAATCTTCATCTTTTGAAGTGGTGGATGCAAGTCAAGAAAAACCAGCTTTTACAAGCGTAAAAGAACGTGTTTTTATGATCATGTACTTAAACTACGTGTGTTTTTTCATGTCTTATATTGCAATAAAGCTACAAAGTATTTTAATTTATTTGATACGTTGTGATTTTAGAAAGTGCATTATTGTAAATAAATCTCCTCAATACGAAAGAGCCATTGTTTATACTCTCTTTGGATAATTTTTATAAATATAATTAAAAAGCTTGCAATATTATACGATTTGTGTATAGGCATTTATTATTGATTTCTTTTGTATTTTATTTAGTTGTATCTCTATTCATGAGCCGCACCTTTAAATGGTGCGGCTTTTTTTACTTTCTAATAGCAGGGGCGCTATATATCTATTATTAAGGTGGTTTTGGATATTTTTCTCATTATTCGCATCATTGTATTTTGTGATTTCGTTTTGCAGTGAAATCTCTAAATTCTTGTGTGTTTTATCCCAATAGGGAAGATCCAAATAAAAATGTAGGTATCTGGTTTCGTTTCTTTGCGTTGATTATATTGGAGGGGGCGTTGAATAGTTAAAGAATCTTTATCACTGTTTGACAGAGAGTGATATGAGGTGAAGCTTAAAATGGTGGCGCATTTGGAGCGACATTATCATACATGCTCGCATGATCAAAAATGCAAATGTGTCTTTAACAGTATTTGTTGATCTCGATTAGAAAGTCCAATCTTTTCTTTGTTTGGAGTTTTACATCAATAATCTCTTATCTTGTTTTAGCGACTGCCTTTTGAGAGTGCGGTGATAGAGGGCATGTAAGATTATATATATAAAGTGTTTGTGCGGTGAATGACGGTAAATCCATTGGGCACTCTTATCTTTACGCTTATGCAGAGGCAAGCCGGCACTCTCATACTCTCATGCATTTTTCCAGTTCCCAAATGTTACGACAGTCTTGGTTTGTGAGACGCTTCATAAGAGGCATATGCCTTTTGTACAGTTTTTAATCCACATGCCAGCTCCGATTGTAATTTATAGGCCACATGGTTTGGATTGTTTCAATAGAAAACAAATTTAGGATGAGAGAATCCTATGATGTTCGGGTCTCTCATTCAATATGTAAAACAATAAATACTCTTTATAAATCAATGTGATGTATCTTAAAGAAGACGAATTGTTTATAGAGCCGCGTGGATGAAGAATCTTCGTCTTTAAAAGTGGTGAGAGAAAATCATCAGCCCTATTTTTTCATAAAGTGCATGAGAAAAGTGTTTCACAAGAATTTTATACGATAAAAAAAGAGAGTCTTTTAACATAAGAGTCTTGATCGTTTGCCGCTATAACCTGTATTGTGTACACAGATACTGCTATCATTTTTTACTGTAAAAAGCTTCTCTTGGGATGTTAAAGGGTACAATCTTTATGGAAAAAAGAATCCGCGCAAGACAAAAAGCTTATTTCAAAAGATTATATCGCAAGATTGCTTTTGTTTGCATAATACTTTTTTGTATAGTGATTTTGTGTTTTGTTGTTGCAAAGGTGGTCAGCTATTTTTCTTCTCATAAAAAAGTAACACAACAAGCACCCGTTGAATTGGTTATTCCTGTTTTTGATCTGCGCGTATATTGCAAGGAAATTTCTGCTTCCGTTATGCCCGATATGAAAAGAGAAGTTTATCAGCATTGTCTTAATTTGGAAAGTGAGGCCTATTTTGCTATTCGTGAAATGTGGGATAAGCTTTCTGATACTGCAAAAAAACAATGTTTGACGATGGTCCGTCCTGGGGATGGAAATTATTTTCTCTTACGCGATTGTTTTCTCAATGAAAGAGAAAATAAAAAAGGCAAAAGGCGCAATTACTTTTAAGTTTTTATACGGGAAGTTAAAAGGATGCGAATTTTGATGAAAAGATAAAAGCCTCTTAAATGACTATCTGCCTCAAGACCAATAGTAACCTGATTTATTGATCTTGTTATATCGCACTTCTTATTGAAGGTGTGGCGACATAAGATATGGATGGCTTTCTTGAAATATTTAAGGGGGTGTGGTGAAGTTTCAGGAGGATTTGTTGCGCTTTTTTAAGGGAAATAACAGACGTGGGAAATCCATTTCGTAATGGTTCCGGTGAATGGTATAATAGTAAAATCCCGTGAAGTGTATAAAACTTATAAAGCATGTTCATCTTTACGCTTTAAAAAGAGTAAGCCGGTGCTATCACACACTTTGCTCGCTCCAAATGGTGCTTCTCGACAGCCTTTGAGCCGTAGAGATGGTTCATAGGAGGCACTTTTAGTCTTTTTTATCGTTTTTATTCTACGCAGGCTTTCCCACGTGTAACATGCAGGAAAAAGAGATTGATTCAATAGAAGACAGATTGGGGATGAAAAATTCTACGGTATTAAGTTTTCTTACTCAGCACAAAAATATGAATTATCATGATAAATCAATTCAGTGTACGAATTTTACAAGAATGTTCATTGTTGACAGACCAGTGTGACTTGGGAACCTTCGTTCTTTGAGCGCGTAAGTCAATAGACATGACAAAAATGAGTAAAAAAAAGAAACATTCTTTTATAAACATTCAAGGCATGCTTTATGCGTAAAGCGTTGTGCTGGGTTTACAAATGTACTTGTTTTATAATTCCAGTTTTCTTTATCAAAAAAGATAAGAGAGGAAATATGTTATGCCATTCTTATTGATAGACTTTGAGGAGGGCATTTTTTTGAGAAGAAGCTGATTTTTTAAAAAAAAGTGTGACATGTTTGTCTTTTTTCATAATTTGATATTTTTTGTATTTAAATATTTTATTTTTAAGCTCAATTTGTTATAAATAAAACTGTGATTAACTTAAAAAAATTCATGGGTTAAAATAGAAATTGATAGTATCATTGGCTTATTTGGAAAAGAGTTGATCTCTTGATGATTATAGGGCTTGAATAATACTTCGTGTTAATCTATCTATAAAAATCAAGAGGTTTTGTGAAGCGATCGTGGATTATCGCTCGCAAGGGGTTGCTTTAGCGATGAAGAGAGGCTATATTCGTAAAATAAAGAGGTTCGCGCAGTGACTCGTTGGGATGGAAGTGCTTGTGAGTTACATGCACGAGAGGGGAGAGGATATCGGCGTTTTTAGGAGCGGTGGTTTTAGAGCAAAAAAGGAAGCTTCTAATATTCTCTGGCAGGATTTTTCTTTGTCAGGTGTGTTGAGTGTGTGTTTTTTCCTTTTTGTTTTCCACAAGATAATTATTTTTTTAGTGAAATATGGTTTATTTTAAAAAAACACTTGGCATTTTACGTGAACATCATTAGGTTTCTGCTGTTTGACAGAGAAAAAGGGAATTTTTGATTTACGATTTCCCTGCTGTTTTGTGATTTTCAAGAAAATATATGCTTTTATCAATATCAGTAGGGTTCGTTTGAGTGAAATAAACGCGGATAGCTTGATAACCGTATGTTAAACATGATCAGCATTATCAAAAGGTAATGCAATGAGGAAGCGTCAATTAAGACACATATAAAGATCAACACTCCAAAAAGGGATAAAGATGAGGCCACAACAAAATAGACGGGTACGCGGTCGCAATAATAACAATAATGGTAATAACAATAATAATCGTCGCGGTCCTAATCCGTTGTCTCGCAATTATGAAAGTAGCGGTCCGGATGTTAAGATTCGCGGGAATGCTCAGCAAATTGCCGATAAATACATAAGCCTTGCACGTGATGCACAAGGTGCAGGTGATCGTGTTATGTCGGAGAATTATTTACAACATGCTGAGCACTATTTGCGTATTATTTTAGCAGCAGCTGGGCAAATGTCTCAATCGGTTCGACGTGATGAAAATCGTGGTGATGAAAACGAAAATCGTGATGAAAACAATGGGCAAGAATGCGGTGAAATAAATCTTGACGGCGAAAAAAAGGATGCTGTTGAGGATGCTACAGATGTATTACAGATGCCGTCGCAAAAAAATGGCAATGGCCAATATGCTAAAACGCGAAATGGTGATGCGCGTGAGAATGCTTTAGAGGCTCTATCGGATGAAAAAACGGATCAAGAGCACTGTTGCTCTGAGAAAAATGTTGAACCCGTCAAAAAAACACGTCGTTCTCCCCGTCGACGTACTGTACGGCCACAAGATGAATCATCTCTTGAGCTTTCACTTACAACAGCAGAAAGCACGAGCAATGGAGATGCATCAACAGCAACAAAAGAGGCTTCTTCGTTGCCTGGATTAGGTGAGGGGATGCAGAGAAAACCACGCCGTCGCCGAGTGGTCAATCTTGAAGCAGAGGAAAATGTTTAAATCCTCAGGGATACTATGTAAGCGCTTATGGTGATGTTATTGGCATCATGATGATAAATTATATATGCTCAAGAAGCTTTTTGCACTTTCTTTGAATTTTCACGGGGGCAGTATCAGGAACTTAACGAAGGCAGTTGGCAGAAAAGATTGCCTCTTTGCTGAGATTTAAGTAAGGGGGTACAGAGAAAACCGCGCTGTCGCCTAAGTGGTCAATCTTGAAGCAGAGGAAAATGCTTAAATCTTCCGAGATGCTTGTTAAACGCTTGTGGTGATGTTCGTTTGCTTAATGAGGCATTATCTTCGAACTTTCTTTTGTTGTTTCAACAAAAAGAACGGCGATTAATGTACCGGTGTGATAATTGTAAATCATAAATTTTGTCTGTCCATCAGGGGTTAAAACTTTCAGTACAATATTGTGTTCTGAGAGGCTTTGCGACAAAATCTGTGTTTTTTCCGGTAGAGAGAGCGTATGATGGATAACGTGTGGGTTTTGGTTGGGAGAGGAAGATAGCTCTGTTTGTTTTGGCGCTGATCCGGTTGTTATCACTTTATAAACAATTAAAAACAGTACGGTTAGAATAAGGAAAAGCGTTATTAAAACGGAAATAATCATTAAACCCATAAGTTTTTTTCTCACTCGTTCTACAGCAGGATCTAAAGGGAGATCTTGAGGCAGAGAGTTTTGCTCTGTGTGATGGTCTTTTGAAGGTTGCATGCGCTTATTATCAATCATGTCTTTCATTGAGTATTTTTTTGAGATCTGATGGGTTTATGCTTTTAAAGTTTTTTCTGCAAGAGGTTTGTGGAAGAAGAATGCAAAAGAGGAAGCGATGTTGGTAAAACACCTTCTTTCTGGACTGTGGATATCTTGTTATTTACGTTTTGGCTTTTAAGCAGGAAATTTCCATGGTTTGTTACAGACCAGATCAATTTTACTTCTTGTTGATGTAGATTTGCATGTACGTTTGTACATTGAGCAAAAATTTGTTGTCCAGAAAATGCAAACTTTTTTGTGGACGGTATCATGGCTTGTTCACATGCTTGAGCTGTTGGATAGATTTTAACCATTGTATTGTTCGAATAGCAACTATTAAAATCATCTGTACATGAAACTAATAAGAGGATAAAAACAAGGGGATTCATCAATTATTTTCCAAATGATAGGTTGACAGCATGGGCTCCAATTTGTCAGCCTAGGGGCTTCTTCACTGTTAAACGTTTTTACAGTTTTTTAGTTCCGCGTCTGAGATTTTAGTTCCCCCTTTGAGATGCACGTCTATAGTGAACAATCAAAGTCATTGGCTTGCACGTCATAAAAGGGTGTGTATGGGCTTTATGTTGGTGAGAAATATTTGAAAAAAGACTAAAATGCCTCTTGTGGAGGCTCTTAAAGGTCAATGGCTGTTGCAACATGAGGGACAAAGGGTATGATAATGCTCAGCTACTACTTTTATGAAGTGAAAAGAGGTATGAAGGTAAAGAAGGATGGGGAGTAAAAAGGGGCGTGCTTGATGGTTCACTTTACGGGGGATATTATATTTTATTTACAGACACTGTTTTGAAATGAGCGTGGATGCGCTGGGAAATATTAAAAAAAGTGCGTGAATGAAAAACACAAGTGTATTCTGTTTTAGGATGTCCTATTGTATCTGAAGAGGATATCTCCATTAAAGAATGCGATAAATAAAAGCATAAAATATGTAATTTCATCAGTTAATTGTTGTTGTCGTGGATGCTTTAGTCCCGTAAAGCTGAAGAGTGATGATGGATGTTAGCTTTACTCCTTAAAATTTCATATTCTGCCAAAATAAAATTGTATGCGCATTGCGAAAATAACACAAAAAGAGGTGGGTAATAGACTCGCTTTTATTTGGCATATAAAAACTGAAACGGTTTACTCTTCATTGTTTTGGTTTCTCTCTTAAAATATGCGGTTATATGAGGGATGGAAGTTGATTGACAGCGGGAATGGACTTTATGTGGCTTTCAGTTCTCATCGTTAAGGTTTTGGGGAACTATTGGGGGATTATAGAGGTTGGTTTAAAGGGGTGGAAAATATCTTGTGTTTAATAAAACAGATGAGAAATTTTGCTAAAAAAGAGAAACTTCTCTTGTTTATTTATTGTTTGAAATGCTCTTTTAAGAAAAAATATCAAAATAAGTATCAGGCACAGAGAGGCAATAGACAATTCCTTCTTGTGTCAATTTGAGGGAAGCTGAACCATTCACGGAAATGGGAACGATTTTTTCGAGAACGGCACTACCAAAACAGGCTTTTTTATTGTTTGTGGGAGGGATGCCAGATTCAAAATTTTCATGCCAAGTGATGATAAGTTGCGTTTTGCCATTGAGTTTTGTTTCGATTTCACAGCGTACACAAATGCTTCCCTTTTCTTGGGAAAGGGCTCCAAAAGAAAGAGAATTGACAATCAGTTCATGAAAAGCCAAACCAATATGCAAAGCGGCATTGGGAAAAAGATAAGGATCTACGCCTTCAAGTGAAAAACGTTCTGTTTCTTTCATAAAATAGCCTAAAGCCTGCGTTTGAACCAATTCGCGAAATTGAGCACCACGCCAATCGGAATCAGTGATCAGATCTTGAGAATGAGAAAGAGAATGAAGACGACCTTGAAATTTGCGTAAGAAAACTTGAAGAGATTCAGTATAGCGGGCGGTTTGGCTGGAAATACTTTGAATGATCGCTAGAAGATTTTTAGAACGGTGACTGACCTCGCGAAGAAGGATTTTCAGCACTTGTTCGCGGCGGCGTAAGCCGGAGATATTAACACCAGTGGTGATAATACCGATAATGTCTCCATTATCATTGCGGTGGCAATCAATAGAAAATTTATACCAAATCTCTTGTTTTTTTGTATCTTCAAAACGGGCTTCAACAGTTTGCATTTTGCCACTAGCTAAAACTTGCAGTTTTATGGTTTCCATATTGTCTGCAAGGTCAAGCGAAAAAAAGTCGCTGTCACGACACCCAACCCGCCATTTATTGTGCAAATGGTGTGGCAAGTTTTCAGCCCATAAATAAACCAGATTTGTTGCCTGATAGAGAACACAAATATCAGCACCACGAATCGCTTGCATGAGTGCACTCATATGAGATCTATCCATGGGAGGCTTTGAAAGAGGCGTAACGATCATAATTTTAAGATGTTACTCTGTTCTAAGCCGCTTTAGAAGCATTCTCTTGAAAAAATAAAGCTTGAGAAATAAGCGCTTTCACCATATCCGGGTTAAAAGGTTTGGTCACTAAAAAAGTTGGTTCTGGACGCTCGCCGGTCAGCAGCCTTTCGGGAAAAGCCGTGATGAAAATCACCGGTATACGGTCATTTTTCAAAATCTCGTTGACCGCGTCAATACCTGAACTGTTATCGGCTAATTGAATATCAGCCAAAATCAACCGTGGTTTTTTCTTATGATACATGAGGACAGCTTCATCACGCGTGCGCGCTATTCCAACAACATGATGACCTAGGCTTTCTACCATTTGCTCAATATCAAGCGCAATAAGAGGTTCATCTTCAATAATCATGACTTCAGTGGCAATTTGTTGAGAAATATCAATGGATGCTTGGTTGAGAAGCTTGCGAAATTCTTTTGTATCAAGATTCATGATTTCGCTGGCTTCTCGTTCATGAAATCCTTCAACGGCAATGAGCAAAAATGCTTGGCGTGCACGGGGTGTGAGATAGGATAATTTGGCACTGGTTTTTTGTTCAAGACCAAATTGGGGCAGAGGTTCAGGGATGTTCGGTGTGGTTTGGTCAAAAAGATGGCAAAACAGCCAATAGGTACCAATTCTGTCACTAGATGCTTTGGGGAAAATGGAGATATCGGCAATGAGTGCTTCCAACATCGCTGACACATAAGCATCGCCAGAGGATTGGCTACCGGTGACAGAGCGGGCAAAACGCCGAAGATAGGGAAGATGCGGGGCAATGCGCGTTGATAATGACATAATTTATAACTCCTTTGACCTTTCAAGCATTTTGTTGGTTGAAATTCTCAGCCAATAAAAAAGTTCCTTGATTTGTATGGAACTTTTTACCGACAGCTATATTTACAACCATAAGGCGAAAAAATTCTTCGCGGTGCTACTGATATTATATGGATTAGGGGGATGAAAAATGAACGACCGTGATGAAAAAAATCTCACCACACAATTTAAAGTTGGAGATGATCTTCTCGGGGTCAATAGCGAAATAGCACGGAAGTTACGTCAATTTTACATGGAAATTCAAGAAGAAGCACTGCCACGGTGTTTACTCGATCTTTTAGAGAAGTTGGAGCGCGCAGAGCAATTTGGCTTAAACAATGTGGAAAAGGTTTGAATCCTTTATGTCAAAGTGCGCGAAAAATTTTAAACAAGAACTCCTTTCTGTGTTGCCAGCTTTACGAGCTTTTGCTGTTTCTTTAAGTGGCAAGCACGATAAAGCTGAAGATTTGGTCCAAGATACTGTTATGAAGGCATGGGCTAAGCAAGATAGTTTTGAGATGGGAACCAATCTTAAAGCTTGGCTTTTTACCATTTTGCGCAATGAATTTTATAGTCAAATGCGTAAAAAGGGAAGAGAAGTTCAAGATACCGACGGTGTGTTTACTCAAAATGTCGCGGTTCATCCTGCTCAATATGGATCGCTTGATTTGCAAGATTTCAAAAAAGCCTTAAATTTGCTTTCTGCCGATCAAAGAGAAGCCATTATTCTCATAGGCGCATCGGGGTTTTCTTATGAAGATGCTGCGGCTATTTGTGGTTGTGCTGTTGGAACCATTAAAAGCCGTGTGAGCAGGGCGCGTAATCGATTACAAGAACTTCTTAAGGTAGATGGTGAGTCTGATTATGGTCCTGATTCTTATTCAGCTGGAAGTACATTGTGTTCATTTAACGGCTAAAAAAGCATAATAATTATGATCGATAGCCTTGTTTTTTTTATTCCCGTTATAGCTATTACAGTAAAGTCAGTATCTGAGGAAATTCAGAAGTTTGGCGTGTATCCTTAGGAACACAAGAAAAGCCTGTATAAAACTTTTTCACGGGCTTTGGGTTTTATGTTCCATAAGGTTGCCTTCCTTTGTGCTGAAAAATGACGACTTTCAAGTTCGCCAATGGACATTCTATGACAACAAAAACAAATTTGATGCCTCAAATGCCTTCTTCTGATGCAACGATATCACGCTGGCGGTGGGCTGCGATTGTTGTTTCTCTTGTTATGGCTCTTTTGGCCTCGGTTTTTATTATGTTGCTTTCAAATGCCGTTGATCGAGAAGTCGCACAGTTGAATACAAGTTCGGAATTGCGCGAACAGGCTGATTTGGTCCTTATTAGCTTGATTGATATGGCTGTTGCTGATCGCAGCTATGCAAAAACGCGCAAGCCAGAAGATAAAGCACATTTTGAAAATGCGGCACGAGAACTCGAGGATATTCTCGATTATACGGAGCTTATTGTTTATGCACATCCGCAATGGGATGAGTGGTTTACGGCTTTTAAAAAGGAAGTCGAAGCACGAAAAGCATTTATGAATGCTCATATGCAAGCTCTTGATACACTTCCCGATCAATCTTCTCAACCTTCCGCGTCTCTGGAAGTATCAAAGATTCCTGTGGCACGTTTAGCTCAATTGATGACAAGTTTTATTAATGGCGATGATGTGGTGCGACAAAAACAGCGTGAGGGCATCGCATTGATGCGGGCTGCTTTAACATTGGCGGCTATTGTTTCTGTTGTGAGTACTTTTATTTCTGCCTATTTTGTTATTAATCGTTTTCATCGTGATGTGCGTTCTTTAAAATTGTATCAATTGCTGCTTCATAGCGAAAATATCGCCCTGGAAGCCCGTGTGAAAGAACGAACACAAGAATTAGAAAGAGCACGCAATCACGCCGAAAAGGAGCGCCAACGGGTTGAAATATTGTTGCAGGATGCAAGCCATCGCATTGGCAACTCTCTTGGGACGGTGTCTTCTTTGCTGGGGCTTCAATTAAGTCGGAGTAAAAATGAAGAGGTGCGTTCTGTGCTTGGGGCCGCACGGGATCGTATTCAGACAATTTCCACAGCACACCGTCGTTTGCGCTTGAGTGATGATATGGAAACGACTTTCTTGGCTGATTTTCTCAGTTCTGTTGTGCATGATGTCGAATTAGCGGTCCCTTTTGAATTGCGTGAAAACATTACTATTCATACGAACTTTAAAGATTGTCGTCTCTCTTCAAGAGATGCCACAACACTTGGAATTATCCTTGGTGAACTGCTGACCAATTCCTTAAAACATGCCTTTCCTGATCAACGGTCGGGTCATATTTATATCTCTTTTGGTCCTCAGAAAGATGGACAATTGATGCTCATTGTAGAAGATGATGGCGTGGGAATGAAAAGCCAAACTTTAGAACAAAAAACAGGACTTGGTCGTGTGGTTGTGGAACAGCTCTGTATGCAATTTGGTGAAAAACCTCTGTTTGAAACTTCTGCTTTAGGAGGCACAAAGATTGTTATTCCTTTACCAAAACTTAATACAGGTGGTGCAAAGGAGGCAACCTAGGTTATTTGAAGTTGCTTCCTTTGTGTGTGAAAGTTGAAAGTAAAAAAATGTTCTCATAAATTACTACAACTCTCCGCGAGGGAGGTGTTGGCTCCATTTCGTCCTAAATTTTCGACCAAAACGGGTTTTCCTGTTTTTCCATTATAAGCTTTTACGTAAATATTTTTCCCTCGCACATTGACGAGATAGTAGTCTCCTCTAAAGAGTGCTCCTGCTGTATAGACTGGGATGTTTCCAAAGACTTTATCATCCTGTGCACGGCAATAGACATGTTGATGTTCGTGTCCTACAAAAATTGCTTTGACATTGTGATTTGTAATGATGGATTTAAATGCAGCAAGACGTCGAGCATTTTTCGGATGGAGAAAATGCGAATCTTTATCTCCAAAATAGGGACGAGCATCGTGAAAGTTGAGGATTGTAACTTTCCCTCTTGCATCAGCAGCAGCTAAATCTTTTTTTAGCCACCTAAGAGCGCTCATTATCCTTACTTTAGTGTAATCGCCAGATAAATTAGCCGTATAAGTTGGATAATTGTGAAGTTGCACATAGTGAATATCTCCATAATCCCATGAGTAGCTTAAACTTCCTGTTATTATGTTATAGGCCCTTTCATAACGGATAAGCACACGAGAAGTTACATGTTGATTGAACTCAGGTAAAGAGCGGCTATATTTCTTTAGTTCTTGCAACATTCTTTGCACAGCACTTATTGCACATGCATTCTTTGAAAGACTTGTTAGCGGTATCATACAATCACCAATATTATTGTAATAGTCATGATTCCCTAGTCCTTCATAGACAGGATAAGCGATACTTTTATAGATATCGGCATAATCTTGATAGGTTTGAGGACGACCAAATTCAGTTAAGTCGCCATTGATAATATAAAATGAAGCTGCATGTGATTCTATCGCACGGGCGACTTTCTTATTTTCCTCTATCCATGGCTGTCGGTTGCTGTTCGCGTTAGGATCGCCAGTATCCAAACGCCATGGCTGCGGATCAGCTGCTATGACAACCGTATAGTTTTTGATAGGTTCCTTTCTTTTTATATACCAAATTGTTCTTGCGTTATCACCGCCCTCCTCCACGCGTTCAAAATAATAACCTTTTCTGCTTGCGGTAGCAAAATATTCATTGGCACCAATATAAGGATTATACCATCGGAATTTTAAAATAGTGCCATCATCTTGTACTTTATATGTAGCCCATCCTCCGGACCCAAAAAGCCAAGCATTAGATGTTGTTGCTGCTTTTCCCACACAACCAGATTTAATTCTATTCGAAGGCCCTTTATTCTCCCAATATGGACCCGTTTTCCATTCTCCACGCTCTATGCCTTTATCAATTAATACCATAGAACTAGGCGGATTGGTTAGTTCATTAACGATGTATACATCTGTAGAACGATCATCATACGCAATTCGTTTTGGTTTAGGTAATGTATTGATAAAATCTCGCCTTGGCTTGTTCTTTACACAAATATCCTGCGCAATTCGTTTTGGTTTAGGTAATGTATTGATAAAATCTCGCCTTGGGTCGTTCTTTACACAAATATTCTGCGCGTGAAGGCTATAAGGCTTCATACAAACAAAGGTGGTAAAAAAAATCATAGTAACTATTATTTTGTATTTCATAATGTTATCATCAAAAACTGAAACAACTGCAGAAAATACCTGAGAGCTGTCATATCAATTAGGAACTTTAAATTTAATTTTTCACGAATCGCATTGCGGTCACACATCTCTCAGATGATACGGTTTGGCTCTCAAAAAAGCTCATACTGAAAACAATAAGACCAACTTGCAAATCGTACTCGATTTCTGCGTTTTTCTTTTTACAATTGCTATCTTTATTCTTCTCCATCAAATGATGTGTGAAAAATTCTAGAAACAAAGCTTTATGTTTTTTTTGTGGTATAAATTAAAGGTAAAGTGCCTCATTAATAACGAGGTTTGTATAAAGCTTTAAGAGAAGGCTATAAGCTTTTAATATGGAGAGTTTTCCTCTGTGCTTCGATAAGGTAGTTATTTCTTTTGAAAAATGCTTTTGCCCTCTATATAAAATATTGTCAAAGAATTTGTCATTTGGCTCTGAGCCCAATAGATAATTGATATTCATTGTAAAAGATGATGGCGTGGGAATGAAAAGCCAAACTTTAGAACAAAAAACAGGGCTTGGTCGTGTGGTTGTGGAACAGCTCTGTATGCAATTTGGTGAAAAACCTCTGTTTGAAACTTCTGCTTTAGGAGGCACAAAGATTGTTATTCCTTTACCAAAACTTAGCATGAATAGTTCAAAAAAAAGCTCTGACTGAATTTTTAAAAGGGATCAACTCTTTGTTTTCTGCTTGTTCGTTTTAATAAAAATGAGAATAAAATATGACTTAGATAACACGAAAACAGCACCATTCATATTAGCTTGTCAATTGTTTTCAAGAGAAGAAACTTTTCTTCTTCATCTTTTGCTCTCTTTGTTTTTCGCTTTGTTTACTCCGATTATCGGCTTTTAAAATTATCCTTTTTTGTATGTTTTATAGCTTTGAAGTGCTTAAGTTAAAATTTAAATTTATTTTGAATAAGAGCTCCTTTAAGCCAATAATAATACTTATATTAGTAAGCTCTATTTCTTTGCGAAGAGATTGTTTTTTCAAGTTTTGTTATTTTTTGTAAGGTATGTAAAACTTTAAATATATGGTGTTTGTGTAAAAGTGTGTAACGAATATTCTTAGGTAAAATTTGCTCATAAAGTTTATGAAACACCGTCCTTTAGGGCTATGAACAGCATAAGCATTCAACAGGTGAAATCTCTTCAACAAGAAGTCGGGTTGTTTATAGAATGATATGGGTGTTAGAATCTTCATCCTTTAGAAAAACTCACCTTTGATTAAAATTTTATTGCATGGAAAAAAGGGATTTTTATCGTTTTGATAAAACAAACAAGAAGAGTTAGCCTTTTCGGGTTTCATATTTTGCACTTTTCTATTGTGCGTAAACCTGCAAAGGGAAGGGCGTTTTATTTTTAATCATTGTTATGCGACCTTGGGTGGTGGCATATTTCGGTGTATTCTTTAATAGATATTTAAAGTGCGGAAATCTCTTTAAGGAAAATAAGCGCTAAAGCATATTGTTTAGATGTTTTGAGTCGTAAAATGCAGATGCTTTTATGCTTTAAGTCTCTTCGGAGGGTGTTATCGGGCTGTTTATCAAGGTATCAATATTGTTTTTTTCTTGTAGGAATGTTTGTAGGTCTTGATTGGTTAAGGCTTTGCTATCCGGTATACGGATGCGCATGGGATCAACTTTGACGCCATTGACAATGATTTCAAAATGACAATGGGGACCGGTTGCCATTCCTGTTGTTCCAACATATCCAATGATTTGTCCTTGTCGTACTTTCACGCCTGGTTTGATGTCTGGTGCATAACGGCTTTGGTGTGAATAACTGCTGACATATCCATTGGCATGTTGAATTTCTGTGTGATTTCCATAGCCACCTGTTACACCTACTCTTGTAACAATACCATCTCCTACAGCAATAATGGGTGATCCTTTAGGAGCAACCCAATCAACACCCGTATGCATGCGAACATAGCCTAAAATAGGATGTTTACGTGGACCAAAGGGGGAGCCAAAAATCCCATTTGGTGTGGGTTTGCGCAGCAAGAAAGGCTTTGAACTCCTCCCTTCAGAATCATAATAATCAACGCTTCCATCTTTTAATTGATAACGGTAATATTTATAAGTTGTATTTCCAAAAGTTGCGCTAATATAACGAATTTCTGGATCAGTGTTTTTTGATGCTTCCTTTGTTTTCAAGTTCTTTTTGCCGTTTTGATTTTCTTTATCGCTTTGCGGTACGGCATAAAATATTTCGATTTGATCATTGGGGGTTATTGGACTTTTCATGTCAATATTGGTGGCAAGCAGACGAATAAGACGATGAGAGAGAGATTGTGATATATTATGGCTTAGCAACGCACTATAGAGTGCATCATAAGCTGTTGGTAATTGCGCGCTATTGACATAAGAATGCGGAATACCATTTTGAAAAGCCGTTTTAAGTGCTTTAGACATTTTAGGCTCTGTGCTTTCAATGAATTGTCCTTTATCATTTAGGGCAATGGTGAGAACATGATGCATCCCTTGATAGATACTTGCGCGTACGAGATGGTCTTCTTCACCAGCTTGTGTCACGATACCAATGCGTAAAAGACTTCCCTCTTTAAGGGTATCGGAAAGGCTGATTTTTTCTAGCGTTTTTACAACCTGTTCAATTTGCTTTTTTGTATAACTGGTTTTTTTGAAAGCATCGGCTATCTTTTGTTTTTTACGAATAGGAATAATATCTTCAACATAGTTTTTTGTCAGATCGATACGGTGACTTTGAGGAGAAACGGTTACATTTTCTTGAACAATGCGAACTTCAGGGGATTCTGTGCCTTGAGAATCAGAGGATGCATCTTCTAATTTTAAAGGATCAATCAATGTGAGAACTGAAAGAAGTTCGGTACTTTTTTCTAAAGTAAATCCAGCTTTTTGCACTTCTTGTTGTGCCTCTTCATCTGTCAGTGTATCGTTATCATCAAAATCGAATTGATTTACCTTAAAATCATAGTTGCGTAAGGTGATTTTTGTTTCAACCTTTGCTCCATAAATCTGTCCAGAATCTTGTGGTTTGGCGCTTTGATTTTCCGAATCACTGGCAAGAATGCTTAAAGAATCAAATTTTGGATAGCTATATTTCTGGGGGCGCTTTTCGGCTAAAGCCATACGAATCCATTCAAAATGTTGTGTTTGAATAACTTGTTCATCGCCTTTTTTTTGCAGAATCGATAGTTCAAATTGACGTTTTCTGTCAAAGCTTTGCCGTGCATGGGTGGGAGAAATACGATCACCTTTATACCCATTGGCTTCAGGATCTTGTGATTCTGATAGGTTTTCTTGCGTAAACCATTGTGGAGGGGTTACCAATCGCTGTT
Source organism: Bartonella sp. AU18XJBT (assembly GCF_028618595.1). GTDB lineage: Bacteria > Pseudomonadota > Alphaproteobacteria > Rhizobiales > Rhizobiaceae > Bartonella. The sequence continues at coordinate 634 of NZ_JAQITE010000032.1, read as the reverse complement.
GTTCATCAAGAGCCGTAAAAAGTGCAATACCCATAAGAATGCAGGAAGTGATTCCTGTCAGAACGGTTCCCGTAAGCCAACGGGCCGAAACTTGTCGGCGCGCAGGACGCAAGCGTTTAACGACAAGAGCAGGGTCCCGTCCGGGATCGTTTTTTTGTTGTTCGTTATCCCACATAGATTTTAAGAGTACTTTTTCAATATTAAATAAAGAAAGCTAGCATAGCTTAGCATGTTTCTACAGGAATTTGATTCTTTTTACAAATTACAGATCATGCGAATTCTCTTTATACAGAAATGTCTTTATAAATCGTACCTGTGCAGAAAAATTTCCTTATTAAAGTAACATAAAACAAGCGTTATTGTGATTAAGCCATTCCTAGGCACTTCCTATTTTTATACATTGCAATGAGGTGCTATGTTTTACGTTAAAGTCGCTATATTTCCTTTAACTCTTTCTATTTTCATTTTTAATTTTTATTTTAGTGTAATATATTGAAATACAACCAGTTGTTTATGTTATTTTATTTTTAAAAAAAGTAAAAAATGATATTGACTCTTTGGTTGAAAGAGTACTATATACGGGGAGTAACGAGAGCGGTTTCTGCTTGCGATGGTTGGTTTTGCTCTTGTTTTA
>NZ_JAQITE010000031.1 GCF_028618595.1 Bartonella sp. AU18XJBT | reverse complement strand
GTTGAATAAACATATTAGAAAAATCAATTCCACCTGTAATCAGCCCAATGATTGGCATAAAAATATCATTGACAATTGAGTTGACCAAGCTACCAAAAGCGCCCCCTATAATCACACCGATAGCAAGTTTGATAAAAATTATATCTGCTTTTTTCAACAGAAAGTAGAAAGCCGTAACTTAATTTATATAATTGCCTCAATATTTTTATGTTAACACTAAAAAGAGAGATTTTTACACAATACCACAAAATGAGCAGTGTTGGAAACTGAGCTATCAGAAAGTTTCTCAAATGAAGTACATATATTTTCATAATATATTGGCATAAAAGATAATTGAGAAATAAAAAATATATTTCAGCACTGATGGAAGAAATAGATAGATGAGGCAGGAGAAAACTTATAATTTAATTCCCCTTAATTCAGTAAGCAATAATAGCAATTAGGAGGGCATTATGGCTTATCTACAAGCTATTTTACTGGGTTTCATGAGCTAAAATGGCGATAATTCCGATGGAAGAAACACATTTCATCTGCTGGAAGATTGTATCAGTTTATAAATAGCAGAGCTTTAGGGTTTGCAAGATCATTTTTGTTTGGAAGTCGTTGATATGATAGGTGCGGGTTCAATGATCAACTGTCATTACTTAAACTATATGTTAGACAGAGCACTTATAGATGCAAAATTATATTTAGCGCATCAGAAATGGCAAAGAAAACAACGCAGATTCTTCAAAATTTCGTCAATAGAGTACAAACGATTGAATATACTGTTGCTAATAAATAGCGCAACAATAGTATGAATTTAGATGATTTTATGAACCATGTATTCTATAAATGCTGGGAAAAAATAGCTTTATAGAGCAAGCTCTGTTTCTATTGGCAACAATATTACACAAAGGAACTTTGGTAATAGGGATAATTTGCGTGCATTTTTAAGAGAATTATGAGCTTACCTGCATGAGATGTCACAAAACCATGGGCTTTGATGAATAGCCATTGATGTTTCAATTCATACTGCATTTTATAAGATTAAGATTCACATTTTAATCTTTAAAAAATGTCGAAAAAGAGAAACATTTTTTGAGAATAAAAAGTCTTTTGCACAGTGTACATCAATATAAACATGTATGGCTATTGTGTAATGAATTTTCCTCTAGAAGGGGAATATTATTTGGATAATATGCTCTCTTTGATTGGTGATCTTTTGTGTTAAAAGATAGAGGTGAGGTGCGATGGATCATTTTTATGTTGTGGAGAAGGATTGATGAGTTTTTTTCGTTGTATTGGCCGTTCTGCTTTATTTATGTTAGATCCAGAGCATGCGCACCGTTTAGCGATTGTTGGATTGAAAAGTGGCTTAAACGGTTGTCAAAAGGTTGTTGATAAGCGATTGAGTATAACTATTGCAGGGCTTGAGTTTCAAAATTTTATTGGTCTCGCAGCGGGGTTTGATAAAAATGCAGAGGTTGTGGATGGTATTTTTCGTTTAGGATTTGGTTTTACTGAAATTGGGACAGTGACACCAAAGCCTCAGATTGGAAATCCTAAACCACGGCTTTTTCGTTTAAAAGAAGATGAAGCGATTATTAATAGAATGGGCTTTAATAATGATGGACATCAAGTTGTTTACAATAGATTGCGTGCGTGTAAAAAAACGGGTGTTGTAGGAGTCAACATTGGAGCCAATAAGGATACGGTCGATAAGATTGATGATTATACTGTTGGTATTGCTCATTTTTATGATGTTGCTGATTATTTTACAGTTAATATTTCGTCTCCTAATACACCAGGTTTACGTGATTTACAGGCCCGTGACAGTTTGCATCTTTTGTTGAATGCAATTTCGCAAGTGCGAAAAGAACAAGAGAACAAGCATGGATTCTCCATTCCCATTTTTTTAAAAATTGCTCCCGATTTATCAGAGAAAGAATTAGATGATGTTGCTGAAGAAATAAAACTTTCTGATTTTAATGGACTGATTGTTTCGAATACAACTCTTTCACGCCAAGGTCTTAGCAATAGTCACCTCAGTAATGAAGAGGGGGGGCTTTCTGGACGTCCACTTTTTGAGCGCTCTACTATTGTGCTTGCAAAAATGCGTAAAAAATTAGGGAAGGAGATTGCCATTATTGGTGTTGGCGGTGTAAAGGACGCACAAACCGCTTTGGAAAAAGTAAAAGCTGGCGCAGATTTAATTCAATTATATAGTGGGATGGTTTATGAAGGTCCACATCTTGTCATAACTATTCTGCAAGAGATTTTGCAGATGATGCAACAAGACGGTGTTGATAACATAAAAGACTATCGTGATCATAGTCTTGAGCATTGGGCAAAATGTTCTTTGTAAAAAAACGCTTTTTTCTTCACAAAAAATTGCGAGATTTTTTTAAAGGGGCTTGCAAACTTTGGTGATTTTCCTTATGTCACATAAGCATAAGAATAAATGTTTACGAAATCGTGAACAGTTATGATACATTTTCTTTTATGCGGTTGTAGCTCAGTTGGTTAGAGCGCTGGTTTGTGGCACCAGAGGTCGTAGGTTCAAATCCCACCAACCGTACCATTTGTCTTGTTACAACTTTTCTAATTCTTATTTTTGGCGTTTTGTGAGGCGGTTAAAAGCCGCGCTTGGCGGGCTTTTTTGCGTGTGAGCCGTCACGGAGCAGAGACCTTGCGTGGATGATTTTTCTCAAATTTTGCCCAAAAAGGAATGATACGATCAATAATCGCTTGAAATATAAATGGGTTAGCTAAATCTATGATTCTGACTGCAATTGTAACAATAAATATCTCTATCAGTATATTTATATACTTTTAGTATATTTTGTAAACCAAGAGAATCTTATTTGCCTTTCATTATTATTGCTCATAATATAAATCATTAAGTTTAAACACATAAAATAAGTAAACATAAATTTACTAAAATACACCATATTTTTGACACAATTTCCTTGATTGCATCAACTATATATTATAAACATGAACTTGCATGAAAGTGCATTCATATCTCCAGGAGTGTTTCGGTGGTTGATTATGGGTAGGCCATTCTGGCGCGGGGACATAAGTAACCTTGGGGGAATTTATTTATACACTAAATTGGAGAAAATAAATGAGATTTTTAAATAGTTCGTACGATTATTGCAGTGCCGATAATTTTAATAGCAAATATAACTCTGGTAGTGCGTTTGGTGACAAGTATGGTGGTAAGGTTGGCCTTGCGGGTGGTTTTTTCATAGGATGGGCAGCGGGGCGTAATCCTATGGTTGGCATGGCCGTAGGAAGCTTTGGGCAAGCTGTAGGCAATGAATTCGGAGACACCATAGGCGGTTATCTTGGTTATGGTGTGGCTGCTGCCCAGTGTGGCACACAGTTTTTGGGTCAATCTATTGCTAATTCAGGTGGTGGGATGTTGATGCACTTTTGATGTAGTTCTTTGGGTTATCCTAAAGCCTAGAACGGTGGTACTGTAAAAGGTGCCACCTTTATATTTGGAATATTACACAGGAGGAGCTATGGGCGCGTTTGGTTTAGTGCTGGCTTGTTTTTGTCTGTGGTTTGGCACGTTGTATCTATTCTTAAAAACTATTGCTATTAATGGAAAAAGCATGTTATACAGGAGCATGGTTGCATTCATAGTGGCGGCATTGGTTACCCCTCCCCTCATTTATGCCTTTGAGTATTTTGAGTATATAGTCGGTGTGTCGATAACATCTTCTCATGTTGCTATAATTATGTTCTTTCTTTCCTTTTGCATTGAATTTATACCCAATATAGTAAACAACATAAAGTGCTTTAGTTTGGCCATTATCGCAAGTTGCCCCATTTTTTTCATCGCAGCTGGTTTTATTGTTATGAGTGATGACCTTCTGTTAGATTTTTTTGATCTGCAGCTTTCGAGCTATATTTATCTGCTTTTCATTATTCCGTTGATGATAGGGGGGGCTCGCTATGTCCTAATTGCTAAAGCTTTGAAGGAAAAATCTATGTCAGTGCTAGATTTAAGCATTTGCATTGGCTGTGGGTTTGCCATAGGCGTCTTTTTTGTGTCATCACTGCTTTTATCAGACCTTCGAGAAATCTATCAACAGATAGGTTTTGCAAACAGGGAGGCAGTGAAAAAAATGTTTGATTATGCAGTGTTTGGTTTCGCTATTCTAACGGGCCAAGTTTTTTTGACATTTTTGATGGTTCTCTTTGTTACTACAAAGAAATATTATTGGTTGGTCCTTGATGTTCTTGCAGAGCTGTTTTTTAGCTTCTTTGTTTCTTATTATGTAGCGTTTGTTCATACAGATGATGACTATGGAATGGTTAGAAGTTGGATTTGTTTGATGTTTGTTGTTTATGTGTGCGCGCGTTACATTAAATCAAAGAATGTGAAGCTTAGCGTGATTAACCCGTTTAAAAAGAAAACTGAGTGAGAAGACAGGAGGCTGTAGTTCTTTGGGTTATCCTAAAGCCTAGAACGGTGGTACTGTAAAAGGTGCCACCTTTATGTTTGGAATATTACACAGGAGGAGCTATGGGCGAGTTTAGTATAGTGCTCGTTTATTTTTGTCTGTGGTTTGGCATGTTGTATCTATTCTGCAAAAGTATTGCTATTAATGGAAAAAGCATGTTAGGCAGGGAGAATATGGTTGCATTCATAGTGGCGGCATTGGTTACCCCTCCCCTCATTTATGCCTTTGAGTATTTTGAGTATATAGTCGGTGTGTCGATAACATCTTCTTATGTTGCTATAATTATGTTCTTTCTTTCTTTTTGCATTGAATTTATACCCAATATAGTAAACAATATAAAATGCTTTAGTTTGGCCATTATCGCAAGTTGCCCCATTTTTTTCATCGCTGCTGGTTTTATTGTTATGGGTGATGACCTTCTGTTAGATTTTTTTGATCTGCAGCTTTCGAGCTATATTTATCTGCTTTTCATTATTCCGTTGATGATAGGGGGGGCTCGCTATGTCCTAATTGCTAAAGCTTTGAAGGAAAAATCTATGTCAGTGCTAGATTTAAGCATTTGCATTGGCTGTGGGTTTGCCATAGGCATCTTTTTTGTGTCATCACTGCTTTTATCAGACCTTCGAGAAATCTACCAACAGATAGGTTTTGCAAACAGGGAGGCAGTGAAAAAAATGTTTGATTATGCAGTGTTTGGTTTCGCTATTCTAACGGGCCAAGTTTTTTTGACATTTTTGATGGTTCTCTTTGTTACTACAAAGAAATATTATTGGTTGGTCCTTGATGTTCTTGCAGAGCTGTTTTTTAGCCTCTTTGTTTCTTATTATGTAGCGTTTGTTCACACAGATGATGACTATAGAATGGTTAAAAATTGGATTTGTTTGATGTTTGTTGTTTATGTGTATGCGCGTTACATTAAATCAAAGAATGTGAAGCTTAGCGTGATTAACCCGTTTAAAAAGAAAACTGAGTGAGAAGACAGGAGGCTGTAGTTCTTTGGGTTATCCTAAAGCCTAGAGCAGCCACCCCAAGAGGGGCAGTTTCTGGAGCAATAGTAGGCAGGGTTCCGTGGCGCAGCCGCGGGTATTGTTAAAGCTGGTTGGGATTGTGCTCGCTCTAAGTGGTGAAATTGTTGTTTGACCTGGCTTTTTAACAAGGTAAAGGCCTTGCTAAGGGGTACGCTATCAGCCTCTTAGCAGGGAGTTTTTCTCCGGCAATAATATCTTGGTATGCTTGGGAGGGCAAGGCGCTTTAAGGAAATTACTTTAAGGAAATTATATGTCTGACTTAATTTTTGGAATGTTGCTTAGTTTTGGGATAAGTTCCAGCCCTCGTCTCCTTAAAAACAATGGCTTGTTGGGCGAGCGCGTCATTTTTGGGGGGGGCTAGCTGGCCTTTCCTGCGCTATCATCTTCGCTTATCCACATAGTGAAAGTGGGCTTCCAAACTTATCTTTGCTTTTGGTATGTTATCTTGGCATCCTTTTAATTCTGCACGAGCACTACTTATATAAATATTTAGTTCTTGGATTCTGTGGTGCAGTTACTGCCTTGTGTATTGGGGCAGGTTTTGTATATTTGAGCTCTTTGTTGCCATTGCCGGCTTTGTCTGCTGCTAATAATAGCCAGCAGCAGGTGGTGCATTACATGAGTTTGGTTGCTGCAAACTATCCCTTTTTTATCCTTTTGATATCAGTTTTAACTGCGGAGCTTTTGCGTTTGTGGTTGCTTCGCGTATATAAGCCAGAATTAGCTGCGCGTGAGGTCCTTTATTTCGGGCTGGGCTGGGGTGTTCTAGACTTATGCTATAAGACCCTCCCAGCTCTTTTTCTGTACTTGAATTACCGTGTTGATAGGGCGCTACAAATGGTGGGCTATGTCGCATTTGAATCTTGTCCACAAGCGATCAGTTATCTTATTGCCGCGGGCATGATTGTATTGATGTATGTTGTAAATACGCGCTTTATGTATCTTGATTATCCAAGATAAGCGCAAGGACTATTCCTATCTGCCTTTTGTAATTCATTTTGCGGTTGGTCTTTTGTTTATGTTTGACATTTCTTCAGGCTATGCAATATTAATAAATTCTATTTTTGAGGCTTACAATAATGCTTGACAAATTGACATTATCTGTTATCGGCGCCGTTTTTTGTCTGGTGCTGATTATTTTTCCTTTGATGAAGAAAAAAACATTGGTTGAACATTTGGTTTTCTTGCTCGTTGTTTTGTGTCTTGTGTTTCTTTATGTTTATGGCGCTGTGAGTTATTTTCCTTATTATGTTTTGGCGCTTTCGCTTATATTGGGGTACCGCTGGTTACTCTCTTTGGTTAAAGCGTTTAAAGGCACGAAGGCGATTATTGGGTCAAGCGCTGGTTGTTATGTGCTTTTGATTTTTTTTCTATACGGCTTTATGCGTATGATAGGCAGTTTGATTTTAGATTTTTCTGCTTATAGTACGCCTAATATTGTTTTTGCTGTTGGTCTATTCCCTATAGGCATGGCGATTATGCAGTTTTTTTTGCTCTCTCATTGGGTGGCAGAAGATAATGGCAATGGTGTAGAGGCAGCACTGGGCGTGGGAATGGGGATTTGGGGGGCTGCTATAGGGCTTGTACTGCTTACATCTCTACCAGAAGCTGTGATGATCCTAAAAGGGGCCTTTAGTCTTGATAGGGACGCCTTACTTTCTTTACTTGAGACGGTAATATATTATGCGTTTATTATAGGTCTGAGTCTTTTATCAACTTTCTTAATGCTTGTGGTTTGCCTTGACAAGAAATGGCGTTTTTTTGTTCTTATCCTGCTTTTACAATGCTTGGCGGCTTGGGCGCGCTTTTCATGGCAGGCCGCTGAGCCAGAACTTCTTGCAATTGGGCATTATACAATCGCTACTATTCTTATGTTTGCTCTTATGCGGCAAATTTATGATTTTGTGCAAGACAGATTATCCATGAAGAAAAATAGCAGTTACGCTGTAGTAAATGAGGGGGTATAATAATGTTGGTTTTATTTATTACTTCGCTTCTCGCAGGCCTTATTTATGGCGCTGTCATTTATAATTTTTTTCGCTCTACGTTTAGTTGGATAAATGTGCTGTTGAGCGGCATAGTTTTTGGGGTGATTGTTCTGTTAGTATGGCGTTACTCGGAAACAGAACATAAACTTGATGCCTTACGTTTACTGCAAGTGCTTGGCGTTGTTTTTCTTCTATGTGTGTTTCATCATTTTCTGAAGTTCAAATTGGTTGTTGCTGGTGCTGTGGGATGGTTTGTTGCTAGCTGCATTGCTGGCGGGCTTATTGCTTTTTGGGAGCAATCTGTAATAAAAACGCTTTATATGATGAATATTGTTGAAACCAAGAGTCGTGCAGAGCACGGGCTGGCGCTTGTTTTTTTATTTTTAACATTTACGGTTTTTTTTGTTGTAGCAGAAGAAGCCATGCGTCGTTGGTTAGTTACTAAGTTTTATCGGTGCTCGCCTAGTTTTTTGTGGCGTTTGCCGCTGAATATTGGCATAGGCTGGGGTTTATGCGAATTAGTTTATAAGGCGCTAGGGCCTTTCCTTGTTTATAATGGCTGGCCTATTCGATCTAGGTTATTAGCCAGTGAGTATGTAATTTTTTATTCCTGGACGCAAGCGAGTATTTTTTTGTGTGCTTTAATGAGCGTCATACTTATGCATATTTTCAATACATGCTTGGCGTATCGTGGTGTTGTTACGCGCTCTAAATTTTATGCGTGTGCGCCTTTTTTTGTCCACGCTATTGTTAACTGTTTCGGTGCAACAGTGCTGGTTACAGGCAAGGTTTGGTTTAATGTTGAGGGCAGCTTGTTTATTCTACTTTGTGTGATGTTGTTCGTATATTTTGAAAGCAAAAATCCTTTAATACAAAACATAAAATTGCGCGCTTAAAGTGTTGTAAAGTGATGAATAACTTTGCGTACTCTAAGTATGGCTAGAGAGCATGATACGCGCTTTCTGTTCTGCAAAAAAATAGAGAAGGTTAGCACCGACGTAACGCGTCCAGTACCAAGAGCGACGTCATTTCTGCACTAATTGGGGGGAGGGTGAGCCACTGGCCACGCGCATATGGAAGTTTGCAAATATGCTATCATGTAACTTTCTAGTGTCCTCCTTTCTATTATCCTCCATGAGATTGAAGATGGGAATCTTGAGGCGGCGATGACGCATTATTGCAAGGAGGATGCACCATGTTTAACATAATAGTCTCTTTATTTCGTGGAGTATTTACTCTTGGGTTATCAATAGAAACGTTTTAACTCTGGTCGAACACTCTCTCATCTTAACTGTGATTTTATTGTCCATTATTGCTCTGAATATTAAAATTGTCTGACAGGGAGAACCCGTGATGATTACGAACATTCTGACAGTTATTGTCTTGTTTGTTAATTATTTAGCTGGATGGTCCACACTTTTACTGAACTACCCCACAGTTTTTTGCTATCTGTCACTTGCTCTGGTTTCATTGATGAGCTTGCTGGTAAAGAAACCCTTTACCATTTTTTATGCCAGTGCTGGTGTTTCTGAAGAAAAACGCAAACATATCCTCTTTTATCTCATCAATAAATATATTACATGGATTTGGGTCATCATCTTTTTTGCCAATGGTCTTCTAGTGGCTTTTTTGCATTGACCCTCCAGCTTTGGTGTGTCAATATGAGTTTAATTTGTGCTGGTATTCTTTTTTCTAAATATCTTCCTAACATCATGCGATATTTTTATGGCGTGAAACACCATGGAGCATAAGATGCATAATATGTCATTGTTTAATATTCTGACCGGAACCCCTTTCTTGGATTTTGCTTATTTTTCTCATCGCGAGGGGAATAATCGCATTGAAAGATAGGGAAATGAAGGTTTACCGCCTTTTTCTCTTGCCGTTAGTCTTTCTTTTTTTGGGCGCAAGCGATGTGATTAAAGAGCTGGCGTTCCTAGGCTGGGGAGCAATCGCAATGTTGGCAGGGCTGATGATCGGCTTTGGCATTGGCTGGTTGCTCTGGCGTGCTACTCCGCGTTTAAAAATCAAAGAGGGAACGGATTTCATTATTCTGCCTGGTACACGGTTGACGCTGACATTTATTCTTATCGCTTTTGTCATCAAATTCACATTGATTGTTTTTCTCAAGGTTGAACCTGATTTGAAATATGCATTTGATTTTAACCTTCTTTTTGGTCTTTTAAGTGGGGTTACTGGTGGTGTGTTGTGGGGCGGCATATTAAATTTATATATAGCATTTCGAAAGAATCCAAATTAATCCCTATACCATTAGCTGTGAGTGCTTCCCATTAGAACTATCTCAATAGAAGCTTATTCCTAACAACAACGCTGCATAAAAATGCAGCGTTTCCCCATAGTTTCAGATTTTTTATCCAAGCGCGTGAATACGTGACGGAAGTGATATATCTGACTATACCCCCCTTGGGGGTAGAGCGAGCCCAAAGGTTTAGAATGCTATGAGTTTGAGCTAGCTGGACTTTGAGCAGATGGTTTATCGCTCATGGGAAATCATTTTGTTTTATGATTCAAAAAGAGGATAGTGATGGTCTCATTGGCGTAGGTGGGCAAGAAAACTGTTAGCTTGGCAATGCGTCAACAATTTGTAGAACTATGTTGTGGAACCTATACGCAAAGCGGTTGCTATGATGGCATGATGCTTTTGTCAAGCATTATGATATGGTAGGAACCGGTGTTTAAGGGTGCAACTGCGGTCACTGTACGATCCAGTAGCATTACGTTTGAGTATTTAGGAGCGGCAGACTCCGTACAGGCTACGCGTACAATATGTGAAGCACGCTTGCGAGAATCAGTGTGCCATTATTGTGTTGTGCACGCGACCCTCTAGCTAGTACTTCATTGATAAGGCTGTTTTTTGAAGCTGGTTGTAATTATCTGTGTGTTTTTAAAGAGAACGTTAGCACACGATGTGTCGCGTGAGTACCATTTTCCTTTGTACAACTATTTTCATTTTTCTTTCTTTCTTCCTTAATAAACTGCGATTATCGGTTTTTTGGGGGCACACGAACGATAACAGAGTAAAGACTTTTCTCTCGTGTTTTTCCTTTTTTGTTCAAAAAAGCCAAAGCGTCTTAATGAGCAGAGATCTTGTCTAAAAAGGTATTTTTTAGATTTATTACTTTATTTTCAATGGAATAGAGAATTTTTGCTTTTGAGTGTGCAAGTGCACCTTATGATGAGACATAAGATACGAACCCGTAAACTTGGGCGCGCAGTAAGCTTATAGTAACAACAAGCTTAGGCATATAGTTGGCAGACACCGTTATTATTGAGTTTTTTTCTAGATTGTGTTTGGTTATGCCACATGTGAAGCAATTTTAAATTTACCCGTGGTGGTATGTCGTCAAATTGGAGATACAGGTCTTCTATTTGTTAGAAATATGTCAATGCCAAAAGATAGACGTTTTTGGATGGACTTGTGCCAATTGATAAGCTTGCTGATAATATTTGTAAGTGCCTAATTAGTGCGCAAGAAGAAATAGAAAATCATTGCTCTTGCAAAGCAAATCAAAGAAAAGCAAAATGATCAAAATGTGGTAATGCGAATTGATCTAGCTAACTTGTATAAGAAAAAAGAAATAAAACAAGCACAAGAAACTTTAAAAAATAAAGAGAATGGCTTATACGAACTTTTCGTGAAAGTAAATTTGCAGAGCATAAAGAAATAAATAGGATAAAAGGAATTGCGACGTAGAAAAGAAATATTCATAGACATTTTATACTAAGTGTAACAGAGAAGCGCAAAGATGAGTATAATAGCGGGTAAAGATAAAATAGAGGGCATGAGTCAAAGCCCTGTTAATCCAGACATAGAAAAGTTAAAAGCAGTCTTTCCACAATGTTTTACTGAGGGAAAGTTGGACATAGATCAGTTATTGAATCTATGCGGCGAATATATCGATAATGATTTTGAGAAGTTCAAATTTGAATGGAAGGGCAAGGGGGCAAGTTTAAAGCTTGCGCAAAAGCCTTCACTTGCGACTTTGCGCCCGAAGCGCGAGGAGAGCGTAAACTTCGATAATACACATAATCTTTATATTAAGGGCGATAATCTTGAAGTTTTAAAGCTTATCCAGCGTGCTTACTTTCAGCAAGTAAAGATGATTTATATTGATCCGCCCTATAATACGGGGAATGATTTTATCTATTGTGATGATTTTAAAGACCCGTTAGCACGCTATAAGGAAGTGACGAGCCAAACGACAAAATCGAACCCTGAGACAATGGGGCGGTTTCACACGGCGTGGCTCAATATGATCTATCCGCGCTTGCGTTTAGCGCAAACGCTTTTGCGTGATGATGGTGTGATCTTTATCTCGATTGATGATCATGAAGTGCATAATTTGCGCAAAGTGTGCGACGAGGTGTTTGGCGAAGAGAACTTTGTTGCTCAATTGGTGTGGGAGAAGGTTCACACGCGTAAGAATTCAGCGAAATATTTTTCTGTCAGCCATGAATATATTATATGCTACGCAAAGTATAAGGAAAATTTTAAGAGGAATTTACTACCACGGCAGGATAGCTCTGCATATAAGAATCCAGATAATCACCCCAAGGGTCCTTGGAAAGCAGACCCTATTACTGCGCATAAGCCTTATGCGGCAGATTATACAATTACGAAGCCTAATGGTGTCATGCTAAAACGCCCCCAAGGCGGGTATTGGCGTTTTAGCGAAAAAGTTTTGAAAGAGAAAATTGCTAATAATGAGATCATATGGGGTGAAGGGGAATCCTACCCTATGATTAAAAGGTTTTTAAATGAGACACAAGATGGGTTGGTTCCTACGACTTTTTTTGGCAAAGAAATCGATGCCAATTTTGATGAAGAATTTGCAGGAATTTTTAAACGAGAGTTTTCAGGTGATACCGCTTTTTCCAAACGTGAAATTGATCAATTAATGCATGTTCAAGGATTGTTTGAATATATTAAACCTACCAAACTCATAAAATTGCTCATGCAAATCGGCACGAACAAAGACGACATCATTCTCGATTTTTTCGCGGGCTCTAGTACAACAGCGCATGCAGTGATGGCTTTGAATGCCGAAGATGGTGGTAATCGCAAATTCATCATGGTGCAATTGCCTGAATTATGTGATGAAAAGAGCGAAGCCTATAAGGCTGGTTATAAAACTATCTGCGATATAGGTAGCGAACGTATTCGCCGTGTTGGTGCACAAATCAAGCAAAAGCATGAAGCAGAACTCACAAGCAAGCAGCCTCTAGACACAGGATTTCGCGTGCTAGAGCTCGATAGTTCCAACTTTTCCATATGGGACGATAGCCCGATTGATCCGAATGCACTTGATGTTAAAGAACAATTGCAAATGCGTTTGGGTCATATTTTGCAGGGGGTGAATCCCGAGCGCTCTCATCAAGATATTATCTTCGAGATCATACTTAAATATGGTTGGCCACTGGATTTAAAAATTTATCCTTTAGCAATCAATGGCAAAAATTTTTATTATATAGGTGAGAGCGAAGGCGATATCTTGGTGATTATAGCCATAGACCCACCCTTTGAACCCGAAGATGCGGAAGAGATGATAAAGTATTTGCCCGTAAAAATCGTAGCGCTTGATGCGGCCTTTAAAAGTGACGAGGCGCTTATTAATTGCAACTTTATCTTTAAAGACAATGAAGTAAGTTTTGATAAAATTTGAACTATAGAGAGACGATTGTGGCGGCAATATGAAACTTAAATTTAAACAACAAGAATTTCAAAATGATGTGGTTAAAAGCGTCATTGATTTATTTAAAGGCCAACCACGACGGGATTCTTCTTTTTCTTTGCATTCAGAACAAGGACAATTAGCGTTAAATGAATTTGGTTATGGTAATCAATTATTGATCAGTGATGAAAGCATATTAGCAAATTTACGAGAGGTGCAACAGAACAATAAACTCTTGGTAAGTGAGACGCTAGAGCAAAAGCAGTTTTCTATTGAGATGGAAACGGGAACAGGCAAAACTTATGTCTATAGCAAGACGATTTTTGAGTTAAATCAACGCTATGGCTTTACCAAATTTATTATTGTTGTACCAAGTGTTGCTATTCGCGAAGGGGTATATAAATCACTTCAGGTAACAAGGGAGCATTTTCAAGCAGAGTTTGATAATCTGCCCTATCGTTATTTTATTTATAATTCAAAAGATCTTTCGCAAATTCGCCAATTTGCAAGCTCTACCAATATTGAAATTATGATTATCAATATTGATGCATTTAAAAAAGCAGAAAATATTATCAACCTTCCGCAAGATAGACTGAATGGCGAAAGTGCTATGCGCTATATCCAAGACACAAATCCGATTGTGATCATAGATGAACCGCAATCGGTGGATAATACAGCAAAAGCGAAGGAGGCTATTGCGAGCCTTAATCCGCTTTGTGTTTTCCGCTATAGTGCCACGCATAAAGACGAGATTAATCTTTTATATCGTTTAACACCTGTTGATGCTTATCAAAAAGGACTGGTAAAGCAAATTTGTGTCTCTTCTAATCAGATAGAGAAAGATTTTAATCGTCCCTATATTGCCTTGAAAGCCGTATCACGCGAACATGGCTTTAAGGCGCGCTTAGAGTTGGATATTGCGGGAAAGAATGGCACTGTTAGCCGTAAAACGGTTACAGTGAGGCAAGGCGATGATCTGTATCGCGTTACAGGTGGGCGTGAGCTTTATAAGGGCTATATTGTTTCGGGTATCAATTGCATGGCGGGGGATGAAGCAGTTGAATTTTCTGATACTAAAGTCGTCAAATTTGGTCACGCGCTTGGTGATGTGAATACAATAGAGCTTAAACGCGCGCAAATTTATCGCACTATAGAAACACATTTAGATAAGGAATTGCGGCTTGTACCTTTAGGGATCAAAGTTTTGTCACTGTTTTTTATTGATGAAGTGGCTAAATATCGTAGCAATGATGAAGAGCCAGCGCTTTATGAGCGTATGTTTGAAGAATGTTATGAAGAGTTGTGGGCGAAAGAGAGATATGCACCCTTGCGGACTAAGTTTGCGCAAAATGTTCGAAACGTGCATGGCGGTTATTTCTCGCAAGACAAGAAGGGTGTCTATAAGAATACAAAGGGTGACAGCCAAGCCGATGATGACACTTATAACACGATTATGCGCGATAAGGAGTGGTTATTATCTTTTGCATGCCCCTTGCGTTTTATCTTTTCGCATTCGGCATTAAGAGAAGGCTGGGATAATCCGAATGTGTTTCAAGTGTGTATGTTGATCGAGCAAAAATCGAATTTTACTGCACGGCAAAAGATTGGTCGCGGTTTGCGCCTTTGCGTCAATCAACAAGGAGAACGCGTAGAAGATAAAGATATAAATGTGCTGCATGTTATGGTGAATGAAAGCTTTGCTGAGTTTGTGAGTACATTGCAAAAAGAATTAGAGGCGGATATTGGTTATAAATTTGGTACATTGCAGATGGAGAAGTTGGTTGGCCGTGTTTATGAAGATGTAAAATATGTAGCCGCTAAAGTGGAAGTGTCACAAGCACAAAAAATTATTAAAACGCTTGTTGCAAAAGATTTGATTGACGAGGCGGGTATAGTTAAAGCAAATCAAGATTTGGTAGCGAATGAATTTGAAGTTATAGGGGCGGAGGAAATGCCACGCGAATTGCGTCAAGAAATTGTGAAAAAATTTGATGCGGGCGCACTTATTAATGTTGAGACGCTGCAAGATCTGACGTATGTGACAGCTGTGACGGAAAGAAAGTTTATGTCTTCGCAAGAGGCTGCTGATGTATTGGCTGAGTTGCGTGAAAAAGCTTTGCTTACATCAGAAGGGAAAATTACAGATACATTAAAAGCGCAATGGGCAGCGGGGACATTGGATTTAAGTGAACGTTTTAGTAAAGGGCAAAAGAGGGCTGTGATGCAGGCGCTAGAGGCGATCCAAGCCATGCCGATTATTCGTAATGCTGCGCGCGAGGTGCGGGTTAAGCTTAAAAAGCAAACAGTGGCTTCGCCCGAGTTTTTGTCCTTATGGGAGAAGATCAATAAAAAAACTACTTATCGTGCAAAGCTTGATCGCACAGAGTTTATTGCCAAAGCAGTGGATGCAGTAACAAAAATGGCGCCAGTTGCACCTGCGCATTTGGTTTATCAGACAGCAGAAATAGAACTGGATAGCACCGGTGTGGCCTATGAAGAGCAGTTATTAAAGCAGAGTGCACTTAATTATATCTCGTGTGCACTGCCGGATATTGTACATTATTTAAGTTTAAAATTGAAACTAACTGCAAAGACAATTATTGGTATTTTGATAAAGAGCGGTTGTGAGCATGAGTTTGTGAAAAATCCACAAGCTTTTTTAGAGTGCATAGAAGAAATACTCAATAAAACTCACGTTAATCTTATAATTGATGGCATTAAATATTTAAAGTTGGTAGGGCGAGAATATAGTGTACAAGAGTTTTTTACCAGCGAAGAGCTTGTGGCGAATTTAGAGCGCACAGCTGTGGTGAGTGAGAAGAGTGTGTATGACCATGTGGTTTATGAAAGCAGTGTGGAGAAAGAGTTTGCGCAAAGTCTTGATAATGATCCTGAGGTTAGGTTGTTTTTTAAATTGCCAAGAAGTTTTAAAATAGCTACTCCCATTGGTTCTTATACACCTGATTGGGCGGTCTTTTTAGAGCGTGAGGGCGAACAAAAGCTTTACTTTGTGCTGGAAACAAAAGGATCAAATAGTGAGTTTAATCTACGTCTTAAAGAAATGATGAAGATTAAATGTGGAAAAGCGCATTTTGATGCGCTACAAACCGGCGTTGCGTTTAATGATCAGCCGGTGACAAGTTGGCGTGAATATAAGCGTGGGGTGTCGGCGATGGACGGGTGTGGCAGGGGCGGCTAAAAGTACTGAACTCGTTGCCGCGGAATGAAGGGGGAGAATAAGTGGTCTGTGGCTAATGCGTTATATTTTTTTGAAATAAATTTTACGAATTTAAAAGAGTGAAGGACTTGATAGGATCTATTTTTAAAGCAACAATAAGATAGATTAATATTCGTGGAGAGTGTTTATGGAAGTTGCAATTACCTAAGCTTTGTTGTCTGACGCGTCAGAAAACAGCCCTCTTCTGGTTGAGACTTGGCATGATATTTATGATGCGGTGCTTGGGAGCATAATGTTGTACAAAAATGCATGGCATGAAGTCCAAAAAACCAATAAAGGCGTATTGCGCTTCTCCTTTAAGAACTGGGCATCTCCTCTTAGCTTAATGAGTTTTCATTATGCATCCTTTACGCAAGACTTGCGATGGAAAAACTTTACGGAAAAAATCAATGTGTTTTGTTTAAAAGATCCGAGCTTAATACGCCCTTCAATAGGGAAGGGGATTTCACAATGTTTGTTGTGATGAAGCAATTACTCCTTCTTGGCATGCCACTGGCTGTTGGGTTTATCTCTCAGATGATGATTTCCTTTACAGATGCAGCGCTTGTAGCGCATTTAGGCATCCAAGCCTTGAGTGGTACAATGTTAGCTCTGAGTATATTTAGTTTTGTTATGTTGTTAGGGCTAGGTATTATTACTGCGGTTGCACCAAAACTTCCGGAAAGCTTTCGCAAACAAGATAGAGATGCATTAAAGGCATGGTTTGATCAAGGAATATGGCTTTCCCTTTTGATTGGAATGGTGAGTGCTATTATTTTACTTAATACGAGGAATATTTTGTGTCTTCTTGGTCAAGATGAGGCAATTGCCAATATAGCGCAGGAATATAACAGGGGCGCTGCTATAGGGGTGGTGTTTTTTTATTTTTATGTGAATAGCCGTGGATTACTGTCAGCAATTGGTAATCCAAAGCCCTTAACTTGGATTATGCTTGCCGCTATTCCTGTAAATTTTCTCATCTCTTGGCTGCTTATTTTTGGTATAGGTTCTGCAAGCGGATTTGGTGTTTTTGGTGCTGGAATTGCGAGCAGTTTGATCCGTATTTTGATTGTTATTGCAGCGGCAATAATTCTATCTCGCAATTCTGCTTTTCATTCCTTTCACTTGAATTATTTGAGACCAAAGTTAGAGATTTCACGCATAATAAAATTGCTGCGCGTAGGGTTCCCCATTGGTATACGTATTCTTATTGCGGAGGGCTTGCCTTCTGTCATTGCCTTCATAATTACGGCTTATGGGGTCCAAGCTTTGGCTGCTCATACGATAGGAATGCGTCTCGATATGCTTATTTCTGTGGTGGCTTTAGGGATTTCCAGCGCAGCCGCAACAATAGCAGCGTGGTATAGAGCAGATGGGAATCATATGGCTCTAAAACAGCTGCGTATGAGTGTCACAATTTTTGCTGTCGCTTATGTTTTGTTTTTATCAGGGGTTGTTTATTTTTCTTATGAATTCATTCTTACGACCATCTTTGATATTTCTTCAGACCGCGTTGTTGTTTTTTCTTGGGAGTTGCTACCATTCGTCTTATTGTCTTTTACTTTTGGCACGTTAGGAGCTATGCTCAATGGCATACTTGTTGGCTTGCTTGATACATTTTGGCCAACTATTGTTGTAATAATAAGCTATTGGGGGGGGGAGGCTTATTTGGAGGCGCGTTCATGGCACATTTTTTTGAATATGGTTTTATGGGTTATTGGCTTGGCATGATTGCTGCAAGTTTAATCGTTTCTATCTTTAATTATATGCGTGTCGGTTATTTAATAAAACGCAACCCTATGTTTGGGGCGGAGTGAGTGTTATAAAAGCACAGCAATGTCAAGTTGCTTCGGCTAAAGATGATTTTAAGGATAAAGTCCATACATGGAGATTTAACAGAAAAGATGTACAGGCTTGCTGTGAATGTCTTGCTGATGAAATGTATTATAGATTTTTAAAACAATAAGGGTGGAGGATATGATCAAAAATGATAGGAAATACCGTTATTTGGTCGTTGGTGATACAGGAATAGTTGACACCCTTGTGTTGGTCATTAGGGCTGGACGATGTGATTATCGCAGCGCGCTTTCGTTCTCATCAATCCAAAATTGAGTTATTTCAGACGAGAGCTAAATGTGTATTTTGGAGATTATTATAAGCCATAGGCACAATTTTTAAAATGGGTACCACTATGGACGGGCTTGAAATATTGCATATTATGGGGGCATTCGCCTGCACATGCATTTTCGTGTAGGTTGAGTGAGCGGTTGGATTTATTACCGAAACTGCCGTGGGGTGTTTGTGTTGTTGGCTCTAATGCAGAGGATAAAATAATCTCTGGATGTGCGCATCGTAATAAGATTGATTCCGCATCTGTAAAATTAGGTCGTAAAAGGCAACCAATGGCTGGCGGTGGTCAACAAGAAAAATGTTTATGATCATGTGATTTGTGAGAGCCGTATTGAGAAAGAGTTTGCGCAAAATCTCGATAATGATCCTGATATAAGATTATTTTTTAATTGCCAAGGAGTTTTAAAATTGCAACACTGTAGTTTGACAGTAGGTTTTATACTAAGTGGGAAGAGGTTGGATTAGGTAGGAATACGTGGTAATTTGTTGTTTTTATGGTTATTTTTTAGCATTAAATGCGGGTTTTGTCAAAATAGATTTTGAC
>NZ_JAQITE010000030.1 GCF_028618595.1 Bartonella sp. AU18XJBT | reverse complement strand
ATACGAATTTACTCAAGGAGCATCATGATGAAAAAGATGATCAGGTTAGCGGTATTATCAGCAATGTCAACAGCAACCGTTTTGATGCCGCTAAATGCAACGCTTGCGGATATGACATGGTATCATAGTAACTCTATCTCGAGAGAAATAGATGATATGAGGAAGAATATGACTAAACAAACAGATGATATGATTAGGAAAATGAGGAGGGAAGCTGCTGTTTCACATAGCAAACGTGGCTTTTTTTCTGATGATTTCCAAAAGTTTGTTGATGATTTCCGAAAGCGTTTTGATGACGACAGAAGAAGATTTAAAGCCAAACATGAAAGGTTTGTAGCCAAACATAATAAGACGGAACAACAACAACAACATCATCATCATCATCATTATTATCATGTTGCAAACAAAACATATCATTACGTCGAGCGCAAAAAGACAAAACACAGTAATGTTCATATAGACAACTCAGGAGATGGTTTAGCCGTGGGTATTCTTGGTCTTGCAGCAGGTACGATTCTTGGTACAGTTTTACAAAAACCAGAACAGCCACAAGTGGTTTATCAAATAGTACCACAAAATCAGGTGATTTATCGAGAAGTTCCGCAAAATCAAAGGGTTTATCAAGTGCAGCAAACGGTGGAATATGAGCCACTCCAGCAATCATCAGAATCTGATTGGCTTAACTATTGCAAGAAAAAATACCGTTCCTTCAACCCTAAAACAGGAACTTTTCGAGACCGCAATGGTTTGGAACAGGTTTGTTATGCTCCAATAAATTAACTTTTTTACAACTTTCTAAAAAAATCTTACATGGCAAAAAAACGCTTCAAAGCGTTTTTTTGTTTGTTCATATATTAAAATCTTGAAGAAAAGGATTATTTTGGCGCTCATAGCCTATACTGCTTTTGGGACCATGCCCACAGATAAAACAAACATCATCGCCTAAGGGTAAAACTTTTTCTCGAAGAGATTGCATCAATTTTTCATGAGAACAGAAGGGGAAATCAGTACGTCCAATAGAACCACGAAAGAGCACATCACCCAAGAGGGCTAAACGCTCTTTTTCATTGAAATAAATAACATGACCAGGGGAATGTCCTGGGGTGTGAAAAACCTTAAATACATGTCCAGAAAAATGAACGCACTCACCATCTTCTAACCATTGGTCAGGAATACAGTTGCAAGCATCAATGATGCCGTAATTTTTTGCACTGTCGCTCACGGCATCCATCACAGGCTTATCATCGCGATGTGAACCGATAATTTTTACATTAAGCGCTTCTTTCACTTGCATTGCTGCTCCCACATGATCAAAATGACCATGTGTTATCCAAATAGCTTCAACGATAACACCATTCTTTTCGATTACGTCTTGAATCCGCGGCCAATCACCACCAGGATCAACGAGAACCCCCCTTTTACACTCACTATCAAAAAGCAAAGTGCAATTTTGTTGGAATGTGGTAACTGGAATAATATGTATACTAAGACTACCCATAATATCCTTTTCAAAAGTCACTTTTTAAAATTTATAAATAGAACTTTCTCTCCTTTAAGATAAAGGTGCTGCTCGACAGCTTTATACAACTTATGTAAACTTGCATTTTGTGTAAACTAAATTTTTGTCAAGGTTTTGAAGAATGACCAATCACGTTCAAGTTTTGTGTGATGACGCACCTCACCTTCTTGTGATTGATGACGATACACGTATTCGCAATCTTTTATTTCAGTTTCTCATTAAAAATGGATTTCGTGTTTCAGTTTCAGCCAATGCTAATGAAGCAAGACGACTGTTGGCAAGTTTAGATTTTGATCTTCTTATTGTTGATGTCATGATGCCTGGAGAAAACGGTATTGATCTTACTCATTCATTCCGCCAAACAAAAGATGTTCCTATTTTAATGCTAACAGCTTTATCAGAAATAGATAATCGTATCCGTGGATTAGAAGCAGGGGCAGATGATTATCTGGCTAAGCCGTTTGACCCTCGTGAACTTCTCCTTCGCATCAACGCCATTTTACGACGTGGTTTTCTATCGAACCAGCCTAAAATTGAGCAAATCGTTTTTGGTCCTTATATATTTTCAATTTCACGACGCGAACTCAAAAAAGGAGGAGAAATTATTAAATTAACAGATAAAGAACAAGAAATGATGGTCATTTTTGCCGAAAATGCAGGCGATACAATTCCGCGCCATAAATTCGCGACCGATGACAGCAATATAAGTGAACGTGCCATTGATGTGCAGATCAACCGCCTTCGTCGTAAAATCGAAAAAAACCCAGCTCTGCCTATATGGCTCCAAACCGTGCGAGGAATAGGGTATAAACTCTCTATTGAATAGGCACCAGAATGATCAAACCTTTAAGATTTTTTCTTCGATGTTTAACAAAAAAAATGCCTAAACGGCTTTATGCTCGCTCTTTAATCATTATTATCGCTCCCATGGTGCTTCTGCAAACGGTCATTGCTTATGTCTTTATGGAACGCCATTGGCAAATGGTAACCGAGCGTCTTTCAACGGCTGTCGTGCATGATATTTCAGCCATTATTGATATTCTTGAAACATATCCACAACAAGATAACTATGAAGATATTAAGCGTATTGCACAACAACGCATGGGATTAAACATTTCTATTCTATCTCCTACTTCCTTACCCCCTCCTGGACCTAAGCCATTTTTTGCAATTCTTGACTATTTTTTAAGTGAAGAAATCACCCGCCAAATTAACCGTCCCTTCTGGATCGATACCGTAGGAGATTCTGATCTTGTTGAAATCCGTATCCACCTTGGTCACAACATCTTACGCGTCTTTGCTCCACGCAGCCAAGCCTATGCTTCCAACACTGCTATTTTTTTAAGCTGGATGGTAGGAACAGCTCTTGTTTTATTGCTGATAGCAATTTACTTTTTGCGCAACCAAATCAAACCCATTCAACAATTGGCTGAGGCAGCAGAAAGCTTTGGACGCGGTCGTCCTTTACCAAAAGGATTTCAACCACAAGGAGCTGAAGAAGTTCGTCGTGCAGGCATCGCTTTTTTACGCATGCGTGAACGTATTGAACGCCAAATTGAACAACGTACCATGATGCTCTCCGGGGTAAGTCATGATTTAAGAACCATTCTTACACGCTTTAAACTTCAGCTAGCATTAGTAAATACTGACTTTGATATTAAACCGCTTGAGCAAGATGTAAGTGACATGCAAAATATGTTAGAAGATTATCTTGCTTTTGCTCGTGGTGAAGGAAGTGAAAGTGTCAAGACTTTTGATTTAAATGCTCTTATGCAAAAATTCTCCGCCGATGCTCATCTCCACAAACGTCAATTTTCCTACACCATTGAAGGTCCTACAGAAATACAAGTACGTCCCCGTGCTTTCACACGCTTGGTCAGCAATCTTGTATCAAATGCATTTTGTTACGGCACAACCGTTAAACTAACAGCTAACTCTCAACAAGAATCTTTTATATTGATCATCGATGATAATGGACCTGGAATTCATGAAAATATGCGCACAGAAGTTTTTAAGCCATTCTTTCGACTTGATAAGGCGCGAAATCAAGATGCAAGTGGAACAGGACTTGGTCTTTCTATTGCTCAAGACATAGCACGCAGCCATGGTGGCAATATACAATTAGATGAAAGCCCACTCGGGGGATTACGCGCTATTCTTGATATCCCCCTATGAGCAATATTTCAGCAAACCATCTGTAAAAATAACAGACTGTGTATTTTAGGCATTCCCTACAGTTTCAAACAAAGTGTACTGCAGTGCCTTGTAAGCACTTTCTCCCGACAAAGCAACCATCTGAAATGCAACATAATGGCTTTCACAGGCTTTAAGTGCATGTATCAACAATGTTTCAACCTGTATATGAGATGGATGCATCCCACCAGCCAAAAGAAGACCTTGCCGATAAATGACTGAATTATTCCTTTGCCAGTAATCAAAATGTCCCAACAACAACTTTTCATTAATTGCTAGCAATAAGCGCTGTATTTCAGCTGTTCGAGCATTCTTAATAGAAAGATCAAACGAACAAGCCAAATGAAGCGCTTCATGCTCTTCCATCCATGAAAAAGCAAGACGATAGTTTGCGCGTTTTCCTTCCACACAAACGCTAATTTCATCTTGCGCATCCCGCTCAAATGACCAATCATATTCGCAGGCAATCTGTTCAATAAAGTCAACAGGGTGCTCTTTTCTTTCTGTGGCGCAAAATGCAAGCCTCATCACAATCCTCAATCATCTTAAAACATTGTCAACAGAATATAAACCGTCTAAACTGTAACAATATTTTGCTACAATCAGAACCTTTACACCAAACCAAATACACATAAAAACATCGACTGTACACAAACACCCAGAACACAATCGCGCTGTTTAGGGCAACCTGATAGTCATAAAACGAATCATCAAGTCTTTTCAGTGTATTGATACAATTTCATAGCGCCAGCCCCCCTGATTCAAAAAAATGTATTTTACCCCCAAAAAAAATCAAAAATAAACAAATGCTCCGCTCTAACAGACTCAAGATTAAGCATTTTTTAGTTTCACGCATCATATTGAAAACTTGGGGATATTTCTTTGAAAATTCTTTTTTAAGAACCTATTGTACTTTTTTGTGTCTGCATTCTTTTTCAATCATCTTTTTCTAAATCATCAAGGCGCCTTTTCAAATCAGCATTATCAGCATGGATTTTCAGCACCATCTCCTTAAAAGTCTCAAACTCTTCGCGAGAAACAAGATCAAGTTTGTTTGCTATCTTTTCAGCCTGCACACGAAAAGCTGTTCCAGCTTCACGTCGTATACCTTGCGCGACGTCAGCAGCATCTGTTGCTAATTTTGCTAATTCATCAAGAATACGATTTGATCCATTACGCATAACATTTTCCCTTAAATTTTAATTATTGACGCACGCATTATAGCGTATTCTCATAACATTTAGATACTGTAATTTGTTCCTTTTACCCTATAATTTTACACACTGTACCGATTTTTCATGACGGTTTTGTTTAAGATTTTTTAATATTCTTTTTATCACCATATTTTTTACCGCGATAAACCAGTGGAAATCTATCCGCCTTTCTGACTATCCTCCCTACTGACTTGACCATTGTGCATTCATCTGTCATTTCTGATCATCAGAGTCACTTCATATTCATCTCGTATAATGTAAGATGCTTAATTCATGAACAATCTGTCTTGTCCAGCCATTGCTTTTCCGTCTTTTCTTGATCCTGTCATTATCCAGCTAGGTCCCATAGCACTTCATTGGTATGGACTTGGTTACGTGGTGGGTATTCTTTTTGCTTGGTGGTATGCGCAAAAATTATTAAAAAAAACATCTCTATGGTATAGAGACCACCCTCCTATGGATAAAGAAAAGATCGGAGATTTTGTTGTTTGGTCTGCTATAAGTGTTGTTGTCGGAGGGCGTTTAGGACAAGTTCTTGTATGGGATCCTATTTACTATTTTAACCATCCAAGTGCTATCATTGCCGTATGGGATGGGGGAATGTCCTTTCATGGCGGACTTATTGGTATTATCATTGCTATGATCTGGTTTGCCCGTAAAAATCATATTAACATACGAGCCATGTTTGATATCATTGCTGCAGGTGCTCCTATTGGTATCGGCATTGTACGAATTTGCAACTTCATCAACCAAGAGTTATGGGGCAATATTACTACACGTCCTTGGGCGGTTTGTTTTCCTCTCGATCCTCATTATCTACCGCGCCATCCAAGCCAGCTTTACGAAGCATTCATGGAAGGATTTCTTCTCTTCATCATCCTTTGTCTTCTTATTTTTGGGTTCAAAGCATTAAAACGCCCTGGAGCTGTTGCGGGAACATTTATTATAGGCTACGCAATAGCACGTAGCATTTCTGAAGTTTACCGTGCGCCTCAAGAAGATCCAGAATGGTTTTCGACTCTTTTCCATTCTACTGGTTTTACCTATGGCATGGCTTTATCTCTTCCCATGCTTCTTTTAGGATTTTATCTTCTTCTCCACGCCTTTAAATATAAATCGACAGAAAATGGCCAATCTAAAAGAAAAAATTAAAGAAATTATTGCCCGTAATGGACCAATCACTGTTAGCCAATATATGACGTTGGCACTTACCAACCCTCAATTTGGTTATTATCAAACACAAACGCCTTTTGGACGTGCTGGTGATTTCATTACAGCACCTGAAATAAGCCAATTATTTGGAGAGATGATTGGCATTTGGACTCTCGCAAGCTGGAATGCTCATGGTTGTCCTCACTCTTTTATCCTCGCTGAAATAGGTCCAGGACGTGGAACTCTCATGGATGATGTTTTGCGTACCATTCAAAAATTATCCATGACAGCATTTAATGCTGCTGAAATTTTTCTGATCGAAATAAGCAAAAAACTCGCAAAAGAACAAAAAAAGCGCCTTTGCTCTTATCAAAAACAAATCCATAGCATTGAAAATTTTAATCAAATTCCTTCAAAACCACTCTTCCTCATTGCTAATGAATTTCTCGATACACTCCCTATCAACCAATATATTAAAGTCAATGGAGAATGGAGAGAGCGCTGCATTACAGTCAATCAAAATGGAGATTTCATCTTTGTTTCTACCTCACATAAACTTCCCTCTTCTTGTCTACAAACCTATTGTTCTAAAGTGCCTGACGGAACAATTTTTGAACATGCCCCCTTACGGCATCAATTCATGCAACAAATCAGCCACCATTTAGTGCAAGTGACAGGTTCTGCTTTACTTATAGACTATGGTGCTTGTGAACTTGCCTTTGGTGATACCTTGCAAGCACTGTCAAAACATAGATTTCGTGATGTTTTTGATGCCCCTGGGGAACATGATTTAACATCCCATGTTGATTTTTCTTTTTTAAAATACATAGCTCTTGAACAAGGTTGTTTTGCTGAAATCTTCGAGCAAGGAGAATTTCTTTTAAAAATGGGGCTGCTGGAACGCGCAAAACAGCTTGGAGTTGGCAAAAGTGCTACACTACAAGACAAAATCCGCCAAGACATCGAACGGCTCGCTGGTCCAGATCAAATGGGAAAACTATTTAAAGTTTTACACTTCAGTGATAAAAACATCTCCATACCTCCCCAATTTTGATGATCGGCGCTTTTATTAATATGCACATCATTATCTGAAATATTCATTGACAAATATGACAATCTCCACCACTTTAAATACCCCCATAAGGAACTTTTATGCAGCCTATCCCTCATCCCATTCTTGCAAAAAATCTTTCTACTTTACACACCCATGGGATAAAACATGGTTTTTTTACGCGTCAAGGTAGTGTTTCAAAAAGTCTTTACCAAAGCCTTAATGTTGGCCAAAGCTCAAATGATCACCCTGAACATATTGCACAAAACCGCACTTTGGTTGCTCATTATTTTGATGTTGAGGTACAAAATTTAGTCACTGTCAATCAAATACACTCTTGTGAAGTCGTTATCGTTGATAAAGCTTTTATCGGCTCCCCTCCTAAAGCCGATGCTCTCGTTACGACTACAAAAGATCTTGTAATTGGGGTTCTTACAGCAGATTGTGGACCCATTCTTTTTGCTGATCCACAAGCTGGAGTCATCGCTGCAACTCATGCCGGCTGGCGTGGAAGCTTAAATGGAATTATCGAGAAAACAATTGCTGTTATGGAAAAACAAGGAGCCAAAAGACAATCAATAACAGCAGCCCTTGGACCTTGTATTGCTCCTTGTCACTATGAAGTAACAAGTGAATTTTACGACCAATTTATTGATTGCCACAGCAAGTACCAAAAATATTTTATAAAAACAGACAAAATAAATCACTTTTACTTTAATTTATGGGCATTCATTATAGATCAACTCAAAGAATCAGGCGTTAATGCTTCTTGTGTAGAGCTTTGTACCTATCAAGATGAACAGCGTTTTTTCTCCTATCGCCGTGCAATACACCGCAACGAACCTGATTACGGACGGCAAATTTCTGCTATTATGCTGAAAAACAAAAGATGAGCCCTTTTATGCTTTAAAACCATACCAAAACTGTAAAAATAAACTTTTTATCCAAATGTAAAAATACATCCCATTGTATTTTGATTTTTTCACGAAATCATCTACCAGCCCATAAAATATGGTAGCTTTTTCTCTGAATCATTTTCAATGTTTAGTTATAATGATTGAAGGCAAGATGATACTCCTTTTATTACTCCCCTTCATTCATCTTCAATATGAAACATTCCCAATATTGAAAGTATTTTTTATAAAGTAATAACCAAAAAGCTTAATCAATATGTATTTTTTTGCCGCATGGAGAAAAAACTTTGCTCTAAAAGTAACAAACTTTTGGAAAAAGAGAAAACATACCGCATAGCTCTTTAATAATAATCGATAAAATTGTAAGGCTTTTGTAATTGTTCTCTTGCAATTTAATAAAAAGAAATTAAAAACCGTGTCGCATTCCCACCATGATGATTCAGAGGTTCTACTATGAAACTTTTCTGCGGAAATTCTAATCCACGCCTAGCTGAAGATGTTGCAAATTATTTGAACATCCCCTTAGGCAAAGCAACTGTAAAGCGCTTTGCTGATCAAGAAATTTTCGTAGAACTACATGAAAATGTACGTGGACAAGATGTTTTTGTTTTGCAATCTACATCCTATCCTGCAAATGATCATTTGATGGAATTGCTCATCATGATTGATGCGCTTCGTCGTTCTTCGGCACGTCGCATCACAGCTGTTATCCCTTATTTTGGCTACGCTCGCCAAGATAGAAAACCAGGACCACGGACTCCTATTTCTGCAAAACTTGTTGCAAATCTGATTACTGAAGCAGGTGCTCATCGCGTTTTAACATTAGATCTTCATGCAGGACAAATTCAAGGTTTTTTTGATATCCCTACGGATAATCTCTATGCTGTTCCTGTCATTTCTCGCGATGTCAAAGTGCATTATTCTCTTGAAAATGTTATCGTTGTTTCACCTGATGTGGGTGGTGTGGTCCGCGCGCGCGCTCTCGCCAAGCGCTTGAACAGTTTGCTCGCTATTGTGGATAAACGTCGCGAAAGCCCCGGTGAATCAGAAGTTATGAATATCATTGGAGATGTATCGGGAAAAGATTGCCTTTTGCTTGATGATATTGTTGATTCAGGTGGAACTTTATGCAATGCAGCAAGTGCTCTGCTTAAACATGGTGCCAATAGTGTCACGGCTTATATCACGCACGGTGTTCTTTCTGGTAATGCGATCGAACGAATTACCAATTCAGAGATGAAAGAACTGGTTATTACAGATTCAATTATGCCAACACAAGCTATTGAAAAAGCCCATAACATCCGTGTTTTGCCCATTGCCGACCTTATTGGAGAAGCAATAGCAAGGACAGCAGCAGAACAATCGGTTTCCAGCTTATTTGGTTAAAGTGGTTCCTTGGGGTCTCCTGGTGCTGTTTCAACACCAAGATCAGGAAAGGCAACAATACGTTGACCACTAAAATGCGTATGAATAACAATAAGTCCACGCTCTTCAAAGTAGGTTAAAAGTCGGCGTGCACGGCTTAAAGAATGAGTCCCATAAAGACGTGCTAAAAATGCATCAGATGGACATGGCTTTCCCCCTAATGCGGCTTGTGCCACGTTCAAGAAGACTCCTTGAACATCTTCTTCCAAACTCTCTGATATCTGCAAAATATGTTTCCAATGTTCACTAACAGCCGTTTGTTCATCAACAAAAGCCTGAGCAATAGCCAATTTGCGCCGAAATTGTGAAAGATTAAAAGGAACCTTTGACATACCATGGATACGACAACGCACTGAAAAATCTTGATAAAGCACCGCTGTTGAACGATAAAAAGCCTCAGAATCCTCAAGAATTTCCCGAATAATATGTTCTGCTTGGCCGTCACGCTCAACATCAGAAAGTTCAGGAAATAAACTCGGGTTTTCTTCCAACAACTCTTGTTTTTTATGCACTACCTCCTCTAACATCTCGTGCATTGATTTTTCCCTCATCGGCTCTCGTGTTTGTTTAAATGGTGTTAAAATTTCCTCTGGTGAAGCCGTAAAAACGAGCTCTTGCACATCATCCCGCTCTGTTGGAAGTGGCATTAATTTAGGGCTAGAAGAGCGTGCCAAAGTTTCAACAGAACCGATAATGATTGGTAAAGGACGTCGTGATAAAGCGGGGCCTAAAGCTATAAAATTCCCCCGCTCAAGATCTCTAAACATTTCCGCTTGGCGACGCTCCATGCCCAAAAGATCAGCAGCGCGCACCATATCAATATCCAAAAAAGTCCGCCCTATTAAAAAGTTTGAAGCTTCGGCAGCAACATTTTTGGCCAGCTTAGCCAAACGTTGTGTCGCAATAACACCAGCAAGACCACGTTTACGCCCTCGACACATAAGATTGGTCATAGCACTAAGAGAAATCTTACGTGCTTCATCAGAAACCTCTCCTGCCGCAGTTGGAGCAAACAATTGTGCTTCATCGACAACGACAAGCATAGGATACCAATAATCACGTTCCACATCAAACAGCGCCCCAAGGAAAGCTCCTACAGCACGCATCTGTTGTTCAGTATCCAAGCCCTCAAGATTAAATACCACTGAAACCCGATGTTGTCGAATGCGATGGGCAATACGAGTCAATTCTAATTCACTACGTTGAGCCTCTACAATAACATGACCAAATTTATCTGCCAAAGTTACAAAATCGCCTTCTGGATCAATTACACAATGCTGCACCCACTTAGCACTTTGCTCCAAAAGACGGCGTAAAAGATGTGATTTCCCTGAACCGGAATTACCTTGTACAAGAAGACGTGTCGCCAATAATTCTTCCAGATCAAGAAGTGCTGGCATCGATTTATGCAAAGCACGACTCTCTGACATATCACCCAAGGCAATCTCAACCTTCATAACATCTCCAGTGTTTGATTTTGAACATATCAGCGCCAGCGCATATTGGTTGATTCTCCATCCATACCGTAATTTGTAACATTTCCTCCTTTTTAACGGTAGAAATCATCGATTTTTCCCACAACTCTTGCATCTATGAATAGTTTGAATTATAGAACAAACTTCTGCGTAGACACCCTTGGAGGCAACGCAGAATGGAGCGATCGCTGTTGGTTAGCGCATATCTTCATATCCATGCAAAAACTATTACTGTTTTTGAAGGATCTCCAATCATGTAAAAAGGACTTAAATTATGAGCAAAAGCTACACTCTTAAGGCCGAAAAACGCGAGCGGGTTGGTAAGGGGTCCTCCCGTGAACTTCGCCGCAACGGTCTTATTCCTGCTGTCATTTATGGTGAAAAACAACCTCCCTTGGCAATAACAGTTCCCTATAAAGAAATTTTCTACAAGATTCATGCCGGTGGCTTTCGTACCACCATTGCAACGATTATTCTTGACAAGCAAAAAATTATGGTTTTGCCTAAAGATTATCAATTAGATCCCGTGCGTGACTTTCCCCTCCATGTAGATTTCTTACGCATTTCAGCAAAATCCGTTGTAGAAGTGAATATTCCTGTCCACTTCCTCAATGAAGATACAGCACCTGGACTTAAAAAGGGTGGTGTTCTCAATATTGTCCGGCACGAAATTGAATGTACTGCTCCAGCAAGTGCTATTCCTGAAGCTATTGAAATTGATCTCTCCAGCTACTCTATTGGTGATTCTATTCACATTTCAGCAGTGCAACTGCCAAAAGATGTGACTCCCATCATCCAAGATCGAGACTTTACCATTGCAACCATTGCAGCTCCTGCTGGCATGGATGTCAGCGATGAAGCTTCTGAACAAGAAAATGATGAAGAGAACACGCAAACTTCATAAAACTCAAAAGGCGGGAATTTTTTCCGCCTTAATTTATGAGATATTACCCTTATTCATACTTTGACTGAAGATACACATGTGGCTTATTGCTGGTCTTGGTAATCCTGGTTTACAATATCAAAATAACCGCCATAATATCGGTTTTATGGCTGTTGATGCCATTTATCAGTCCTTCTCTTTTTCTCCATGGTCGAAGAAGTTTCAAGCAGAAATCTCCAATGGTTTTATAAATAATGAGAAAATTTTTCTTATAAAACCACAAACTTTCATGAATCTCTCTGGTCAAGCTATTGGTGAAGCTTTGCGATTTTATAAATTAGATCTGAAG
Source organism: Bartonella sp. AU18XJBT (assembly GCF_028618595.1). Classification (GTDB taxonomy): domain Bacteria; phylum Pseudomonadota; class Alphaproteobacteria; order Rhizobiales; family Rhizobiaceae; genus Bartonella. Next base: position 8,384 of record NZ_JAQITE010000030.1, on the reverse strand, counting down.
AATTTGATCATCATTTATGATGAGTTAGATCTGTCACCTGGAAAAGTTCGTATAAAAATTGGTGGAGGAAATAATGGGCATAATGGCATTAAGTCTATTGATGCCCATTGTGGTACTAACTATTGTCGTATACGCATAGGAATTGGTCATCCTGGAAGCAAAAAACTTGTTCATCAGCATGTTCTGGGGAATTTTACCAAATCTGATCAAGAATGGTTATCCCCTCTCTTAGAGACAATTGCAAAAAATATCGCTCTCCTTATAAAAGATGACAAATCCCTCTTTATGAATGAAATTTCACAAACGATAAAAAACCGCTCCTCTTTATAGAATCCTTCTATAATGTATCGATTTATAATCAATTAATTATTTTGAACGTTGAATAAAAATTTTCAAAATCACAAGGTTCATATCAAATCTGTTGATAATAAAATAATTAAAACCATTAGTTTGCGTGTCACCGTCATGTGGAGCATATAGATAAGAACTCTTGAAAAAAGAAAAAATGCCTCTTATAAACTTTCTCAAAGGCAAAATCTGTTGGCAACGTGAGAAGCTAGAAAATAGAATAAGAATACAAGCTTATGTACACTTTTGAAAAAGAAAGGCTTATCTTCTCTTTTGAGAGAAAGAGAAGATTGAACAGAAAAACAAAAGATTCAAACGGCTCTCTCCAATCTTCTCTCCCAAATTAAAAAAAATCATTTGGCTGAATGGTCGACTGTAGCGGATCATAGCCATTTGATTGTTGATTATAAGCTGTAGGAATACTCCTATTGTTTTGTAATACCACAACACGCGAACCAACGGGAACACGATCATAAAGATCGATAATATCTTGATTAAGCAGACGAATACACCCACTTGAAATAGCACGCCCAATTGACCAGGATTCGTGTGAACCATGAATACGGAAAAGTGTATCTTTCCCATTTTTGAACAAATAAAGTGCCCGCGCACCTAATGGATTATCGGGTCCTGGTGGCATTCCTTTCCCAAGATGACCATAACGTTCTGGTTCTCGAGCCATCATAGCTGCAGTAGGAGCCCAATTTGGCCACCGACGCTTGCGCTGTATAACCCCCTCACCTTCAAATGCTAAACCTTCCTTACCAACTCCAATCCCATAACGTAAAGCTTTTCCATTTTCACCAATAAGGTAAAGAAAACACTCTTGCGTATCGATAACCAATGTTCCAGGCGCATAAGATGTATAATAAATCACTTCTTGTCGCCAAAACTTTGGATCAATTGTCGCAAGATCAACAGCTGGTAACGAATAGCTCTCATTCGTTACAGGACCGTACAAAGCCTGTATTTCTGGCGGAATGTATCGAACTTGTTGAAAAGGAATCGATGACATATCTGACTGACGTGTAGCACATCCAGCCAAAGCTAAAAGTGCTGCAATTAAAAAGGCACAACGAGATAACACTCTTCTATTTTCTCCGATTAATTATTTATGCAGATTTGCATACCATGAAAAACTTAGCACAATATTAACATTAATTCGAAGTTTTCTTATCCTTAAGACTAAGGAAAGCATTAAGATAAGAAGAACTAAGGTAAAAAAGCAGATTATTTGTTACTTTAGACTTTTTTCTCACTTATCGCAACACAAAGACTATAACTCTTCTGAAAATATGCTATAAAAAAGAAGCTTTATCTTGACTATAAAATCAAAAGAAAAGAAAGACTCTCATGGGCTTTAAATGCGGTATTGTCGGATTACCTAATGTTGGGAAATCAACTCTTTTTAATGCACTAACAAAAACAGCCACTGCACAGGCTGCCAATTATCCTTTTTGTACCATTGAACCCAATACCGGTGAAGTTGCTGTTCCAGATTTCCGAATGGAAAAAATTGCATCAATCGCTGGTTCAAAAGAAATGATTCCTACACGCATTAACTTCGTTGATATTGCAGGGCTTGTACGAGGAGCTTCAAAAGGTGAAGGTTTAGGAAACAAATTTTTAGCCAATATTCGCGAAGTCGATGCCATTGTCCACGTTTTACGCTGTTTTCAAAATGAAGATATTACCCATGTAGAAGGACGTATTGATCCCGTTTGTGATGCGACAACGGTTGAAACCGAACTCATGCTCGCGGATCTTGAAAGTCTTGAGCGACGAATCGTACAAATTCGTAAGCGAGCAATCGGAAAAGACAAAGAAGCTCTCACAATTTTACCCATTATGGAAAAAGCATTAAACATACTGCAACAAGGAAACCCTGTCCGGTTATTACTCAAAGATATCTCTTCCGATGAACACTACATTCTTAAAAGCTTGAATCTTTTAACCTCCAAGCCTGTACTTTATGTTTGTAACGTAAGCGAAAATGACGCCGCTCATGGAAATAGCTTTACCCAAACAGTTGAAAAAATGGCAACAGAGCAAAATGCGCAAAGCATTATCATTTCTGCTTCTATTGAAGCGGAAATCACACAATTGAGTGATGCTGAAGCATCAGAATATCTCGATGCTCTAGGACTCTTTGAACCAAGTTTAAATCGCCTTATTCGCGCTGGGTACCATTTACTTGATCTTATTACTTACTTCACCTGCGGACCTAAGGAAACACGAGCATGGACAATTACGCGTGGTACAAAAGCTCCCCAAGCCGCTGGCGTTATTCACTCAGATTTTGAGCGCGGCTTCATTCGTGCCCAAACCATCAGTTACGATGACTATATTGCTCTGGGTGGAGAAAGCGGTGCAAAAGAAGCAGGAAAAGCCCGTGATGAAGGAAAAGAATATATTGTGCAAGATGGCGATGTCATGTTATTTAAACATAATACTTAAATCTTCACTCTGTCTTAATAGTTTATCTTGAAAACTTTGTAATAGGTCCTTGGAATCTTGTCGCAAAAGCTCCCAAGAGTTTTTTGAACAAAAACCGTTGCTAGCATATGATTATGATAGCAACAGTTTTATCCATTAAAGAATGGAAATATAAAATTAGCGCGTCCAACGCCCTTCGTATTTAAATGTTGGAGCGTCCTTTAAAGAATCCTTTGTCGCATTTGTAATGAGTTTCCATTTACCATAATCATTTGTCATCTGGATTGTTTCTGGAGAAACGACCACATAACTCTCGCCTATGCCAAGAAAACCACCAACAGCAACAACAAACCCTGCGATATTATTTTCACGTAAAATAATATCTTTTACTTCACCAATATTTTCATCTTCTATATTATATACATTGGCGCCTATAAGGCTGGAAGCAACAAAATCCGTTGCTAAAGGTGTCACATAACGCACAGACTTATCTACCCCCACCTGTACAATACCCGTCGAAGAGATCATTTCAGGTTTTGAAGGCACTTCAAAAGACTGAGCGTAAGTACTAGAAACCATAAAAATTGACATAAGAGTAGTACATGCAATTTTTTTCATTTTAACATCTCCCTTTTTACTTTGCTTTTACTTTACAAAACCTCAATGCATCATAAAAAGATTTGTTCCTTATGCTCTTTATACTCTATACTCTTTCAAGCCTTGTCGCTTTACCATTTTCTCTTTATTTCGTCTTTTGTTTCTTTCTCTAACTCTTCTTCTAAACCACACCAAATACGATTTTTTAAAATATAAACAAGCCCTGCAAAAATGATTAAAAATAAAATAACACGAAAACCGGTTTTTTTGCGAATTTCCATATGAGGATCGGCAGCCCACATCAAAAAAGCAGAAACATCGCGCGCATAATGTTCAATGATTTCTGGGGTTCCATCTTCATAAGCAACCATACCATCACTCAAAGGAGGAGCCATAGTTAAAGAATTACCGGCAATAAAATAAGGATTATACCAATAACCATTCGCAATTTTTAGCTCCTTCGGTGCCTTCTGATATCCTGTTAAAAGAGCTGTAATATAATCTGGACCGGCTGTGTCATAATGAGTCAATACATCAGTAATTAAAGCAGAAAACGGCCAAGATACCCCACGTGCACGTGCCATCAATGACAAATCTGGAGGATAAGCACTATTCAAAATAAATCTTGCTTCTTCTTCATGTGCAAAGGGAGAAGGAAAATAATCCGTTGCAACTCCAGCACGTTTAAAAAATTTTCCTTCTCGATTAGGACCATCGCGCACTTCATATTGCCCTGCCAAAGCTTTAATCTGTTCTTGATCATACCCAAGAGCTTTTAAATTGCGAAAAGCCACATACTTTAGTCCATGACAGCTGGAACAAACTTGTTTATAAACCTTTAATCCACGCCTCAATTGCGCCTTATCATAAAGCCCAAATGGACCTGAAAAACTCCATTCTTGTTTTTTAGGAATCCGTAAAGGAAGAGAAGTAAATCCCTCCTCCTGATCAGAGGCATCTCTCGCTAAACTCTGAGCAGAAAAGCTCATAGCAACGATAACAATTATTCCGACAAAAACATTTACCATAGTCTCTTTTTTTTCTGTTTTAAATCTTGCATAATTGAAGAAGGAAGAGAACAATTTTTTTCAAACGCTGGCAAAATCGGCAAAATAATCAAAAAAAATATAAAATAATAAACCGTAGCCAATTGCGTCCATAAAAGAATTTTGTCATTTATTTCTCTTGATCCCAACCAACCAAGAAAAACGACATCAATAACCAACGCCCAAAAAAAAATTTTATAAACAGGTCGATATCTTGCTGAACATATTTTAGAGCGGTCTAACCATGGCACAAAAATTAAAATACAAATCGAACTGACGAATAAAACAAAACCCACAAAAGTTGAAGGGAAAATACCAATATCAAAAGTTATAGCACGAAGTATCGCATAAAAAGGCAAAAAATACCATTCTGGAACCACACGAAGAGGTGCCTTTAAAGGATCTGCCACATTATAATTTTCAGCCTGCCCCATATAATCGGGCATATAAAACAAAAACCAAGCAAAGAAGATCAAAAAAACAGTAATAGAAAAAATATCTTTGATAAGCGCATAAGGCGAAAATGGAACTGTTTCCTTATCTGATTGTATAGCAAGACCCGTTGGATTGCCTTGTCCAACACAATGGATTGCCCAAATATGCAGCCCTACAAAAAGAAGCAAAACAAATGATAAAACATAATGGAAAACATAAAAACGATTCAACGTTGGTTGTCCCACGCCATAACCACCCAGAAGTGTCTCATGCAACCATGTCCCCACCAAAGGTATCGTTTTTAAAAGCCCTGCAATCACTGAAGCCGCTGAAATAGACATCATCCCCCAAATAAGCACATAACCAAAAAATGCTATTGCCATCATGATGATGTAAATAAAAATACCTGTAATCCACACCATTTCTCGCATATTTTTATAAGAACCATAATAAAGTCCACGTGCCAAATGGATATAAACAGCAATAAAAAAAAACGAAGAGCCTACAGAATGCCATGGACGAAAAAGCCACCCAAACTGCCCTTCACGTCGAAATCGTTCACTAGTTTCAAAAGCCAAATTAATATCTGGAACATAATGCATAGCCAAGACAATACCAGTCAAGAGCTGTGATAAAAGCATAATGATCAAAATACCGCCAAATGTGTAAAAGTAATTAAGATTACGCGGAACAGGAAAAATGACAAATACATTATAAAAAAAACGAGGAAGAGGTAAGCGTTTATCAAACCAACGAGCAAGAGAATTTTTAGGACAATAAGGAGGAAACCTTGCCATAACCTTATCCTATTTTGAGCAAAGTATCAGAAAGAAATTGGTAAGGTGGAATAGCCAAATTATAGTTAGCTGGACCTGACCGCACTCTTCCAGCGGTATCATAAACAGACCCATGACAGGGACACAGCCATCCTCCAAATTTACCCGATTGCCCAAGTGTTACACAGCCTAGATGCGTACAAAGATTAATAACAATAAGCCAATTTTCACGTCCTTTCCCTGCTGAACGCGCAAAATCTGTTGCTTCTTTTTCACCTTCAAGATTAGGATTGCGCGCTTGACGATCTTTTAGAACACTCAATTCTGTAGCGCGCGCATCAGCAATTTCTTTTGTCGTACGATTTCGAATAACAACAGGCTGTCCTCGCCACTTTACCGTCACCGACATCCCCTCTTCAATACCAGAAAGATCAACCTCAACTGAGGAAGATGCCAAAACAGCTTCATCTGGACGCAACTGATGGATAAAAGGCCACGCAACCGCTCCCATTCCAACTGCTCCTGCAACAGCTGTTACCAAAAACAGAAAATCCCGCCTCGTTTGCTCACCCATAGACTTAACTTAAAGAGACATTTTGCTAAAACATTCTTTTACCATACCCTCTCCCATTGTACAATGCTTGATCACTCAGTTTCCTCAACCATAAAAACATCCCCGTAAAAAACTCCTGCCATTTGTATGCTTTATACAACAAACTGTTTTATAATGATAATTCATCGTTTTACAGAGTGAATGAAATCCTGAAACACCGTCAATTTCTTTCATTTCAAACCTATTCATATTAATCAATCAAAATTACCCCTCCCTGTGAAAAACGAAGATAGCGTGTAAATAAATACTTCTAAAGAAAGATAGTCTTGTTATGATCCGAGCTCAGTAAATAAGTTGAGCTTATCGGTTATTTCTTTAACACATTTACAGCATCTCTCCCTTCCTCAATTCCAACTGGTTGAATGAGTATTTTTTCCGCCTCTGCTTTTGCATAAAAAGCATATTTTGTTGATTTCCATTAAAATGAATGATCTAACCTCTTTAAATATCCCACTTTTCAACATTACAAGGCATTGATTTATAATGATAATTCACTGTTTTGTATGTTAAATGAGAGTCCCGAATAGCGTAAGATTCTCTCATTTCAAATCTGTTTATGTTGAATCAACTAAAACCACTTACTTGCACATAACAAGTGGGATGAGTGTGTGGATCAAATTTGTATAAGAAAGGACTAAAAATGGCTCTTATGAACCGTCTTAATGCAAGGGCTGTCGCAACATTGGGGGCTGGCAAATATAACGATGGTGCTGGCTTGTTACTTCATAAGCGTAAAGATGGAGGTGCTCAATGGATTTACCGTTATACCATTCATGGTCGTCGTCGTGAAATGGGCTTGGGTGCCTTGAGAGATGTTTCTTTAAAACAAGCCCGTGAATTGGCAACTGGGTGGCGCTCTGTTTTACGTGAAGGGCGTGACCCCATTAAAGAACGTGAGAAACAAAAGCGTGAGGCAATAAGTAATCTCCATTACTTAAAAGACATTGCTTTAGAGACTTTTGAAAATCGTAAAGCTGAATTAAAAGGGGATGGTAAAAATGGACATTGGTTTTCACCTTTACAACTTTATATTCTTCCCAAATTAGGCTGTCTTCCTGTGTCAGAGATTACACAAACAGAGATACGGAATGTTCTTGCTCCCATTTGGCATACAAAAGCTGGAGCTGCTCGGACAGCATTGATACGTCTCAAACTTTGTCTCAAACATGCTGCTGCATTAGGTTTGGATGTTGATTTACAAGCAACCGAAAAAGCACGCGCTCTTTTAGGAAAACAACGCCATAAAGTCAAAAATTTACCTGCAATGGATTGGAAAGATATACCAGCTTTTTATCAAACACTTTGCGAAGCATCAACCCTAACACAACTGGCTTTGCGTTTGCTTATCCTTACAGGGGTTCGCTCTAACCCTTTACGTCATATTCATAAGGATCAAGTTGAGGGTAATATATGGACTATCCCTGCTGAAAATATGAAAGGCAAGCGTGATGCTACAACAGAATTTCGTGTGCCCTTATCAACTGAAGCATTAGACATTTTAAAACAAGCGCGCTCACTTTCTCGCAATGATTTCTTCTTTTCTGCAACCGGTCGCGGTCCCCTTGCTGATAGTTGTATGGCTCAATACATGAGAGACAATAAACTTAAAGCCTGCCCCCATGGGTTTCGCTCTAGTTTACGCGATTGGCTTGCTGAAACAACCGATGCCCCCTATGAGGTCGCTGAAACCATTCTAGCTCATACGGTAGGTGGTAAAGTAGAACGTGCCTATCGTCGTACTGACTATCTAGAACAGCGCCGTGTCTATATGGATAAATGGGCGGCATATGTCACAGGTCAATCTTAAGATATGGGGTGAATAACCCCATTATCTGTGGATAACTTTAGCTCTCTTGTCTCTCATTCTTTCTCAATAAGATTCATAAATTATCACATTACAAATTATATGATAAAATATTGTTTTCTATAAATAAAATACCTTCAAAAATGAACCAAAATGTGGTTAATAAATAGTTATGATTTGTTCTCATTTTTTGATAGAAAGGAAATTATTATGACAGAAAATGATATTCTTTTGACAGACCGTGAAAGTGCAAAATTGCTTCATATGAGTGTCTCAACATTCCGCCGTCATGTTACCAATGGCTCTTTGCCAAAACCTTTAAAATTTGG
>NZ_JAQITE010000003.1 GCF_028618595.1 Bartonella sp. AU18XJBT | reverse complement strand
GTCAAGAAACGAAGTAAACAAGAACAAGATCTCACACAAACAGAACAACAACTCCTTCGCGAGATGATAGAGACCTATCAAGGCTTAAAGATGATGTCACGCCTCATGAAATTGATAGCCTTTATTGCCTTTATGTTTGTAATAGATTTTTCCCGTTTTGTGGACGCTATAGAGAATAGCTTCTCACACCTCAAAAAGTGGATAACAAAAAGTTAGAACATCTTAGAATTAGAGACCCTTTGGACAGCAGGTACGGCTAAAAAAATACCCCGAAAAGAACTCTTGATTCGCAATAATTAGAGAGACGTGTTACAAAATCCTATTCCCTCACTTTTATTTACGTATCCCGTACTTTAAAAAAGATATATAAAATCAATAGATTGTGTACAGTAAAAAGAAACATGGTACGCCCAAGGGGAATCGAACCCCTGTTTCCGCCGTGAAAGGGCGATGTCCTAACCGCTAGACGATGGGCGCAAACCAATGATGAGGCTTATAGAGAGGATCTTGTTACTTCGCAAGCCCTCTGTGTCATTTTTTTTGAAAAAAGTGTGTTTTATTGAATAATTTTTGGACGATTCCTGTTTGGATTGTTTCTTTTCAGTTTGAGTAGTAGGCAAAAATGATCAATACGGCTTTTAAATGTATTTATTTTTTGCATATTTTATCGTTTGTTATCTCTGCTTACCACATAAGAATATTATTTAACTTGTTTGAAAAAAAATTATACAGAAGATTCCTTATTTTAGCTTATCATAAAGTAAAAACTGTATAATTTATGAAGTAGAAAGCAAATATTTATTACAAAATTAACAAATAATACAATTGTTTTCTAGGCATAATACATAGATCACTTTCAGTTTACAAAATATAAAAATATTATTTATGATAAAAATGAAAATATTAAAGCAATTTTTACAGAATATATTAAAAAATACTTTTCTTATCTTTACTTTTACATATCTGTAAGAAATTTAAAATGAAAAGCGCGTCATTTGTTCTTTCACATATTGAGAAGATTCTTGATTTGAAAGTGAATTAGCGTGGATAAAGGGCTGCTTTAGATTCTTGTCATTTCAATTCGTTAGTTTTTCAAAGGGGTGGCAATAAGTTGAGGTAAAATATTCGAATTTTGCAAATTTATTCTCCATATTTATAATATTTCAGAATTATGGTGTGCACATATTAAGTCTTGTTTTTTACTAATGTAAGGTTCTATTTTGCTATATGAGTGCGTTAAGATTTTTGCATTAATATTTATAGTTCAAACTATGGAATGGTAGGAAGGAATGTGTTATTATCTACTGCTCTACTTTGTTTTATCCATTCTCTTAATTTATCATATGAAAGAATGTTTTTTGTCCAATACTTGTTGATTTAGAAGAGATGTTTTTATTTTTTCTTACCAAGTTTTCAATATTCTTTAATTTGTTATTGATTATTGTTTAAAACTTTTCTTTATGGCAATTTGCATTTATCAGTTTTACAGATTTTCATTCTGAATTAGATATTTTATAAAGATTCTGAAATTTTTGAAGACGGTGATATTATATTTTTAGGAATATTGATTGAACAAGCAAGGATAATTCTATTGGAGAACATGAAGTGAATGGAGCGGGGTATTTCTTTTGTTTTTATGGATGTAAGTATTCTTTGTGTTGATTGGCACATCATTTAAACGATTTTTCAATGAAGATAGGGATCAGTGGTTAATAATGGCAGAAGCTTTAAAAGTTGGTGTTGCGGGACTTGGTACGGTTGGTACTTCAGTTGTTCGAGCTCTATGTGAAAAAGCAAATAGTTTAGCTTGTCAATGTGGGCGATTTATCAAAGTCGTTGCTGTTAGTGCGCGCGATAAAAGCCGTAATCGTGGAATTGATCTCAGTGATATAAAATGGTTTGATTCACCTGTGGAGTTAGCTGCTTCTGATGATATTGATGTTTTTGTAGAGTTAATTGGTGGTGAATTGGATGTGGTGTATACCGCTGTTAAGAGAGCGCTTGAGACGGGACATCATGTTGTAACAGCCAACAAAGCTCTTCTTGCTCGACATGGAGTAGAGCTGGCTATAATTGCAGAAAAAAAAGGTGTTTTTCTTCATTTTGAAGCAGCTATTGCAGGGGGAATTCCTGTCATCAAAGCGATGAGAGAATCACTTGTCAGTAATCGCATATCGCGAATTTATGGTATTCTCAATGGAACCTGTAATTATATATTAACACGCATGTTTACGGAAGGTCTTTCATTTAAAGATTGTTTAGCAGATGCACAGAGACTTGGATATGCTGAAGCAGATCCAAGTTTTGATATTGAGGGAAATGATACTGCTCATAAATTAGCGTTGTTGACAAGCTTGGCATTTGGAACAGCTGTTTCGTTAGATGATGTTTATGTTGAAGGAATTCATAATATTTCGCAAATTGATATTCGAGCAGCTGATGAATTGGGGTATCGGATTAAGCTTTTAGGGGTTGCATTAAAAACGGATTCTGGAATAGAGCAACGCGTTCATCCAACAATGGTACCGACATCCTCAATGATTGCACAGATAAATGGTGTGACTAATGCTCTTTCTATTCAAAGTGATTTATTAGGTGAGTTACTGTTTTCTGGTCCTGGCGCCGGAGGAATGGCAACAGCATCAGCCGTTATTGGTGATTTGGCTGATATAGCAAAAGCGCGTTCTGGTTTTCAGTATGCACCTGTTTTAAGACGTCCAGCATTAGAACTTTCTCCTCATAAAAAAGCACGTATTTCGCATCATGCAGGGGGGTATTTTATTCGTTTAAATGTTCATGATCGTACTGGTGTTTTTGCTGCGGTCGCAAGGCATATGGCTGATAATCACATCTCATTGGAGTCGATTGTTCAAAGATCTTTTGTAGAAGATCAAATTGAAAAAACAATTATTTTAATTACGCATGAAACAACAGAGGCGAATGTACGACAAGCACTTGCAGAAATTGAAAAAGATGGACATCTTGTTGCAAAATCTCAATTTATTCGTATTGAACCTATGGCAGAGAATTGATAACTTTCTTGATAATGACAAAAAGGAAAGCTTGAGTTTTTTTATCTCTTGTAGAAAATTTTTATCTTTGCCAAGAACTTTATTCTTAGTAATTTAATAAGGACTCATATTTTTCTGGTATTCATTCGGTAGGATTTTTTCATATGCCCACAACTCAGAAGATTTTAAATGGACTTGATCGTATTTTGACGCTTGAATTGGTACGTGTTACTGAACGTGCTGCTGTTGCTGCTGCACGCTGGCGCGGACGTGGCGATGAAAAAGCAGCGGATCAGGCTGCTGTAGATGCAATGCGGCAGGAACTTAATCGATTGCCTATTGATGGTACAGTGGTGATTGGTGAAGGTGAGCGGGATGAAGCACCTATGCTTTATATTGGGGAAAAAGTAGGTCTTCAAAGTGGATTGGCGATCGATATTGCACTTGATCCACTAGAGGGAACAACACTTTGTGCTAAAAATATTGCCAATTCTTTGGCAGTAGTTGCAATTGCTGAAAAGGGTAATCTCCTTTATGCCCCTGATGTTTATATGGAAAAAATTGCTATTGGTCCTGGTTATCCAAAGGGAGTAGTAGACATAGATGCTTGTCCTACCGATAACATCCATGCTCTTGCGAAGGCTAAAGGAGTGGCTGTTAATCAGATTGTTGTTTGTATTATGGATAGGCCTCGTCATGAAAAATTGGTTAATGAAGTACGAGCGACAGGGGCATCGATTCGCTTGATTGGGGATGGAGATGTTTCTGCTGTTATTGATACAACTGATCCAGAAGAAACAGGTATTGATATCTATATGGGAATTGGTGGAGCACCTGAAGGTGTTTTAGCTTCTGCTGCTTTGCGCTGCATTGGAGGACAGATGCAAGGTCGTTTGCTGCTTGATACAGAAGAGAAAATTGCTCGTGCAACTAAAATGGGGATTAGTGATCCCAATAAGGCTTATACAATGGAAGAAATGGCAAAGGGTGATGTTTTGTTTGCAGCAACAGGGGTGACAGATGGCAATATGCTTTCTGGTGTTAAATTTACATCTCGTTACATTCAAACGGAAACTCTCGTAATGCGCTCCCATACGGGTACAGTCCGTAATATTAAAGCACAGCATCGAGATTATTCAAAATTTGATTAATGTTTTTTTTTCGTCCCTAAAAATAGAGGGAGTTTTTTAGGAAATACGCTTCCATGAATCTACTTTCATGGAAGCGTTTATAGATATGAGAATACCTTATAATTATGAAAGCTGGACAGAATGCACCCAGCCATTTTTATCTTCTAAGTTCCCTTTTTGAAGGCCAACCAATTGTGTGCGAAGCTTCTTTGTAACTTCTCCAACTGTTTCATTTCCAATAATAAATTCTCCCCCTTTATATCTAAAACGACCAATTGATGTGACAACGGCAGCTGTACCACAAGCAAAGACTTCTTTAAGGTGTCCACTTTTTGCATCTTCTTGAAGCGCTGCAAAAGAATAAGGACGCTCTTCTATCTTTAATCCTATTTGTTGAGCTAACCTTAAGATTGAATCACGGGTTATCCCTGGAAGGATAGTTCCATTAAGTGGGGGGGTTACAAGTGTATTATTGTCCATAATAAAGCAGACATTCATACCACCAAGTTCTTCAATCCATTTATGTTCAATCATATCAAGGAAGAGTACTTGGCTACAATTGTTTTCAGTTGCAGTTTTTTGTGCAAGTAAGCTTGCTGCATAGTTTCCGCCACATTTTGCAGCGCCTGTGCCTCCTGGACCAGCACGACTATAATCTGTTTCAATCCAGACACTGACAGATTTTTCTTCTCCTTTGAAATAGGATTCAACTGGAGAGGCTATGATACAAAAAAGATATTCTTTAGAAGGGCGGACCCCCAAAAAGTTTTCATTGCCAAACATAAATGGACGGATATAAAGGCTAGCGTTGGGATGATCAGAAACCCATTTTTGATCAATTTTTACTAATTGATGAACGGCAGCCAGAAAAATATCTTTTGGCAATTCTGGCATAGCTAAACGTTTAGCTGATTCTATAAAGCGTTGTGCATTGGCATCAGGACGGAAGAGCAAGATGCGCCCATCTTTTGAACGATATGCTTTTAAACCCTCAAAAATTTCCTGTCCGTAATGTAAAACGGTACTTGCAGGGTTAATTTCTAAAGCTTTGTATTGAGAAATGATGGCATTGTGCCAGTCTTTGTCTTTAGTCCATTGAATAGTACACATGTGGTCTGTAAAAAATTGACCAAAACCGGGACTTTTTAAAATTTCTTCATATTTTTCTTCTGACAGAGGAGAAGGGTGTTGTTCTATTTTAAAGGAAAGCGATGACATGGGAGATTTCATAAAAAAACCTTTTGAGTATGTTTTGTTTTTATTAATAAAAATAATGAAATATTTTGATCACAACTCTATTATTAACAAAACCGTTGTGTCAATGTTTTATTATAGAACAGAAAGGGGCTTATTATAGAATCAAAGGTTATGGCAGATATTTTAATTCTATTCTCGCCTCTTTTTCTCAACTTTATGAAGTAAGCTGGAACTTTTGTCTATAATTATCGTTTTCTCAAAATAAGTATCTGAATAATTTCATATATGCATATTTTCTAGAAATTTAAAGGTAAGGGAATTGAGAAAAGGAATCCACTATGATTGATAAAAATTATCACACATATGAAGAACGTATGGCCGCAGAAAGAAGAGAGCGTGAACAACGTGTTTCAATCGCTAAGGGTATTTTTGCTATTCTTCTGGCGGTCGTTATTATCTGGTTTATTTTTGGTTTTTTAGGATCTTTTTTTGCAAAATCTCCTGAACATAGTTCGCGTTATAATACTCCCGAAACAAGCCAAAGCGTAACGACGCCCAAAAAAGATTTAAATTCGCTTCCTTCTGTACCATATACTTATAAGGGTACGGAGTGATATTTTTCTAAATATAATCTTTTAGATAGGATGAAAATCGACGTAAATTAAAGCATAAAGTCAGCACAAAGACATAAAAAAGATTGGACGATTTTAATTCCTGAAGTTTTCGATAAGTATTAAATGGTATGGAAATAAATAATGCAACGGTTGTTAAAACCGTTGCATTATTTATTTAGCGTGTGATGAAGCAGCTTCCACCAGAACTTTTAATGGATTCACAAAGGATTATGGCTTCATTACGGTCTTGCGTTTGAATCCGAATACGGTAATAAGTGCCTTTTCCTGGTATAAAAGCGGGTTGAATATTTAAAGAACGGGCACCGATAAGGAATCCAAATTTAGATTTCATATTTTTTAAAGAATTTCTAGCTAGCTCATGCGTTGGTTGAGATGCAAGTTGTACGTAATAACTTTCTGAATTTTGTGCTACGACTCTGTTTGGTGATGTGGGGCGAGATGCGGTGGGTGTTGTAACTTGTGTATTTCTTTCTGCATGAGAAGGAATAGGGATAAATTTTTCTTCACTATTTGAGCTAGAAGTATTTTCAGCGATTATTTTATCAATATTATTTTTGAGATCATGGTCACTTTCTTGATTATTTATATCAGAATCATGCGACGAAACAAAGGACGAATCTTGAAGTTCATTAGGAGTTTGATCAATGTTTTTTTCAGATTGAGAAGCAGTTTTGCTCTTTGTTTGATGCACGGGAGCTAGTGTAACTGTACCATCTTGATTTACAATAACAGTTTGTACTTCTTGCGTGGGAATAGTATGGTTTATAGCTTCTGTGACTGCATCTTCAACATCAGATTCATTTAAAGAAGAAGATGAAACGTTTGAAGATTCTTCAGGATTTAATTCTTTTAAATTTTCAGGTTGTTCAGAGCTATCAATAAGAAATTGTTGTGTATTTTCTTGTTTTTCATTTTGTTCAGTTGTTTGTTTATAGATATCTAAATTATGTGCAACATCATTTTTCGGTTCAGTTGTTTCTGGTTTGAATTTAAAAGGCGTATTATCAGCGTGGATAATGACCGTTTCTTCATTTTTTTGTGATGGCATAAAAAAGTGAGAATAACCAGCAAACCCAATTCCTATTAAAATAAGTATAAAAATACCTCTAATAAAAGTTTTACCAAAAATAAAACTTTTAAAGGGAGGAGGAGCTGGTGGATGCGTGGAAACTTCATCTGCGCTTGTGTATGATGAATTCTCGCTAAAAGGGGGAAAATCATATTCCGTATTGGCAGAAGAAAAATAGTCGGAATTTTGTTCTTTAGAGTTTATATAAATACCTTCTTTTGAATTTTGCATAGACTGATGAAAAATTTCACTAAAAACCTCATTTTTCTGTTGTTTTTGAGAAAAATTATCCGTAGGGACATTTCCTACATTGAGTACATCAGCAAATTCTTCTTCTAAACTACTACTAGTTGGCACATCATATTCTGGTGCTTCATACGGGACCTCTGGAACCATAATAGGGCCAGTTTTTTCTACGATTTCCTCTGAAAATTTATAAGTATCAACATTGGGAGGGGGAGTATCTCTGTGCGTATAGTTATGGGCAAAAAAGCCATCTGTTTGTTTTGTATTCAAAGAGGCTGATGAAGAAAAAAACTCATCTGAATTATTTTCAGTATATGAGATTTCTCTATTTGGGTTAGAGGCACCTTCGGTGTTATTGATGTATTGGGCTGGAGCCTCATTATATATTGGAACGTTCTCGCTATAAGTTTCTTGTTGTGAGGGGTTTTCTTCAAAAAAATGGGGATAATTGGTTGTATGATCTTCTTGTGAATCCCCCTTTAAATAAGATTGTCTATCAACTGGTGGAGAATCCAAAGGTGAGGAGAAGGTACTTTTTGTTTGATTTCTTGTAGTGTTTTGTCTTTCTGACATAAGGTTAGAAGATGAGAAAAACTTATCTTTCTCTGTAGAAGAGGAGACATCAGGATAATCTTTTTTGATCCAATTTTCTTGATCAGCTGAAATTTTATAGGGATGGTTTATGGGAGTGTCATAGAGGTTTTGATTGTCATCATAAGTTTGTTGTATATTTGTAGACTCAGGCTGTTGTGAATTTGTTTGTGAAAAACGATTGGTTCGTTCAACAGATTCTGGAATCTCTTTCTTGTTTTCGCGTCTTTCAGATTTATCAAAAAAGAAATTTTCTGATTCTGATTGTGACATAAGATTACTTTTTTCAAGAAAAGGATCAGTACTGCTTACTGTTGTTTTCTGTTGAGGGGATTGATTCTTTGGGATTGGTAATGGAGAAAGCGCATCTAAAATTTGTTCTTCATCATGACTGCTAGGTGAAAAATATTTCTCTTCAGATAAATTATTTTGTTTTGAATGGTTGAAAGAAGCAGCTTGTGCAATATCTGAGGCTGTTGCGTTGCTGGTTGCATGCAAGTCCCATTGTTTTTTTTGATCATCAAACGGTAAGTCATGTGTTAAATTACTTTCAAGTTCCTCTTCTAGAAAGGACAAATCAAAATCATCATCATGGGATGATGTTTCTGGTTGAGATGTTGATCGATCTGTCTGTAAAGAAGATTGCTCATTTTGGTTCCCGCTTTGTTTGTGCGGATTAAAAATGCGCGTAAGCCTTTCCAAAGGATCATGGTGTTCATGATCATGTTTTGTTTCGTGTAGATTTTTGCGATCGTTATCGCTCATAGCTTTTCTCACATGGTGATTTGCATCTGCGTGCAATCAATGGTTGATTTTGATTTGTTATATTAAAATTATAAATTTTCCCCCTCTCATGCAAGGATACATGAAAAAGTTTATCAATAGAGTACCTATTGTATGTATTTATAGAACTTTTTCAACGCATTTCTATTGGTGCCTCGACTCCTATGATGGTAAGTCCTGATGATAAAATATTGATAACAGCTTGTATCAACCCCAATCTTGCAAAGGATAACTCTTTATCATCAGGTTGAATAAAGCGTAAATTAAGACTTTCACTCCCTTTATTCCAGTGGGTGTGAAAGCTGGAGGCAAGGTCATAAAGATAAAACGCTAATCGATGCGGTTCCTTATGAATGACGGACTGTTCAATGATACGTGGATATTCAGAAAGTTTGCGTATTAACAATATTTCATAGTCATCTGTTAATCGATGAAGATGGGCGATTAATGTATCATTTGAAAAGCTTTTAATATGGAGCGCTTCTTGTGCTTGACGAAAGACTGAGTGACAACGTGCACTTGCATATTGTACGTAAAAGATGGGGTTATCTTTTGATTGTTCTGTTACTTTTGCAAAATCAAAATCAAGAGGTGCTTCACACTTACGGTATAGCATCATAAAACGCACAGGATCACGCCCAACCTCTTCGACAACATCCCGTAGAGTGACAAAAGATCCTGCTCTTTTTGACATACGTACAGGATGACCGTTGCGAAAAAGTTTTACCAATTGACATAAGAAGACGCTTAATTTAGCTTTATCCCCAGCAATTGCTTTTGCCATTGCCTCTAACCGCTTTACATAGCCAGCATGGTCTGCGCCTAGAATATAAATCATTTCATCAAAATGACGATTAAATTTATCCCGAAAATAAGCAACATCAGCAGCAAAATAAGTATAAGAACCGTCAGATTTGATTAAAACACGGTCTTGGTCATCACCGACATTTGTTGAACGGAATAAAGTTTGTTCGCTTGGGTCCCAGTCTTCTGTATTTTGTCCCTTGGGAGGGGGGAGTTTTCCTTTGTAGATATAACCATTTAAAGTGAGGTCGTTGATGGTATTACGAATGGCGCGTGCATTATCTGCATAAAGCATTCGCTCAGAGAAAAAGATATCATGATAAATATTAAGAGCAGCCAAATCTTCGCGAATCATGGACATCATTGCATGAATTGCACGTTCTTTCACAAGAGATAAGGCTTCATCTTTATCCATCGTGAGGAGTTGATCACCAAACTCTTGAGCAAGCGATTGACCCAATGGTATCAAGTATTCTCCAGGATAGAGTCCTTCTGGAATTTCATTAATTTCTTGCCCAAGAGCCTCACGATAGCGCAATAGGACAGAGTGGGCGAGGACTTCTATTTGTTGACCAGAATCATTGATATAATATTCTTTCGTAATGTTATAGCCCGTAAATTGCAGCAAATTAGAGAGAACATCTCCAACAACCGCTCCGCGGCAGTGTCCTACATGCATTGGTCCTGTCGGATTTGCTGAGACATATTCAACATTAACGCGTTTTCCTTGTCCCATTGGGATGCGACCATAAGAAGTGCCTAATTCAAGCATGGATTTTATAGTATCTTGCCAAAATAATTTTGTAAGCTTTATGTTTATAAAACCAGGACCGGCAACATCTATATTTTCGATAGAGGAATCATTTTTAAGAAGTTCTATGATTTTATCTGCAAGTGCACGTGGATTGATTCCAATAGATTTTGCAAGCACCATAGCAGCATTGGTTGATAAATGACCATGGGAGGAATCACGCGGAGGATCAACAGTGATTTTTGATAAATCTAGATCTTCTCCATTTTTCTCTTTTATATCAGATAATTTAATTGATCTCTTAATTTTTTTTTCGAAGTTTTTAAAGATATTCATATTTAGCTTCCATGATGATGCCAAAAGCCATTAAACGAAATGATCTGTATGGTCAAATAAACGGTGATATTCACGTAGAGCGTAGTGATCTGTCATGCCTGAAAGAAAGTCAGCAATCAAACGTGCTAACTCTTGATTTTTTAAGTGCACTGTTTTGCTCTGCCAACTTTCAGGCATTGTATTTGGTTTTTCATAATAACAATTGAATAATTTTTGTACAATGCATTTTGCTGCATTGCGACGACTAAGAACTTGTTCATGGTAGTAAAGATTTTTAAATAAAAAGTTTTTTAGTTCTTTTTCATAAACGCTCATTGTTGGTGAAAAGGTGACAATGGTTTGTTTTGCTTGGTGAATATCGTTTATGCTTGTTGGTTTGATGCGTGCTAAATTTTCTTGTGATTGTTTGATAACATCTTCAACCATGGTTGTTATTTGTCTTCGTACAAGTGTGTAACCGCGACGCGCTCGGTCGAGCTGGGGATGCTCATCTGTTATATCTTTTAATATTGCTGCAGTTAGTGAAACATGTTCAAATTGATCAAGTGTTAAAAATTGCGAACGTAGACCATCATCAATATCATGCGCATTGTATGCGATATCATCTGCAATAGCAGCACATTGCGCTTCTAGTCCTGCAAAACAATCGAGTGCAAGGTCTTGCTCTGCATTGTATTGTAAAATATCGATAGGAACCTCCTTATCCTTCGCGTGAGGACCTAAAAGGGGACCATTATGCTTTACAAGTCCTTCAAGGGTTTCCCATGTAAGATTAAGTCCATCAAAATTTGCATAGCGCTGTTCTAGTTTTGTGACAATGCGTAATGCTTGTGCATTATGATCAAAGCCACCATAATGTACCATGGCTTCATTAAGAGCATCTTCTCCAGCATGGCCAAAGGGCGTATGTCCAAAGTCGTGAACAAGGGCAATGGCTTCGGCAAGGTCTTCATCAAGACACAGGGCACGGGCTAATGTTCTTGCAATTTGAGAAACCTCTATGGAATGGGTTAGGCGAGTACGATAATGGTCGCTTTCGTCAGCAATAAATACTTGCGTTTTATGTTTAAGACGTCGAAATGCATTAGAATGGATAATACGATCTCTATCTCGTTGAAAAGGCGAGCGTGTGGTGCTCATCGTTTCATAGAATAATCGACCACGGCTTGTTTGCGGATGAGCACTGTACACTGCTCGAGATTGGTAATTGAAGTTGATATTGCCTATATCCATTGCAAGCTGCCCATTATCATCTTAAAATTGAGAGTGGTTTATGAAAAATAAACTTCTCTTTGAGTATGGGATACTCTTTCTTGATGGTTTAATGCAAGGATATATAAAATGAATGTGAAACTTTCAGATGCTGCTGCCAAAAAAATTGCAGAGATACTTTTGCGTGAACCCGATAAAATAGCATTGCGTATTTCTGTTGAAGGTGGTGGGTGTTCTGGTTTTTCTTATAAATATGACTTGGTTTCTGAAATGTGTGAAGATGACCTCGTTCTTAAAAAAGATGGGGCAGTTGTGTTTATTGATTTACTATCACTTCCTTTCATGGAAGGAGCTGAGATTGATTTTGTTGATGATCTTATGGGACAGTCTTTTCAAATCCACAATCCCAATGCTGTTTCATCATGTGGTTGTGGTGTAAGTTTTTCAATTTAAAATGATGGCTGTGTGATATTGTTTCTTGAAAAAAATATCATGTTGGTCAACAATGTAAAAATGAGTATTCTTATAAAAATAACACACCGATGTGTATGGTTGTGCGTGGTGCTTACTTTATTGACTTGGAGCCACTGTGCTTTTTCTGAAGAAGGAGAAGGGAAAGATCAGCAGCAGGGACAATCAAGGAGTTTTATTGTAAAGTCTCAAGAGCAGGAAAAAGAAAATTTAGCATCTCAAACACAACTCATTTTGAATGCTCGGTTAACAAATAGTTATCCGAATATTGAAAAAGGGCTTGTCTGGCGGGTTTATGCCCCTATTCTAGGGATTGATAATAAATTACCATTAGTGGCAATCTATAAGGGGGGAAGTGCACGTTTTAATCTCGAACCAGGAAGTTATCTTGTTCATGTCTCATTTGGTCATATGAGTTCTGTACGCCATATTCGCCTAGAAAATGGACAGAATCTTGTAAAAAACTTTAATCTTGAGGCTGGTGGTGTCATTTTTAATGCAACATTGCTCAATGGCGTAATGAATGAAAAGGAATTACGTTTTACCATTTATGAGGATGAAAAAGAAAATGATGATACGGGGGTGATTTTATCAAATATTAAACCCCAATCAGTTGTGCGTTTAAAAGCTGGCCGCTACCATGTTGCTTCCCACTATGGTTCTATTAATGCGACGGCTCGTTCGGATATTCAAGTGGATGCTGGTAAAATGACAGAAGTTACCCTTGAACATCAGGCTGCTCAGATTGTCTTAAAGCTGGTACGACAAGAAGGAGGCGAAGCGCTTGCAGATACAAGTTGGTCTCTTGCCAATGATTCTGGTGATATCGTTTATGAAACAGTTGGTGCTTATGTTTCACTCGTGTTAGCGGAGGGAGAGTATATTGCAATTGCTAAAAATAAAGATAAAATCTATCAAAAAGTTTTTTCAGTCGTTTCTGGTCATGATGAAGATATAAGTGTGGTGGCGAATGAACAAAATATGCAACGAATTGATGAAGATGTGGATTGATCGTTGTTTATGGGGGTAAACTATGATGAGAGACGGGGTATGAGTTTTGATTGAAATTTCAACAGTTGGTGTGTTTTTTGCTGGGGCACTCTCTTTTTTGTCGCCCTGTGTTTTGCCGTTGGTTCCTCCTTATTTATGCTATATGGCAGGTATTGGTATTGATGATTTTCGTTCAGAAAATCACGGTGAGAAAGTCTTTATACGGTGGGCTTTATTGTCTTCTGTTATTGCTTTTGTTCTTGGATTTACGACTGTTTTTGTTGCTTTAGGTGCCAGTGCTAGCACAATTGGGAAATTCATCAGTTATTATCGTGATTGGTTTTCCCTTGCTGCAGGAATTGTCATTATTATTTTTGGTTTAAATTTTTTGGGGATTTTCAAGATCGCTTTTTTATTTCGTGAAGCACGTTTTCAGACCAAAAGAACACCTGCTGGTCCTTTAGGGGCGTATATTATTGGTTTAGCTTTTGCCTTTGGTTGGACACCGTGTATTGGGCCCATTTTAGGTCCTATTATAACGCTGGCAGGAACAAAAGAAACTGTGGGAGAGGGAGCTGTTCTGTTAGCGGTTTATGCATTAGGTCTTGCTATTCCTTTTATGTTGGCAGCTTTATTTTCGAGCAGTTTTATGCGATTTTTAGGAGCTTTTCGTATTCATTTAGGAAAAGTTGAAAAAATTATTGGTGTTTTTCTTATTCTTACAGGGATCTTATTTTTAACAGGCTCTATGCAGGATCTTTCATTTTGGCTTTTAGAACATTATCCTTCGTTGAGTTATATTGAAGATATTCGTTGGCATGATATTATGAATTTTTTTGGATTTTCTCGTTAGTCTTATGTGTTTTTATGGTTAGAAGTTGTCTTTCTATTGTTCTTGCTGCAGGTGAGGGGACGCGCATGAAATCGTCTCTGCCTAAGGTACTTCATAAAATTGCTGGATTGCCTCTTATATGCCATGTTCTAAAACAAATAGAATTGGCAGGTTCTTCACAATTAGCAGTCGTTGTGGGATTTGGTGCTAAAGAGGTTACGCACGTTGTTCAGTCATTTGTAAAAGATGTGATGATTTTTGAACAAAAAGAGCGTTTAGGAACAGCTCATGCTGTTTTATCTGCTCGTTCAGCTTTGCAAAGGGAAGTGGATGATGTTCTCATTGTTTTTGGGGATACGCCTCTCATTCAGCAGGATTCACTGCACCAAATGCGTGCACAGCTTGCTGATGGAGCAGATGTTATTTTTGCAGGCTTTCATACCCAAGATCCAACAGGTTATGGGCGCCTCCTCGAGAAAAATGGTCAATTGATCGCAATTGTAGAAGAAAAAGACGCGAGCGAGGAAGAAAAAAAGATTTCCTTTTGTAATGGGGGAATACTCGCTATGCGTGGAAAACATGCACTTTCTCTTTTAGAGAAGGTTGATAATAACAATGTGAAAAAAGAATATTATTTAACAGATATTGCTTCTCTTGCAACACGCGAAGGATTAGATGTGCGTGTTGTTGAAGTTCCTTTTGAAGATATTGTAGGAATTAATAACAGTCTTGAGCTTTCTGAGGCTGATTCTTTGTGGCAAAAACGTAAAGCGCGCGATTTAATGTTATCGGGTGTTACACTCTTAAAACCAGAAACACTCTATTTTTCTTATGATACAGAAATTGAACCAGGGGTGGTGATAGAACCAAATGTTTATTTTGGGTTAAGCGTAAAAGTACAATCTGGTGCTGTTATTCATGCATTTAGTTATCTTGAAGGTGCTGTGGTTGGTAGAGATGCACAGATTGGTCCCTATGCACGTTTGCGTCCTGGAACAGAGTTGGCGAAGTCCGTAAAGATTGGAAATTTTTGTGAAGTCAAACAAGCTAAGATAGGAGAATCTTCTAAAATCAATCATTTAAGTTATATTGGTGATGCTGAAATTGGTGTACATACCAATATTGGAGCCGGTACAATTACTTGCAATTATGATGGATTTAACAAATATAAAACCATGATTGGTGATCATGCTTTTGTTGGGTCTAATACAGCACTTGTTTCCCCATTGGTAATAGGGGATGGCTCTTATGTTGCTTCAGGAAGTGTTATTACTGAAAATATTCCTATGAACAGTATGGCTTTTGGGCGTGCACGACAGGTTATAAAAGAGGGATACGCGACAAAATTTCGAGAGCGCTTGTTAGAAAACAAACAGAAAAAATAATTATTTTCAGTCTATTCCTTTGTTTCGTGTTAATCTGATAATCGATAGAATGTTTATTCTTAAAGATTGCCGTACTCCATGTTTGAATTATTTTATTATTTATAGTTTTAAATAAAGGCTGTTGGATTGTTTTATAAGATTTAAATCTTAAAGATGTGGGTTGGAGCTTTTTAATGTGTGGAATTATTGGAATTCTTGGAAAGAGGTGTGTTACGTCTTCTTTGGTTGAGGGGTTAAAACGTCTTGAATATAGAGGGTATGATTCATCTGGGGTGGCAACAGTCTATAATGGGCATCTTTATCGTGTACGTGCTGAGGGGAAGCTCGTTCATTTAGAAGAAAAATTAAAAAAAACACCTCTGGAGGGAAGTTTAGGGATTGGTCATACCCGTTGGGCTACGCATGGAATTGCTGTTGAACGCAATGCGCATCCCCATGTGACTGAAAAGCTTGCGATTGTTCATAATGGTATTATTGAAAATTTTGTAGAATTGCAAAAGGAACTCATAGAAGATGGTTATATCTTTGAAACAGAGACGGATACGGAAGTTATTGCACATTTAATAACGCGTGCATTAAAAGATGGTCTTTCTCCGCAAGAAGCTATGCGTACCAGTTGGAAAAGACTGCAGGGGGCTTTTGCTATTGTTCTTATTTTCGAAGGTGAAGATAACCTTATGATTGCGGCTCGTTCTGGTCCACCTCTGGCAATTGGTTATGGAAAAGATGAATTTTTTGTGGGGTCAGATGCGATTGCTTTGGCACCATTCGTTGATCATATTAGCTATATGGAAGATGGGGATTGGGCTGTTTTCACACGGGAAGGAGTCACAATTTACGATGTATATAATCAACCGGTAAAACGTCCTGTGACAACATTACTTGAGGAGGCTTTATTGATTTCTAAGGGTAATCATCGCCATTTTATGCACAAGGAAATGTTTGAACAACCTGAAGTAATTTCTCATAATTTGGCGCATTATCTTGATCTTGGAAATTATGCCGTTCGACCTTTTAAGAATTTGATTGATTGGAAAAATATTCATCGTCTCCTTTTTGCGAGTTGTGGAACGGCTTATTATTCAACCTTAGTTGCGCGCTATTGGTTTGAGAAATTTGCCGCTTTAAGTGTTGATAATGATGTTGCTTCGGAGTTTCGTTATCGTGAACCTCCGATAACCTCTGATGTGTTGTCGCTGTTTGTTTCTCAATCTGGTGAGACAGCTGACACATTGGCTTCTTTGCGTTATTGTCGTGAGCGGGGTGTAAAAACAGCAACAATTGTGAATGTAGAGCAATCAACAATGGCAAGAGAGGCTGATTTTATTCTCCCAACACTTGCCGGACCGGAAATTGGTGTTGCTTCAACAAAAGCTTTTACCTGTCAATTGGCAACACTTGCTTCATTAGCACTTAGTGCTGCTAAACAACGTGGTTGTCTCTCGGTTCAAATGGAACAGCAGTTGGTTCAACAGTTGGCAGAAGTTCCACGTATTTTAAACGAGGTCTTAAAATTAGAGAGCAAAGTTGAATGTATTTGTCGTAATTTGGTGAATGCAAAAAGTGTTCTTTATCTGGGACGTGGGACTTCTTATCCGATTGCTTTGGAGGGAGCCCTTAAACTGAAAGAGCTGTCTTATATTCATGCTGAAGGTTATGCGGCGGGTGAGTTGAAGCATGGACCAATTGCTCTGGTCGATGAGACAATACCCGTTATTGTTGTTGCACCTTATGATCGGTGGTTTGAAAAAACTTTTTCTAATATGCAAGAAGTGGGTGCGCGTAATGGTCGTATTATTTTAATAACCGATAAAAGGGGAGCAGAAGTAGCTTGTCTTAACACTTTATCAACGATCACTTTGCCAGATGTTCCAGAATTTATTACTCCTATCATTTATGCACTCCCTGTTCAGTTAATCGCTTATCATACGGCTGTTTTATTAGGAACAGATGTCGATCAACCCCGTAATTTAGCAAAATCAGTCACGGTTGAATAAAAGTATATTTCTGAATCTTTTGGAGAACAATCAAGTATAAGAAATTGATTTATAATGATAGCTTATTTTTCCACTTTTCTCTGTTGAACGAGGATACCGGAGACAGGATTTTTCGTTCTAAATTCTTTACGATAAAACAAAAAATATTTTCTACCTGTCAAAAAATGGATCAGCTATGTGAATATAATGATAAAATAAGATGCAATATCGCTTCTACTCTTTTCATGCAAGAGTAAATCAGATTGAGAGAAAAGACGCTGTTGTCGAGTTGTTACTCTTTCATGAAACATAAAGATGGTAAGGGATTGCGTAGATCATTTATGGGTTATTCTAAGAGAGAAAACCGTATTTGAACAGAGAGGTATTTTATTTTTTTATTAGAGGGTCTTTGTTATCCTGCTCGCAAGAGGCGAGCAGCATCGTTGTGTCCGAAAAGGTAAAGGAGCAATCGTAAAGCTTGTCCTTGCTGAGAAGAAAGATGAGGATCGCGTTGTAAAAATAAACGTGCATCTTTTCTTGCCATTGACAAAAGATCACTATGAACAGCAAGGTTTGCTATATGAAATTCAGGGACTCCGGATTGTTTTGTACCTAAAAGCTCTCCTTCGCCTCGTAGGCGCCAATCTTCTTCAGCGATTTCAAAACCATCTTCTGTATTGCGGATAATATTAAGGCGTGTTGCTGCTGTTTTAGTCAGTGGATCTTTATAAAGCAAAATGCAGGAAGATTTTTTATCGCCTCGTCCTACACGTCCACGTAATTGGTGCAGTTGTGAAAGGCCAAAATGTTCCGCATGTTCTATGATAATGATCGAAGCATCTGGAATATCTACTCCCACTTCAATAACAGTAGTTGCAACTAAAATACGTGTATTTCCACATTTAAAAGATGCCATAGCGGCTTCTTTTTCTGTTGTAGACATTTTCCCATGGATCATACCAACGTGTGCACCAAAGCGTTCATGGAGAAATGCAAAGCGGTTTTCAATTGAAGTGAGATCAAGAGCTGTCGATTCCTCCACTAAAGGACAAATCCAATAGAGCTTTTCTCCTTTTTCTAATGCAATTGCGATTCGCTCTATAAGCTCATGAAGACGTTTCAAAGAAAGCATTGCTGTTGTAATGGGTTGTCGTCCCATTGGTTTTTCGGTAATTTTAGATACATCCATATCACCAAAAACTGTTAAGACAAGTGTGCGCGGAATGGGCGTGGCGGTCATAACCAGCATATCAGCTTTATTGCCTTTTTCTGTAAGAGCAATACGTTGATGGACACCGAAACGGTGTTGTTCATCAATAATGGTTAAGGCAAGATTGTTATAAGTGACGCTGTTTTGTATGAGAGCATGGGTTCCGATGACAATAGAAACGTGACCTGATTGAATATCATTCAAGATATTTGTCCGCAATTTTCCTTTTTCTCGTCCTGTTAAAAGAGTTGTTTGTAATCCGACCTTTTCGGCAAGAGGAGCAATGGTGGCAAAATGTTGCCTGGCAAGCACTTCTGTTGGTGCCATTAAAGCTGATTGTCCTGAATTTTCAGCAATTTGTGCCATTGCCATCAATGCAACAACAGTTTTTCCTGCGCCTACATCACCTTGAAGCAGTCTTAGCATCGGTTCTGATGAAGCAAGATCATTTGCGATATCTTCTACTGCTTTTTTTTGTCCGGTTGTGAGTTGAAAGGGGAGGACATTAAGCAATTTTTTAGTATAAATTCCTGTTGAAGGTCGAGAAGTGCTAACAAGAGATTTGGTTTTCAAACGCACGAGTCCTAGCGCCAATTGACAAGCGAGCAATTCATCATAGGCAAGACGTTTGCGTGCTGTACTTTCTAAAGATAGATCATCGGGATTAATGGGCGCATGGATACGGTGTAAAGCAACAGAAAAAGAAGAAAAATTTTGCTGCTTTTTCACATTTTCATCTATCCATTCTGGGAGGAGAGGAATAAAATCAAGAGCGTTTTGTATGGCGCGTCTTAGTGTTTTTGCAGCTAGTCCTGCAGTAGAGGGATAGACAGGTTCGATGAGAGGAATCTGATTTGATTGTTCGCTTGGAGCAATATAGTCGGGATGCGCCATTGAAAATTGTCCATTAAACCATTCAACTTTTCCTGATACAGTGACTTTTTTTCCTTCGGGGAGTTGTTTTTTTAGCCAAAGAGGTTGAGCGTGAAAAAAGACTAAATTTATTTTTCCTGTTTGATCATGGGCAATAACACGATAGGGGATTTTGTTGTGACCACGGGGCGGTGGTTGATGTTGATCGATGATAATTTCGAGCGTAACAGTGTCTCCTTCTTTTACACAAGCAATGCTGGGACATATTCTGCGGTCTATGACGGAATGAGGCATTAATTGAAGAAGATCAATAAGGGTTGCTTCGCGTTGTGTAGGATTAACATTTAAGAGTTTGGTCAGTAAACCATAGGTTTTAGGTGTAATACCAGAAAGAGTTCGAATAGAATTAAAAAGAGGGGTAAGAAGATTTGGAGGCATAAGCAAATTTAACCTGCTCTTTTTGTTTTTTCTAGACCTTTAGAAGAGCTTCTTGGGGATAAAGTCATAAAGAGGAAGTTGCTTTACTTACACATTGAATTTTAGGAAGAAAAATTAATATTTAAAGATAAATACAATAAAAGGGTGTAAAAATTAAAGTGCTTAGGTGAGGTATATTGTTTTTCTTTTTATTTTAGATATTTATTTGCTGTGAATAGAAGCCTTTTCTTGATAGAACTCTCTTATAAATATTAATAAAATTGGGATATTGCTTCTATGTAGAATGATGAACTTATAGCTTTAAAGTTATGATAAATAATAGTTTTTTTCTTTTATAAGGGGTGCTGTTTGGCATTTATTTTGTAGTGGGAAATTGTGAGAGTGGTAAAAAATAAAAATAAAATGCAAGAGAACAAAAATTCTCTTCCTCGCTTTATTCATTTGAGAGTGCATTCAGCTTATTCTTTACTCGAAGGGGCTTTAAAAATCCCTCAAATTATTCAACAGGCGATTTCAGATCATGCACCAGCGGTTGCTATTACCGATACCAATAATTTATTTGGTGCTTTGGAATTTTCGCAGCATTGTCTTTCTCATGGGGTTCAACCTATTATTGGTTGTCAGCTTGCTGTTGATTTTTGTGATGAAAATGATCATTCAGGTTTGGCTAAATGGCGTAATTCTGCTAATTTTTGCTCTATTGTTCTTTTAGCTGCTAGCGAAACCGGTTATGCTCATTTGGTTCGTCTTGTCAGCCGTGCTTATCTTGATAAATGTGATACCGATCCTCCTCATATTAAAGCTAATTGGTTGTCGGCATACAGTGAAGGAATAATTGCTTTAACGGGAGGCAAGGGAGGACCTATTAATCTTTCTTTGACGGAAGAGAAAAAAGAACATGCTGTTGAGCGCTTAATTTATTTGAAAAAATCTTTTGCTGATCGTCTTTATGTGGAATTACAACGGCATGGTTCTTATGACCGGAGAGTAGAGGCTGATCTTATTGAATTGGCTTATGCACATGAAATTCCTCTTGTTGCAACAAATGAAGCCTTTTTTCTGAAGAGAGAGGGGTATGAAGCGCATGATGCGCTGATGGCTGTTTCAGAAGGACAAATAGTCTCTAATCCAGATCGTAAACGTGTGACGCCAGATCATTATTTGAAGTCACAAGATGAAATGGTTACACTGTTTTCGGATCTTCCAGAAGCTTTAGAAAATAGTGTTGAAATTGCATTGCGTTGCCATATTGCCACACCTCTTCGAAAACCGATATTGCCTCGTTTTATAGAACAATCTGCTAATTCAGAAAATACTTTGGAAGTAGAAGATAGTGAGTTGTTAAATCAGGCTAAAGCTGGTTTGAAGATGCGGCTTGAAACAATTGGATTGGCTGAAGGGTATACGATTGCAGATTATGAGCAGCGACTTGATTATGAAATTTCAGTTATTACGCGTATGCAATTTTCTGGATATTTTCTTATCGTTTCCGATTTCATAAAATGGGCAAAGGTTCATGATATTCCCGTTGGACCAGGACGGGGTTCTGGTGCTGGTTCACTTGTTGCTTATGCATTGACGATTACTGATGTTGATCCCTTGCGGTTTTCTCTTCTCTTTGAACGTTTTCTCAATCCAGATCGTGTTTCGATGCCAGATTTTGATATCGATTTTTGTCAAGAGCGGCGCGAAGAAGTTATTCAATATGTTCAAAAAAAATATGGACGCGATCAAGTTGCTCAAATTATTACCTTTGGTAAGTTACAGGCACGTGCGGTTTTGCGTGATGTGGGGCGTGTTTTAGAAGTTCCTTATCGTCAGGTGGATTATCTTACAAAATTAATTCCTGCTACGCCAGGAAGTCAGGTAGAATTGGCTGATGCTATTAAGGATGAACCTAAATTTGAAGAGGAAAAGAAAAAAGATCCGGTTGTTGGACGCGCATTAGATATAGCACTTCAGTTGGAGGGACTTTATCGTCATGCTTCGACTCATGCTGCTGGGATTGTTATTGGAGATCGTCCGCTTTGGGAGCTTGTCCCGATGTATCGTGATCCTCGTTCTGATATGCCTGTTACACAATTTAACATGAAATATGTTGAACAGGCGGGACTGGTAAAATTTGATTTTCTTGGATTAAAAACGCTTACTGTTTTGAAAATGGCAGTCGATTTTGTTGCCAGAAAGGGGATTAAAATAGATTTATCAAATATTCCTCTGAATGATGAAACAACCTACGCTATGATGGCACGTGGTGAAACGGTTGGTGTGTTTCAGGTGGAAAGTTCTGGTATGCGCAAGGCGTTGATTGGAATGAAGCCAGACCGTATTGAAGATATCATTGCGCTGGTCGCACTTTATCGTCCAGGTCCAATGGAAAATATTCCAACCTATAATGCACGCAAACATGGGGAAGAGGAAATTGCTTCTATTCATCCTAAAATAGACCATTTAATCAAAGAAACACAAGGTGTTATTGTCTATCAAGAACAGGTGATGCAGATTGCTCAGGTGCTTGCTGGCTATTCGCTTGGAGAAGCCGATTTATTACGTCGTGCTATGGGAAAAAAAATTCATGCTGAAATGCAAAAACAGCGTACGCGTTTTGTCAATGGAGCTGTTGCTGGTGGTGTTGATAAAGATCAAGCTGATATTATCTTTGACCTTTTAGCAAAATTTGCCGATTATGGTTTTAATAAATCGCACGCTGCTGCTTATGCAATTGTTTCTTACCAAACAGCTTATATGAAAGCAAATTATCCCGTTGAGTTTTTAGCAGCTTCAATGATGTATGATATGACGAATACAGATAAACTTAATGATTTTCGGCGTGAAGCATTAAGGCTTGGTATTGAAGTTATTGCACCTTCTATACAAACATCTCATCGTGTTTTTGAGGTTGGTGATAACTGTATTTATTATTCTCTTGCTGCCATTAAAGGTGTGGGAGAAACCGTTGTGGATCATATTGTTGCTTGTCGTGGAAATAAGATTTTTAAGGATCTGGAGGATTTTTGTGCGCGTGTTGATCCTCGTATTGTTAATAAGCGTGCGATGGAAAGTTTAGTTTGTGCTGGTTCTTTTGATTGTTTTAACATTGCACGTGAGGTTTTATTAGCCAATCTTGGAACCCTTCATGCGCGTGCACTTCGTATTCTCGATGACAATTCTAGCGGGCAGGTTGATATATTTGGAATGGCAGGCGGATTAAAAGAACCATTGATTTTATCGCAAACAACCCCTTGGTTGCCGGCTGAGAAACTTTATCGAGAATTTCAAGCTATAGGTTTTTACTTTTCTGCGCATCCATTAGATGAATATCAAGCTATTTTGGACAAAAAACGCGTTCAAACTTGGGTTAATTTTGCCAATGCCGTTAAAGGAGGAGCAACGGCTGCACGGCTTGCTGGAACTGTTGTGGCAAAAAACGTGCGCAAAACAAAATCTGGTAAAAAAATGGGAATTATTCATTTTTCTGATACAAGTGGACAATATGAAGCTGTTCTCTTTTCTGAGGCACTATCGGATTATGAAGAGATGTTAGAACCCGGAAAATCTTTTATTATTACGGTGAGTGCAGAAAATCGTTCTGAAGGAGTTAGTTTGCGAATTGAAACAATTCAGTCTTTGGAAAAGGAATCATTGCAACAGCATAAAATGATGCGTCTCTTTATAAAAACAGTTGATATGCTTCCACAAATTGAACAAAATTTAAATCTTGGGGGGAATGGAGAGGTTGGGCTTATTTTAATTCAAGAGAATGGATTGCGAGAAGTCGAAATTGCGCTTCCTAAGCGATATAAGGTAAATTCACATGTCGCAAATGCTATGAAATTAATTCAGGGTGTTGTTGATGTAGAACTGAGTTAAAGAAAGATTAAAGACTGGAAGCTGATTTTGAGTGGTGTTTTTGCTTTAGGAGAGCTAAAAATTCAGCTTTTAAGATTGGATTGTAGGTTTCGAAAAATATTGCTTTTATTTGAGTAAATTATGATATTTTTTTAGCGTCATAAAATTAAAAAAATCTCTTTCTTTCGTAATATTCAAAGTACTGGAAGAATTTTATAAGTTTTTATCATTATTTTTTATGGAATTCATCGCATCATACATATAAAGCCAATTGAGATCTGACATAATGCTCTCTGGTGTCCGAATTTTCATCATGAGATTGCGTGCAATTGCTATAGGACCGGTTGCGTGATAGGCTAATCTGTTGAAATCTCCGCGTTTTTTTACTGCTACAATACGGGGGGTGCGTGTTGTTTCGTAAAGCGAAAGTGCTTTCATTAATGAAAAATCTTTCAATGAAAGTGCTTCAGCTAATGTAGCAGCATCTTCGATTGCCATAGCGGCCCCTTGAGCTGCAAAAGGTAAGGCAGCATGTGCGCAATCGCCAACAAATACTTGTCTCTCTAAGCCGATAAAACGATTTTGTTTCATTTGAAAGAGTGGCCAATAACTCCATTCATCAATATGATCAAAGATTTGTAAGATTTTTGAATTCCAATCTTTAAAAAGAGATTTGAGTTTTTCTTTATCTCCTTTATGAGCCCATCCTTCTTTTGAATTTTCTCCATTTGTGATGGCGACAAAATTAAAAATTTTTTCTGACGATTGAATGGGGTAGACAACAAGATGATTTTGGGGTCCCATCCAAGCCGTAATTGTCTTCATATTTTGCAATGAAGAACGAAAGTTTTGAGGAAGATTGTCAAATGTTGTTGTTGCACGCCAAGCAATAAAGCCACTAAAATTTGCTTTTTCATGAAAAGGAGATTGTTGCCTTAATGTTGACCAAACGCCATCACATCCGATCAGGAGAGGGGTTGAATGAATCTGTTCTGTTGTTGTATCTGTTTTTATTGTTTGTATTTTAATGTTGGTTGCAGATTGGGTAGAAGATACAATCGTTTCGCCTGCTTTGTATTTGATCAAAGGATTTTCCATCACTGCATTATATAAAATTTTTTGTAAAGCCGCTCGGTGAATCGTCATATAAGGGGCTTTCCAATATTTTTCTGTTAGATTAATAAGATGAGCCCGTAGATGTATTTTTAGAGATAATCCATCTTTTAACTCAAGAAAATGTGGGATTGTAGCGACTTCAATGAGTTTGTTAAGAAGTTTCCAGCGAGCAAGAATAGATGTTGCATTTGGTGTCAGTTGAATACCAGCGCCTATTGTTTCAAGTTGCTTACACTTTTCGATAATGGTGCTTGTAATTCCTTTATGAGCGAGTGCTAAAGCGGTGCTTAAACCTGCAATTCCTCCTCCAATAATGATAGGTGATTGGTTCACAAATGATTTCATATTAAAGTAGAATTAAAAGAGTGGTTATTAAGAAAGCTAAAAAACGCAATTATAATAGCTTTTCTGGATGATATAAACATCCTGTTGGGTTTGTTTGATCGTATGATAGCGAGGGAACATAACGATAAAGGGTTGAGCAGTAGGGGCAAATTTTCTCATCTGCTGTTCCCATATCGATAAAGATATGAGGATGATCGAATGGTTGTGTAGCACCTACACACATAAATTCTTTCACACCAATTTCGATTGTTTTATATCCAAGGTCATTTTGGAAATGTGGAATGTTATGATCAGCCATGGCGTACAAACTCCAGAATAAATTGTCTCATCAGCTATAATTTGGCTCTTCTATTTTATAGGCGTGAGTTTGTAATAAAGCTTATAATAATGCAAGCTGCTTTTTAAGACAAATTTCTCCTCCTTTATGCTATATTAGAATAATAGTCAGGTTTTTAGCACTTTGCGCATAGAAATAATTCCAAGTATTTTTTAATATTAAATGAAAATATGATGAGGAAAGTTAGGCATTGATATATTATCATGATGATAACATATTATAAAATGTTATGTGAGATATTTCGTCAAGGATTTTAGAAAATATAAAAGAAAATTATTTAGGATATATGGAACAGAGGGTGGTAGATAAAATTTCTATATCGAATATAACAATGAAAAATCCGGTACGGTTTATTAATCGAGAGTTTTCATGGCTACAATTTAATAATCGTGTTTTGATGGAAGCGGCTAATTCAAAACATCCTTTATTAGAACGTCTACAATTTCTTTCTATTTCAGCTGCAAATCTTGATGAGTTTTTTATGGTTCGTGTTGCAGGGCTAGCAGCTCAAATTCGTGCTCGCGTTACAGCGTGCAGTGCAGATGGGCACACTCCGCAGGAGCAACTTGATATTGTATTAGCTGAGATTTCAAAGCTGCAGGTTCACCAACTACGAGAATTGAACATTTTACGTGATGAATTAAAAAAGAATGATATTGAAATTATTTGTTCTGATGATCTTTCAGAAATTGAAAAATCATGGCTTGAAAAATATTTTCTTGAGACAATTTTGCCTGTTTTAAAACCTTTGCCTGTTGATTCTACTTATCCTTTTCCATTTATTCCTAATTTAGGGCTTTCTATTGCGCTTCAATTGTCTGGAGAAACTGATCAGAATTCACACACAGTGTTGTTGTCTATTTCAATGCTTTTGAGGCGTTTTATTCTTCTTCCTCAAGAGGGTAATCATTTTCGTTTTATTGCATCTGAAGGTGTTATTTGCCTTTTTATTAAACATGTATTTCCTAACTATGAGGTTAAAGGAATTGGTACATTTAGAGTAATCCGAGATAGTGATATTGAAGTCGAAGAAGAAGCTGAGGATCTTGTTCATTTTTTTGAAATTGCTCTCAAAAGGCGCCGCCGTGGGCAGGTTATTCGTGTTGAGTTTGATGCAAAAATGCCAGAGAGTTTACGCCAGTTTATAGCGAATAGTCTTGCTGTTCCTGATAATTGTATTAATGTTCTTGATGGATTTTTAGCGCTTAATACGGTATCAGAAATTGTTTCTACTCCTCGTGATGATCTCAAATTTATTCCTTATATTTCTCGTGTTCCAGAATGTATTCGTGAACATAAAGGGGATTGTTTTGCAGCTATTCGCGAAAATGATATTGTGATTCATCACCCCTATGAGACATTTGATGTTGTTGTCCAATTTTTACGTCAAGCGGCTTGCGATCCTGATGTTGTGGAAATCAAACAAACACTTTATCGTACATCAAATGATAGTCCAATTGTTGGCGCTTTGATTGAAGCAGCTGAACAGGGAAAGTCTGTGACTGCTTTGGTAGAACTTAAAGCACGTTTTGATGAGGAAGCAAATATTCGTTGGGCACGGGATCTTGAATGCGCTGGGGTTCATGTTATTTTTGGTTTTATTGCATTAAAAACTCATGCTAAGATGTCATTGGTTGTGAGACGTGAGGGAAAACGTCTTTGTTCTTATGTTCATCTTGGAACAGGAAATTATCATCCCATTAACGCTAAAACTTATACCGATCTTTCTTTTTTTTCCAAGGATGATGATATTACTCATGATGTTGCGTTATTGTTCAATTATATTGCGCAATATGAGCGTCCGAATGAAACAATGAAAATTGCTTTTTCACCCTTAACATTGCGTGGTCGTATCTTAGAGCATATTGAGGGAGAAATTGCTCATGCACAACAGGGAAGGTTTGCTGCTATTTGGATGAAAGTTAATGCATTGGTTGATCCTGAAGTTATTGATGCTTTATATCGTGCCAGTCAAGCAGGGGTGCAAATTGATTTGGTTGTGCGGGGGATATGTTGTTTACGTCCTCGTATTCTAGGAATTTCAGATAATATTCGTGTAAAATCAATTGTTGGGCGTTTTCTTGAACATAGTCGCATTTTTTGTTTTGGGAATGGCCAAGATTTGCCTAATGAAAATGCACTTGTTTACTTAGGCTCTGCTGATATGATGCCTCGTAATCTGGACTATCGTATTGAAATATTGTTTCCAGTTTTTAATAAAATAGTGCGTGAAAAAATTCTTTTACAGATTATGTTAGCTAATATTATTGATAATCAACAAAGCTTTGATATACTTAAGGATGGAACATCAAAACGTATTACGCCGCAGATAGGTGAAAGTCTATTTAATGCGCAGGAGTATTTTATGGCCAATACAAGTTTTGCAGGGGAAAATGAGTCTTTTGAGTCCTCTGTTTCGCGCTTGGTTGCGTTGCGTCGGCAACAAGCCGAAATACATAAAGACTAAAATCCAATGACATATAGAGATGCTCAAGGTCGGTTAAAAGGGCGTAAGCCTGTTGCTGTTATTGACATTGGCTCAAATTCTGTTCGGTTGGTTATTTATGAGGGGCTTGTTCGGTCACCAACAGTTTTGTTTAATGAAAAAATTCTTTGTGGTCTCGGTCATGGTGTAGCAAAAACGGGATTTTTAGAAGAAAAATCGATGAAAATGGCGTTGCAAACACTGAAACGGTTTCGTACGCTTTGTCGACAGATTGGGGCAGATGAGGTTTATACTTTAGCAACAGCAGCAGCACGAGATGCAAAGAATGGCGTAGCATTTATTCAGTATGCTGAAGATATTTTGCAAAATAAAATATATCTTCTTTCAGGAAGTGAAGAAGCTATGTATTCAGCGTATGGAGTTGTGTCTACTTTTTATCAACCAAAAGGTATTTCTGGGGATCTTGGTGGTGGAAGTCTTGAGCTGATTGATATTGATCATTCTGATGTGGGTGAAGGGATAACTCTCCCATTAGGTGGTTTAAGGTTACAGTATATGTCAAATAATGATAGTGCTTTAGCTACAAAAATTGTACATGAGCAACTTTATAAATCATCTGTTGTGCGTACTCGTAAAGGTATCGCGCGTTATTTTTATGCAGTAGGAGGGACATGGCGTAATTTGGCAAAACTCCATATGGCAATGAAACACTATCGGCTCCCTGTTATGCATGGCTATGAAGTTGAAGCCTTTGAAATGAAAAACTTTTTACGTCTTGTAGCACGTGGCAATATTGATAATATGAGAGGGATTGCAGCGATTTCTCAGAATCGTCGGAAACTTTTATCTTATGGGGCAATCGTTCTTATTGAACTCATTCAGTGTATGGAGTTTGAAAAGATAATTTTTTCTGGTGCTGGCGTTCGTGAAGGTTTTCTTTATTCACGATTGCCGCAAGCGATTCGACTTTCAGATCCTCTCATTGCAGCATGCACAGAAATGGCTATTTTACGGGCACGTTCACCAAAACAAGCAGAAGAGCTCATTGATTTTACGACGAATGCTTTTGAAGTTTTTGGAATTTCAGAAACTGAAAATGAATGTCGTTATCGTCAAGCCGCTTGTCTTCTTGCGGATATTGGTTGGCGTATACATCCAGATTATCGAGGCAATGAAGCAGCAAACCAAATAGCTTTAGGATCTTATCCAGGAATTTCTCATGAAGGGCGCCTTTATGCGGCGCTTGCTGTTTTTTTTCGCAATACGAGTTTATTGGTTGATAAAGAATCTCTTCCCATTTTCCAATTAGCAACTCAAAATATAATTGAAAAAGCACGTATTCTTGGCGAAACTATGCGTATTGCTCATCTTTTTAGTGCTTCTGTTGCAGGAATTTTACCTCATTTATTGTGGCATAAAAAAGCAGATCATATTATCTTGCAGATCCCAAAGAATTATG
The DNA here is from genome assembly GCF_028618595.1 of Bartonella sp. AU18XJBT. Taxonomy (GTDB): domain Bacteria; phylum Pseudomonadota; class Alphaproteobacteria; order Rhizobiales; family Rhizobiaceae; genus Bartonella. The sequence continues at coordinate 109,350 of NZ_JAQITE010000003.1, read as the reverse complement.
CTGAGTTATTAGGAGAACGTCCTCTTGGACGATTACAGAAGTTATCAAAAATAATAAAACAACCTCTCGCTTTTGAAATTTTTTGATTTTTTTCTAATTTATTCGGGCTTTATGTCTTATAGAGCCATTGACAAGGGATAAACTAGGTAACTTATCATCATGAGCTGGACAACGGGCTGTTCCATAACGCCCATATCATCCCCCACGCAAGGCATTTGTAATGCCTTGAGCATTCATAAAAGAAAACATAATTTTTTATTCTGTTGCTTGCGTCACAGGATGGATTTTTCATTTCATAAGCTTCGTGTGAAAATGAAAAGCCTTGTCCGTCCTTACGTGACAAGGTTTTTTTTATGCCGCGTCGTTATAACGTTGCTGTTTTGCTTGTTCGATGATATTCAAAAGATCTGATTGTAACCAACGGGATAAAAAAACAAATTTTAAAGGTTTTGGCAAAGAGCCATTGGTAACATGACGGCGGAATGTTGAGACACTCATATGAAGCAATTTTGCACTTTCACGGTCTGTCAAAAGAATATCATTTTCTGTCATACTAAAATCCTTTCTATCAAAAAATGAGAACAAATCATAACTATTTATTAACCACATTTTTGTTCATTTAGAAAGATGTTTTATTTATAGAAAACAATATTTTATTATACAATTTCTAATGTGATAATTTATGAATCTTATTGAGAAAGAATGAGAGAGAAGAGAGCAAAAGTTATCCACAGATAATGGGGTTATGCACCCCATATCTTAAGATTGACCTGTGACATAAGCCGCCCATTTATCCATATAGACACGACGCTGTTCTAAATAATCAGTGCGACGATAGGCACGCTCTACTTGTCCTCCGACCGTATGACTTAAAATGGTTTCAGCGACCTCATAGGGGGCATCAGTTGTTTCAGCAAGCCAATCGCGTAAACTAGAGCGAAAATCATGGGGGCAGGCATTCAGTTCCGCCTGTTGCATATACCTTGACATACATTTATCAGCAAGAGGCCCTCGACCTCTAGCAGAAAAAAAGAAATCATTGCGAGAAAGCAAACGGGCTTGTTTTAAGATTTCTAATTCTTATGAACAAGCCTTGCAACAAAATGGTTGGAAGGAATTACAACAGATTGATAGTGCTCTTTTACCCGTTGAACCTTTTAGCCTCTTACAGCTTCCAACACCATTAATAAACTATGTTTATGACGTTGCTGATATTCAACAATCTTCTATCGATTTTGTGGCTATCTCTACTTTATGTGGTTTGGCTGCTCTCATTGGCAATGGCGTGCGGATTGCTCCAAAACAACATGCCAATTGGACAATTGTTCCTAATCTCTGGGGTGCCATTGTGGGGGAACCTTCAACTATGAAAACAGATACCATGGAAGCTGCTTTAGAACCTCTTTATGAATTTCAAGATGAATGGCATCAAGAGTGGGTAAAGAAGAAAAAACAGCAAGAAACAAAAGATATTCTTATTGAATTAGATAAACGAGAAAAGAAAAAACAAGCCTATAAAGCACTCAAAGATCAAGATGAGGAACAAGCCCTTGCTCTTCTTTCTCAATCTCTTGCCCATAAAGAAAGTGAGGAAGATGACACGCTTCATAAACGACGTCTTATTGTCAATGATGTGACGGTCGAAAAGCTTGGGGAATTGTTAAAAGAAAACCCCCGTGGTCTCTTGATGGTTCGTGATGAATTATCTGGTTTTTTATCCGATTTGGAACGCAAGGAATATCAATCAGACCGTGCCTTTTATCTCACAGCTTTTAATGGTAAAAAATCATACACCTATGACCGTATAGGACGTGGAACCATTTTTATTCCCAATGCAACCATTTCCATTATTGGGGGCATTCAACCTTCACGAATTATTCCCATCATTCAAGCAATGCACCATGGAACAAATAATGACGGCTTATTGCAACGGTTTCAAATGCTGGTCTTTCCCGATGAACGAAAAGAGCGTTTATGGGTTGATAGACCTCCCAATCAAAAGGCATGGGAAAGTTATCAAGGAGTCTTTCGTTCCCTTTATGATAAACCATTAGGATCACCAAAACACCCTATTACCATACGCTTTTCTACTGAAGCTCAAGAAATGTTTCGTGTATGGTGGGAAAATTTTCAGAAAAAAATAAATAGTGGTCATTTCTCTGCAAGTTTACAAGCACATCTTTTGAAAATGAATAAAACCATACCAACCCTTGCATTGATTTTTGAATTGAGTGAAGGGGGGCGTTTTGAAATCAATAGAGATGCCCTTGAGAGAGCCTTGTATTGGGAAAAATATTTGATAAGCCATGCAAAGCGTCTTTATGCGGCGGGGGATACATTAACAGAAGAGCGTGCAAAATTAATTGTTGAACGCTGTGATTGTTTACCCGATGTTTTTACAGCAAGGGATGTTTATAAACGTGATTGGAAATGTTTAACAGACAATCAAACCGTTAAGCAAGCTTTAGAGCTTTTATGTCGTTGTAACTATATTCGTGAATTTCCTATAGAGGGGAATGAATTAGGTCGGCGTCCTGATAAACGGTATGAATGGCATCCTTTGGTACAAAGAAGATGTGGAGCATGCCTCCTCAGAAGAGAATCATACGCTTGTCGCACAAGTTTTACGATCAAGCCTTCTAACCCGTTGAATTGTGAAATTGTTGGCGTGTTTTCTAGACTTTTAGATGTTTTTACACAAGAGAATTTAGAAAAATTCAAACAAATATTAGAAGTAATTCACGAATCAAAAAGAGAGAAAATACTACTTTTGTAGAGGAATGTTAAAAAATGTTATTTCCTCAGCTTTATTCAAGAATCCATCAAAGTAAAAAAGATGTATAAATACAGCAAGTTGTAGAATAAGCAAAAGCATCTGGTGGGCGTGACAGGGATTGAACCTGTGACCCCTACGATGTCAACGTAGTGCTCTCCCGCTGAGCTACACGCCCATTTATTGATGTTGCATACACCATATAGAATGCCAAACGTCAATGCCTAATTTCATTTTCTCTTTCAACAGATGAAAATAACTTAAAAAAATACTTTTTAAGCAGCGATAAGGATCTTTTCAACCTCATTGACGAGTTCACGTAAGTGAAATGGCTTAGAGAGAACCTTTGCATCAGGAGGGGCATCGCTATTTGAATTGAGTGCTACCGCTGCAAAACCTGTAATGAACATTACTCGTAAATCAGGGTCAATCTCAGTAGCACGTCGTGCAAGTTCGATACCATCCATCTCTGGCATCACAATATCAGTAAGGAGAAGGGAAAATGGCTCTTCTTGTAAACGTTCATATGCGCTAATACCATTATCGAAATCGGCGACTTCGTAGCCTGCACGTTCTAGGGCTTTTACGAGAAAGCGACGCATATCGTTATCATCTTCTGCGAGCAGGATTCGTTTCATGATTATGTTCCAATGGCTCCATTTGTCAGAGTTTTGCCGCATCAATTATACAATATAGAGTATTTATAAAAAAGATGGTAAAATGCTCATAATTGAAATGAATGGCAAAATGGTTAATTCTTACATTCTTATTCAGAATACAGCATATTCGTTGTGAGTTGGTTAAATTCGAAATATATGTTATTTTGAAAAAGAAAGGGTTCTCTAAAACTTTTAAAATGATTCATTGCTATCTTTTCTTTTAAATTTGCTGATTGTTATCAGAATTCCATTAAAAAACTTATGAAAACCGTTATTGTAGGGATTTCTTATATTGAGCAATTAGAAGAATATTGTGTTAATTTATTGTTTTTAAAAAGTTCTCCTAAGAAATAGAATTTTTATAGTTATTTGCTTTTATAGAGATTTGTAATAATTATTTAAACGCGCTTTATTTTCAGTTTTTTCTTAAATAGATAAAAAATATTGTTTTTATAGATATATTATTAAATCATCAATTAAAATATATCAGAAATAGTATTTTGATGATTTACTTATAAATATGCACCATGTTATATTAACATATGTATTTATTATTTTTATTAATTATATAAAATATTTTTTATTATGTAAAATAATATTGTTTAATGTAATGATATACTTTGTATATTAGTTTTTTTATTAGAACGCGTGGTGAATGTTTAGGTCACGGCTTGCCTGTAGAGGCTAGAAAACGAATCATATGGGGCGTTGGAAAGTAAAATCCGTTATATTAAAAAGTGTTTGTAGACCCAATGCTTGTAGAAATTTACTTTTTTGATGGGGCGGAGCGGAAATTAAGGTTTAGTTTTATTTTATAGATACATTACTGGGGATAAATGCATCAAATGCTGCCCAAAATTGCTTTTTATAATCTTCATTAACCATAATTGTATCCAGTTCAGCACCTTTAATAGTAATACTTTCTGTCAGACGTGTGTGTTGGCATAATTGCCGTACTTCAATGTTGTTTGCAATATTGTTTTGATTGGCAAGAATAAAGAGTGTTGGGATTCGTAAATCTCCGTGAAGTACATTTCTCTTCATAGAATCAATCGCATTAAATACCGATGCCATCCATTGCGATGTTGGGGGCTTAATGGAAGGGATTGGCACTTTATGCATGTGTTCCAATTGTATATTTTTTTGTTTTGTTTTGTTTAATTTTTTCCCATCTTTCGCTGGTATAAAGCCAAGACCTATATCAGAAAGAAATTGTGTTAATTTATGTTGAAAACCATTCGTTTTATTGCCGAATGGAGCAAAAAGGGGAGAAACACAGAGCAATCTATTAAACTGATGATGAATGAGATCTAATCCGCTAAGTGCTATCAATCCACCTATGCCATAGGTGAGCATAGAGTAAGGCGGCGGACAATTGGAATAAACAATATTTTTAAGAAATTTATATAAGTCATTAATATCATTATTTATATCAAAATAATGATGTCGGCTTTGTTTTCTTATCTTGAAGAATTTTTTTTCTTGATCAAACCAGTCAAATATTGCTGTATAAAAACCGCGTTTAGAAATTTCATTTATTAATAAAAAATATTTTTCTAAAGTATTTGCGTAGCTTTTGAGAATAACAATTGTTCCCTTAGATTTTTCCACCTCAGGATATGTTATCGCAAAACGAATTTCATGATCTATTGCTATTTTCAGAGTACCATGATGGATATTAGGAGGAGTGGAACCCCATTCTATGGGATAAAGAGGTGTTTCCAATTGAAATCCTTTACAGTGTATTTGCCGCTTAATGCAACGTGAGATAATGAGAGAACTTTGACATTTATGTAATGAAGAAAAAGGATTTTAAAAGGGATATATTGCTTTTTAGATAGTTTTTATCAATTTAGGTCCCAAAGAGTTGAAATAAAGAAAAACGATTACCAGATAATATGGTGTGGTTGCCATGATGGGGCCGCAGGTTCACAAGTAAGTTTGCCATTTGGGAACTTTGTGAATTAATTATTAAGTTATAGTCGCTCTAGAGGAGGGCAATATTATGCGTCAAGTAGATTTTTCACCATTTTATCGTTCCACAGTAGGTTTTGATCATCTTTTTAACTGGTTTGATTCTAGAACACAACCAGATGAAGTTTCTTCTTATCCCCCTTATAATATCGAGCGTTTAACTGAAGATTCTTATAGAATTTCTATGGCGGTTGCTGGTTTTTCTCAAGATGAAATTGATATTGAAACGCATTGTAACCAGCTGATCGTTAAGGGAGATAGAAAGACTAAAAATGATGATAAAGAGCGAGAATTCCTTTATCGAGGCATTGCTTCGCGTGCTTTTGAACGGCGTTTTCATTTGGCTGATCATGTTAAGGTTATTGGAGCAGAACTTGGAGATGGGCTTCTTCATATTCAGCTTAAACGGGAAATGCCAGCGGAATTAAAACCTAAAAAGATAACCGTACAGATGTCACCATCCATTACAAAAAATGATAACAGCGAAATTATCGTGTAGGAAAATTTAGAAAATATAAGACCGAATAATTATAAATTTTTCTGAAGAATAAAAAACGCGAGGCAAAAGGTCTCGCGTTTCGTGTGTGTGTGTTCCTAAGAACGAATCTTATTTTAATAAAACAGCTTATCTCGAATTTATGATAAAATATTATTGCACATTATTCTACGTTGAAGAAAAAAATCATGTATGTGCAATTGAAATGCATAATAATTCACTTTTTAAGTAAGCTTATTTTTTATTTTATAGCATTTTAAAAATGGTCGGAGCGGCGGGATTTGAACCCACGACCCCTTGACCCCCAGTCAAGTGCGCTACCAAGCTGCGCTACGCTCCGAGTTTGTGTAAAACGATTAAATGACTGTTTCTTTAAAGGCAAGAGAAAAAATAAACAGAATAAAATCTAAAATGCTTTTGCACTTAGAGTTTTTGAAAGTAAAAATTGGGGACATCAATATTTTGTTGTCAGTTCAAGATACGTAATGAATCTATAAAATTCTTTGTGATCATTAAACTTTTAGCTCTATATTTAATAGATGTATGCATTTAACTACTTTTGCAGATTTTGAAGGGGTAAGATTGGTGGCTTTAGGGGTATGGGTTGGAGAAGGAGGGGAGCAAATGAATGCGGGAGGTATATTTTTTCCTTATCTAATCGTTACTTTTCTAAAAAGATAAAGATTTTTAAAAGGAGAGGAGTAAATGTATGATATTGAAACGTTTTCCTTTGTTTAGAGTTTTTATAGACGAGGCATTTTGCATTTTATGTGGACAAAAAATTGTAAGTTCTGGATTGTATAATCACAAATCTCATTTTATGGGTATGCGTTTTTATCCAAATAAACAAGATCAGAATGCTTTAATTAATGTTTTGTTATTTTTTTTCTAAAACACCAGATAAAATATTATAGAGGAAAAACTTTCAAAGTGTCTATTGAACTAAGAAAAGAGTAAACGATGAGCCGTTTTTCGGTAATAAATTTGACGGAAGCAGCAGTGGATCGTGTTAAAGCGATTATGGATGCAAAAGATGCACAGGGTATTCTTGTTGGTATCAAAAAAGGTGGTTGTGCAGGGATGGAGTATACAATTACTCTTGTTAAAGAAAAGGAGATAGATGCGGATGTTGTTGAAGTGAATGGTGCCCGTGTTTTTGTAGCACATGATGCGGTATTATTTTTATTAGGGACGCAGATGGATTATGAAGTGACAACGCTCCGGTCTGGTTTTGTCTTTAAAAATCCTAATCAGGTTTCAGCATGTGGGTGTGGCGAATCGGTGGAACTTCGTCCTGCTACGCAGGATCAATATAAAACAAATTAAGCTGAGCTAAATTATAATTCAGTAATTTTAGGGAAAATTTTTCTTTTAGGGAAGAAATCTACTATTTTTTATCGTTCATTTTTAGCTTGTTTCCAAAGTGCTTCCATTTCATTCAAGGATGCGTCAGTGAGTGTTTTAGATTGAGTGGATAGCTTTTCTTCAATATAGGCGAAACGATTTCGAAATTTTATATTCGTTTTTTTTAATGCTTTTTGTGAATCAATCGCTAAGTGGCGTGCGAGATTAAGGAGTATAAAGTAGAGATCTCCAAACCCTGATTCTATCTCTGAATTTTGTTTATTTTTGATGGCTTCTTTGAGCTCTTCGAGTTCTTCTTCTATTTTTTCAAAAACTTTATCACTTTTTTTCCAATCAAAACCTACTCTAGCTGCTGCTTCTTGTAAAGCAAGTGCCTCTTGGTTTGCTGGCTGGATTTGTTTTACTTTTGCGAGTATGCTTGTGGAGGAATTGTTGTTTTTTTCTTCGCTCAAATTTTTTTGTTCAACCTGTTCTCTTTTTTTTATACATTCCCATTCCTCTTCTATAAATCCGCGTTTTTTTTCCTCGGCATTTCCAAAAACGTGCGGGTGGCGTCGAATCATTTTTGCCGTGATTGCATAAACAACATCTTCAAAAGTAAAGCTTCCTTCTTCTTGTGCAAGGGTAGCATGATAGATAACTTGTAAAAGAAGATCCCCAAGTTCTTCACAGAGATCTTTTCGGTTTTTTCGTTCAATAGCATCGATGACTTCGTAAACTTCTTCGAGCATATAGGGTATGAGGGATTCAAAAGTTTGTTTTTTATGCCAGGTACAACCACTGTCAGAATTTCGTAATGCAGTGATAATTTCAGTGAGATCTTTGATATTCTTTGAGGCTAACATTTGCACTTCCTTTATAAGCAATAGAGCCTTATGTTAGATGTCCCAACGTCTATGTAACCACATCCATTGTCCAGGATATTCACGGACCCAAGATTCAACAATATCATTTAACTTTTGCGTAGAAGCAGCTATATCGATATCGTTTTTTTCATCACGTGGAAGTTCTACATGTTCATATAACTCTAAACGATGACGTCCACTAGGCAAACGAATACAACGTGCTGGATAAATATCACAATCATATTGTCGAGCAAGTTTTATAATTAAGGGATTTGTTTTAAGAGGTCTGTTAAAAAATGTTCCCATGATTCCGCGGCGAAATTTTTGATCAACGAGCATACCAACATTTTCACCTTCTTCTAATTTGGCTGCTAATGCCCATGCTGCACCGGCCTTAGAGGGAACAAGATGCCCCATAGAAGTTTGTCGTGCTTTAAGGACGCGTTTGGCAACATAGGGATTATTAGGTGGTCTAAATAATACCGTAACATTAAGATCAAAACTTTGTGCGCAAATAGGCAAAAGTTCAAAATTTCCAGTATGCGCAGTGAAAAAAATATGTGGTTTTTTTTCATTTTTTAATCGCTCAAATATTTCAATGCCCTTAACCTCAATGAAACCTAGCTCGTTTGCATGAGGATCAAAATCAAAAATTTTATCAAGAAAAATATATTCGGCTAGGAAACGTCCTATATTTTCCCACATTTCTATTGCAATCGCATGGAGTTCTTGCTCTGTTTTTTCTGGATATGCACTCCTAAGGTTTGCAAGTGTGATTTGATGACGATGTACAAGGGGACCAATTTTTTTTGCTAACCAAGCAAAAAAAGAAATTCCCATTTTGGGAGGAAAGCATTTTAGAATAAATAAAGAACCAAAGAGCAGATATGCCCATAACAAGTAGGATATTTTTTTAGCTATAATTTTAATATGATATATGATTTTTTTAAGAGAAAGCTTCATCATGATTTAATCGATTTTAAGGATAATTTTACCAAAAACATCACGGCTCTCCATTCGTTTTAAAGCTGTATCAATTTCATCCAGCTCAACAATTGTATCAATGACAGGGTGTACGGCTTTTTCTGCCATTTTTTGCATGGCATTTTTCATATTTTCCATACGGCAGCCAAATGAACCGAATATCTTAAGTTGTTGTTGGAATAATTGCATGAGATTTATTGGTGCTGAAACACCAGAGGTAGAACCGCAAGTCACTAAGCGTGCTCCTTTTTTCATACATAACAGAGAACCGTTCCATGTATCTACACCAACATGCTCAAAAACAACGTCAACACCTTTTTTTTGGGTTAATTTACGCACCACACCTTCAAAACGGTCTTTACGATAATTAATCACATGATCTGCTCCAAGAGAGTGTGCTTTTGCAATCTTTTCATCTGAACCCACAGTTGTGATAACTGTACAGCCCATGCGTTTTGCAAGTTGAATGGCTGCAGAGCCAATACCTGAACCACCAGCCTGTATCAGGATTGTTTCTCCTGCTTGTAGTTTTGCGTTATCGAAAAGCATGTGTTCTACGGTACCAAAAGTAATTGGAGCAACTGCTGCCTGCAATTCATCACATTGAGGAGGTGATGGAACCAATAAACGTGCTGGCAAATTGACAAGCTCACACGCAAATCCATCAAGGTGAAAACCGTAGACTCCCTTTACATGACTGCAAAGATTATCCCGCCCTTCATGACAAGCTTGGCATACACCGCAAGTTTGTGCACCATAAATTGAGACAATCTGTCCAAGTTGGAGATGTTCAACGCCATTTCCTATTTGTATAACCTCACCAGAGGCTTCTGCACCAATGATGAGTGGCATTTTTCTTTTCGCAAAAGCCATGCCTCGCCATCCCCATACATCAATATGATTAAGAGCAACGGCTTTTATCCGCACAGTTACTTCACCTATACTAGGTGAAGATGGCGGGGAAATATTGGTGATTTCGAGCCGACGATCATCGAAAAGTTGCAGTGCACGCATTACCATCCCCTTTAAATATGTTATTAGGTTAGCGTTATAAAATTTTATTATTAAAGGATTATCCTTTATATGCAGTGATAACAAGACTCATATTTTGACCACCAAATCCAAATGAGTTTGACAAAACCGCATTGACACAGGCTTTACGGCTATGATGCGGAACAACATCTAAAGGGATAGCAGGGTCAGGATTATCATAATTTATTGTCGGTGGAAGTATCCCCGATTGAATGGTTAAAAGCGAAAAAACCGCTTCTATTGCACCAGCAGCAGTTAATGTATGCCCAATCATTGATTTATTAGAAGAGACTGGAATATGCTCTAAAAGATCACCGAATACTGTTGATAATGCAAGATATTCCATTTTCTCATTTTCAGGTGTTGAAGTTCCATGTGCATTAATATAATCAATTTCATTGATGGTTATTTTTGCATCATTTAAAGCTTTGCGAACGGATTCAATTGCTGGTGATGCATCAGGTTTTGAACGTGTACGGTGAAAATCATCAGCGGTTTCTCCACAGCCAGCTAAAATTCCTAAAACTGTAGCATTACGGTCTAATGCGCTTTGAAGAGACTCAAGAACAAAAGCACCTGAGCCTTCTGCCATAACAAAACCATCCCGATCACGGCTAAAGGGTTTTGCTGCTTTTTCAGCAGGATCATTTTGGGTTGAAAGAGCAGATAGTAACGAAAAACGGATGAGAGATTCTGCTGAAACTGATCCATCTGTCGCAATTATGAGAGCTCGATTTGTCTCTCCTCGTCTAATAGATTCAACTCCTAGTTGAATTGCTGTTGCCCCAGATGCACAAGCAGTGGAAAGTGTAACAGGAAGTCCTTTTGTGCCAAATGTTTTTTGAAGTTTTTCTGCAATTGCACCAAATTGTGTGGTTTCAAAAAGCTTTTTATGGAGTTTATCCTTACAGACTTTAAGAAGATGTGCATAAGAAGGTTCACCATTGAACTCTTGCTCTTGATCAAGACTAAAACGTGCGGTCCATTCAAGTTCAACAGGAGGAGCAGCTAGAAAGAGTGGTCCATTAAAATTTTTTTTATCAATAGCAGCTTGTTCCAAAGCTTCTTCAGCAGAAAGATGTGCAAGCTTCTCAGAAAGAGCTGAAGCACCAAGTGTACTTTCTTTGAGAAAATCAATTGTTCCAGCAATATATGTATTTAATCCCTCAACGGGAAAACGTGTTATTTTGTGGATACCGCTTACACCGCTTGTTAATTTTTGCCAATTTTCATGTTTTCCTCGTCCCAGTGATGTGACAATGCCTGCCCCAGTTATTGCTACAAGTGGACGCCCAAAATGATCATGATATTTCACTATAGAAATTCCCCTTCAAACAGCTGTAAGACGCACAATACCTTCAGCTCTTTTTATACCAATAGTTGTAACAAATATTTCACGTACTTCTTTAGAAAAAGGTTTTTCATGAAAACTTAACGCTGGAAAACTGTGTTTTTTTTCAATTGAAAGCGCTGCAAGAGCTAGAGCTAGAGGAAATTGTGCTTCCCGCATATAACCAAATAATGTTGTAATGCCACGGTAAGATAGATCAGCATTATCAAGAGCATTTTGTTCTGCCTTGGTTGCTTCGTGAGCTCCTGAGGCCGCTGAAATGGCTAGGGCAGATTGAGCGCCCACAGTTTTTAGCATTGTTGCAATTGATTCTCTAAGTGGAATTTTGGTTCTATCTGTTTGGTCTGTAATAATTTGGCTAATTTCAGCATAAACACGTGCGTTGCGCTTTTTTGCATGTTCTCCACTTTCAAGAACTAGGAAGATACCACCAGAACCGGCTATGATACCGCCGCCAGGGTGGATTTCACGATCCCACACTGGGCTCCATCCATTATGGGTTAAAAGATCACCAAGTTCATGCGCCAACAACATATCATAACTTTGTGCATTATAGGAACCTCCTACAAGAGCATGGGTACTTTGACCTGATTGAATACGAGCTACAGCAATTTGAAGTGCAGAAAGCCCACTTCCTTCTTCTCCCATAAATGTACGAGATGATCCAGTAACTTTATGAACAATTGAAATGTTTCCTGCCAAAAGGTTTGAAAGTTGTGCCAAAAATAAAGTTGGACGAAGTTCGGTTGAAAGAGCAACATTTAACATAGAGGCATGATCGGCAACTGTGCGCGCTTTAGAAAGAATCTGTGTATCAACAGTAATATCACGCTCTCCTCCACTTGCTGCTACGATCATATCCATTGTTGAAGTGAGTTGTTCATTATTTTTCATGCCGGCATCATCAAGAGCAAGACCAGCCGCATAGGTACCAAGACGCTGCCATGTTCCCATTTGCCGTTGATCGCTTTTTTTAGGAATTTGTAAACTCCAATCAATTTCAGGCAATTTATGAACCGTGTAGGGTGAAAACGTTGTATAATCTAGGTTTGGTGTACGGATTGGATCATTTAAGAGATTCCAATGTAGATCAGTTCCTTCCCCCAGAGAGCTTATGAGGCCTATACCAGTGATGAATACAGATTGATCATGCATGGTAAAAAAAACTACTCCGCCTGTTTTAAAGCAACGAGATCATCAATTTTTGCACAAAGGTTTTTAAGAACAAAGTATTCTTCTGTTGTAACGGTACCTTCGTTGACTTCTTGTGTCCATTGTTCTAGAGGGACTTTTATTCCGAAAGCTTTATCAATAGCGAAAACAATATCAAGAAAATCAAGACTGTCAATTCCTAGATCGTCAATTGTATGACTTTCAGGTGTAATTATATTGCGATCAATTTCACTGATTTCTGCAATGATATCAGCAACTTTATCAAACGTGGAAGGCAATGTAAGGATTCCTTATTATAGAGTTAGTAAATTCAAAATACATTTAATATTATCCTTCTAGCCTTTTTTCTCTTTAAAAAAAAGACTTAATCCAGAATATAGCTGTCTTTTCTATAGAGAAAAGAGGTTTACAATACATGAAATACTATATCTCAATATTTAAAAAACTTTGAAATTTTATTACGCATTTATTTTACGAGACTATTTTTTCTATTGGCCGCAAGGACAGCAAGGGCTGTTATATTAACAACTCCCCGTGAAGTTACTGAAGGCGTTAAGATATGGGCGGGACGTGCTGCCCCGATTAAAATAGGACCAACATGGAGTGCATTTGTGAGACTTTTTACAGTGTTGAGCGTGATATTGGCTGCATCAAGTGTTGGAAAGACAAGCAAATTAGCTTCACTTTTAAGACGAGAGTCAGGAAAAACACGATCACGAAAAACTTTGGAAAGGGCAGCATCACCATGCATTTCGCCATCTGCTTCTAAATCAGGATGTAATTTGGCAAGAATTTCTGTTGCACGTCGCATTTTACGCGCACTTTCTGTATTTTTAGAACCAAAGTTTGAGTGTGATAATAAGGCTGCTTTTGGTGTTATTCCAAATGCTTCAACTTCTTGAGCTGCCAATACAGTCATTTCAGCGATTTCTTCTGCAGAAGGATTTTCATTGACGTAAGTATCTGTGAGGAAAAGAGTACGTTGTTGAGAGATAAGCAAACTCATAGCAGAAAAACGGTGAACTTTAGGATCAAGACCGATAATTTGTTCAATCAATTCAAGTTGTCGTTCAAAACGTCCTTCTAAGCCGCAAATCATTGCATCTGCTTCTTCACGCATGACGGCAAGGGCAGCAATAGCCGTTGTTGATGTTCTTACTACTGTTTTTGCCATTTCAGGCGTAACACCACGCCTTCCTGTATAATGAAAAAATAAATTAACATAATCACGAAAACGTGGATCATCTTCAGGGTTTGTTAATTCAAAATCTATACCAGGACGAATTCTTAAACCAAAGCGTTTTAATCTCGCTTCCACGACATGTGGACGGCCGATAAGGAGAGGCGTTGCTGTTTGTTCTTCAATGACAACTTGTGCTGCACGAAGGACGCGTTCATCTTCACCATTGGAATAGATGACGCGTTTACGTTTTGCTGTTTTTGCTGCAGCAAAAACAGGTTTCATTGTTAAACCAGAAAGAAAGACAAATCGATTGAGGATATCATAGTAGGCTTCCATATCTTCAATGGGACGAATGGCGACACCAGTTGCCATTGCTGCTTTAGCAACAGCGGGAGCAATACGCAGTATTAAACGCGGATCAAAAGGAGAGGGGATCAGATAGTCTGGTCCAAAGTTGGGTGGTGCTTTTGAGTATGCACGTGCTACAACATCTGAAGTTTCTTCACGTGCAAGGGCAGCAATCGCATGAACAGCTGCCATTTTCATTTCTTCATTAATCGCACGAGCACCTACGTCTAATGCTCCACGGAAAATGTAGGGAAAACAAAGGACATTATTAACTTGATTGGGATAATCAGAGCGTCCTGTGCATATCATTGCATCTGGCCGTATAGAGCGTGCTTCTTCAGGCATAATTTCTGGTACTGGATTAGCTAGCGCTAAAATGAGTGGATTTTGAGCCATTCTTTTAAGATATTCAGGCTTTAAAACACCACCCGCAGATAGGCCTAGAAAAATATCCGCATCATCAATGATATCAGATAAAGTACGCGCGTCCGTTTTTTGTGCGTAATTGATTTTCCAACGATCCATAAGGGTCTTGCGACCTTCATAAACAACACCCTCTAAGTCACTAAGCCAAATATTTTCAACTTTCGCCCCAAGACGAACCAAAAGATTAAGACAAGCTAGGGCAGCAGCACCTGCACCTGAAGTAACTATTTTTGCATTTTCAATTTTTTTTCCTGAAAGATTTAAAGCGTTTAATACAGCCGCAGAAACAATAATGGCAGTTCCATGTTGGTCATCATGAAAAACTGGAATATTCATTTTAGCACGAAGCTTTTCTTCGACGTCAAAACATTCAGGAGCCTTAATGTCTTCAAGATTAATACCACCAAATGTAGGTTCTAAGATCGATATTGTTTGCACCATTTGTTCTATATCGGATGCATCAATTTCAATATCAAAAACATCAATATTCGCAAATTTTTTAAATAAAACGGCTTTGCCTTCCATAACTGGCTTTGAAGCGAGTGGACCAATGTTTCCTAAACCAAGAACAGCAGTTCCATTGGATATAACAGCGACTAAATTAGCACGGGAGGTATATTGGGCAGCAAGAGTGGGATCTTCATGAATCGCAAGACATGGTGCTGCAACGCCTGGAGAATAAGCAAGAGCTAAATCACGTTGATTATCAAGAGGTTTTGTTGCTTGTATTTCCAATTTTCCAGGTTTTGGATGTTGGTGATAAAAAAGTGCGGCACTGTCAAGTTCAGCTTTTGGTGAACTGAAATCACTATTTCGTTTTCTAGACATTTTTATGATATCCAAGTTAGCGTATGTGTATACGAGGTATTCCATCTACGATAAGGTTTTGTCCACTAATAGATCCTCATTTCTCTGAATACCAAAATGCATGAGCATGAGCAAATTTTTCAGGATCGTAAAACCAGTTTGATGTTTCTTTTTGTTTGTGTGCGTGAATAATTTCATTGATAGCAACACGATTAGTTTTTTCTTATCCTTAATAAAACGCGTAAAAATTGATTAGTCTACGAAAAAATAAAATATTTTCTAACGATTACATTATCAAGCCATTATTTTTTTGCAATGTTTACAAAATAAGGAAAGAACAGAAGAGCGTTCCCTATTAATTTCATCCGTTTTTTATAAAATATATATTTTATTTAAAGTTTCATACGGAGGTAGAAGAAATTTTAAATAACAATTTGTAATTTATAAATTGTTTTTTCAGCTATTTTAAAGGAAATTGGAACTTTAAAAATGAAAGTTGTTTTGTTTATTATTCAATTAAACTCTTAATAATGCGAGCTGTATATTTTTAATATACTGACAAATGTGTGTTTTAATAAACGAAAGGTATATCCGAAACAGCTGTAATTGCATGTTTTATACCTAAAGTTCATATATTCCGTATAATACGTTGCTTTATAATTTATAATGGATCTTCTCGTATGTTGAGTGAAAAATTTTAATACAATTCATTCATTTCAAATCCACCTATAATAATAAAAAATATTTACTTATATATTTCAAGCTAAGAAAGAAATAGAAATATTTCTTATAAACTATTTCACAAAAGCACGAAAAATATTGAGAATGAGCAAATAAATAATATTATCAGTTTTGTATTTTTATGAAACTATGAAAAATAAAGGGATTAAGAGAAGGATAAGAAAATATGCTTCTTTAGGGGTATTGCTTAGGATATCAAAGAAAACCGCATGCCAATTATTCCAGCCTTTAAAGTACAAAGCTACAGTTGAAAGAAAAGGACTCTACGATGAACCACTAAAACAACTGGAGAGAGAGAAAAAGTGGAAAAAATATTTTTCCACTTTCTTATTTGTTTATTGGATTCGACCACTTGCATGAGCAAGCATAGTATAAACTTTTCCGGTATCTGATATCAGGTATTTGCGAACTGAGTTGGAAGAACCAGAACTGTGCAATATATCACGTAAGAGCTTTTCGAAATCTGTAATATATTGACTCACTGAACGTTTAAACTCAAAATCGCTCATATATTTTCTCTTAATCATTTCAAATATTTTTTGTCCATTTAAGGTATAAAGGCGTTCTGTTACGATGTTTTTTTGTCCACGTTGATAATGATCCCATAGCTCAACAATGGCATTATGATTAATAGCTTGTACTATACCAGAGGCTAATGAATTAAGAGAGCTATTTGCAGGAGATGGTTTTGTTTGCACTGATGTTAAAACATTATCACTAGGGGGAACATCATAAAACGTTTCTTCACGTGAAGCCCTTTCTAAGAGATTTGACACCCATTTATTTGGTCTTTTTTTGCTTTGATCTTGTTGCAAAATAGGCTTAGGTGGTACGATTTTTTTAATGGACTCAGTGGAACTGTCACTTCTTTGATTAAACATTGATGATGCAGGAAATTCTGATATCAGCTGTTTTTTTGCGCTCTTTTGATCATTTTGTATAACACTGACTAGATCTTGTAACGCTGTAATCTGTTCATTCAAAGCTGTGCGAATTGTTTGTGTTGTCTCTTTTGTCTTTTCTGGAAGTTTTTTTACATTTTCATTGATATCATCATTAATCTTTGAAAGCTCTAAACGAACTTCATCAGCGGAGCGACGTATATCTTCTGCTGCTTCTGAAAAACGCGTTGATGCTTCACTAACAAGCCTATTAAGTGATTGTTGGAATGAATTTGTGGAGTTACGCGCATTCTTATCAGAGCGTTCAAGTGCTAAGTTGAAGATTTTTTCATAATGCCCAATCATTTGATTAATTTCATGAGACTTTGAAACAAGAGCATCGCTTAATACAGAAAGCGTATTATGTTTTTCTTCAAGTGTTGCACTAAGTGAATTTTCAGATTGTTCAAGAACGTGAATAGTTTGGGAGAGTGTCTTTGCATGTTCACCAAAGCTACTTGTTATATGACTAATTTGTTCAAAGGTATTCTTTGAAAGTCCTTGTAGAATTTCAACATTATTATTGAGCGCTTGATTTGAGACTGATAAACGCTCTGCTACTTGGTCCGTGTTGCGGAAAAAATTATTCGCACTCTCATTAAACTGACCATCAATATTTTGAACAGCTGATAATAAAACATTACTATTTTCGTGAAAATTGTAAATTGATTGATTCAACTGTGTTAAGATGGAAGAGACATTATTAACAAGCTCTTCCTTCATAACCGTTATTGTTTGAAGTGTTTCAGAGTTAGCTTTGGTTAAGCTATTGACTAAAGATTCATTATGTGCATAAATTCTTTGTTCAGCATCTTGTGTGGAAAGAGAGAGTTGTTCACCGATATGCTGTGTTAAAGAATCAATTGATTCTGTCGTATTTTGCGCTGCTTGATTTAAGTGATTTGTAAGCTCTGTTATTTTTCCAACATGTTGTGAAATTTGTGTTGTTGTTTGATTTCCTGCATTTTCCAGACGGCTCGTTACATCAGAGAGCTGATATCCTAAATTATTTTTAAGATTTTGCATAGAGTGATGAAGAACATCACAGCGTTCATTAAGGACTTGCTCTATTGCTGTTGTTGATGTGTGAATAGTTTCATTCAATAATGCTTGTGCATTATGACTGGCTGTTGCGAAAGCTTCGACAGTATGCGCTGTTTGTTCAGACAGAACGGACAGAACTTTTTCACTGGTATCATAAACAGTTTTTTTGACATTTGATACAATGCGATTGCTTGATTCTGAGAGAATATTTTCTGCTTGTGCAGTAACATTTGTAACAGATGAAAGAATTTGTTCACTCGTAGAAGAAAGAATATCAGAAGCTTTTATAATCTTATTATGCAGGTTATCTGTAACTATATTAACAGAGTCTTCTAAGGTTACACGCATATTGTCAACACTGTTTTCCAGCGCTTGTTGAATTATCTGACTTTGCTCATTATTAAGCATGAGAGACGTTTTTAACGTGTCAGAACGTTCCTCAATAACAGATGTTTGCATATCAATGGCTTCACAGATTTGGCTAAATTTTTCAGATAATGTTTCCTTTAGCGTTGTTGTCCGTTCAAAAATTTTGTGTGCACGGTCTTCTAGATCTGTATCGAATGATTCCATACGTGTTTCAAGGGTTTCAAAGAAAACACCACTCGATTGAGAGAGAGTATTCTTTAAAATTTCGGCATGGCTTTCAATGTTTTTGATATGATCTTGAACCGTTTCAGTAATGTTTTTATTATTGGCGACAATTGCACTCTCAACTAAATCTATTTGTTGTTTCAATGCAATATCGACACGTATATCACTTTTTGCAATGAGGTTATGGATTGTTTCCATGCGTTGCTCAAGTGTGCGTGCTTGATCGGCAAGAACTTCATTGAGAGAAAAACTATTAATTGCTAAAGAGTCACGCAGAGCATCGGCACGGATATCAATATTTCTCGCTTGTGCTTCTAAAGCATCTTGAGTTGTATTGCAGCTTTGTACAATGACATCTTGTAGTTTTTCAGTGCATTGAATGATGTTTGTAATATGATTTTCAGCTTGTTTATCAACGACTTGAATATTGTCAGCCAAAACTTTTTCAATATGAGAAGTATTTTGGGACAAGACATCAATTTGATTTCTTAATGTATCCGCAATTTTATTCTTCTCGTTATCAAGTATGTCTGCCATAAGAGCTCGTTGATCAGAAAGTTGTATTTTAAAATCTTGTGAACGTTCTTGTATGATATCAACAATGGCATTGTCGACATATTGAATTTCTTCTCTCAGACTTTCTTTACTTTTATCAATTGCAGAAAGAATAGCTTCACGTCCATTTGTGAATGCATGGGTAATGTCTGCTGTTTTTTCTTGGAGGTTTTCATTTATTTTCAAGACATGAGATTCTAAGAAGTTACCAAGTTTTTCAGCATTATCTTCTAAAGCCTGACTGCGTTCTATAAAGGAATCAATGATGGAATCACTATGTTCTTTAAGAGAAAGATCAACAGTTGTTAAACGTTTCTCAAAGGCTCCAATTGCTTGCGAGGTTACGTTATCAAATTTAGAAGAGAGTTTATGTGCTTGGTCGTCGAGCTTTAAGATCTTCTCATCAAAATTCTGTAGAGATTGATTATTACGATCAATAAGAGCTTTATCCAAGGCTTTAAACTTTTCATCGACAGCGTGCAAAGTTTGATCTGTTACTGCTTGTATATGTGTTGCAATTTTAGCAACATGCACTTCCGCTTTTTCAGCTGTTTCATTAAAGGTTTTTTCTATTTGTTTTTCATTATGATCAAATCGTTTTGCAAAACCATCGAAGTTTTTTCCTAATTCATGAAAAAATTCTGTGTTTTTCTGCTGAATTTGTGTTGTTGTTTTGTTAAATTTTTCAACAAGCTGATTTGTTACGCCATCACCAGCATAGGAAAGTTTTTCAACAAGGTCTTCACCTTGTTTTTGTAAAGTTTGAGAAAGGGTTTGTGCAAGCTTTTCAACATTGGTGACAATGTTAGAGGTAACCAAACCAAATTCATCACTCAGTTGTTCTTGGGTTCCTTTAATTGTTGATTGTACGCGATCTGCATGATTCAAAATGGCTATGCGTTCATTACTCAATTCTTTGATTAATGTGTGAATGCGTGATTCATTCTCAGCATAGGCTTGTTCTAGATTGTGAACTTCACCTTGAATGATTGCTTCAAGCTCAACAGCACGTCCGAGGGTACGTTCAATACCTTCATTCATTGCCGCTACTTCTTCACGAATGGTTTGCCCTATAGCAATAGCTTGTTTTTCAGATAAATGTTGTGGTTCACTAAGGCGCTGTGCAGCATTTGTCATAAGAAGTGCAATATTATGCAAGTCATTTGAACGTTTTGTTAATTGAGCAACGCCCCAAGATATAAGGATAGGAATTGCTGTTCCGGCTGCTACAGCAAGTCCTGTTGGGGATGTAACAAAAGTGCTAATATTGGATAAGGAGCTTAGTCCGGTAGGTGCGAGTTTATGCGCAATAAAAGCTCCTCCCGTTGCCCATAAAGCACTAAGCGCTGTTGTATACCAGTAAACTCGAGAGGAAGAACGCTGCTTGAATGGTCCAAAATTTACAGGGGTTGTTATATCATCATTTGCAGGAAGAAGTTTTGTAGGCAACAATGTATTATGAACAGTTCCACCTGAGATATCAGGTGAAGGTTTTGGAGCAAAAAGCTGTTCAACAACGGATTTATCAACAACAGCTTCATCATGAATATTAGAAACAAAAGTTGAAGTACCGTTTTCAGCAAAAAATTCTTCTTCTGCCATTGCAATTTTTTGAATCAGATCATCAACATTAACAACATTTTCAGAATTATTGGATGATATCGTTTCAAATCCTGTGTTATCGAAATCAAAGTTCATAGCTTTTGTGAGGGCTTCTTCAACTTCAACTTCAAATGTTTGCAATTTGGTTCTGCGTGCCATACTCGCCTCGTACTCTTACAGACAGAAAAGGGATACGTCCTCTTCCACATAACTTCTACATACTAGCTGTTAATTATTTAGAAAGGAATATGCTTAGGAAAAAATTTTAAAAACTTATCAAGATAAAGTTAACGCGGTTCCTTATACCCTAGTTAAAAATGTTATAAAATATAATAAAAACAATTTATTATTTGAATCTAACAAAAATAAAAATACTGTTTACAACTTGTGTTTATAAAAAACTTTATAAGCCGGTAGTTTTTGAAATAAGGACAATTTAAGTGCGGTTATATATAGTAAGGTGTGAATGCCTCTCTTTAATACCGACGATTGTTAATAAATATTGTTGTCAGCTTACTTTTATTGATTCTAAACGAAGCAGATTCATCATCACATATAGTCTGTAATAGCTTAGGATGTATAAAAGTATGTCTTTGAATTGTAAGCTCATAAAAAAGTAAACGTGGAAAAATTTTTAATTTAATATAGCTTTTTGTAAGTTGCGCTTTATTATTGCCTTAAAGAGCCGTTTTTTCTCTAATTTCAGTTGTTTGTTGCTAAATTTTGAAGCTTCTACGTTGACAATTGCATATTTTTCAGTCGATATGCATGCACAAAATATTTTATGCAATTGAGATGAAGGTGTAAGAATAATGGCAGAGCGATCACAACACCTGCAAGATGTGTTTTTAAATACGGTGCGTAAGCAAAAAATTTCCCTTACAATTTTTCTTGTCAATGGCGTTAAACTCACGGGTATTGTAACTTCATTTGATAACTTTTGTGTTCTTTTGCGTCGAGATGGACATGCGCAATTGGTTTATAAGCATGCTATTTCTACAATTATGCCTGGGCAGCCTGTACAGATGTTTGAGGGTGAAAGTCCTGAGTAAACATATCATTTTAAGATAGACCTCTTATCCCATTTTAAAAGTACTTAGATTGCTATGATAAATGAAAATGAGAGATTAGGAGGGGTATTTTCGCAGAATACAGGGCAGGTGCGCGCACTTGTGTTGATACCGATTTTCCAAGAAAATAGAAGTGAAAGCTCTTTGAGAGAGTGTTCTATATCTTCTCGTGTTAAAGAGGCATTGGGATTAGCGCGTGCTATAAGGTTAGAAGTTGTTAATTATGAAACGATTAATATCGCAACGCCTCGCTCTGCGACTCTCTTTGGAAAAGGTAAAATAGCTGCGTTAATCTGTTATATCGATGAATATTCTATTGAGCTTGTGATTGTAGATCATTTTTTAACGCCAGTACAGCAGCGTAATTTAGAAAAATTATGGAATTGCAAAGTTATCGATAGAACGGCTTTGATTCTTGAAATTTTTGGGGATCGTGCAAGAACAAAAGAAGGCGTTTTGCAAGTAGAGTTAGCGCATTTGTCCTATCAAAAAGGGCGACTTGTACGTAGTTGGACACACTTGGAAAGACAACGGGGGGGGCGTGGCTTCCTAGGTGGACCTGGTGAGACGCAAATTGAAGCAGATAGACGTCTTTTACAAGAAAAAATTATTCGTATTCGCCGCGAGTTGGAAACGGTTATTAAAACACGTGCACTTCATAGAGCAAAAAGGAAAAAAACATCTTATCCTGTTGTGGCATTGGTAGGATATACGAATACAGGAAAATCAACTCTCTTTAATCGTTTAAGTGGTGCAGATGTTTTAGCAAAGAATATGTTATTTGCAACGCTTGATCCGACTTTGCGCAAAGTTGTTCTTCCTCATGGAAAAACTATTCTTTTGTCTGATACTGTAGGGTTTATTTCTAATTTGCCAACAAATTTGATTGCAGCTTTTAGAGCAACCCTTGAAGAAGTGGTTGAAGCAGATCTCATTCTTCATGTAAGAGATATGTCAGATCTTGATCATCGTGCACATGCCCAAGATGTTTTAGAAGTGCTTTCAAGTCTTGATATCGATATTGATGATATGGAGCATATTATAGAAGTTTGGAATAAGATTGATATGTTGGATGAGCAGGCATTGAGTGTTTTACAAACAAGCGCAAAAACACGATTAAATCCTGCTCTCATGGTATCAGCACTTAAGGGAGATGGACTCCATCAATTATTAAGAGATATTGAAAAGCGAATTTTTGGAGAGGTGCAAAGCATTGAATATCTTTTAAAACCTCATGAAATGTCGCTTATCGATTGGTTTTATGAAAACTCTGCGGAAATAGTGCAAGAAGGACATGATGATGGGTCTATGACCATTAGAGCCGTTATTACTTCTGAAGCAAAAAAACAATTAGAGAACATCAAAAAAAATATGAATTAAGTTTTTTTAAGCTATTGCTAAACATTTGTGTTCAAATTTTATGTTTTTCTTATCTGAAAATAATATGACAGCAAGTTAAGAGGATAGTTACTACTTTCTCTTAATAAAACAATATGAAGAAGTATTTTGCTGGTTAAAATAAAGATGAGTCTTAAGTGTAATAAAAGACTATTCGTACGTACCGTATGGCGAAGCATTTTGACTGTTTTGCTATTACAAATGCTATGTATATCTTTGATTTGGTTGTATTATTTTGTCAAACCCCGTGGTTACCAAGCAACTTTAATATTTTCATTATCTGATTCTGTAGGAAAACCGTTACCAATTAAAAAGCAAGACAATGTTATCGCCTTTTTGTTTTCACAGCCTATGTTCTTTAATGATTCGCATTTTTCTTTAAGTGCTTCTTATAAGAAAAAAGATCATGAAAATATCCGTTTATCGCGTCATGGTGATTTTATCAATCTTACTTTTGAAGCTGAGACACTTGAAACAGCTCAACGTGGGTTGGAAACTTGGTTTTCCGCATTTTCACAAGCAATCATAAAACAGAAACAATTCTTATTAAATGATAAATTAGAAGACAAACAATATGATAATACTGCAATCGTTAATATCGTGCAGGGATTTCTTACATCTATTGATTCTTTTATTCAGCATGGTGTAAAACAAACAGAGCTTCATGATCTTTCTATGCAATTAACGCAAGCAACTTTAAAGCGCATTCATTTAACAAGTTTGAATTCAATGATTAATATGATGCGTGAAAAGGGACAGTCTTTACTGTCTTTATCATTTATTGCAGGTAATTCAGCAATTGTTGCTCTGGAATCTAAACGTGATCTTTTGGAAACGCAAAGAGCACATATGGCAGCGCAATTGGGGTGGGCACATCCTCAAATTAAAGCAATGAGTGCGGAATTAGAGACAGTTTCTCAACAATTAAAAAATAAAATTTTACAAATCGTTTATCAAGTTCATTCAGATGAAGTTATTGCAACGGAATTAGAAGAACAGCTCAAAAAAAGAATGAACTTTTTTGTAAAAGATCAATCCCAATCTTTGAATGAAATATTTAACGAGTTTGAAAATAAAATAAAAGCAGCAGTCTATGCACAAAATAAAGCGATGAGCAAATCTGCTCAACGAAGAGAAAAAACTATTGGTTCATATCGGAGCTTGAGTGATGATCCTCTTCTCTTGCAAAATACAAATATCCACGTGGTTACGCCAACAACGTTAGCACCAATTTCTTTTATGGCTCTTTATGGAAAAAATATTCTTGTGAGTGCATTGGCCAGCTTCCTTACTCTTTTGCTAGGAATACTGTTATTTTATCCGTGCTTTAAAAGCAAAAAAGATCAACTTTCTGAGGAGGATTTGAGATCAAAAGAAAATGCTTTTGAGAAGAACGAGAGTATTTTAGTCTCTCAAGAAATGAAGAAATTTGAAGCTTTTATTACGATAGAGGGATTATCTGATGTTTTGAAATGGCGTGCTTCAACCATTATTTCAATCATTGGACCAGAGGCTGCACGGACAGCAGCAAAGCTTTCACTTCATCTCACAAAAGAGAACAAAACAATTTTGTTGGTTGATATTTCTGGTCAACAAATAGAGAAAGTCATTGGTCCACATCGCGGACTGAGTGATATTTTAACGGGCAATGCCAAGTTGCATGATGTTATTTACCGTGATTATGATACGGGGGTTGATATTCTTCCTCAGGGGTTAACAAGTGCTATTTCTGCACAAGATTTTTCAAATGACATTTCTCATATATTACAAGAATTTAAAAAAGAATATGATTTTATCATCTTAGAGATGGCAAGCGAACCAAAATATGGATTTGAGCAATTTGCAGAGCTAACAGACTATTATATTTGTAATACTGTTCTTAATGAACAAGAATGGATGATGCGGATGGTAGACAGCTTTCCAAAGACTGTTTATCGCGTTGTTGCATCATAAAGTTCGTAAAACAGAAATATGTATCGCATGTTATAGTGGTACGCTTGTTTTTTGCTAAAGTTATAGTACATACTAAAATACACAAAGAGTTAATGTTTAAATTTTAAAATGCATTGTAGTTGGAGAGAAGCGTGGGGCAATCAGAAATGGCAGTAAAGAGATTAAACAATAGCATTTTAACACCTGTGCAAAAGAAAAATAGAAAACAAATACAGGTGTGGCTTTACTCTATTTTATTGCTTTGTTTAGCAATTGTCTTAGTAGGTGGTGCTACTCGTTTGACGGGATCAGGATTATCTATAACGGAATGGAAGCCAATACACGGCGTTATTCCACCGATTGGTGTAGATCAATGGCAAGAGGAATTTTTAAAATATCAACAGATAGCACAATATAAGCTGCTTAATCCTGATATGACTTTAAGTGCTTTTAAGGTCATTTTTTGGTGGGAATGGGCGCATCGTGTTCTTGGGCGTCTTGTTGGTCTTGTCGCTTTATTGGGGCTCATTTGGTTTTGGGTGACTAAGCATGTTGAAAAAAATATCTTATTCCCGCTTATTGTCGTGCCTATCCTTATCGCCTTTCAAGGCTTTATTGGTTGGTGGATGGTTGCTTCAGGGATTGGGCAAAGTAATTTAACAAGTGTGAGCCAATATCGTTTGGCATTTCATCTTATAACGGCATGTTTTGTTATTGTTTTTGTTACTTATTTATCTCGAGGACTTGCAGAATACTCAGAAAAGCCAGCAAATCAAAAGGTGCAATATTTTGCGGCTTGGCTTGTTGTTCTCGTCTTGATAGAGATTTATTTTGGAGCGTTGGTTGCAGGGCTTCATGCTGGAAAAGTCTATAATACATGGCCTCTTATGGATGGGCAGATTATTCCGGATGGATTGTTGCAGCTTCGTCCTGTTTGGCTCAATTTATTCGAAAATTCCTTAATGGTTCAATTTATTCATCGGTTTTTTGCTTATTTTTTATTTATTGTCTCAGTTATTCATGCTTTCTATGTACAAAAAAACATTCCACATTCAACCCATTCTCGTCGTGCATTTCTTATCTGTGTTATGATTATTATCCAAGCATTCTTGGGTATCCTAACACTGTTACATGAGGTTCCTATAAGTTTAGGGCTCATTCATCAAAGTATGGCACTAGCAGTGTTATGTTTTGCGGTTGCGCATTGGCGAGCAACAAAAGGAGCATATCGGGTTGTTGAATAAAAGTTTGTGTTTAGGGAGGTTTAGTCGCTTGAAAGCATTAAATCGAGGTTCTGGATAGCCGCAGCTGATGCGCCTTTTCCTAAATTATCGAATATGGCGCTGAGATTAAAAATACCTTCACGATCATTTCCAAATACGAATAGTTTCATATCATCGTTATTGGCTAAACACTCTGGATTAAGTCTTTGAAGTGAAGCAGTTTCTTCTTGTGATGCAACTAAAATGGTATTTTGTCCATCGTAATGGTTTGCGAGAATTTCGCGCAAATCAGAACAGTTTGCTGATTTTGTGAATAAATGGCGATGCAGTGGAAGATTTACAATCATTCCTTGGGGAAAACGACCAACACTTGGTATAAAAATTGGGGTTTGATTGACTTGTCCATAGATTTTAATTTCTGGCACATGTTTGTGTTCAAGATTAAGACCATAGATAAAATAATTGTCCTGAATATTTTGTTGGGATTGATTTTCCATTTGTAAAATCAACTGTTTTCCACCACCGGTATAGCCGGAGATTGCATTAATCGAGATGGGATAATAGGCGTCTAGCAGTCCTGCTTCACGGAGTGGGCGAATCAAACTAATGGCACCGGTAGGGTAGCATCCTGGATTGGTTACATAATGTGCTTCTTGGATGCGCTTTCTTTGTCCTGATGTCATTTCAGGAAAACCGTAAACCCAGTCTGGTGCAACACGGTGGGCTGTCGAGCTATCAATAATCCTAATCTTTTTATTTTTTTTAAGCCAATGAACTGTTTTACGTGCAGCATCATCTGGAAGACACAAAATAGCAATATCGGCTTGATTAAGATAGTCTTGTCGCAGATGAACATTATGGCGATCTTTATGAGCAAGAGAGAGTAGTTTTAAATCTGTACGCCTCTCTAAGCGTTTTTGTATTTGCAGTCCGGTTGTGCCATGTTCACCATCAATAAAAACTTTTGTTAGCATTCTTATTTGCCTTGTATTAACTTTTCCTATTATATTCAGCTTTTCACATTATAAATTATTTTTAATCATTAAATTATTGAATTTCTTTAGATTATAGATACCTTTTGTAAAAGGTGTAAACAAATAAGCGTGTAAAAAAGAAATGTAATCTCATTTTTTACTATTTTTGAGAGGGAAGCTTTTCGCTGTTTTTATAACAAAGAGTAAGATAAATATTTACATCATTATTTTTGAGTGTAAGTGGTTTAAAATGTTTGGTTTGCATGGTTTGCTGTGTTATCGTTCAGTGACTTTATTTTTTTATGTTAGGAACGTGTTTTATGACTCAACAAGAAAATGACGCACAAAAGCGCTTTTTTAATGATAATTTACAAACTGTTGATGGTGCAATCTTTGATGCAATTAGAGGGGAGTTTGAGCGTCAACAACATGAAATTGAGCTGATTGCTTCAGAGAACATTGTTTCAAGAGCGGTCCTTGAAGCGCAGGGGTCTGTTTTAACTAATAAGTATGCAGAAGGTTATCCAAGAAAGCGCTACTATGGCGGGTGTCAATTTGTTGACGTCGTTGAAGATTTAGCCATTGAAAGGGCAAAACAGCTTTTTGGTGCTGCTTTTGCGAATGTACAGCCTAATTCTGGTAGCCAAATGAATCAAGCTGTCTTTTTAGCTTTACTTCAGCCTGGTGACACATTTATGGGATTAGACTTAAATGCTGGTGGTCACCTTACGCATGGTTCATCTGTTAATATGTCAGGAAAATGGTTTGATGTTGTTTCCTATGGCGTGCGTCAAGAAGATCAGATTATTGATATGGATGAGGTTGAGCAGCTTGCAAAAGAACGTAAGCCCAAACTTATTATAGCGGGTGGCTCATCTTATCCACGGCTATGGGATTGGAAACGATTCCGTGAAATTGCAGATGAGATTGGTGCTCATTTACTCGTTGATATGTCTCATATTGCTGGTCTTGTTGCTGGTGGCGTGCATCCTTCACCAGTTCCACATGCGCATATTGTAACAACAACAACACATAAGTCGCTTCGAGGTCCTCGTGGTGGTTTAATATTGACAAATGATGAGTCTTTATCCAGAAAAGTTAATTCTGCAATTTTTCCTGGTCTTCAAGGTGGTCCTTTAATGCATGTAATTGCCGCAAAGGCTGTTGCATTTGAGGAGGCTTTGCGTCCTTCTTTCAAGAGTTACAGTGCCAATGTGGTCGCTAATGCGAAAACTTTAGCAAAAATATTACAGAGTACTGGTTTTAATATTGTTTCTGGTGGTACAGATAATCATTTGTTGTTGGTTGATTTACGTTCCAAAAATCTAACAGGTAAACGTGCTGAATTGGCTTTGGGGCGCGCTCATATTACCTGCAATAAAAATGGTATTCCTTTTGATCCTGAAACGCCATCTATAACATCGGGCATTCGCTTGGGATCACCTGCTGCCACAACGCGCGGTTTTTTAGAAAAAGAGTTTATTCAAGTTGGTCATCTGGTTTCAGAAGTTCTTGATGGTCTTCGGAGCGCAAAAAGTGATGAAGATAATTATGCCGTTGAAATGGCTGTTAAGAAAAAGGTAAAAGATTTAACGAGTCAATTTCCTCTTTACTCTTATCTTAGCACTCGTTAAGGACACAAAAGATGCGCTGTCCTTACTGCCAATACGAGGATACACAGGTTAAAGACTCACGTCCAGCAGAAGAGGGGGCAGTGATTCGCCGCCGCCGTGTGTGTTCCGTTTGTGGTGGTCGTTTTACAACTTTTGAACGTGTCCAGTTGCGTGAGCTCTTGGTTACTAAAAAAAGTGGACGATGTGAACCATTCGATCGTGATAAGTTAATGCGATCAGTTGATGTGGCTGTACGTAAGCGCAATATTGATCCTGATCATATTGAACGAGCAATTTCTGGCATTGTGCGTCAGCTTGAAAGTTTGGGAGAACCAGAGATTTCTTCAGAAAAAATTGGACATCTTGTGATGGAAGCATTGAAAAGAATTGATGATATTGCTTATATTCGTTTTGCTTCTGTGTATCGAGATTTTCGTAATGCAAGCGATTTTCACGATGTTATAGACGAATTATCAAAGGGTATTGCGGATACAGAATCTCGTTTTGATGAATAAAAAATTGCAAGATGAACGGTTTATGGCTGCGGCTATTCGTTTAGCAGAACGTCATGTCGGTCTTACAGGTGGGAATCCTTCCGTTGGTACGTTAATTGTGCGAAACGATAATGGTGCGGGAGCATTTATTGTTGGCTATGGCGTAACAGCTATTCATGGGAGTCCTCATGCGGAAGTGCAAGCTTTACATATGGCTGGTTCTTTGGCTCAAGGAGCGACTGCTTATGTTACTTTAGAACCTTGCGCGCATTATGGAAAAACTTCGCCGTGTGTGAATGCACTTATTGATTCAGGGATTTCTCGAGTTGTTGTTGCGCTGACTGATTGTGACAAGCGTGTTGACGGTCATGGTATTGCTCTTTTGCGAGCGGCGGGGATTGAAGTGGTTGAGGGAATTTTAGCTGAAGAGGCTTTTGAATCTTTATGGACACATTGGTGCATAAGGAAGATACAACGCTGTGCGGTCACTTTTAAAATGGCAATTTCTGCCGATAATGGTGTTGGAAAAAGAGAAAAGGGCAGCGTAAAAATTAGTGGAACACTTTCTCATGCCCATACGCATGTTCTACGTGCTCAAAATAATGCTATCCTCGTTGGTATTGGTACTATATTAGCAGATGATCCACAACTCAATTGCCGCTTGCCAGGGATGGAGGTGCGCTCACCAATTCGTATTATTTTGGATGCAGATTTATCGATCCCCCTTGATGCAAAAGTTGTCCAAACAGCCATGAAAATTCCTACATGGGTTATTTGTGATGTGGATCTTTCAAAGAAAAGCAAAAAAAATGCATTGGAGCAATATGGTGTGTCTGTTTATTCGGTAGAGATGAACAATGGTTGTGTAGAACCCTTTACTCTTTTACAGATGCTTTATAAACATGGGATTAATAGTGTTTTATTGGAAGGGGGCGTAAAGACAGGGGAAAAGTTTTTGAATGCCGGTTGTGTGGATCATTTGATATGTTTTTATGCCCCCGTTATTTTAGGCGAAGGTCGTGTTGAAGCCCCTCATTTTGGAAATTATCTCTCGCAGTTTCACGAGATTGAGACAAGAATGTTTGGAAATGACCGTTTTTATAAATGGAGACGTAAGACATTATGTTCACAGGAATTATAACGGATATTGGTTGTGTTGAAGATGTACAACCTTTAAAGCAGGGGATGCGTTTAGATATTTCTACGCGCTATGACATACAGAGTTTGGAAATTGGCGCATCAATTGCTTGTTCAGGAATTTGTCTGACAATTGTAGAGCGGGGGATACAACAAGCGACTGCTGGTTGGTTTGCAGTAGAAGCATGGGAAGAAACATTACGTTTAACGAATCTTGCACAATGGACAAAAGGAACTTTTGTTAATTTGGAACGTTCGCTTCGATTAGGTGATGAAATGGGAGGACATTTGGTTTCCGGTCATATTGATGGTTTGGCTGAAATCATTGATCAAAAAAATGAAGGGGATGCAATTCGTTTTTATTTAAAAGTTGCAAGACAATTTATGCCTTTCATTGTCAATAAGGGATCTATTGCACTTAATGGGACGTCTTTGACTGTTAATGGTGTTGAGGATTGTGTTTTTGATGTTCTTATTATTCGCCATACACTCGAAATGACAACGTGGGGAAAAGCTAAAATTGGAGATCTGGTCAATTTGGAAATTGATCAGCTTGCTCGTTATGCTGCAAAACTTTTTGCTTTAAAAAGAGAAGATGAATAAGCTAAAACTCTATTGATCGTTTTCAGAATTTTATGCTTTATAACCTTGATTTTTTTGATTCGTTTTTTGTGGAATTCCATTATGATGAAAGAGATACGTAAAAAGCCTCACGTATTGATTGTTGAAGCATGCTTTTATGAGGGGATTTCTGATGCGCTTTTGAGAGGTGCAATGAATACTTTGCAAAAAGCTGAAGCAAGTTATGATGTTGTAACGGTTCCTGGAGCGTTAGAAATACCAAGTGCAATAGCTTTTGCTGAACAAAATAACATATCTTATGATGGTTATGTTGCTCTTGGTTGTGTTATTCGGGGCGAAACATATCACTTTGAAATTGTTGCTAATGATTCTTGTCGTGCATTGATGGATTTAACTGTTCATCAGCACTTGGCTATTGGAAATGGTATTTTGACTGTTGAAAATGAAGAACAAGCATGGGCGCGTGCAAAACTAGATGACAAAAATAAAGGTGGTTTTGCGGCTGAAGCTGCTTTATGTATGATCGCTCTAAAAAAGAGATTTGGAGATAATCGTTAAATATGGCTGATATAAAAAGCAGACATTTTCCGCGTTCAGCCAATAAACGTGGAGCAGCAAGACTTGCTGCAGTTCAAGCCCTCTATCAAATGGATATCGTGGGGTCAGGGGTGATGGAAACGGCAGCTGAGTATGAGGCTTATCGTTTGGGAAAAGATATTGATGGAGATCAGTATCTTGAAGCTGATTTTCAGTGGTTTTTGGCTATTATAACGGGTGTTGTAAAAGATCAAAAGCAGCTTGATCCTCTGCTTCATCAACAGCTCTCTGCAGAGTGGTCTCTTTCACGTCTTGATTCTATATTGCGAGCAATTTTACGAGCAGGTTTATGGGAGTTGATCAACCGTAAAGATGTTCCCGTTGCGGTTGTCATGAATGAATATGTTGACATAGCAAAGGCATTTTTTGAAGGTGATGAGCCAAAACTTGTTAATGCAGTTCTCGACAGTATGGCAAAAAAAATCCGCCTATAAGAGCTAAAAATCCCCTTATTATTAGGTCTGATAATATCAGACCTAATAATATTGAGACGATATGTAGACTATATGATTTAGTTATGGGGTGGCAAATTGGCAGGGCCTTTTATAATTTGAATTAAGAAAGGATGTTCTTTCGTTACAGTTGGTGTTGTTTGTGTAATAAAATCAAACACTTGACCGTCTTGTAATCCGTAATTTGCAACTTTCGCAACCTGATCATTTTTATTGAAGTAAATGGCTAAAACTTTGCGATCAATAATCTTTGTTTTCATAAACTGCATCCCACGATAGCGTGTCTGTGAGATGTAATAAAAAACTTCATTATCATATTTTGTTTTTAGTGAAGGAGTCCCTAAAGTTAAAAGAACTTGCTCTTGACTTGAGCCAATAGCAATAGAACTTAGAGCATTTTTATCAAGAACATAGCCCTCTCTATAAATTTGGCTCGAACCTGAAGAATCAAGAAGACTACATCCAGCAAGCACTCCTATGCTTGCCA
Organism: Bartonella sp. AU18XJBT; assembly: GCF_028618595.1. GTDB lineage: Bacteria > Pseudomonadota > Alphaproteobacteria > Rhizobiales > Rhizobiaceae > Bartonella. The sequence continues at coordinate 76,498 of NZ_JAQITE010000003.1, read as the reverse complement.
TTGATAGACCAATCAATAATTTACGTTTGATTAAAGCTATTATGTGAGGCATTTGAAACAATGATATCTCCTTTTATATTGAGATGTAGGACAAGAAGGCAACCTCAAGTTTTTTCTAATTTTAACTTAATCTACCGTAGCTTACACTGAGTTTCTTTGTTATAAAGCAAATTATGCCATATAGAATTTCTTTAGAAAAGAAAAAAATGCATAAATACTTGAGATAAATAAAAACACAGTGCTTTATGCGTTTTTATGTTTGGGAGTTGTCAATGAATGTTCAAAATGTTCCTCAAATGACATTTGCTTTGACTTATCCAATATCCGTACGTTCTCTACCTGCTAAAGGTATAAGGGTTCATCTTTGTGCAAACAAAAAAGAATGTACACATTTAGCCCAGAACCATAATTTAATTGAAGTAAAATCTTGTGAGGGAGAATTCCATATTTTCCCGTGGAAAAAACGCGGAGTGCGTATAAAAGGTCTGTTGCAAGCGCATATACTACAGTTATGTGTTGTTACATTAGAAACATTAGAAAATATCCTTTGTGAAAATATTGAGGTTGTTTTTGTTCCTGAAGATTCAAATTTGATGAAGCCCAAAATATCAGAGGATACAGGAGAATTGTTTTTAGATATGGAGGGGCTTGATACTCCTGAAGTGTTTTATGATGATAAAATTGATATTGGTGCAATCATGGAAGAGTTTTTTGAGTTGTCTATTAATCATTATCCACGTAAAGAGGGGATAAAGATGAATATGGTTGAAAATTTAGAAGAAACAGAGCAAAAAATCTCTCCATTTTCTGTTTTGAAAAATTGGAAGTGATTGTAAAAACATAAAAAAAATATCTATTATATGCTAAACGGTATTTTCTGCGGAGTGATTTTCGCAAGATTTGCTTTGCGAGTGTTCAGGAGCCAAAAATCATAATATGTATTTAAAGATGTAAATGAAAAGATGTGGGATATGAAAGCGTGATTAGAATTTCTGTGGATGTCATGGGCGGTGATTACGGTCCAGAAGCAGCTATTGCAGGAGCAGCAATTGTACAAAAATATTTATCAAATATTTATTTTCTGTTTTATGGAGTAGAGGAGGCTGTTCGTCCGGTTTTAAAAAAATATCCTTGTTTAGATTCTGTATCGCGCTTTTGCCCTACAGAAAGTTATACACGCATGGATGAAAAGCCAAGCCAAGCACTTCGTAATGGACGTGGTAAATCATCAATGTGGTACGCCATTGAAGCGGTAAAAAATGGTGAAGCTGATGCTTGTATTTCTGCTGGTAATACAGGTGCACTCATGGCTATGTCTTATTTTTGTTTGAAAATGCTAGCAGAGGCAGAACGTCCTGGTATTGCGGGTATCTGGCCAACACTTCGCAGTGAGAGTATCGTTTTAGATATTGGAGCAACAATTGGTGCCTCTGCTAGTCAGTTGGTTGATTTGGCGGTTATGGGAGCGGGTATGTTTCGCGCTTTATATCACACTGAAAGACCAAGTGTTGGACTTTTAAATGTGGGGGTGGAAGAGGTTAAAGGGCTTTATGAAATAAAAAAAGCAGGAATGATATTGCGTGAAGTGCAATTAGAAGGATTGGAATATAAAGGATTTGTTGAAGGCAATGACATTGGAAAAGGAACAGTCGATGTTGTTGTAACAGAGGGGTTTTCTGGTAATATTGCTTTAAAAACCGCAGAAGGAACCGCGCGACAGATAGGAGAGATTTTAAACTCTGCACTGCGCAGTTCTTTTTTAACATCTCTTGGTTATTTTTTATCGCGGGGTGCTTTTCGTATACTGAAACATAAAATGGATCCCGATAGGGTGAATGGAGGAGTTCTTTTGGGGTTGAATGGTGTTGTGATCAAAAGCCATGGGAGTGCTAATGCTAATGGTTTTGCTTCTGCTATCCGCGTTGGTTATGAGATGGTTAATAATGGGCTTTTGAAAAAAATAACTGCTGATTTGCGACGGTTTCATGAGAATAAAGAAACACTTTTTGATCAAGAAGATGAAGCGGCGGTGAATGGAGAGTCCTTATGATAAGCTCTTATAATAGAAATGAAAAATTTGAAGAAAAGGTAAGAGCTGAATGATTCGGTCAATTATACGTGGTGTAGGGAGTGCTTTGCCGAAAAAAAGTTTATCAAATGATGAGATTGCAAAGTTTGTCGAAACGTCAGATTCATGGATTGTTCAGCGTACAGGAATACGCCAACGTTATATTGCCAGTGAAAATGAAACGACTGTTTCTTTAGGAGTTGAGGCTGCGCAAGCAGCACTTACAAATGCTGGTTTAACAATAAAAGACATTGATTGTATTATTTTAGCAACGTCCACCCCGAATCGTACTTTTCCTGCTTCTGCTGTGGAAATTCAGCATGCTTTGGGAATGAGCCATGGATTTTCTTTTGATATTCAAGCTGTTTGCTCTGGTTTTATTTTTGCTTTAACAACGGGAGATTCTTATTTACGATGTGGAGGTGCTAAAAGAATTTTAGTTATTGGATCCGATACATTTTCTCGAATTTTAGATTGGGAAGATCGTACGACATGTGTTTTGTTTGGTGATGGTGCGGGTGCTGCTATTTTGGAAGCACAAGAAATTGAGGGGGGGATTGCTTTTGAGCGTGGTATATTGTCTGCGAAACTGCGCTCTAATGGAGCTTATATAGATAAGCTATATGTTGATGGTGGACCTTCAACAACACAAACGACAGGCTATTTGCGTATGGAAGGACGAGAAGTTTTTAAATATGCTGTTGGTATGATAACGGATGTGGTTGATGATTGTTTTGCAGCTGCAGGTGTGGATTCTTCACAACTAGATTGGTTTGTACCTCATCAGGCTAATAAGCGCATTATTGAAGCATCTGCTAAAAAGCTGGGAATTTCACTAGATAAAGTTGTGATTACCGTTGATCAACATGGTAATACGTCTGCGGCATCAGTTCCGTTGGCTTTAACAGCAGCTGTTTGTGATGGAAAAATAAAAGAAGGAGATCTTATCATGTTAGAAGCCATGGGAGGTGGATTTACATGGGGTGCAATTCTTATTCGTTGGTAAATCATGGCTACTTGACCATATTTCAAGAAAACGTATAAGTCATTTTGTAATTTTTAATATTTTAATAGGTGGTTATAATGACAAGTAAGACAGTAACGCGTGCAGATTTAGCGAGCGTAGTTTGTAAAAGAGTGGGCTTGTCACATACTGAATCAGCAGCTTTAGTCGAATTGGTTTTGGATGAGATTTGCAACTCACTTGTAAGAGGTGAAGCGGTTAAATTATCTTCTTTTGCAACTTTTCAGGTTCGTAGTAAAAATGAGCGTGTTGGACGCAATCCAAAAACAGGTGTTGAAGCACCTATTCCGCCGAGACGTGTTGTGACGTTTAAGGCTGCCAATGTCCTTAAACAGAGAATTTTAGATTCGCATCGTGTAAGACAGAAGAAATGATATCTCATAAAACAATGCCATAATATGTTTGGTATTTGTTAAAAAAATGTATAAAATGAAGTTCTTTGTTTTTTAGAAAAAGACTGTTGAGAAGTCGTAAATGATGGTCTTATTTTTGACTAATCTTGTTGAGAAATTAGGACAGAATGATTCGTTATAAAGTAATTTATTTTGTTTTAAATAAGGTGTTGCAAAATGGATAAAATCTCTGATGCTTTTCGCACAATTAGCGAAGTAGCCGAGTTATTGGAGCTTCCGCAGCACGTCTTAAGATTCTGGGAAACACGTTTTAGGCAGATTAAACCAATGAAACGTGGGGGAAGAAGGCGCTATTATCGTCCAGTCGATGTTGATTTGCTCAATGGTATTAAGCAGTTATTATATGATCAGGGTTATACGATAAAAGGTGTGCAACGCCTTTTGAAAGAGAATGGTGTTGCTTTTGTGACTGCACTAGGTAACGGTGATCTTGATGCTATGAATGTGGTTATAGAGAAGAAACATGCAGGACAAACTTCTGAAAATGCTAGCAATAAGCCTAAGAAATCTTCTTTTGGGCTTTTGAGTTTCATGAGGAATGAAGGAGAAACATCTGTCGGTTCTGTGAATCTTTACAAAGATAAAACTGATAAAGCATTGTTGCAAGAAATCCTGTTTGAGCTCATTGAATGTAAGCGTGTTCTTGATAGAGCACGATAAAATAGTATTTTTTTATTTTATATGTGTTTCTTTTTTAGCAAAACATGTGTTTTGAAATTGTTTTACAAATCAATATCTAGCGTCTAGCATGGCAATGTGTTTTGTAGATATTTAGACGTTTTATGGATGTACCCAGAGTTTTATACGTCCAACGGTAGTCATGTATCGTATGTGTATATTTAACGAGTTTTTTATAAGGTTTTTAATTTGGTAAAATATGAAGAAGGGAAAGAATAAGCGCTGAGTTTTGCCATTTTTCTTTGATTTGGTTTTATAAAAAGTTAAGTCAATATCTCATCAGTGCAAATTGCGGGATGTATAATGCCCATTGGTTTACCAATTCATGTGCTTGTTTTAAAGCAATGTTTCTTAAGGCTTCTTAAGCTTATTTTACCATGATTTCTCGTGAATGATATAATGGTAAACCCATTGAGTACTGGTATTTTTACATTTATGAAGGAGCAAGTCGGCATCAGCATTAAGTTTAGCCTACCCTCAATGATTGCAACAATCCGTAGCACTTTAGGCGGTTCATTGTGGGCATTTTAAAAGTCCTTTCTCAATAATTTTAACCACACACTTATTCCGCTTGTCTCGTGTCAAAAAATGATTTTGATAGATTCAACATAAACATATTAAAAATGAGAGAATCTTATGATATTAGAAACCTTATTTAATATGAATAAAGATATATTATCATTATAAATCAACATACTGTCTTTTTTATAAGGGCTTATCTTACGAATAAGACACATTATTGTTCAGCTAATTTTACATATTTTTATTAATAAATATAATCTTGTTTTCAGTCTCCTTGATTGATGTTTCTATCATTATCGTAATGATCTATCCTTGATAATAGCACTATCTTTTTATTATAAAGGTAAAAGATGAATGTTATCATTAATATTCAATTGTCTATGATTTTTACATTTAAACAGCTCATAGCGTACATTCAATTTTTCACCAATCCACCTTGTAAAGAATGATCACGTGCTTCTTTCTGGTGTTCGGTAATTGTGTATAAAAGCAAAATGCACGACAACATCAAATCGTTTCATTTTGTGCAAAAATTGAAGATTTATAGTAAAAAAATTAACGTATTACCATCTTCTGTGATGTTATGCATTTATTACACGTTGCAAATCCGGAGGTGTTGCCTCATTTAAGAGTTGTTTAATCATATCTTCTACAGATAAAAGGGTTTGATTTGTACTTCCTAAGCGGCGCATATTTACGCTGTTTGTTTCAGCTTCACGTTTACCACATACCAAAATTACGGGGACTTTTTGTAAAGAATGTTCTCGTATTTTATAGTTAATTTTTTCATTGCGGAGATCTATTGTTGCGGAAAGCCCTATAGCTTTAAGTTTTGCCGTTATTTTTTGAGCATATTCATTTGCTTCAGATGTAATTGTTGCAACAACAACTTGTTCAGGAGCAAGCCAAAGTGGCATATGTCCAGAAAAATTTTCGATTAATATACCAAGAAAACGCTCCATTGATCCGAAAATAGCACGGTGGATCATAACAGGTTGACGTTTTTCTGAATCTTTATCAATATAGAATGCACCAAAACGTTCGGGGAGATTAAAGTCTATTTGTGTTGTTCCACATTGCCATTCACGACCGATAGCATCCTTTAATGTGTATTCAAATTTTGGACCATAAAATGCTCCTTCACCTGGAAGGATGCTTGTTTTGATTTGTCCTGCAAATTTTGTTTTAATTGTTTTAAGGACAGATTCCATGATACTTTCTGCATGATCCCATAATGCATCAGACCCAACTCGTTTTTCTGGACGTGTTGAAAGTTTAAGACTGATTTCTTTAAAACCAAAATCAGCATAAGTTGATAAAATAAGATCATTAATACTGAGACATTCATCGGCTAATTGTTCATCAGTACAAAAAATATGTGCATCATCTTGCGTAAAACCACGCACACGCATAAGACCATGTAAAGAGCCTGAAGGCTCATAACGATGAACAAGTCCAAATTCAGCAAGTCTAATAGGCAAATCACGATAAGATTTTAAACCATGTTTAAAAATTTGCACATGACCAGGGCAATTCATGGGCTTAAGGGCATAAACATTCCTATGATCTGAATCTTCTGCTGCTGGAATGACTTTGAACATATTTTCTTTATACCAGCCCCAATGGCCAGATATTTCCCAGAGTGACCTATCAAGAACTTGTGGTGCATTAACTTCAGCATATTGATGATCATCAAGGCGTCTACGCATATAGTTGATCAAATTTTGGAACATTTTCCAACCTTTTTTGTGCCAAAAAATCATTCCTGGCCCTTCTTCTTGAAAATGAAATAAGTCCATTTCACGTCCCAAGCGGCGATGATCACGTTTTTCAGCTTCTTCTAGCATATGGAGGTAGGCTTTTAAGTCATTTTCATTTGCAAATGCTGTTCCATAAATTCTCGTGAGCATTGGATTATTAGCATCACCACGCCAATAAGCTCCTGCGACCTTCATTAATTTGAAAGCATTCCCAATTTGTCCTGTAGATTGCATGTGCGGTCCGCGGCAAAGATCAAACCAATCACCTTGATAATAGACTTTCAAATCTTGATTTTCAGGAATGCTATCAATAAGTTCAACTTTATAAAATTCCTTTTTCTCAGAAAAAATTTGTCTCGCTTTTTCACGAGACCAAATTTCTTTTCTAAAAGGTTTATTGCGTTGGATAATTTCACGCATTTTCTTTTCAATGACGGTGAGATCATCTAATGTAAAAGGTTGTTGACGTGCAAAATCATAATAGAATCCATTCTCAATGACAGGACCTATTGTTACTTGCGTTTCCGGAAAGAGTTCTTGCACTGCTTCAGCAAGGACATGGGCGCAATCATGCCTTATGAGCTCAAGAGCGCGTGAATCTTCTCGGGTAATAATCTCTACTTGACCAGATTGTTCCAATGGATCCGATAAGTCTCGTATAATACCCTCAAGACTATAGGCGACTGCTTTTTTTGCGAGTGATTTAGAAATGGATTCTGCTAATTCCAAGCCTGTCATTTCGGCGGGGTAATTACGTTTTGAACCATCGGGGAAAAAAAGAGAAATAGAGCAAGACATAAAAACACCCTTTTAATCCAATTCCGCTAACGATTGCGGATGGTTTCGTGAAAATTGAGTAAAAAGCTTATAGACTGATTTTTTATCAATACATACGAAAAAAGAAAAGGATTATTTGTTGTGTTTGTCAGAAATTTTCCAGTAACGCCAAGGTTTATAAAAACAGCAAGAATTTCCAAGCGAAATAGGCACTGGATCAAAGCCATCTGTTCCAAAGGGACCACAACGTATGATACGAAAGAGTCCCATCCATGCACCAGCCCAAAGCCCATGGCGTGCAATCGCTTCATATGTATATTCTGAACAAGTCGGGGCATGGCGACATTGATTGCCTATAAGACTCGAAAGAGTTATCTGATAGAAACGTATTAAGAAAATACCCAATAATCGTCCGGGTGTTTTTTGCCACGTGCCTGTGTAATTTCGAGTCAATTTTTTTTGTCGAGATTGTGATTTAAACATTTATTTTTCTTCAATTTTTTGGATGCAGTCTATTGTTGCATCAAAGGGTAGTAGTATTGCTGCATGGCGCACTTTATAGTCTTTAATGGGCTGTAAGCAAGAAAAATCCTCAAATGGAGCTTGAGGAGAAGGACCATTTTGTGTTAGCATTTGATATATAACTTCACGCAATATTTTAAGATCTTGTGTTGTTTGTCCGATGATATGAGATGCTAAAAGTGAAGCCGAAGCTTGCCCTAGTACACATGCATGTATTTCATGGGCAAAATCCGTAATAATACCATTTTCCGCTTTTAAATCTACAGTGATTGTTGAACCACAAAGATGTGCATGTTTTCTTGATGTTGCATCAGGATTATTAAGACGCCCAATTTTTCCTATATGTGCAGCATATTTAAGTATTTTATCATTATAGATATTATCAATCATACGCTATTGCCTGAAATTTTGAGAGTCGTGATTGTTTAAACTTTTAATTCGCTTATATAGAGATTATACAAAATGAAATAGGTATGGAGCAAATGCTTTGTATAGAGTAAGCTTGGAGTTTTTGAATGCGTAATGTTGTTAAAGAAGACGCGAATTTATCTGAAGAAAAGCGTCCGAGTATTGAAGAGGTGGAAGAAGCGATTCGTACATTACTCTTATGGATAGGGGAAAATCCAAATAGAGAAGGGCTTTTAGATACTCCAAAACGTATAGCCAAGGCATATCGCGAGCTTTTTAATGGTTATAGTCAATCAGTTAAAGAAACCTTAGGTACAGTTTTTGAAGAGGTTTCAGGATACAATGAAGCCATAATCGTAAAAAATATACCTTTTTATTCACACTGTGAGCATCATATGATCCCAATTATTGGGAAAGCACATATAGCATATCTTCCGAATGAAAAAATTGTTGGCCTTTCAAAAATTGTACGTGTTGTAGATATTTTTTCTCGTCGTTTACAAACTCAAGAAGCTATGACAGCGCAAGTGGCTCACGCGTTAAAAACGTATCTGAAGCCTCATGGTGTAGCAGTATTGATTGAGGCTGAACACATGTGTATGGCTATGAGAGGAATCCAAAAACAGGGCTCTACAACAATTACAAAAAACTTTCATGGTTATTATGAAAAAGATCAAGCTGCACAAGCACATTTTATGATGATGATTCAAAGATCATAGTAAAGCCCATATTCTTAGTAATCTCTATTAGGTTATAAAGCATCCGGATAAAAATAAATTATGAGAAAGAGGAAATTGGCTTGTACCTTTCTTTATGATTTGTTAAAGGCTAAAAACCAAATTTTTTCTTTCCACGTGCGGTCGTGGCGGAATTGGTAGACGCGCAGCGTTGAGGTCGCTGTGGGGCAACCCGTGGAAGTTCGAGTCTTCTCGACCGCACCAGTTAGCAGTGAGTCCTCCATAATGACATGAATTTATTTAGAGAGAGGGTATTTATACGCATTATAGAAAAATCTTTGTTATATGTTATTTGTTGCTGTGTTTCTAAGAAAGTTTCGTTTTTTATTACTTTATCTATGCATTTGAAATGTTATATTTTTATAAGGTGGGGTGACATTGCTGTGAGAAGTATAATGATTTTGAGATATTTAACACTTCTTATTTGTATTTCTTTATTGTCAGCATGTAGTGATTCACGTGCTGTACTTTGGCATGGGGTGCATGCAACACCTTCTATGACTGCCGTAGAAAGGGAAGTTGAAGGGAAACCAGTTTCTCCAAAAGCCATCGTTCCAGTGTATGTTGCAACAAGTCGTATGATGCAAAATAATTACGCTCAACCTTATGGTGCAGAGAGATCAAATAAAGTTCATTATAATCGCATTGATGTAGGAATTCCTCAGCAACATGTAAAGGGAGTTGTTGAAATAAATGCGTATAAACCTACGCATGATAAGTATTTTGCAGCAGTAGCATTGCAAAAATACGATAATAAAGAACAGTTTAAACAGCAATTAAATGCTGCTTTAGCAAAAAAGCCAAAAGGAAAAAGAGAAATTTTTCTTTTTATCCATGGGTATAATAATAATTTTGCAGATGGTACATTTCGTACAGCACAGTTTACACACGATTATTCTTTAAATGTTGTCGCTGTGCATTATTCTTGGCCTTCTGCCGGATCTGTTCCTCTTTATATTTATGATCGTGACAGTGCTAATTTTGCCCGTGACGGATTGATAGAGCTTTTAACACTTATTAGTGAAACCAATGCTGATCAGATTTCGGTTATTGCGCATTCTATGGGCAATTTTGTTATAATGGAGGCATTTAGAACTTTAGCCTTACAGAAAAAATATAAGCCTATTCGTCGTATTACAAGTTTATTAATGGCGGCACCAGACATTGATGTTGATGTATTTGAGCGCCAACTTAATGATATAAAAAAACTTCCGCAGCCAACAGCTATTTTAGTATCCAGAGCGGATAAAGCTCTCGCGGTTTCAGGACGTCTTACCGGTGGACATCATCGTGTGGGCGATGGCTCAGATATTGAAATGTTGCGTAAAAATGGAATAGCTGTTCTTGATTTCTCTCATGTGGATGGGGGAGCACACAATGTCTTTGCATCTTCGCCAACGTTGATGGCTCTTTCTCGAGAAGGTTCTTTGGCTTCCACAATTATGCAAGGTACAGAATTGTCACCTAGTCAAGCCCTTCTTGCTGATGGTAGTAGCGTGTTGGAGAAAACAACACATCTTATCCTTTATACACCTGTACGTTTTCTCTCTCCAAGGATTCCACGTTGATAGTGAAAAGAGAGAAGAGGTTCCATCGAATAATGCATTGGAGGTAATATTTTTTAGCACTTTCTTTAGAATGGCTTTGTAAAATAGAAAATAAATAGCGGGATGAATGTAAAAACAGTCATTAGGTGAGTTTGTGATGATTGCACGGAAACGCTATATTAATACACCTACAGTTGTTGATTATTTATCTCATTCCGCAATTAAGTTGTTAGATATTCATGCTATGCTTGTGAAGGTGAGAAAAGGTGATATGGGGGAAAAACCAAATTTATTGCGTAAAATTGATTCTACAAAAAAACAGTTAGATGAGATAAGCCATGCTCTTATTTTAGAATATCGTAAACGCCAAGAAAATGAGCGTTTTTTTAAACAGATTCTGCTATCCATTTCCGATCAACTTTTTGCACTTAACAATGGTTTTAAGGAAACAGGACGTCTTTTTTTTCAAGAAGTTAGAATACTTCAATCTCAGATGCAATGTTTATATGAGGGAAAGGAGAGGCTGCATTTGTTGAATAGCCAAGAATCTTTTTGTTCTTCATCAAAGATTGATGAAGTCATTAAACAGTTACAGAAAGCACGAGAAAAACTTATTCTTGAAAGCCCACATCTCTTTGAAAAAAGCATAAAAACTAAACAATAAAAGTTCTTTTAGTTGAGCAGATAGATAATTTGAATTTTACAGCAGAAAATGCTGTTAGATAGAAGGCTATAATCTTTTTAAAGAAAAGAATTTGCTTTAAAAAATGAAACACATGTATTTTATAATCACACTCTTTATCGCATTAAAGCTTTAAAAGACTTTGGTTATATCTTTCCTAAAGTTAAGACTGATGCATTAGGTGGCTTTATTGAAGAAAATGTTTGTGGAAAGAGCTTAAAAAAAACTATCTGATTCTTTTAATAATGGCTCACCGGATAATTTTGCCAATGTTATGGAGTTGTTAGCATTCATTAGAAACTTAAATTCTAATATTTTCCTTGGTAGGAATTAGCTGAATTTAAAGCATTAAAAAAGAAATTTGATAAAAATAACACGTTTTTTAAATTCACGCCCATCTCTATCTTCTCCTGAATTTAAAAATGCTCGGAAAATGAATAAGCTGCACGTAATTAAAAAAGCATATGGTGCCCCCAGAGAGACTCGAACTCCCGACCCCCTGATTACAAATCAGGTGCTCTACCAACTGAGCTATAAGGGCGTAACCATGTAGGAGTTAGCACAAACTTACAAAAAAGGAAAACAGAAAATTATCAAATTTTGTACATATTAAAAGAAAACTATATAACAAATAAAAAAATAACCAACTTATTTCCTCTTTTACCAATTTTTACAAGAAGGTTGGAATTATCCTTATGCTGATATCTTATAGAATCTTTTATAAGAATTCACCATTTTGCTATCGAATTACGAATCTGAAGACTTTGATTGATGAGCAAGATATTTTTCTAGCCAGTGAATATTATAATTACCATCAGCAACATCTTGATTATTAATAAGATCGCGAAAAAGAGGTAGTGTAGTTTTTATCCCATCCACGACAAATTCGTCTAAAGCACGCCGTAAACGCATCATACATTCTAAACGGGTACGTCCATGAACAATCAGCTTGCCAATCATGCTATCATAATAAGGAGGGATACGGTAACCTGAATAAGCGCCAGAATCAACACGAATCCCTAAACCTCCAGGTGTATGAAAATGTGTAATAGTTCCAGGTGATGGCGTAAAGTTAATAGGATCTTCTGCATTAATACGGCATTCAATGGCATGACCAGAAAAACAGACATCATCTTGTGTCACTGAAAGCTTGCAGCCTGATGCAATATGGATTTGTTCATGGACTAAATCTATACCTGTAATAGCTTCAGTTACAGGATGTTCGACTTGTAAACGCGTATTCATTTCAATAAAATAAAATTCGCCATTTTCATAAAGAAATTCAATAGTACCAGCTCCACGATATCCAAGTTGGGCACAGGCATTTGCAACAATACTACCAATTTTTTTTCGTTCAGTTTCATTAAGTGCAGGTGACGTAGCCTCTTCCCATACTTTTTGATGCCGTCGTTGAAGTGAACAATCGCGTTCTCCTAAATGAATAGCATTTCCCGCACCATCACCTATGACTTGAATTTCAATATGACGGGGTTTTTCTAAATATTTCTCTATATAAACAGCGTCATCACCAAAAGCAGCTTTCGCTTCTGAACGTGTTGTTTTGAGAGCTATAGAAAATTCTTGTTCAGAATGAACGACTTTCATACCGCGTCCACCACCACCGGCAGAAGCTTTGATAATAACTGGATAGCCAATTTCACGAGCAGTGCGTAAAGCATCTGATTCTTCAGTAACTGCTCCATCTGAACCAGGAACTACAGGAATACCAAGTTTTTTGGCGGTTTTCTTTGCTTCGATTTTATCGCCCATGATTCGGATATGAGTAGCTGTTGGACCGATGAATGTAATATCATGGGCTTCTAGAACATCTGCAAATTTTGCATTTTCAGAAAGAAAGCCATAACCAGGATGAACAGCATCAGCTCCTGTAATTTCACAAGCAGCAATAATTTGCTGAATACTCAAATAAGAATCACGAGCAGGAGGAGGGCCAATACAAACACTTTCGTTAGCAAGACGAACATGCATTGCATCTGCATCAGCGGTAGAGTGAACAGCTACGGTTTTTATGCCAAGTTCTTTACATGCACGTAAAACGCGAAGAGCAATTTCTCCCCGATTAGCAATGAGGATTTTTCGAATCATGGTTGTCCCCTCGCTTTATTCAACAATAATAAGTGGTTCGCCAAATTCAACAGGTTGGCCATCTTTGACAAGAACAGTGGTTACTGTGCCTGAGCGTGGTGATGAAATTTGATTCATTGTTTTCATGGCTTCAATAATAAGTAATGTCTCTCCTTCAGAAACATTTTGTCCTACTTCTACAAAAGGTTGCGCGCCTGGTGAAGGTGCAAGATAAGCTGTTCCAACCATAGGAGAGGTTATTGTGTTTTTTGATTTATCTTCTTGGATAGATTGTATAGGAGATTCAGCCGTTGGGACTGGAGAAGATGGTACAGAAAAAGTCGGAGTAGAAACAGGAGGATAGATTGCTTGTTCAGAAGAAGTGGAGGTATTTTGGCGTGAGACACAAATACGAAGCTCACCTTGTTCAACTTCAATGTTCGTTAAATTTGTATCATTCAAAATTTCAGCAAGATCACGAATAATTTTTGTATCAATTGCGGTTTTTGCCGAATCCATTTTTTTTATTGCCATTTTATTTCTAACTCCTTGATCAATGAAGATCGTCATTATCTCATTTTATGACAGAATATCTCTAGATTAGGGATGACATCTTTTGAGGCTTTAAAGATTTTTATTTCCTTTAAATTATTATGCTTTGCAATTTAAAACTCGTATTTGCTTTACGCAAAATTGCACTTATAAGCCGGTTATCAAAAAAGAGAAAGCATAAAATTACCTCATTTACAGTATTCTGTCTAAAACTGATCAGGTATTCACCGTGTATTGTCTATCGCTTGTTTTAGAGTATCTTGCCTAGCTGCGCCAATGAATATTTTATTACCAATAATGTAAGAAGGTGTTCCCGTAATATGAAGTTTAGAGGCAATTTGGATATTTTCTTTAAAAGCGTTTTGCAGAGTGGGATCTTTTATTGCATTACGTAGTTTTTTTTCATCTGCTCCTAATGAAACAGCTACTTTAATAGCTTTAGCTTCATTTGCACGACCCTGATACACTAAAAGCGTTTTGTGAAACTGAGGATATTTCTCTGGAAATTGTTTCCGAAATGCGTAGGCGACAGTATGGGCCGCTATAGAATCAGAGCTTAAAATTGGTAGATCCTTGATAATAACCTTTAAATCTGGATATTCTTTTATCAAGTCTTCTATATGTGAATAGGAAGTTTTACAATATCCACAGTTGTAATCAAAAAAATTGACAAGCACTCTTTTACCATTTGGGTTTCCCAAAACAGCGTCATGAGGAGAATGAAAAATTTCTTTTTCTAATAAATGAATGACAGAAGTTTGTATTTGGTTTTCGTATTCATTCTGTTTTTCCAGTTTATCTTGAAGAATAAGCTGCATTTCAATCAGAATTTCTGGATGAGTAAGAAGATACTCTCTGACAATTTGTTGAATATGATGAGAATCAGTATGTGGTACCACTTTTTCTTTAAGCCTAGATAAAAAGCTAGAATCTTCCAAAAGTTGTGTTTTAAGCTTTTCTAAGCTTAAATGATTTTCTGTTTTTGAGTGTGATGTTGCGTTTGATAAAGAAGGTAAAAAGATTAAAATACTCGACATAACTGGGATTAAAATTTTTGAAAGAAGTGTTATTTTCGAGTTTTGAGAGTGATAAGTCATCTGTATACCTTCATATTTCTAGGGTGTCATTGAGTGAACTATATGAAAAGCGCTATCTATGTGCAATAAAGCATTTAGCTATAGTGTGTATTTAAAAATGAGAAAAAACATCAATTTTTCTCTAAAAAGATTTCATATGATGAACCGTAGCTTGGCAAGGATTATGTTTTGTAAAAGATAAAAAAAATCTCTTTAATTTGTCAAATGTTGTTTTGATGTATAAGGCTATCAAAAGCTTTTTGTGCGTGTTTATTTTAGGAAAAGTACATTGATAATACAATAAAGAACACTTGTATTATTTTTTCCTATTGCTTTATTGAGTACTGAGAAACAAACTTAGAATAATGAAAAGTGAAATTATGAAAACCACAACACATTATGAACTGTTTATCATTGGGGGAGGGATAAATGGGTGTGGATTGGCAAGGGATGCAGCAGGACGCGGATTTAAAGTGGGATTGGCTGAAATGAACGATCTTGCATCTGGGACCTCAAGTGCGTCAACAAAGCTTATTCATGGTGGGCTTCGTTATCTTGAACACTATGAGTTCAAACTTGTTCGTGAAGCATTGAAAGAACGCGAGATCATTTTACGTATGGCTCCACATATTGTGCGTCCTTTGCGTTTTCTTCTTCCTTATCATAAAGAATTGCGCCCTGCTTGGATGTTGCGTTTTGGACTTTTTATTTATGATTATTTAGGGAATTGGAATCAGAAATTATGGCGCAGTAAAACAATTAATTTTTCAAAAAAATTTTGCTCTACCCTGAAGAAAGAATATCAAAGAGGTTTTGAATATTCTGATGCAAGAGTAGATGATGCGCGTTTAGTTATTGGCAATGCTCGTGATGCAGAAAAATGGGGCGCTGATATAAAAGTACGAACAGAAGTTCTCTCTTTAAAAAAAGAAGACAATAAATGGCGTATCGTTCTGCAAGACAAGTTAAGTAGCAAAGAATATAGTGTCACAGCTTCTTATGTTGCGAATATGACAGGACCTTGGATTGATCATGTTTTGGCAAATATATTAGACTGTAAAGAACATCCACCAGTACGACTTGTTAGAGGTTCTCATATTTTGGTTCCTAAGCTTTATACTCATGATCGTGCTTATATTTTTCAAAATGGTGATGGACGTATTATATTTGCTATTCCGTATCAAGAAGAGTTTACCTTGCTTGGAACAACAGATTGTAATTATCAAGGAGATCCGGCTGACGTTCATATTACTGATACAGAAATTGATTACATTTGTGCAGCAGCCAGTGAATATTTCATACAACCAGTGTTGCCTGAAACAATTGTCTGGTCTTACTCTGGAGTTCGTCCACTCTATGATGATGGAGCTTCAAAAGCACAAGAAATTACGCGCGATTATGTTTTAAAAGAAATGGGAACAGGAAGAACACCAAAGATTCTTAATCTTTATGGTGGAAAGATTACAACTTATCGTAAGTTGGCTGAAGATGCGATGCAATTTGTTGAAAAAGCGCTTGGTAAAAAGGGAGTATCATGGACGGCTAAGACAGTACTTCCAGGGGGTGACTTTCCCTATAATCAATTAGATATAATCGAAAATAGGATTGCTCTTTTGATGCCAGATTTAGATGCTTTTACACATCGCAGACTTGCACGCTCCTATGGTACGGAAGCATTGGTGATATTTGCACATGGTAAGGCAAATAGAGGAAAATATTTTGGACATGGGCTTTATGAAGTAGAAGTAAAATGGTTGATGGAAAAAGAATGGGCTAAAGCATGTGAAGATGTATTATGGCGTCGTTCAAAACTTGGTCTCCTCTTTAATGAACAAGAGGTTGATGCTCTTTCTTCTTATATGCAAAGCCAACAAGAGATTGAACAACGTTTATGATCATTTCATTCTACAGATTTTATCTGCAATATGGAAAAATATTTTCCTCCAAAAGATACGAATGTTAGTCATACGTATTAATAAAGACAATAGTCGTCTATGCCCTAATTTTAGTTTTTTTGCAAGAATCATAAAATGGCAAAATTAGATAGAATATTTAGAATGAAATTTGTCTATCTTATAAAGTGAAATTCAGGAATATTACCAAGAATAACTCATTGAGAAAAATGATTTATAATCAGATTCGTATGAGATAAGGATTTTTGTTTTTTCTTAAGGAGAAGATAAAATTACTTTCTGTAGCGTTTATTTGCACAATAAGTTAAAAAAAATCTAAAGAAAATTAAATCTATCATGAAAAATTGTATAATGTGTTAGTTTATCATTTATTATCTTAAATGTTGTGCTAAATCATGTAAGGATAGAGGCTTGATGAGCGTAAGAAGAATTTGTAAATGAGTTTTTTATATTATAGTAAAAATCTTCTTTTTTCATGTTTATATACCTGAACACTAATCTATGAGAAATGCGATATTGTGTTTTATCATCATTGATTGTAGTAAACTTTTATATCAATTGAAGATAATGGGCTGTTGTTATATTCATGATAGTATAAGAGAGCAAAACTTTCCGTAAACTAAAAGCAAGTATTTTTCTATGTGTAAAGAGAGAGCTATAGGGATATGAGAGTAATGCCCTCATGATATTTTACAACCTTCCATCGCCTATAAAATTTGCAGTAGCACCAATGTTGGACTGGACAGACCGACATTGCAGGTTTTTTTATCGTCTTTTAACGAAAAAAGCACTTCTTTATACGGAAATGATGGTCGCAGATGCTGTCATTCATGGTGTTCGCGAACAATTGTTGGCTTTTAGCGATAAAGAACGTCCAGTTGCCTTACAATTAGGGGGAGCAGATCCGAAAAAATTAGCAGAAGCTGCACGAATTGCTGAAGATTTTGGCTACAACGAAATAAATCTCAATGTTGGTTGCCCATCAAATCGTGTTCAAGCAGGTGTTTTTGGGGCTTGTTTGATGCTACACCCAGACATTGTAACAAATGCCGTGGAAGCGATGAAACGAGAGGTTACTATACCTGTAACTGTCAAATGTCGGATTGGAGTGGACGAACAAGATGAAGAGTTAGCGTTAGATCTTTTGGCTAATCAGGTTTGGAATGCTGGATGTGATGCACTTTGGATACATGCACGCAAGGCATGGCTACAAGGATTGAGTCCGAAAGAAAATCGCAATATTCCGCCCCTTAATTATGAAAGGGTTTATAAATTAAAACGTAAATATCCCCATAAATTCATTGGGATAAATGGTGGAATTAAATCAATTGATGAGATCAAAGAACACTTAACGTTCTGTGATGCTGTCATGCTTGGTCGCCAAGTTTATCATGATCCAGCTTTGTTAAAACATATTGATTTTGAACTCTATGATGAGGCGCAAAATAATCTGAGTGAGAGCGATCTTATTGAGGTTATGTGTGATTATGCGGCTCAACATATTGCATCGGGGGGGCGCCTTTCTCATGTGACGCGTCACATGATTGGTTTATTTCATGGGCGGGGTGGGGCACGTCGATGGAGACAAATATTATCAAATGATGCGACAAAACCAAATGCAGATATATCTATTTTAAAAGAGGCTTTTTATGCTCTCATTTAATAACAGCTTGATAATTAACATATGTTAAAGTTGTGATCCTTTGTGTTTTGATTTCTTTGCGATAATTTTGATCCTTTCAATTTTATAAGTTTTTGAAAGTTTACAATTTTTGTTATAGGAGGAGTGTTAGAATTTATGTATTAAGCAACATGCTGATTGCTCCTATTGAATAGAGAAATAGGTTAAGAGCATAGTGTAAAAATAGTAATAACATATTGATAATATTTTAAATTTTGCATGTTCGTTATTTGATTAGAAAATAGAAATCATTGCTTTCATAATATTTACATTTTTGAAGCACTGTTTAAAAAAACAACAAATTATTCATATCCTATCTATATGACGTGATTTTCATAAACATTGTAGATTTTAAAAGGTATCCTTATGACCGCTAGTCCATTTGATGATTTTCGTGCTTTGCTTACAAATTTACCTGTTGCTGATGAGTTTTCTATAATTTTGGCAAAAAAACGGCAAAAGAACTTAACAAAAGAGCAAGGAACATTGGGAAAACTAGGGGATATTGCTGTTTGGTATGCGGGATGGAGGGGGACAGAAAAACCCATCGTAACACGACCTTTAGTCGCTATTTTTTCTGGAAACCATGGTATAGTAGAAGAAAATGTTACACCATTTCCACAATCTATGACACAAAAGATGGTGCAAAATTTTGCATCGGGTGGAGCTGCTATCAATCAAATTTGTATTGCTTATGATCTTGGATTAAAAATTTTTGATTTAGCATTGGAATATCCAACAATGAATATTACGAAGGATGCCGCGATGGATGAGCGGAGTGCGGCTGCTACAATGGCATTTGGAATGGAATCCATTGCGGGTGGAACAGATCTTTTATGTATTGGAGAAATGGGCATTGGAAACACAACAATAGCTTCAGCTTTATGCTTAGCATTGTTTGGAGGAGAAGTGGAAGAATGGACAGAAAATGGTATGGAATCAGAAGGTGATTTTTCTCAGCGTAAAATTGCTGCGGTTAAGACAGCTATTTCTTTACATAAGGATTATTTTAATGATCCTTTTGAAATAATGCGTCGCTTAGGAGGACGTGAAATTGCAGCTATGGTTGGTGCTATTTTAGCAGCAAGAATAGAAAAAATACCCGTTATTTTAGATGGTTTTGTGGCAACAGCAGCTGCAGCGGTCCTTTATAAAATGCATCCAAAAGCTCTTGATCATACCCTTGTTGGACATGTTTCTTCTGAGAAAGCTCATCGTAAACTTTTAAACAAAATTGGCAAAGAACCACTTCTGGATTTTGGGATGCGTCTTGGTGAAGGGACAGGAGCAGCTATAGCAGCTGGTATTGTCAAAGCTGCTGTTTTAACACATGCACAAATGGTGATTTTTTAACAAGAAAGTTTGAATGCCTAAAAGATAATGAGATGATATAAAAAACTCTTAAGGATTTTGTTCATGCGTTTTGTCGTGTAATTTAATATAATTAAGTGGAAGTTCCGTTGTATATTTAATCTGTTCCATTGCGAAAGAAGATGAGACATCACGGATGTCAATTTTAGAAATTAATTTTTTATAAAAAAGATCATAAGCTTCAATGTTGGGCACAACAACACGCAATAAATAGTCAATATCTCCACTCATTCGATAAAATTCAATGACTTCACGGAATTCTTGCACAATTTTTGAAAAACGCTTAAACCATTCATGACTATGTGTGTTTGTGCGAATAGACACAAAAACAGTGACGTGCGCATTTACTTTTTCTGGAGAAAGAACGGCAACACGACGCTGAATAACACCATCTTCTTCAAGTTTTTGAATTCTCCGCCAGCAAGGAGTGGTCGAAAGTCCTACTTTTTTAGCAATATCAGCAACAGAAAGCGTTGCATTTTCTTGCAAAAGATGTAAAATTTTTCTGTCAAGACGATCCATATTTTTTCTCAATATTTTAATTTATAAAAATTTACGCACCAAACAGCGCAGATATACAATAAGCTCATCGTTAAACCATGGATTTTTCTGTAACCAAAAAGTATTTCGCCATGATGGATGAGGCAAAGGCATAACATTATAGCCTTGAGGTTGGGGAATGGAAAGAATATTTCTCCAATCACTAACGGTTGCTGAAACAGTTTTATGTTTTAATTCCGTAATATGCCATTTTTGCGCATAACTGCCAATAGCAAGAACAAGCTTTATTTGAGGCATCGCTTGAAATATCTTTTCATGCCATATTTCTCGACATTCACGTCTCGGTGGTAAGTCAGCTTTATTTTTGTCATAACCTGGAAAACAAAATCCCATAGGAACAATAGCAAAAAGAGATCTGTTATAAAATTCTTCTTTCGTTACTCCCAGCCAATCACGCAGCCTTTCACCAGAGCGATCATTAAAAGGGATAGAAGTTTCATGGACACGCAATCCCGGTGCTTGTCCTGCAATTGCAATCGAAGCCGTATTGGATAAATAAACGACGGGATTTGGTTCGTGAGGAAGAGGAGGAAAATAATGTGGTTGTTGGATACAAACACGACAGGAATAGATTTTTTTTTCAAGTTTAATAATTTGATTACATCGTTTCATTGGTCAATGAAATTAAAAAATATTTTTCTTATTCTGTGCGAGGATTTGCTTTGCGCCATTCTCGCGGTCGTTGAAAACTTGATGCCCATATTCCTTTCTTTTTCCTTCTAGCTTCTTGTTCTTCTTTGGGATATTCATAATAACTTACAGCCCAACCATTATGTACAAGCGTCGCGTTGATATTGCTAACTTGTTTTGTTTTACATGTTGCAAGGATACGACGGTATTGGTCCGTTTTATGCCAGAGACATGTAACAGTTTGATTTTCTATTAGTTTTTCTAAATATTTTTTTGCCTCAAGCCCACAAGGGTAGCGTTTCTCCTTTTTTCCACAAAATTGGTGGAGTTCAGGAGCATCAATTCCCGCAAGTCGAATCCTAATTGAAGAAATCATGATAGAATCGCCATCAATGATTACTGCATTTCCTTTAACAGAGTTTTGAGAAGAAAAAATTTCTTTTTGAGACAACGACTGATTCTGCTTAAAATAAATTGACATAATAATAAGAAAGGTAGCAGTGATAAAAATACTGAAACCGGTAATTTTTTTTAAACTTCTTAGATTAAAATGAGGAAAAAGTTTTTTCATGAAACAAAGAAACTGCTAACATTATTATAACGCACTCTATTTTAGTATTGCTTATAATTCGTCCGAAATTCCATTTATATGACGAAACAATGTCTCGTTTTAATGAAAAAAATCTCGTTAGATAGCACAATAATCAATACTCATGTAGAATATATGTAAGCAACTTAAATAATAAATCAACTTATCCAAATTCGTACAAAACATACAAATTTAAAAGCATTTTTTTAAAACAAGGAAACAAAAAACACCCCTAAAAAATAACTTTGAGAAGCAATGCCCCCACATTGCTTTTGGAGTATAAAATCTATCAATTCAATGATAATTCTATTTACTTAATTTTCGTTTCTTTAAATTCAACGTGTTTTTTCACAACTGGATCATATTTACGCTTGCTCATTTTATCTGTCATTGTACGGCTGTTTTTCTTTGTTACATAGAAAAAACCAGTATCTGCAGTTGATAAAAGCTTGATCTTAATGGTTGCTGCTTTAGCCATAATGTAAGAACCTTATTTATACTGAAAAAATATTATATTGCTATCAAAACCTACTTCTGAAGTCATCAGATTTTTCAGCGACACTACGGATGTTCTCAAAAAAGTCAAGAGCTGATTGATTTTCTCATAAGTTGGACAAATACAAAAATGACATATAAACTGAAAAAAACAGCCATAGCTATTGAAAAACCGAAGGGATTAAAGATATCCATGGATTTTCCGATAAAGGTTGGTCTGATAAGTATACCAATTCCATAGCAAAAAAATAAAAGCAGAATTAGCAGCAGCAAGTTTTTGTCTCTTGAGGTGTGCTCCTAGATGTACAAGACCGATTGTATAAAGGCTCGCTAATACACCACCAAGAAGGAAGAAAAAAGCATCAGAATCCATGGATATTGAATGATCCATGGTACCATGAAAGTTCCCACAAAACCTAAGATAGCGCAACGTATCAGCGGATAGCATCGATCTTTGTCATAATCGCTTATAATGCTGATAGGAATTAAGAGGAAAACATTCCCGAGCGCAAGGGTTGCCATAAAGTTTGCTGCTTCATTCTCATTATAACCAATGGATAAACTAAAGGGTATTATAAGAGTTAATACGCCCATTTAAATGGCTCCGTAAATAAAGACGGCCACCATTGCGCTTGGAACGTGAAAAAGATAACGAAAAAATGACGTATATTGTTTTTTTTGAAATTCCGGACTTAATTTCCAAGCTGCAAGAATTGGTATAGTAGCAAGTATAATAAGGCTATAGCCAACAGCAAAAGGAATAAATCCTTGTGTTCCCACTTTCGCTAACAGCATTAGACCTATCACAAACCCTAATCCTAAGACAATAGAATAAATAGAAAGAATCAAACCGCGTTTTTTTGGGGGGAGCATAACTGTTGATCCAAAACTCTGATAGGATAAACATAATTGTCATGCTGAAATGTAATATAAACTTTAAAATAAACCAAACCCATATGGGATCAAAAAAATAGAATCCTAAAAAACTTAAAGATCCTATCGCCATCATAAGCAATATTGTTTGAGCGATGCCTAAGCATAAGGCAATTCGAGACGTAAAAATAGCTGCAACAATTGTGGCAATTCCACCAACAGTTCCACTATAGCCGATCATACTATTGGAAATACCTTTCTCTGCCATAAGAAGAGAAACAAGTTGTGTTCCCATTGCCAATGCTGTTCCAACAGTGCCAATAGTTGCAATAGCTGCAATAATTACACGCAAAGAATTGTTTTGAGAGTCAAAAGTTTTTTTTTCATGAGAATGGTTAAGGTACTTTTGTTGATTTAAACAATAAAAAGATGAGCTGAAATGAAAGGAAGCCCCAACTATCTTTTGCAGTTTCTCTCATTTCCTGAGTATAAAAAACTGCAAGATTTTTATATGGTTATTATAGATATAATAATAAAAGATGTCCTCCTATATGATAAAGAAAATTGTATATATAAAATAATATAAATGCTAAATATTATATATATTTTTGTAGAATAAATTAACTATATATTATTATATTTGTTATTTATATTATGTTTAGTAGTGAATCAATAACTTTAAAATTTTTAATAAAACTTTTTACACTTTAATACAAAAAATAAGAAAATAAAAATTATAAAAATGTTTTTTGTTTTTAATTAATATTTTCTGCTCTCATAAAAAGTATGCTTTTGTTTTTTTAATTTGTTTTTATGGTAGGATGTTGATGAAAATTTTATTGGACGAGGTTTTGTTAATAGCTCAAAGCATAAAGCGCCAGCAAAAGGTTGTACCGTTATAAGTTTTACTTCTACAACATCACTGAGCTGATAGCCTTTATGGCTACGCTGTCCTACAAGAACATGTTGTGCTTCATCAAAATGATAATAATCATTTTTAAGTGTAGAAATATGGACAAAACCATCTGTATTGAGTTTATCAAGTGAGATAAAAAGACCTGCTTTTGTAACTCCGGAAATGCGACCTGTAAAAATACGGCCAATTTTATTCGTTAAATAGTGAGCAACAAGCCGATCAATAGTTTCCCTTTCAGCCATCATTGCACGGCGCTCGTATAAAGAAATTTGCGTAGCAATTTCTGCAAGATTTTGTTCTTGTGTATCTGTTAATTGATCATTTCCTAATTTGAGAACTTTAATGAGTGCTCGATGAATAATAAGATCAGCATAACGACGGATGGGGGATGTAAAATGTGTATAATTATGTAGGTTTAAACCAAAGTGTCCGATATTTTTAGGATGATATTCTGCTTGTGATTGTGAGCGCAGAATAACTTGGTTGACCAGTTCTTGTTGTTGAGTATGAGCGACCTTTTCTAAAATTCTATTAAGACGTTCTGATGTTAATTCAGCACTTTTAGAGAGTGATATCCCTAAACTTTGAAGAAAATTCCGCAATATTTCTTGTTTTGCAAGAGAGGGCTTATCATGAATACGATAGATGAGGGGCTGATGATGTTGTTTTAATGTTTCAGAAGCTGCAATATTGGCTTGTATCATAAACTCTTCAATTAAACGATGTGCTTCTAGATGTTCTTCATTCACAACATCTTTTATGCTTCCATTTTGATCAAGAATAATTTTTTTTTCTGCTATTTCTAATTCTAGTGGTTGGCGACGATTTCGCGCAGCTTTAAGGCACACATAGGCTGCCCATAAGGGTTGTAAAATGTTCTCAAAAAGAGCGGCTGTTTTTTCATTGATATGTTCTTTTTTTGCCAATTGTACTTCTTGATAAGAAAGTTTGGCTCTTACACGAATCATAATACGATGAAAACTATGTTTTCGTTTATTACCGTTTGCATCAAAAATCATACGAACGGCTAAAGCTGGTCTTTCTTTTCCTTCACGCAGAGAACATAAATCATGAGAAAGGCGTTCAGGTAACATTGGCACAACGGTATCGGGAAAATAAACAGAATTTCCGCGTTTCAATGCTTCTTTATCTAAAGCGCTTCCTGCTTTGATATAGTAAGAAACATCTGCAATGGCCACAATAATAATCCAACCATCATTATTTTCTGGGTCCTCATCCTTGGTTGCATAAACTGCATCATCATGATCTTTTGCATCTGGTGGATCAATTGTAATAAATGGTAATTGTCGCCAATCTTCACGATTATCCATATTGGCAGCTTTGATATGTTTGACTTGCTCAAGAACACTTTCAGGAAAAATATAAGGAATTCCTTTCGAAAGAATCGCTATCATTGAGAGTGTTTTTTCACTCTTAATGTGCCCTAAAACATTCTTTATTTTTGCGCTCTTTAATCCGTAACCAGTATTTTTTTTAATTTCGACTTCAACGAGATCACCAATTTCAACCTTCATTTCTGGAGACATTTCAACAATGAGTTCATTGGTTTTGCGGTCTATAGGATCAAGGCGCCATTGATTATTTTCCAATTTTCGTACAACAGCAAATGCGCTTTTGGGAGATACATCAATTTTACGAATAATTCGTCCCGTATAAGGGGGGCTTGAGCTTTCAGAATTTTTATTTCGAAAAACTTTTACAAGAATATGATCTCCAACACCAATACTACTTCCTTTTATGTGATGAAAAGAGTGTATTTCAATCTTGGGCTTTGGAGAATCGTCCCATTCAAGAGGTTGTGCAATAAAACTTCCATCTTTATCATGTCCGATAATTTTTACTAAAGTAACAGGAGGTAATTTTCCTTTGTTTATTGCTCTTTTGCGCTGTTTAGATATAAGATTTTGATCCTTCAACTCACGTAATATATCTCTAAGCCAAATACGAGAATCGCCTTTTAAGTTAAAAGCTTTGGCGATTTCTCGTTTACTTGAGTGGTTAGGATTCTCATTTATAAAAGAAAGGATTTCTTCCTTATTGAGATTTTTTTTCCCTTTGAATGAGGAGAGATATTTTATGTTTTTTTCACCTTTAGCCAAAATTTATGTCTCTTTTATTTTTGCTTTTGTTTTAGAAGAAGCTCTTTTTGAAGTTGTTTTTTTACTCGATACTTTAGCTGATATAAGTTCTAATGCCTCTGGCAATGTTACATTAATGGGCTCTTTATCTTTTGGCAATGTTGCATTAATTTTACCCCAATTGACATAAGGACCATAACGCCCGTTGCGCACGGTAATAGTTCCTCCTTCGGGATGCTCTCCTAATGTTGCCAATGCTGCAGCTGTTGTTCTGCTTTGCTTGGTTTTGTTTTCTTGTTGTTCTGCCAATACTGTAACAGCGCGATTGATACCAATATCAAAAACTTCATCTGCATGAAGAAGGCGCGCAGATTTTCCGTTATGGCTAAGATAGGGACCATATCGTCCAATCGTAGCCGTGATTATTTTTCCAGTTTCGGGATGAATGCCAATTTCACGGGGAAGGGATAGTAAAGCCAAGGCTTTATCAAGGGTTACATTTTCTGCCTGCCATTCTTTTGGTAGTCCTGCACGCTTAACTTCTTTGCTTTCACCAAGTTGAATATAGGGACCAAACCGGCCACTGCGAAGAGAGATATCTTTCCCTGTTTCAGGGTCAATACCAAGTATAACAGGTTCATCATTGCGTACAGCTTCATTCTCTTCTCCAATATCTGTACCAAGTTGGCGTGTGTACTTACATTCGGGATAATTGGAACAGCCAACAAAAGCACCATAACGACCGAGTTTTAATGATAATTGACCACTTTTACAAAGAGGACAGGAACGCACATCACTTCCATCTTCGCGTTCAGGAAAGGCGATAGGTGCTAATGTTACATTTAAAACATCAAGGACATTGGTTATACGGAGCTCTTGGATATTGCAAATAGATGCATTAAATCCATCCCAAAAATCTCGCAATACATCTTTCCAAGAAAGTTTTCCATCAGAGATAAGATCCAGCTTTTCTTCAAGATCTGCTGTGAAACCATATTCTACATAGCGATTAAAAAAATTTTCAAGAAAGGCTGTAACAATACGTCCCTTAGCATTGGGAATAAGCTTTCGTTTATCAATTACAATATATCCACGGTCACACAATGTCGCCAATGTGGAGGCATAAGTTGAAGGACGACCAATTCCTAACTCCTCAAGCTTTTTAATTAATGAAGCTTCAGAATAGCGAGAAGGGGGCTCTGTGGTATGTTGTACAGATTCAACTTTTTCTTTTGTAAGTGCTTCACCAGTGTTTATTTGTGGTAAACGTGTTGTTTCATTTTCTTCATTATTTTCTTCGTCTCGTTGATCGGTGTAGACGGAAATAAAGCCATCAAAGCGAATAACAGATCCTGTTGCTCGTAGATTTGCACGGTTTTCTCCTTGCTGTGCTTCAATTTCAACAGTTGTACGTTCAATTTCAGCAGAACGCATTTGGCTGGCAATAGCACGCTTCCATATCAGCTCATAGAGCTTTGCTTGATCGCTATCGAGAAAATTACGGACTTGACTAGGATTGCGTTGAAAATCTGTTGGGCGGATCGCTTCGTGTGCTTCCTGTGCATTTTTTGCCTTTGTTGAATAAAAACGTGGCTTTTCAGGAATATAGTCTTTACCGAAAGTTTCATGAATAACTTTTCGTGCTGAATCAATAGCCTCTGGTGCTATTTGCACACCATCGGTACGCATATAAGTAATAAGCCCTGCTGTTTCACCATTAATTTCAATGCCTTCATAAAGCTTTTGGGCAATTTGCATAGTGCGAGAAGCTGAAAATCCTAATTTTGAAGAAGCTGCTTGTTGTAGTGTGGAGGTTGTAAATGGAGGAAAAGGATTTCTCTTTGTAGGTTTTGCTTCAACACTGAGGGTATGATATTGGGCTTTCTCCAACATAAAGCGAATTTGGTCTGCTTGTTCTTGAGATTGAATATCAAGCTTGCATATTTTTCTTTGATTGAACATTGTCAATCTTGCTTGGAAACTATCATTTCGGAGGGTTTTTAACTGTGTTGTAATGGACCAATAATCTTCTTTGATAAAATGTTCTATTTCTGATTCACGATCACAAATAATGCGCAAAGCAACCGATTGAACGCGTCCAGCTGAACGTGCACCAGGGAGTTTTCGCCATAAAACAGGTGAAAGTGTAAAACCAACGAGATAATCAAGAGCGCGACGTGCAAGATAAGCATCTACAAGTGATGTATCAATATCACGTGGATTGTTCATAGCATCAAGCACAGACTCTTTGGTGATGGCATTGAAGACAACTCTTTTGATAGGTTTATCTTTTAAAACTTTTTTTTGACGAAGAACATCCAGAATATGCCAAGAAATAGCTTCCCCTTCACGATCAGGGTCTGTTGCTAATATAAGGCTATCGGCTTCTTTAACGGCTTTTGCTATTTCATTTAAGCGTTTAGCGGCAGCAGAATCTATATCCCATTTCATAGAAAAATCTTGATCTGGTAAAACAGAACCATCTTTTGCAGGTAAATCACGAACATGTCCAAATGATGCGACAACTTTGTATTGAGACCCAAGATATTTATTAATTGTTTTTGCCTTTGCTGGAGATTCAACGATAACGATATTCATAATTTTACCCAAATATTGAAATAAAAATTTTTTTATAAACGCCTTTTACGCGAATAGCTAATGACAATTGCTTAAGAGCACATAAAAAAATATTAGCCATATAAAAAACATGAATATTGTACAACTTATAATTGTTATTATTAGAATACACCCTATATAGAATTACACGATTTATTTTCCACTGTTATTACAAAAACATACGGCGAAATACTAAGATAACGTCTATTGAGAGGTAGGAGGGGAAATGCTCAAGGATAGAGGATTATGTTTATAAATCATTTAAAAGTTATCCAATATATTACAGATATGTCTAAGCAAATGAATCAGATGGCGCGTCAGGCGCATAGTCCGCTTTTAGCATTGCTTTTGGATATGGTTGCCAAAGAAGGGCAAAGCATTATTAATAGTGCTGAGGCTCTTGGGGAAGATCAAGATTCGACAATGACACACAACCACCAGAGTGTCGAATAAGCTTTCCAGCAAGGTCGAGTTCTACCAATAAGAGGTAGAGAGTTGGGAGCGAAACACCTGAGTGGATACTGAGTGTGTCTAAATCGATTGGCGTTGTTGAAAGAGCGGAGAGAACTGCTGCACGTGCTGCATCATCACCTGCTAAAGAGGGGTTGCTGTTTTTTTCATCTGCTAAGTTGAAATTCTCCTTTTCAAGTTGTAAAGAGGGTGGTTCCTCAAAAAAATTGAGTTGGGAATTTGGAAGCGGTGAAATTAATGGCGTAAGTGTTTCTATAATGTCAGAAGGATGTGTGGTGAGTAGAGCTCCGTCCTTGATAAGATTGTTTGTACCAACAGATCTTGGATCAAGTGGAGAACCGGGAATGGCAAAAATTAACCGTCCCATTTCAGCTGCTTGACGTGCGGTAATTAAGGACCCTGAGCGCAAGGCTGCCTCTACAACCAAGAGACCAAGTGATAGAGCTGCAATAATACGGTTTCTTCTTGGAAAATCGATAGCGCGCGGCTTCCAAGAAATGGGCATTTCGCTGATGATGGCTCCACCGTTGGCGATAATATCTTCATGCAACCTTTTATTTTCAGGAGGATAGATATGATCAATTCCCCCAGCCATGACTGCAACAGTTCCTGTTTTTAAACTTGCTTGATGCGCAACGCTATCAATTCCACGAGCGAGCCCAGAAATTGTTACAAAGTCTGCGTCTCCGAGAAAACGCGCAAATTGAGCCGTAAGCTTTTTTCCAGCAGCTGAAGCATTTCGAGAACCTATAATTCCAATAGAAGTTTTTTGAAAAATTGAAACATTACCTTTGATAGCAATAAGCGGCGGAGGGGCTTCTGTAACCTTAAGAAAAGCTGGGTAATCTGGTTCGCCCATACCGATCAACCGAACACCTAATCTTTTAGCTTTTTGTATTTCTTTTTCTGCATCTTCTAAGCTTGCTATTTTAATAGATACAGAACCACCACCTTTTCTACTAAGCTCTGGCAGCGCGGCTAGGGCATTTTCTGCTGTTTTATAATGATCAATGAGATTGCGAAAACTAACAGCTCCAATAT
The DNA here is from genome assembly GCF_028618595.1 of Bartonella sp. AU18XJBT. Taxonomy (GTDB): domain Bacteria; phylum Pseudomonadota; class Alphaproteobacteria; order Rhizobiales; family Rhizobiaceae; genus Bartonella. Next base: position 46,391 of record NZ_JAQITE010000003.1, on the reverse strand, counting down.
TTTCACTGCGCAATAACCGTAACCAGCTTAGACGTTGACGATCAGTAAGTAGGATTCCTTTATTTATCTCCGTGTTGCGTACCAATCTTACTTTCTTCCCCAATTAATAATCTACCGATATTGGCAGAATGTTTTATAAACACAAATACGCTCATCACAATCAGCATACAATAGAAATAAGAAGCGGAAAAATAAAAAACAAATATTGGTGTGATCGTAACAGCAACAAGCGCAGATAATGAAGAATAACGCATGAGGCGAAAAATCGTTATCCATACAATAATAAAAATAATTGCTGCAGGCCAATAAATTCCTAAGCAGATCCCTAGATAGGTAGCAACACCTTTACCACCTTTAAATTTAAGCCATACGGGGAAAAGATGTCCTAAGAAAACAAAAAAACCCGCTAGAGAAACAAGGATACTATTGCCTAGCGGATCACTAAAAAACTTTATAACGAAAACAACAATAGTTCCTTTCAACATATCACAAAGAAGTGTTAGAACAGCAAGCTTTTTATTTCCTGTTCGTAAAACATTTGTTGCTCCAATATTGCCGGAACCGATTGTTCTTATATCACCAATTTTGGACAATCTTGTAAAAAGAAAACCAAATGGAATCGAGCCAATGAGATAAGATATGAGGAAAATAAACCATGGAGTGGACTGAAAAAATATTTCTGCTTCATTCATTAAAAATCTCATTAAGTTTGTTGATCAAGTTTAAAAACGGGTTTCCCTTTCACAAAGGTCTGGAGCACGCGTCCTTGAAAACGCGCATTCTCAAAAGGGGTATTTTTTGAACGGGAATAGAGCTTCTCTGTCGAAACAACCCATGGTTCTTCAAGATCAACTACAATAAGATCTGCATGAGCACCTTTTTTGAGTGTTCCTGCATTGAGTCCAAAGAGCTTTGCAGGCGCCGTTGACAAAAGTTCCGTTATCCGTAGAAGAGATAGGCTCTCATCATGATAAAGGCGTAAGGCTGCGCTCAATAAGGTCTCCATACCAATAGCGCCAACTGCCGCGTCATTAAATGGTAAATGTTTTGTGTCGTTACTCTGAGGATCATGAGAAGAGACAATAACATCTATCGTCCCATCCTTTATTGCCTCAATCATTGCTATACGGTCTTCTTCTGTACGCAATGGGGGAATTAAGCGAAAAGAGGTGCGATATTCACCAATGTCATTTTCATTAAAAGATAAATGATTAATAGATACACCCGCTGAAATTTTCTCACTGCGTTTTTTACCTAAACGAAGTGCATCAGCAGACAGTGCTGTTGATATTTGAGCAGCATGATAGCGTGTTTGCGTTAATACTGCTAATCGCAGATCTCTTTCGAGTGGGATAACTTCTGCTTCGCGGGGAATGCCAGAAAGACCAAGCCAACTGGCGAGCAGTCCTTCATTCATCACACCTTGGCCTGTAAGATCTTTATCTTGCGTTTCATGCATCAATAGAACATCAAAATCGCGTGCATAAGTCATTGCACGCCGCATAACAGATGAACTTTGAAGCGTTTTTTTTCCTTCACAAAAGGCAACAGCTCCTGCATCTTTTAGTAAGCCGAATTCCGTTATTTCTTGTCCGTTGAAACCTTGTGTGATTGAAGCAACGGGATAAATATTGACCGATGACTTTTCTTGTACTGTGTGCCTAATAAATTCAACAAGTGCTACATTATCAATAACTAGATGCGTGTTTGGCATCATAAGAAAGGAAGTAATACCACCTGCTGCTGCGGATTGACTTGTTGATGCGATTGTTTCACAGTGTTCATTGCCTAATTCTCGAACAAAGACGCGGGCATCAACAAGCCCGGGGAGAATTGCTTTGTTTTGTGCATTAATAACTTCTGCTTCTTCTGGGATTCCTTGATTTAAGGCTTCTTTTCCAGCGGCTATAATCTGTCCATTTTCAACAATAACTGTACCAATTTCATCGATTGCGCGCGAAGGATCAATAATACGAGCATTTTCAAAAACAATTGGTTTTATCATTTTTTTTCTCCACTGATCTTTGCGCGTGAATCTAATAAAGCCTCCATGACAGCCATACGCACTGCAATTCCCATTTCTACTTGTGTATGAATCATACTTTGTGGTCCATCTGCTACGTTGGATGCAATTTCTACACCACGGTTTATTGGGCCAGGATGCAGAATAATGGAATCGTTTTTGGCATAGGCTAAATTTTCTTTATGTAGGCCAAAATAATGGAAATATTCACGCGTAGAGGGAATAAAAGAGCCTGTCATCCGTTCATGTTGTAAGCGCAACATCATGATAACATCAGCATTTTTAAGACCTTCTTTCATCGTGTTAAAAACCTCAACACTCATATGAGCGATTTCTGCGGGTAAGAGTGTTGAGGGAGCAACAGCACGAACACGAGCACCCAAAGCATTGAGACTTAGGATATTGGAACGGGCAACACGTGAGTGTAAAATATCTCCACAAATTGCAACAGTTAATCCTTCAATACGACCTTTTGCCCTTTTAATGGTTAGAGCATCTAATAAAGCTTGGGTTGGATGTTCATGAGCACCATCACCTGCATTAATGACACAACAATCAACTTTTTGCGCTAAGAAAGCTGCCGCTCCTGCGCTGTTATGGCGAAAAACCAGTATATCTGGCTTCATCGCATTGAGAGTTGTAGCTGTATCAAGTAATGTTTCCCCTTTTTTTACAGATGAGTTGCCGATCGCAAGACTCATCACGTGTGCACCTAGCCTTTTACCCGCTAATTCAAAAGAAGATTGTGTTCGCGTAGAGGCTTCAAAAAAGAGATTAATTTGAGTCCGTCCACGCAAAGTAGATTTTATTTTATCAATTTTGTTAGAAAGGATAACATTTGCTTCTGCACGATTAAGCAATGTATTAAGATCTTGTACACTCAGATCTTTAATAGCTAAAAGATGTTGATGAGGGAAAAGTGGAAAAAAATTATCTTGAATCATAGCATTCTTCTTTATCTCTCTCTAAACAGATTAAACAAGCATTTGTTTGAATATGATAAATGTTTCTTAACTCTAAAAAGACAAATAGTCTACGATATGAATGATTTGAATGTAGGAATATACCTATGAGTGCTGTATCTGCGCAAAATAACCGTCGAAAAAATACATTTCTTAGCGATACGCTTATGTTTCGCATTGCCTCTACTTTGCCTAAGTTTTTGTTAGCGAGTTTTGAAGAAATAGGAGATTTTGCGGCGAGTCGAGAAGCATGGAAACTTTCTTGCTTAGCGAATCATTATAAGCCTTTATTATGCTATAATGATGAATGGGGGCAGCCAACGGAAAAATTAGAGATCCATTCTTCCTATCAAGCTCTTCAACAATATTCTAGGCAAGCAGGTTTGGTTACCTCGCTTTGGGAAAATACGAGCTCAGAAAATGGAGTCCGCTATCAAGCGCGTGCGATTCGTTTAGCTTTATCTGCTGGTTTAGAAACAGGACATTTGAATGAAGTTACCATAACGAGTGCAGCTATTGCTGTTTTAATTAGTGATATTGAGCTCTTCAAAAAATGGCAAAATGTACTTTTATCACGCCAATATGATTCCTCATCAAAGCCTATTCATCATAAAAAGTCCGCTTCTTTAACTTATGCATTTGACGATATTGAAAAATACGCTTTTAATTTTCCAAGTGTTAAGAAAATTTCTTTCGATGAAAGTATGGAACGTGATCTATATCATTTAAATGTTGTAAAAACCAATGTTATTAATCCTACCGCTGACGGATATCTTGTTAGTGCAGATTTAAATGGTCATTTAAGTTGTTTTTTTATTCCACGTATACAAGAAAATGGCGCATTAAATGGGTCTATATCAATTCGTCATTTAATTCAGCGTTCTGGAGAACTTTTAACACCAGAGGGGGTTGTTGATTTCCAAGGCAGTTATGGTTGGCTTTTAGGAAATGCTGGAGAAGGGCTTAAAGTTATTAAAGATATCGAGACGATGATGCGTTTCGATCAATCGGTCATATCGGCAGGTGTTTTGCGAGCGGCTCTTCAATTTGGCATAGATTTTTTCCGGAAAAAAATGCCCAATCAACCTTTACCACCACTGACAGAACGTATTTTTGCAGATATTGCATTAGATATAGCTGCTTCACAAGCATTGGTTTTGCGTTTAGCGAGAGCATTTGACAATGCCGCAAATGACCGTTCTGAAGCAGCCTTTGCCCGCATTATGACACCTATTATTGCTTATCATGTAAGTCAATTGGTTGTACCTATTATTGGCGAAATTATTGCACAACTTGGTATTGAAAGTTTTATAGCGAATAATCCATTATCACAAATGTTGCATAATGGGCCTGCACGAATTGTGAGAAATAGTTCTGCCAATCAATTGGTAAAGGATGCCATTCTTATTGCTGAAAAAGCACCGGGATTATTTCAGAAATTGTTAGAAAAAATTGCTCTTGATATTGGACCAGCGGGACCACGAGCAATTGAAATTATTAAGTCAGCAGGTGATATGGCATCAGCAAATGAAGGTGCAGGAAGGTTTTTTGTTGAACAGGTAGCCTATGCAGCAGCAGCAGCAGCATTACGTTCTACAGACATAGAACATGTTGCAAATGCCTATATGGAAAGCCGCCTTGGGGGACAATGGAGATCTTCTTATGGGATGCTTATTGCACGATATAATGCAGGGCATTTGCTCAATGTCCTCTATCCTTCCATATGATGAAAGTTTTGAATTCTATTGAGAGCACCTTGCAATATAAAAGCAGCGGCTGCCGAATCAATTCGGCTTGCTCTTTTAGCGCGCGATACATTCATTTCTAGAAGAGAACGTTCTGCAGCAATTGTTGATAAACGTTCGTCCCAAAAAACAAATGGAATTTTTGTATAAGCTTTCATATTGCTCACAAAAGCTCTGGTTGCTTGAACACGAGAGCCGCTGCTTCCATTCATGTTAAGGGGTAAGCCAATGATAATAACGCCTACATTTTCACGGTCAAAAATTTTAATAAGTGTGTAAGCATCTTCTGTAAATTTTTTTCTCTGTAGTACAGGACGCGGATTTGAGACAGTCAGCCCCATATCAGAAATCGCAATTCCGATAGTTTTTGTCCCTAAATCTAAGCCTGCTATTGTTTGTCTAGGCAAAAGATGTGTTATAACTTCATCTATATTAATAACAGTCATAAGGGTATAATACGTTTTTTAATGTTTCAGATCTATAGTTATATTCTTCATTCATGTTATCTAATATTCTTGCACTTACAAGTGCAGCCTTGTATAGCCAGAATAAAGATCAATAAATAAACAAAAAAGCAGAAAGGCGTAAAGAGTATGTCTGTTGATCAAGAGACAGTCAAGCGGATCGCACATTTAGCGCGGATTGCTATCCACGATGATGAGATAGAACCTGTAACAAAAAAATTTAATGCTATTTTAGGTTTTGTAGAGCAATTGAATGAAGTTGATATCAGTGGAGTTGAGCCATTAACATCTGTGATGCCGATGACTTTACGAATGCGTGAAGATAGTGTTACAGATGGCGATAAAGCAGCAGATATTGTAGCCAATGCCCCTGTTACAGAAGAAAATTTTTTTCTTGTCTCAAAAATTGTTGAGTAATTTTTTATATTTTTAAAATTTGAGAACCAATATGACTGATTTAACAACTCTCACAATTGCGCAAGCTCGTGATGCTCTAACAAAGAAAAATCTCAAAGCAACAGAATTAACGGAAGCTTATTTACAAGCAATAGAATCAGCTAATCCAATTTTGAATGCTTATGTAACAATAACAGCAGAACAAGCAATGAAAATGGCTGCTGAATCAGAGTGTCGCTTAGCGAAAGGGCAGGGAGGGTTTTTAGAGGGAATCCCCTTGGGGGTTAAAGATCTTTTTGCAACCCATGGTGTTCATACTCAAGCCTGTTCACATATCCTTGATGGTTTTAAACCGCACTATGAATCAACTGTTACAACTAATTTATGGCAAGACGGTGCTGTGATGTTAGGAAAACTTAATATGGATGAGTTTGCTATGGGCTCATCCAACGAAACATCATATTATGGTCCCGTTATTAATCCATGGAGAAAAAAAGGCTCGAATGAAAAACTCGTACCCGGTGGTTCTTCGGGCGGGTCTGCTGCCGCTGTTGCTGCACAAATTTGTGCTGGTGCAACTGCAACTGATACAGGTGGCTCAATACGTCAACCAGCAGCTTTTACTGGAACTGTAGGAATAAAGCCAACCTATGGACGTTGTTCACGGTGGGGTATTGTTGCATTTGCTTCATCCCTTGATCAAGCTGGGCCTGTTGCCAGAGATGTTCGTGATTGCGCTATCTTACTAAGATCAATGGCCTCTTTTGATGAAAAAGATTCTACTTCTGTGAATTTGCCAGTTCCTGATTATGAAAGTTATCTTGGTCAATCAATCAAAGGAATGAAAATCGGTATTCCAAAAGAATATCATATGGATGGAATGTCTCCAGAAATTATTGAGCTTTGGCAAAAAGGAATAAATTGGTTAAAAGAAGCAGGTGCTGAGATTAAGGATATTTCTTTGCCCCATACAAAATATGCTCTACCTTCTTATTACATTATAGCTCCTGCAGAAGCCTCTTCTAATTTAGCGCGTTATGATGGTGTACGTTTTGGTTTGCGCGTGCCTGGAAAAGATATCATTGAGATGTATGAAAATACGCGTTCTGTTGGCTTTGGTAATGAAGTTAAGCGGCGTATTTTGGTTGGGACTTATGTCCTTTCGTCTGGTTATTATGATGCCTGTTATTTAAGAGCTCAAAAAGTAAGAACACTCGTAAAACGTGATTTTGATCAATGTTTTGCTTCAGGCATTGATGCTATTTTGACACCAGCAACACCAACACCTGCTTTTGGTATTGCTGATGAAAAAATAAAAAATGATGCTGTAGCAATGTATCTTAATGATATTTTTACTGTGCCAGTTAATATGGCTGGTTTACCAGGAATTTCTGTTCCTGCTGGTCTATCATCAAATGGTTTACCTTTAGGATTGCAATTGATTGGTAAACCTTTTTCGGAAGAAGTCATTTTTAAGATAGCACACATTATTGAACAAGAAGCAGGAATATTCAGTGCAGAAAAATGGTGGATGTAATAGTTAAACTTCACAAAAGAGCATTTCTCATTCTTAATGAGAAATGCTTTTAAAAAAGTGGAGGCATGGCTCTATTTCCTTAATTCGTGGTCTTATCCACCAAGATAGGCTTCTTTAACACGCGAATCAGAGAGCATAGTTTTTCCTTCACCGTGAAATAAAATATGTCCTACCTCTAAAATATAAGCATAGTCAGCTATGGAAAGTGCAGCAAATGCATTTTGTTCAATAAGAAGAACAGTTTTTCCCATATCATTAATTTTTCGAATAATCGAAAAAATTTCTCGAACGAGAAGTGGTGCTAACCCCAATGAGGGTTCATCTAATATGACCATATCAGGATTGCTCATGAGTGCACGGCCCACAGCAACCATCTGTTGTTCACCACCTGACATTGTTCCTCCCAACTGTTTTGCTCTTTCACGTAGGCGCGGAAAAAGATCAAATATCCATTCAATATCACGGGAAATTCCCTGCTTATCGTGACGAATATAAGCGCCTAGATGAAGATTCTCTAAAACAGTGAGATGGGGCATAATACGTCGTCCTTCAGGACTTAGAGCAATTCCTAATCGCAAAATCTCTTCTGGTGTTTTTTTAATAATTGATTCACCATTATAGGTAATTTTTCCATAAACAGAGCGATTAAGTCCTGTAATAGAACGTACAATACTGCTTTTTCCTGCACCATTGGCTCCAATTAAAGTGACAATACTGCCCCGCTTTATGGACATAGAAAGATTTTGAACAGCTTTAATGGCGCCATAATGAACGTTAAGATTTTTTATTTTAAGAATATCCATAAACATCTCCGCCAAGATAAGCTTCAATAACTTTAGGGTTATTACGAATTTCATCTGGTGTACCATTGGCAATGCAACAGCCATATTCCATAACCAAAATATGTTGGCAAAGTCCCATAACCACTTTCATATCGTGCTCAATAAGAAGAATTGTAAGATCAAAGTCTTTTTGCACTTTTGCTATGAATTTTCTAAGATCTTCACTTTCTTGTGGATTCATGCCAGCAACAGGTTCATCAAGAAGAAGCAATTTTGGCTTTGTGGCTAACGCGCGTGCAATTTCTAAACGTCGCTGTACACCATAAGGTAAAGCTGTTGCCGACTGATGGGCAAGGTGATCAAGTTGTAGCTGTTCAAGGAGCTCTAAGGAATTTTTATAAATCTCCTTCTTTTCTTTCATTGCTTTTGAAAAAAATAGAGCTGAAGAAAACCAAGGATATTTTTGTCGAACATGCGCTCCTACCATAACATTCTGCAAAACCGTTAACCCTGAGAAAAGACGAATATTTTGAAATGTTCTGGCAATATGGCGTCTACAGATAATATAAGGGGGCGCTCCAGAAATTTTTTGCTCATCAAAAAGAATGATGCCGCTTGTAGGAGCATAAAAACCAGAAATCATATTGAAAACTGTTGTTTTTCCAGCACCATTGGGACCAATTAATCCAGTAATACTTCCTCGTTTAATTGCCATATTAACATTATTTACAGCAACTAATCCGCCAAAACGCATTACAATATTATTGAGTGAAAGGATGGTGTTGTTCATAGCTTTCCCTCAGTATTAGAAAGCTTTTTGCGTGTCAAAAAGCTATAAATTCCATTCCATGAAAATTCTCGTTGTCCCATCAACCCTTTTCTCCAAAACAAGATAATTACCAGCAATAAAAGAGAAAAAACAACCATGCGAAGTCCTGGTGTTTCTGGAATATGTATAAAACCTAAGTCAAACGGACTTTCAATAATACGAAGCCATTCAAGCATAACTGTAATAATAATGCTGCCAATAATGCTTCCTGTAATTGAACCGAGACCACCAGCAACTACAATCATCAAAATATTAAAAGTTAAAAGAAAATTAAACATTTTTGGATCAATGGTTGAAATAAGAGCAGCCATTAATGCTCCACCTATACCTGCAAAAAACGCTCCAACAGTAAAAGAAAAACTACGGTAGAAAAAAGCGTTAATTCCCATAGTTTTCGCAGCAATTTCATCATCACGAATAGCACGTAATACGTTACCAGTATTACTTTGCAGTAAAAGGACAATAAAGAAAACTGTAAATGCTAACCAACCATAGTTCCACCATAATGTTGCATTTTGAGGGATTCCCTTGATTCCTAACGAGCCATTTGTGAGCGATGTTGCGTTTGTAATGACAATGCGAATAATTTCAGCAAAACCTAATGTTGCAATTCCAAGATAATCGCCACCAAGACGCAATATTGGCAAAGCAATCAATAAACCTACAACTGCAGCACATATACCACTTATAACAACAGCAACAAAAAAAGGGTATTGCAGATGATACAATGGTTCAGCGATAGGCTCCAGAATCCACATCATTTCTTTTTGTTCAGGGGAAAGAAGTAAAATTGCGCAAACATAAGCACCAATAGCCATAAATCCAGCATGTCCAAGAGAAAACATACCTGTGAAACCGTAAATCAAATTAAGCGAAATTGCCAATATCGCATTAATCGCAATCAGATTTATGATACGAAGCGTATAGTCATTAAAATGGCTATCAGCATAAAATAAAAAACCTATGAGAACTAAAACACTTATACACGATAAAACTGTTGTCACTGACTTTGTCATTAGATTTTCTCCTGACTTTTTTTACCCATTAATCCTGTGGGCAATATCAATAAAATCAGAATCAATAAAATGAAAGCAAAGGCATCTCGATATCCAGATAGCGCGGGGAAAAATGCGATAATCATAATTTCAATAAACCCTAACAACAATCCTCCCAACATTGCTCCTGGTATTGAACCAATACCTCCGATAACAGCAGCGATAAATGCTTTGAGACCAGGAAGAACGCCCATATAAGGCTGAATTTGAGGATAACGTAAAGACCACATAATACCCGCTATAGCGGCAAGAGCTGAGCCTATTCCAAATGTAAATGCAATAACTTTATTGACAGACACACCCATCAAACGTGTTGTTTCAATATCATGGGAGATTGCACGCATAGCAAGACCCGGTTTTGTTTTATGGATAATCCATAACAGTAAAACAATAAGAATCAATGACACAATGGGAACAATTAAAGACATGGGAGCAATTCTAATGATACCATCTGCTCCTGATCCTAAATGCCATAGAAATGGTGTTACAAGAAAATCTGGTTGTTTTACACCTTTCGGAACACCACTAAAGAGTACAGTAGCAAGATTTTCAATAAAAAAAGAAACACCAATTGCACCGATAAGTGCTGAGATGCGTGGAGCATGGCGCAGAGGTTTATAGGCAAGTTGATCAACAATAATACCCACTGCACTTGTAATAAAAATGGAAAAACAAAGAGCTAAAACCCAAATCGGGGTAAAATCTTGTGGAGAAATTTTAAAATAATAAACAAAACCTAACGTAAGAATTAAAAAAACAGCAATCCAATAAATTGAAGGACGCTTTTTAAACCCTATAAAGACCGAATAATAAATAAGAGTCGCGAGAAACAAAAGAAGAAGTGCTGCCCAAGCAGGCATAAAGCTGATTGTGGAAAAGAAAACAAAATATGCTCCCAGCATAAAAATATCACCGTGAGCAAAATTAATGAGTCTCAATATACCGTAGACCATGGTATAACCAATAGCGATAAGCCCATAAAGAGATCCCAATGCCAGCGCATTAAAAAAATACTGGATGAACATTTCAGTGCTCATCTCTCATCCTTCCACATTTGTTAATTTACATAGGATAACAAGAATTTTTTAAGTTTTTGGTTGAGAAAAAGATCCTCAACCAATTCTTGTATTTTAATAAGTAAAACTTTTTAATTAAAAAGCAGGTTTAACTTCTTCTAAATAAACACGTTTTCCATCCTGTATTTTAATGATACCAATAGGAATTTTAGGGTTATGATTTTCATCCATTGACATATCACCGAAGGGGGTTTGAAAATCTTTTAATTTGCTAAGAGCGATAGTAATTTTTTCACGATCAGCACTACCAGCATTTTCAATAGCCTTCATGAACATCATATAACTCGTATATCCCAAAACAGAATTGATATTCGGCTCTTTGTCAGGATACGCTTTTTTCCATTCTGCTGTGAATTCTTGCGCAGCTACTGACATATTTGGCATATCCTCACTATAGGGAAGTGTCGTATGTAAGAAACCTTCTGAAGCTTTTCCTGCAATCGTAATGGTTTCTGGATTATCCATAGCATCTCCACCCATAATTTGAAACTTTGCTCCTAATTCTCGTGCTTGTTTCATGATGATAGCACCTTCAGAAAAGTAAGATGGGATGAATAAGATGTCAGGTTTCTGAGCGATAATTTGCGTGAGAACAGCTGAAAAATCCTGATCCCCAGAATTATAGTTTAAATTTGAGACAACTTCACCACCTAATTTTTTGAAAGCACGCATAAAATAGCTTGCAAGACCAATAGCATAATCATTTGAAATATCTTTGAGGATAGCTGCTTTTTTTGCGTGTAAAGTTTGGCTTACATAAGTTGCGATTCCTACCCCTTGATAGGAATCAATAAAACAAGCACGGAAATAATATTTTTTACCCTGTGTAACAAGGGGGCTTGTTGAGGACGTTGCAATGGTTGGAGTCTTTGCTTTTTCAGATATTTCACCACCTGCCAACGAAAGCGAAGAACCATAGCTACCAATGATTCCGCTCACTTTTTCACTTGCTGTTAAACGCATAACAGCATTAGCTGCTTCTACTTTATCAGACTTATTATCAATAATAACAAGTTCCACTTTACGTCCTAAAATTTCTGGAACTTTTTTGTGGGCTAATTCTATACCTCTAATTTCAAGCTGACCTCCAAATGCATTTTGACCACTTAATGGAAGATAAACACCAATCTTAATAGGTTCACTCGCATAAACATTTGCTGTAAATGCCATAAATGCTGCGATTGTCGTAAGGATTTTCTTCAATTGCATTGCGCATTTTCCTTAATTGAATTGTCGTTTTTTCACCTTATATTGAACTTCTTCATCATGCAAGTTACACATTAATCAAAATATCATTATGTAAAAAAACTTTTATATGACCTCTTTTGTAGGGCACTCCTTGTAAGGTATGTAAAGTGTACAATCAAATAGTTTTATAATATTCATGCTGATATTCTCTGACATTAACATAGAAGATACGACAATATGGGGAAATCTTATCTTGGGGCTTGCGTGTTGATACAAGAGCAATGTTTACTTAAACGTAGAGAATCAATATCGTACAATTTATAAGCTACAGGATCACGTTATTATGACGAGTAAGGATGCATTAAAAGATTTTCCCCTATCTGAAGACAGTATAGGTGCTTGTGGGGAGATTATCGAAATCAGTGGTGTCATTAAGTGGTTTGATGGTAGTAAGGGGTATGGATTTATTGTACCTGATTTACCTCATTTCCCCGATATATTATTGCATGTTACGGTAATGCGAAGGGATGGTTTTCAAACAGCTTTGGAGGGAGCTAAAGTTATTTGTGCTGTGGAAAAGACTGAACGAGGGTTAAAGTGCGTTCAGGTGAAATCCATAGATTGTTCTTCAGCAATTCATCCATCAGAAGTTCCAGCGCGTACTCATGTTGTTGTTACTCCAGAAAGTGGACTAGAACGTGCAATTGTTAAATGGTTTAATCGTGACAAAGGTTTCGGTTTTCTTAGCCGTGGGCAGGGAACAGAAGATATTTTTATTCATATGGAAACGTTGCGCCGTTTTGGTTTAGCAGAGCTTCGTTCTGGCCAGGTTGTTCTTGTACGTTTTGGTAAAGGAGAAAAAGGTTTAATGACAGCAGAGATTTATCCGGATATCGGCATTCCTTTTGCTACGCATTGAATTTCACGAATGAAATCAGTATGTTTTCTATGTTTTTAAAGATGGTTATTCCGTAAATTGCTATAGAGGTAGATTTTTAAAGAAAATATGGCTCTAGTGAACCCATAAACCAAATGGAGAAAGTTTCGCATATTGCGCTGAAAGAAACTAGAAAACAACAAGAAGAAATTCTCTTATTTTTTTGACTTTTAAACTCTGGTACTTTTTGTTTTAGAAACAAAATTTAAAATTTTTCTGTGGTGGAGACAGGAATGTTAAAGCCTTTTAAAAAGGAGCATATTGTTTTATTGGTGATGCTTTTTATGTTAGAAACGTGTGTTGTTGTAGCAAAAAAGCCCATAGAGATTCCTGTTCATCCGATTCCTTTAGAAATACATACAAAGCAAGGTACGGTTTTTTATAAGGTAGAGATTGCTTTTACGCCATCTCAAGCAGCGGCTGGGTTGATGTATCGAACTGATTTTCCACGCGATCGTGCAATGCTCTTTAAGCAGCTAAAAAGTTTTCAATCGAGAGATGAGCAGAAAATTTTTATGTGGATGGCAAATACGCCTTTACCTTTAGATATGATTTTCTTAAACTCTGAGGGAATTATTGTATCGATTGTTGAAAACACCTCTCCATTTTCAACAAATGCCATTTCATCAGAAGTTCCTGCAGCTTTTGCACTTGAAATTAATGCTGGTGAAGTTTCTGAAAAAAAGATACAAAAAGGGCAACGTGTTATTCATCCTGTACTTTGTGGAAAGTGCAATAAAAATGACCGCTGAAGATATTCGTTTTTTTGAATATAATGGTTTGCGATTTGCTTATCGAGAAGAAGGGCAGGGCGCACCTATTTTGTTGATCCATGGTTTTGGATCTTCTGCACAGGTGAATTGGTATGCAACGGGTTGGTTTCGTATTCTCACTGAAGCAGGATATCGTGTTATTGCTCTTGATAATCGCGGTCACGGAGATTCAGTTAAAAGTTATGATCCTGTCTTTTATACGCCCCAAGCTATGGCTGGCGACGCAATAAAGTTACTACAGCATTTAGAGTTATCTAAAGCCCATGTTATGGGATATTCTATGGGGGCTCGTATTAGTGCGTTCATGGCTCTTTTGCATCCAACATATGTACACAGTGTTATTTTTGGTGGTTTAGGTATTGGTATGGTAACGGGAGCGGGAAATTGGGAGCCTGTCGCTGAGGCACTTTTAGCAGAAGATATTTCTACTATTACTAATACGCGCGGTTTAATGTTCCGTAAATTTGCAGATCAAACGAAAAGCGATAGGCGTGCTCTTGCTGCTTGTATTATTACATCAAAACAGGAGTTAACGGCATCTGAAGTTTACAAAATTGAACAACCTGCACTTGTTGCCGTTGGTTCATTAGATGAAATCGGCGGTGCTGCAGAGCCATTAGCAGCTTTATTGCCTTGTGGTGAAGCTTTATCAATTCCTGGTCGAGATCATATGCTTGCTGTAGGCGATAAAGTTTATAAAAAAGGCGTTATAGATTTTCTTTCTCGTTATCCTATAAGATAAGCATTCTTCATAGGTTCTAGCATTCACAAAAATACTCAGTATTTTTATCTCGTATAAATTGAAAAACGCTTATTTAAAAATTTTTCTGTTGTGACATAATTTTTATAAAAAATGGGAAGAAAGCTAAACTCTTATTAGCCTATTTTGTATATTTTTTAGAGATGTAATTCTTCTAAGGTTAGATAATTATACTTTAAAAGTTATTAAAAAAATTATTTTTGAATGCTGTAATAAATATTGTTATTTATATTTTTTATAAAAATAATAAAATTATAACTTATTGATCAATTTATTCTTACGAATATGCATTCTAAATACAGATGCTAAAATTGAAGATAAAGTAAAATTATTAAAAATATACAGTTTTTTGCCATTTTTTAATCTATACGGGTATATTTAATAATGATATATTACTTTTGTAAAAGTTCTTTATAAATATATAAAGAACGTTGTAAATATATGTAACATTAAGTAAATATTCAGATTATGCTTTTTTACTGACTTTACAGAATCATAAGAATGTCTTATTTGCGCGACACGCAATTATTTTAATCGTTTCAAAAAAACAGGAGAGCATAGTGAATGCTGATGAAATAAAAAAACTTGATAATTATTTAAAAAATATATTCCAAAACTCAGCATTGCAAGTCAGAGCGCGGCCTAAAAAGAGTGATTCTTGTGAGGTTTATATGGGAGATGAGTTTTTAGGCATTATCTATCGAGATGAAGATGAAGATGAGCTTTCCTATAATTTCTCAATGGCTATATTAGATATTGATTTAGAAAATTGATTCGTTATTCACAGTTGAATGAAGTCTTTTTTATCCCATAAGATTTATATAAGTTTTAACGCTTTAAAGCTCGTATGGTTATTTCGTGCAATAATAAGGTGGTCATGGATAATAATACCTAATGCATTTGCTGCATCCTTTAATCGATATGTCATTGTTATATCTGCATCAGAGGGAGTGGAATCACCAGAAGGGTGATTGTGGACTAAGATAAGTCCTGATGCAGATAACTCTAAAGCTCGAGAAATAACTTCACGAGGATAAACAGGGGTATGATCAATGGTTCCAGTTTGTTGCACCTCATCAGCAAGTAAGCCGTTTTTCTTATCAAGAAACAAAATACGAAATTGTTCACGTGTTTCGTGAGCCATAACAGCTTTACAATAAGCTAACACTTTATCCCATGATGAAAAAATATCGCGTTTAAACAATTGCGCACGAGCAAGACGTCCAGCAACATCTGAAATAATTTTTAAATCAATTGCAGTGGCGGGACCACATCCTGGAATTTCTTGAAGTCGGTGAATATCCGCTCCCAACACATCAGCTAATGAACCAAAGCGTGCTATCAAATTTTTAGCTATGGGTTTTGTGTTTGCACGGGGTATTGTGCGAAAAAGCAATAATTCAAGATACTCATAATCTTCGATTGCATTTCCTTTTGACTTTAAATAGCGCTTCCGAAGACGCTCACGATGTCCTTGATAATGTTTATGAAGCTGTGCGTTTTTCTGAGGCTCTTCACTTTTTCTTTCTGATACTGGGGTGAGTGGAGAACTCGATGTTAATGCAAAGTGATTACGTTGAGTATCTTCCTTTTGATTTAGTTTTTTAGCCATAACATCTCTACATTGCGTTAGGTATGCGAATTTGGAATATAAAAAATATTTTTAGGAGATTGTGTAAATATTTCATATCCTTCATTTGTGACACCAATTGTATGTTCATATTGTGCTGTCAGAGAGCGGTCACGGGTAACAGCAGTCCAACCGTCAGATAAAACCTTAACTTGTGGTTTACCAAGGTTAATCATAGGCTCAATTGTAAACATCATACCTTGTTTTAATTCTATTCCTTCTCCAGGGTTTCCATAATGGAGGATATTGGGAGCATCATGAAAAAGCTGGCCGATACCATGTCCACAAAAGTCTCTCACAATTGAACAGCGCTCAGATTCTGCATACTGTTGAATGGCTGCCCCAATATCACCTGTCGTTGCTCCAGGCTTAACGGCAGCGATTCCTTTCATAAGACTTTCATAGGTTATTTTTAGCAAGCGTTCTGCTGCACGTCTAATTTTTCCAACAGGATACATTCGGCTTGAATCTCCATGCCAACCATCAAGGATAAAAGTTACATCAACATTTACAATATCGCCTTCTTGCAAAGGTCTTTTATTGGGGATACCATGACAGACAACGTGATTGATAGATGTGCAGCATGAATGGCTGTATCCATGATAATTTAGATCAGCAGGAAGTGCTCCTTTCTTAGCACCAAAAATGAATACAAAATCATCAATTTCTTGCGTAGTAACACCCGGCTTAATAATATCCGTAAGCGCATCAAGGCATTCTGCAGCAATACGACCAACTTCACGCATTTTAGCAAAAGCATAATCATCGAAAATGCGGATTTTTCCATTAAACTTTAAAGGGATTTTATTATATTCGATATACTCAGTCATTGTTTCTTCTATTTTCTATTGTTACTCTCTGAATCGGAAAAATGCCTTCTACACTTACATGACACTTTACAGCATAACATTCTACTCCTGATTTTAATGCTAAATCAAACTTACGTCCATAGAGTGGATCAAGGTCATGACAGATTGCAAAAGCTGCGCAATCTTCTCGTTGAATAATATAAAGCATAGCAGCTCGTTTTCCTTGTTGTACAACTCCTATGAGCTCATCAAGGTGACGTGCACCACGTTTTGTTTCGCTATCAGGAAATTCTGCTAATCCTTTTTGACGAATAAAATGAACATTTTTGACTTCTAGGTAACAATCAGGAAGAATGTCATCACGTAAAATAAAGTCAATTCGTGATTGTGTCCCATAGCGTTGTTCTTTTAAAACTGTTTTATATCCACTTAATTCTGGTAGTAATCCGTTTTGAATTGCTTCTAACGCAAGTTTATTGGGTAAGGCAGTATTAATGCCAACCAAAGTATTATCGGCTTCAATAATTTCTAATTGATAGGCATATTTTCGTTTGATGTTGTTATGATATGAAAGCCAAATATTGGAATTGAAAGCTGTTAATCCAAGCATTGATCCTGTGTTAGGTACAGATACGGTGAGGACACGCTGATCATCTTGTTGAACATCCGCAAGGAAACGTTTATAACGACGGATAAGCTTTGCAGGAAAAAGTTTGGGAATAAAGTGCATATCTCTTTTTAGGATTTATGATTTCATAATTCAACTGAGATTACGATTTGTAGGGACTATTCCCTATTAAAAAGATAAAATTGGTGTAAAAAACGCCACGATATCTTATATAAATTGTTATAAATTCCATTGTTCACTTTAATGGCTTTTAAAATTTATTATCTTTGAGAGAAAAGATAGATTATCTATAATTTATTATTAAACAGCATTAGAATACTGTGAAGAAGGTTTCGTAAAAATAGTGGAGATGGAGATAGTTTAAGTGAAACTAGGTAAGATTGATGGCTGGAACGAATAAGAATCGTGAAAATTTAACAAATGGTCCCATTATTATTTTAGTTGAACCACAGCTTCCTGAAAACATTGGTATGGTCGCAAGGGCAATGGCGAATTTTGGGCTTTCTAAGCTTCGGTTAATCAAACCTCGAGAAATATTTCCAAATGAAAAAGCTAGAGCTGCTGCAAGTAAAGCTGATCATGTCATTAACAACACTGTGATTTTTAATACATTGCGTGATTCAATTGCAGATTTACACTATGTTTTTGCCACAACAGCACGTGAAAGATGTGGATTTAAAACTGTAAAAAGTGCTGTTGAAGCAGCAAGCGTATTACGTCAGCGTGAAAGTATTGGACATAAGACAGGTATTGTCTTTGGAAGAGAGAGATGGGGATTAGAAAATGATGAAATCAGCCTTGTTGATGAAATTATTACTTTTCCAGTTAATCCTGCTTTTGCGTCGCTTAATATTGCGCAAGCGGTTCTTTTAATGTCTTACGAATGGATGAAAACAGGTCTAGAGAATGTCAGCGATACGGCATTTCGTGCTGCAGAGATGGAACCTGCAAATAAAACAGTATTACATGGTTTTTTATCTCAGTTAGAAGAGGCTTTGAATATTCGTGGGTATTTTAGACCCCTTGAGCGCAAAGAAGTCATGCTTGCAAATTTGCGCTCTGTTTTTACGCGCGCTAACTTTAGTGAACCTGAGGTTCGTTTATTGCGAGGCATTATATCTTCTTTGGATCATTTTTCGCCACAATATCCACGGGGGAGTAGAGCACCTGAAGAACGTGATCGTAAAAAAAATAAAAATAAGTGTGAAAACTAATGGATGAACGACCTGTTCTTTTTTTTGATAGCGGTATTGGTGGTTTAACAGTGTTCAGGGAAGCGCGTATTCTTATCCCTGAAATGCAATTTATCTATGTTGCTGATGATGCAGGATTTCCTTATGGAAATTGGAAAGAAAATATTTTGAAAGAGCGCATTTTGAAGATTTTTACAAATCTTTTAACATGCTACAATCCAACCTTATGTGTGATTGCTTGCAACACCGTTTCTACACTGATGATGGAAGATTTACGACAGAATTTTCCTCATGTCCCTTTTGTCGGAACAGTTCCTGCAATTAAATCAGCTGCTGAACAAACAAAATCTGGTTTTATTTCCGTATTAGCTACTCCTGGAACAGTTAAACGTGCCTATACAAACGAATTAATTAACTCTTTTGCTGGACAGTGTCATGTTCAGCTTGTGGGAAGTAAAAAGCTGGCTGGATTTGCTGAAGATTTTTTACGGGGAAAATCTATCGATGCAGAAGAGTTAAAAAAAGAAATCCTGCCATGTTTTGTGGAAAAAAATGGACAATATACTGATGTTATTGTTTTAGCCTGCACACATTATCCTTTTTTGATTAACTTCTTTCGTAAACATGCTTTATGGTCCGTTGAGTGGATTGATCCAGCGAAAGCCATCGCCAAGCATATCAGATCATTATTACCATTATCAGGAAAAATACAGCATCAATATATAAAGAAATATCAAGATTTTGCGTTGTTGACATCGAAAAATATCACTTCTTTAACGGAAAATTTGTTTAAAGGATTTGGCTTAAAACTCATGAAAGGAGTTGACTTTGGATTACGAGATCAATAATGATGATCTAGCTGTTTTTTTAAGAAAATAGCATTAATTGACGTGTCCCGTGGATAACTTTGCATGTTGATATGTTAAGGTATTCTGTCAGTCTTTAGTATTTAAAGGCAGAGGAGGGCGCGTTTCCTTGGGATCTTAAGATCTCGTGTTTTATTTTATAAGGAAATGCGATGAGTAAACGCGAAACAACAAAGTATAAAATTGACCGTCGTATGGGGGAAAATATTTGGGGTCGTCCAAAATCTCCTGTTAATCGTCGTGATTATGGTCCAGGTCAGCATGGACAACGCCGTAAAGGAAAACTTTCTGACTATGGGGTGCAGTTGCGCGCTAAACAGAAATTGAAAGGGTTTTATGGAGATATCTCAGAAAAACAATTTCATAAAACCTATGAAGAGGCTGCTCGTCGACGGGGCGATACTGGTGAAAATCTTATCGGTTTGTTAGAATCCCGTTTAGATGCCGTTGTTTATCGTGCAAAATTCGTACCTACGATTTTCGCTTCTCGCCAATTTATCAATCACGGTCATGTTAATGTAAATGGGCGGCGCACAAATATTCAATCTTATCGTTGTAAACCAGGTGATGTTATTGAGGTTCGGGAAAAATCAAAACAACTTGTTTTAGTTTTAGAATCCGTGCAATTGGCAGAACGTGATGTCCCTGACTATATTGAAGCAGATCATAAACAGATGAAAGCAACCTTTACACGTATTCCTGCTTTTGCAGATGTTCCCTATGCTGTGCAAATGGAACCTAATTTGGTTGTTGAATTTTATTCTCGATAATTTTTCTGTAAGAGAAATTGTTTCTCTTTTCTATCATTATAACTTCAAAATATTGTGTTATTTTTACAATCTTTGAAGTTAATAAATGCTTTTTGTGAATGGTTCTATATTAAGTTTATTACTATATTTTATAGTCATAAACTTGTATAGTTCCATTTCTTTTTTGTGTATCTAATTTATAAATTCAAAAAACATAAATGTAAGCTTGCTTTACTATTTGTTTTTATCTTTGCAAGACGCGCTGTTACTTATGCAGGATATGGTATTATGAATGATGCTTCCATTGAATATCAGGCAATAGAAAAAAACGAAGGGAGAGATGATCCTTTAATAAGCGAAGCAGA
This sequence comes from Bartonella sp. AU18XJBT, assembly GCF_028618595.1. Taxonomy (GTDB): domain Bacteria; phylum Pseudomonadota; class Alphaproteobacteria; order Rhizobiales; family Rhizobiaceae; genus Bartonella. Next base: position 25,624 of record NZ_JAQITE010000003.1, on the reverse strand, counting down.
TAATTGTCATTCAATGTTTCGTGTTGCTCCTTCAAGCGTAGAATTTAATAAATTGCGCAAACGACTTTTACGTCATGTGCGACAAGCTTTGGATGATTTTTCTATGCTCTCTACAGGAAAAAAATGGCTTGTTGCTTTATCGGGTGGAAAAGACTCTTATGGTTTATTAGCGCTTCTTTTAGACTTAAAGTGGCGAGGTCTTTTATCCGTTGAAATTCTTGCCTGTAATCTTGATCAAGGGCAACCAGGATTCCCTAAGCATATTCTTCCAGACTTTTTAAGTTCTTATAAAATTCCATATCGTATTGAATATCAAGATACTTATTCCATTGTTACAGATAAATTGGCAGAGTCGCAGACATATTGTTCACTTTGTTCTCGATTACGACGTGGTAATCTCTATCGTATTGCACGTGAAGAGGGATGCTCTGCATTAGTTTTAGGTCATCATCGTGATGATGTTTTAGAAACATTTTTTATGAACTTGTTTCACGGTGGCAGATTAGCTGCCATGCCTGGAAAACTTAAAAATGATGAAGGAGATCTTTTTGTATTACGTCCTCTTGTTTATGCTGCTGAGGAAGATATGGAAAAATTTTCCCAAGCAATGCAATTTCCAATTATTCCTTGTAATCTTTGCGGTAGTCAAGATGGTTTACAACGTAATGCAATGAAAGAAATGCTGAAAAATATCGAAAGACAAATGCCAGGACGTAAAGATACGATGATTCGCGCTTTAACAAATATACGCCCAAGTCATTTGCTTGATAAGAGATTCTTTGATTTTAAAACGTGTTAATAAAAATTAGATAATATTTAAAAATAAACTCAAAGAGTTTAAGATAAGATACTTATTTATAATGATAATTTATTGTTTTTTAATTTAAATACCGCAAAATTGTTTTGTTTCAAATTTTCTTATATTGCATCCATAAAACACATCTGCCTGCATATCACAAAAGAAATCCTTGTATGCATCAAACACTCTTGAAAAAAGTTTTCTTTCACTAACCAATGACTGTCGCAATATGAAAAATGGGAAAATAGTATGGTTGTCGATTTGCTCTTTTGTTAAGTAAAAATGGTTAACCTTGTGGATTTTATTTTATTCTGTTGCACCACCATCACCGTCATTTAAGGCATTAAACTAAGAGAATATGTAACCGCTTGATATTTTAGGAATGTATAGAAAACATTCAGGGTAAGGATTGCTCGTAAATTCTCATGAAATGAGTTACATAAGGGATCAAGTTCGATTGTGAGTAGCCGATATTTTTATAAACCAATGCTGATAGAAATCTTCATCATTGAGGACAGAGAAGAAGTTAAATTTTCAAACTGCTACACCATAAAGATCATAGGCGTCCGACTTTTCGATTTTAACGGTGACAAATTCACCAACACGCAATGGGCGTCGTGATGATATATGGACAACACCATCTATTTCTGGAGCATCGTACTGACTACGTCCTTTGGCAACTTTTCCTTGACTTTCATCGATAAGCACTTGGAGTCTTTTTCCAATTTTTTTCTTTAAAAGATGTGTAGAAATTTGTTGTTGTTTTGCCATAAAACGATGCCAGCGGTTTTCTTTCACCTCTTTAGGAACATTTTCTAATCCCAAATCATTTGCTGCAGCTCCTTTTACTTCTTCATATTTAAAGCACCCAGCGCGTTCAATTTTTGCTTCTTCTAGCCATTCTAGGAGTATATTAAAATCTTCATTCGTTTCACCAGGAAAACCAACAATAAATGTTGATCGCAAAGCAAGATCTGGACATATTTTTCGCCATTTTTCAATTCTACGGTTTGTTTTTTCCATAAGTGCGGGACGCATCATGTGACGCAAAACAACTGGTGATGCATGCTGAAAAGGGATATCCAGATAAGGAAGAATTTTTTTGGCAGCCATAAGTTCAATAACTTCATCAACATGAGGATAAGGATAAACGTAATGCATACGTACCCAAATACCCATATCACCTAATTCGCGACAAAGATCAAAGAATTTCGTTTTGATTGTACGATCTTTCCAAGAATTTTCGAGATATTTAAGATCAATACCATAAGCACTCGTATCTTGTGAAATAACCAAAAGTTCTTTTACACCCGCTTGCACGAGTTTTTCAGCTTCACGAAGAACATCGCTGATGGGACGTGAAGTGAGATCACCACGCAGAGTAGGGATGATACAAAAACTACACCGGTTAGAGCATCCTTCAGAAATCTTTAAGTAGGCGTAATGGCGAGGAGTTAAACGAATACCTTGGGGAGGAACTAAATCAAGAAAAGGATCATGAACAGGAGGAATTGCTGTATGAACAGCTTCTATAACACTTTCATAAGCTTGTGGTCCTGTAATAGCCAATACATTAGGATATGTTTGGCGAATGACATCAGGATCAGCACCAAGACACCCTGTTACAATAACTTTTCCATTTTTTTTGAGAGCTTCATCAATATTGGCTAATGATTCTCTCCTTGCCGAGTCAAGAAAACCACAGGTATTTACAATAACGACATCAGCTCCTTGATGTTGACGTGAAATTTCATACCCTTCAGAGCGAAGGCTTGTAATAATTCGCTCAGAATCTACGAGTGCCTTTGGGCATCCGAGGGAGACAAAACTAATACGAGGTGCTACCATGATGATCCTACATTACTATGAAAGATTGAGTTACATTTTTATTAACTTAAAAATAATATTCTTTATTTTTATACCTATGCCATACAATCTGTTACAAAGTTATTTGATTTTTTTCTACAAAATTTTATGTGTTTATATGCATGCATACAATTGTGTCTTATTATATCGTAAAATTCAGTCTTTGAGGACGATGATATAAGGTTGCTTCCTTCAAAGCATTCAAGTTATTTTATAAAGAACGTGGTGAATATTTTAAAGCTTACTTGTTACGCTTTGTGTAAGTAAAGGATATGGAGAGGGAAGGGAAAGTGAAACCTGCTCTATAAGGATCTGGATTTTTTATGAACCGAATTGGGAGCATCCTTTGGCTGTAGAGAGGAAGTCAATTGCGTGTGGCACAATAAAAATACTCAACAGATTCTTATTGCGATATTTATCGCGTACTATAAGGTTTATTTTTTAATATTTGCGAATAAGTCCGGTAAGTTTTCCTTGTATTTCTATACGCTCGGATTCGTATGTTCGTACTTCATAATGAGGATTTGCGGCTTCTAATGCAATAGAAGCTCCTTTGCGTCGATAACGTTTTAATGTAGCTTCTTTTTTATCAATAAACGCAACAATAATTTCACCTGTTATTGCTGTATTTTGACGTTTCACAATGATCGTATCTTTATCAAGGATACCAGCCTCCATCATAGAATCATCTTTAACTTCTAATGCGTAGTGCTCACCTATATTAACCATATCTTGTGGAAGAGAAAGGGTGTTTATTTGTTGCAGTATAGCAGAGGCAGGCACGCTCGCAGAAATACGTCCCATAATAGGAATGGTGATATTTTTTTTTTCTTCTTCATCCAAGTTATCAAGGTTACTCAAGCTTTTTGATATTTCCCTTTTATTTCTTTCTATTATACTAGGAGAAATTTTACGTGCTAAAGAAAGGCTAAATGTTATTTTCTCAGGGAGTCGAATCACTTCCACTGCACGAGCGCGATTGGGCAAACGACGTATAAAACCTCGTTGTTCTAAGGCTATAATGAGCTTATGAATACCAGACTTTGAAGAAAGTTCTAATGCATTTTTCATTTCTTCAAAAGAAGGAGGAACACCAGTTTCTTTTATATGGTTATGAATAAACAAGAGTAGCTCATATTGTTTACATGTTAGCATTCAATATTCCAATCAAAACAATAAAAAGGATTAAAATAAAAATACATGTATATATAACACTTTTACAATTTTTTCTCGCCAAATCAAATTTATTTTCTTTATTTTTTATCTTATCAGTTAATGAAGAAATCTGTTTATTTATAGATATATTTAAATTATTATTTATATACTATATAGATACATTAATATTAAATAATGTATAAAAATACTTTATAGCTCTGGCTGAATTATCCAACACTAAATTTTATGACCAGTGTTATCCTTTTCCTCTAAAATATATCTACGTATTTTGTAATTTCTGATATAAAAAAGTTAATTAGAAGGCAATTTATCAATAGCAGGAAGGATAGGCATTCTATATATTTAGAATACTCTATGGATATTTAAAATCATTTTGCGCATTTCATATTATTTCTGCGTTTTTCTTAGTAAAATTATCTACAGCTATAATCGTGAGCATAATTTATAATCATTCGAGATATTTTCAATGAGACTAAATTTTTGCTTCATGTTTACTTTATTCTATCGGAAAAATTAGCTTTTGTTATATATTTATTATGCATAAATAAACATCATACCTTATACAATATATTGATTTATAATGATAATTTACTGTTTTGTATATTGAATGAGTGTCTCGAATAACGTAAGATTCTCTCATTTCAAGTCTGTTTATCTTGAATCAATCAAAATCATTTCCTTGCACGTCAAAAGCGAGATGAATCTGTGGATCAAATTTGTATAAGAAAGGACTAAAAATGGCTCTTATGAATCGTCTTAAGTGCCAAGGGCTGTCGCAACATTGGGGGCTGGAAAATATAATGATGGTGCCGGCTTGCTTCTCAAAATGCCATTGTTTCTCATTGTCCCATTTTCAGGTCTAATGTGCCAACGCTATATACTATTTTCCTGCCCCCTAATGTTACAATAATTTTTGGTTCTTAAAAGGAGACATAAAAGGTATTTTTATTCCCTCACTTGTATTGGTCAAGAAAATGCTTTTTGTTGTTTCAATATAAAAAAGATTTGAAACGAGAAAAGCTTAGAGTATTTGAGATTTCTCACTCAAGTAAGAAAATGATAAGTTATTATAAATCAATATGTTGTCTTATAAAGCTGTATTCATATTTGAAAACTAAAATATAAAGATACAAAAATAATATTATAGTAAAAGGTATTTTTTTCTCTATCCATTATGCTCAGAAACCCATGTGAGGGGAAGGGGGCGATTTCTTATAATTTTAATGCTTCGAGTCTATGCAATATTTTACAGTGAAATTTTTTTATCGAAATTTCAAAAAGCAGACAAAGAGTACCTATACAATGATAAAAAAAGGGACAAAAACGGAAAATTATTGATAACTGAAGAAAATAATAATATTTTTCTCCAAAAGGTGTTGACCAAATGGAAAGTCAACCGTATGTTCCCTTCACTTTCTGCAAATTAGATAGTCTACAAACTAGATAACTTGTGTGAGAGCGCGTAGCTCAGCTGGTAGAGCAACTGACTTTTAATCAGTAGGTCCAGGGTTCGAATCCCTGCGCGCTCACCAAATTTAAATAATATCAATAGACTATACAAAAATTTAAGAATCTTTCTTGTTGTGATTCTTTTTGTTTTTCTTGATTCTATAGCCAGCCATTTTCTATCAGCTTTTTTGGAATAGAGCGATGCTAGTTGTCTCTTGTCCAACAAAAAAGAGCTTTAAGCTCACGATACGTGTTGTACCTGCATTGGCAGCACATGTGATTGCTAATTTTCTCAATCCGTAGGTTGATTTTTTAATACCCACTGCATTACATGATTCGCAAAACAAGTTGCTCAAATCACCACTTATTCACACTTTAATATTATGAAATGACTCTTCTATAAGACATTGATTTATTTAATTTTTATTCTTTTCAACATCGAGTATCGTACATTTATTTCTCACGAAAATCACAAAATGGTTAACAATGTGTTAATTTCTTGATAAGAGGGGACAATTCAAGAGTGGTATATGCGTGAGGGGAATCATTAAAAAACGTAAATTCTTCCGTCGCGTACAAAAAGCGTGACGTGGTTTTTACAGTAATACTTAACAGAAATAAGTGGACTGAATAGATGCCTTCAAATAGAAAAAAGAATTTTACTTTTATGATTAAACCAACACTTCAATTGTTTTCTATGATCGTTATTTCTCAGTCACTGGTATCTTGTTGCGCAAGCCAAACTATGAATTTTTCAATAAAAGATTCCTATCATAATAAACCAATTAACGTAAACACTTCTGTACTACCTCAACAAGTATCCAATAAGAAGAATCAATCGGATGAAAAAAAGCGTGGACGAGCTATTGTTGGTAAACCTTATCAAATAAAAGGAAAGTGGTATTATCCTCAAAGTGATCCAACTTATAAACGTGTTGGCGAAGCATCATGGTATGGTTCAGATTTTCATGGACGTTTAACTGCCAACGGTGAAATTTATGACATGAATCTTTTGACTGCTGCTCATCCTACAATGCCTTTACCCAGTTATGCTCGTGTTACTAATTTGAAAAATGGATCTTCAATCATTGTTAGAGTGAATGATCGCGGACCTTTTATGAAAGACAGAATCATTGATTTATCAAGGCAAGCTGCGGCAATACTGGGGTATGTAGATAGGGGAGTCGCCGATGTTAAAGTAGAATATATTGCTGAAGCACCCGTTGGCTACTACGATGGTGCATATTTAATGGCCTCTTATACTCCTGGAAATGCTGCCCCATATTCATTAGCGTCGGAAAATATTTCGAAAAAAAGAGAAACTGTTTTGTTAAAAGATCAGCGCAATACAGGAAACAAAGAAGAATTAGCTAAAGTAACTGCTGTTGAACAGGAACAACGTAATAAAACTGTTGCAGTTAAATTGCCAGAAATTGGTCCTATCATGGTTGTTAAGCCGATACCATTCGATCAAGTTGCTTCTATAAATAAGCTAAACAAAAAAACAAAGGTCAATTGGCTACAACTGTTTTAAGAAAAAATGTGTTGATTTTTTATCTATACAATTTTCTAGAAAAAAAGATAAGAACTTACGGATTCAGTGTAGGTTTTTCGTCTTAAAACGCGACTTTTCTGCTGTAATAGCTTTTGCTAGGCGAGGGTAGATTATTGTATCGGTCTTTTATGTAATATCCCAAAAAACTGTACAATCAATTTGAGAGGAATAAAAAACTTAACAAGTAGAAAAATATTTTCTTTTGATTCGTCTTTGCATCTTTCTGAAGTATCCACGGTAATATCTGATGAAGAGATTATGCGTGCCCTCATGCTTTTGTTTATCATGTTCTTTAATGGAGTAAGTCCCTTCACGAAAAACAGATCCTCTCAAACAAAATACACTTACATTGCTAATTCACGTACTTATTTAAAAGAAACATACTTCAACACACTACAAGCCTATTTACGATAGCGCCCTGTGAGTGGTATGACTGTAACGTCTTTGACATCACTATCGTTACACTCATGAAGATATAAACCGACACCATCATACGCTTTGCAAGCCTCCCATATTTTGTGCGATAATTCTTAACACTTGAGAGGTTGATAAGAAGTATTTTTACTCTCTTTTTTTAATAAATTTTATCCATATACGAATCCTCCTTATGACACGCGTAAGCAAGCGATTTGATTGAATTCAATATGAGAAGAAATATAACGAAATAATCTTCAGTATTTTGAATCAGACATGGAATATTATAATTTATGATAATAAATCAATCTACTACCAATATAAAACAACAAATGAAAAATCTTTTTGTCTCTCATAATTTAAAATATTAAACTTAACCTAGGTGGAAGGTAAAAAGTGCATCATAATAAAAATAAAATCTTTTCTTGATTATCAATAATTCCTCAATTTGCGGAAATAAAAAAGTTTTTTCCTATATAAGATTCTTTATGTTGATCTTTGGGATGGGAGGAGCAGCTATGTATATAACATTAAGGATCTTATTGACTTTATGGGGGATGTTGGCATTTGACACGTGGGGGAGAGCAGAAGCTTTTCAAATTTCTGCATCACAATTGTTGTTACTTGATGATGATACAGGGACAATACTTTATGAAAAACAAAGTGACATTCCTTTTTTTCCTGCTTCATTAGCAAAATTGATGACAGCAGAAGTCGTATTTCATCACTTAAAGGAGGGATTATTAAAGAGTACGCAGAAATTCAAGGTCAGTGAAAATGCTTGGCGCAAAGGTGGAGCACCTTCCGGTACAACCACTATGTTTGCAAAGATAAAGACAGAAGTCAGTGTTTCTGATCTTTTACGTGGATTAATTATTGTGAATGGAAATGATGCTGCTATAATTCTTGCTGAAGGAATATCAGGAGATGAGGCTCATTTTGCAAGACTGATGAATCAGCGCGCAAAAATAATCGGATTATCTCAGAGTCATTTTGTTAATGCAACAGGGCTACCCGAAGAGGGACAGTTTGTAACCGTGCGTGATATGATTATATTAGCACGTCATATTGTTCAGGAATATCCGGATTATTATGCACTTTATCGTGAGCCTCATTTTACGTGGAATAATATTTTTCAACGTAATAAAAACCCTCTTGTTTCTAAGGAAATTGGTGTAGAAGGATTTGGTTTTGGCTACAGTGAAAAAGAAGGTTTTTCAATGGTTTCCACCATTTCTAAAAATCATCGACGTCTTTTTTTAGCAATCAATGGTTTGCAAGATGGTAAAAAATATACAAAAGAAATAGAACGCATTCTTCAATGGGGAATGACGGCATTTGATCTCAAAACGATTTTCACAAAAGAAGAAACGGTTGGTCGTGCTTCTGTTTATGGTGGTAAGCAAAATTTTGTTCCACTCATTGTGAAAAAACCAATAAGTTTTATGCTTTCTAATGAAAAAAAAGTAAATGTTAAAGCAAAAATTAAATATCATGGTCCATTGAAAGCTCCCATCGTGTCTGGGAAATCAGTTGGCGTTATTCAAATTTTAGAAGATAAAAAGGTTATCCTGGAAAAACCAGTCTTTGCCGAAATGAATGTTCAGGAAGGAAGTTTCTTTGCAAAAGTAAAAAATGCATTCTATGAAATAACAATTGGATGGTTACGGAAATATTTGTAGTTACGTACTAATAAGGTTAAGGTCATACGTGTCAGGTTATTTTATTACATTTGAAGGAGGGGATGGGGTAGGAAAAACGGTGCAGATTTCTTTACTTGCTGAGTCTCTCTCTCACCAAGGTTATGATGTTGTCACAACACGAGAGCCAGGAGGAACGCCAGGAGCAGAAGCAATCCGACATATTTTGTTGTCGGGGCAGGCGCAACAGTATGGACCGTTGATTGAAGCTGTTTTATTTACAGCCGCACGTGTCGATCATGTGACCGAGGTTATCGTGCCTTCTTTGCAAAAAGGTAAAATCGTTTTATGTGACCGCTTTATTGATTCTACACGCGTTTATCAAGGACTCAATGATACAGTCAGCTCTTCTCTTCTTTATGTTTTAGAATGTATTGCGCTCAATGGTGTCTTGCCTCATTTAACATTTTTATTAGATATGCCAGCAATCTGTGGTATGAAGCGTGCAAATTTACGAAGAAAAAGAACAGAAGAAATTGATTATTTTGAAAAAGATCAGTTGGAAATTCAAGAACAAAGGCGTCAAGCTTTTCTTCAATTGGCCAAACAGGAACCCCATAGATTTCGAGTCATTGATGCCACTAGCTCAGTGGAAGCCGTTTCACATCAAATAAAAAATATTTGTCATCAGGTATTGTTGGATAAGCTTTCATGAGTAATGTAAATATCTTACGCCAATATGATGATATTGATACAATTTTATCACCATCCCAGAATGATGTTGTCTTTGGTCATGAGGATGTTCGTCATTTTTTGACACAAATGCTTAAAGAAGAGCGTTTGCATCATGCATTATTATTTGAAGGAGAATATGGGATCGGAAAAGCTACATTAGCCTTTCATCTTGCTTGGAACATTTTAAGTTCTCAACAAAGTGCTTTCTTGAAACCCGATCCTTATTCTACTCCATGGCGCCAAATTACACAAGGAAGTCACCCTGGTCTTTTGTATATTTCACGCCGATTTGATGTAAAAACGCAAAAGTTTAAAACCGGAATACTCGTTGACGATATTCGTGATATTATGCATTTTTTAAGCCGAACATCGCAAGATAATGGATGGCGTATTGTTATTGTTGATTCTGCAGATGATATGAATAGAAATGCAGCAAATGCAATTCTCAAAATACTTGAAGAACCACCTAAAAAAACGTTATTTGTTATTATCGCCCATTCTTCAGGAAAATTGCTTCCAACAATCCATTCACGGTGTCAAAAAATTTCTTTTCGTCCATTGAATAACGATGAAATGGAAAAAGTTATTACACACATTTTCACTCCTCAGGATTTACCTGATAAGAAAACAATTGAAATGATTATTAAAAAATCTAAAGGAAGTCCTCGAAAAGCTGCTTTACTTATTTTCCATGGCGGTCTTGAAATTATTAAAACAATTGATGCTCTCCTAGAGAAACCTATTTGTAACGCAACGATTGTACATACTCTTGCACAAACCCTTTCATCTGTTTCTTCTACATTCCAATTTCAACAGTTTTGTGATGAAATTCTTAATAAAATTCAAACAAAAGCTATCATGCTTGTTGAAAAGGGAGACTTGTTTCTCTCAAAAAAATATGCAGAAAAATGGCAGGAGATTCATCAAGAAATAGAGGAAATACAACTGTTTAATCTCGATAAAAAGCAGTTTGTTATTAACTTACTTTTTAAAGTTCATAAGATTATTCATGAGGATTAGTTTTTCCGTGACAATATGATGAACAGACGTTATGTCATTATATCTTTTATTGATGGCGTTTTAAAACGAGTATGACATGCGTGACACATATTACATAACGACTCCCATTTTTTATCCTAATGGTGCTCCACATATTGGACATGCCTATAGTGCAATTGCAAGCGATGTTTTAGCCCGCTTTCAACGGTTAAACGGAAAAAATGTATTTTTTCTTTCTGGTACAGATGAGCATGGTCTAAAGATGCAACAAACCGCAGCAGCATTAGGCATGACGCCTCAGCAACTTGCAGATCGTAATAGTGCTGTGTTTCAAAAAATGCTTGCAGTATTAAATTGTTCTAACGATGATTTTATCCGTACGACAGAAGAACGCCATTATCAAGCTTGTCAGGAAATTTGGAAAAAGATGGAAGCAAATGGCGATATTTATCTCGGTCGTTATACGGGGTGGTATTCGGTTCGCCAAGAAGCCTATTATGAAGAAAAAGATACGGAAATTGGACCAGACAATATCCGTCGAGAGAAGGAATTAGGCTCTCCAGTTGAATGGAATGAAGAAGAAAGTTATTTTTTTAGACTTTCTCATTATGAAAAGCCTCTTCTTGAATATTATGAAAAACATCCTAATTTTATTGCTCCATTTGAGCGGCGTAATGAAATTATAAGTTTTATCAAATCAGGTTTAAAAGATATCTCTATTTCACGCGCAAGTTTTAATTGGGGAATTACTGTTCCAGAGAATCCAAAGCACGTGATGTATGTTTGGGTTGATGCGCTTACAAATTATCTATCAGCAATTGGTTTTTTCAATGAAAATTCAAAAAAACGTGATTTTTGGCCTGCAAATACGCATATTATTGGTAAGGATATTATTCGTTTTCATGCAGTCTATTGGCCGGCATTTTTAATGTCTGCTGGAATTGAATTGCCTAAAAATATTTTCGCACATGGTTTTTTACTTAATCGTGGTGCAAAAATGTCAAAATCTGTTGGAAATGTCGTTGATCCTTTTGAAATGGTTGATCACTATGGTCTTGATCAGGTCCGTTATTTTCTTCTCCGTGAAGTACCATTTGGACAAGATGGTAGTTATAGCCATGAAAGCCTTGTAAACCGTATTAATGCTGATCTTGCTAATGATCTTGGTAATTTAGCACAGCGCTCCTTGTCTATGATTGCCAAAAATTGTGATGCAAAAGTCCCTAGACCAACTTCATTTTTAGCTCAAGATAAACAACTTTTAGAACAATCTCTTCAAGTGCTTGAAACTGTACACCAAGCTATGTCTTCTTATAGTATGCATTTAGCACTTTCAGCTATTTTTTCAATTGTAGCAGATGCCAATCGCTATTTTGCCAACGAACAACCTTGGAGTTTACGTAAAAATGATCGAGAGAGATTTTCTACAGTTCTTTATGTAACTGTAGAAATCTTGCGGAGAATAGGAATTATGCTTTTGCCTTTCATACCCCAATCAGCAGCGAAACTTCTTGATAGCCTTGCGGTTGCTGAAAATGATCGGTTATTGTATCATATAAGTCATTCAGAAATTCAAGAAGGGCTTGATCTTCCACCACCAGAACCAATTTTTCCTCGTTATATCTTGAAGAAAGAAGACACTCCTCATGTTGATTGATACACATTGTCATCTTGATTTTGAAGATTTTTCACAAGATTTGGATAATGTTATCCAACGGGCTTTAGATGCTGACGTTAAACGTATGATAACAATTTCAACCCATGTTCATAAGTTAGATAAGCTGTTAGCCATTGCACAAAGCTATGATCAAGTCTTTTGTTCCGTTGGAACACACCCCAATCATGCGCATGAAGAACAAAATATTACAGCGGAAGAGCTTGTACAGCTCTCGAATCACCCTAAAATTGTTGCGTTTGGGGAAGGGGGGCTTGATTACCATTATGATTATTCTACACCAGAAGAGCAAAAGAAAGTTTTTCAAGAACATATCATTGCTTCTCGAGAAACACAGCTTCCTCTTGTTATACATTCACGCAATGCCGATATCGATATGGAGAAAATATTACGTGAACAGATAAAAGAAGGAGCTTTTCCTTTTATCCTTCATTGTTATTCGTCTGGAATGCAACTTGCTCGTGCTGGAATTGAACTTGGTGGATATATTTCTTTTTCAGGTATTCTTACTTTTAAAAATGCACTTGAAATCCGTGAAATAGCAAAAATTGTGCCCCATGAGCATTTGTTAGTAGAAACAGATGCTCCATTCTTAGCACCTATTCCCCATAGGGGAAAAACAAATGAACCATCTTTTGTATGCTATACAGCAGCTGTTTTGGCTGAAACAATTGGCTTAAGCATTGAAGAAACAGCTCAAATAACAACGCGTAATGCTTTTCGTTTATTTAGTAAAATGAAATAAGGCAAAAGATATGTGTGATCAATACCGATTTACAATATTAGGTTGTGGTCCTTCTCCAGGAGTACCACGACCCAATGGTGATTGGGGAACATGTGATCCGAATAACCCTAAAAATAAACGCTACAGAAGTTCTTTATTAGTTGAACGTATTAAACTTTCAGGAGACAAAACAACGATCGTTATTGATACAGGTCCAGATTTTCGCTCACAAATGATTGATGCGCATGTAAGCCATCTTGATGCTGCTCTTTACACACATTCTCATGCAGACCATATCCACGGTATTGATGATTTACGCAGCTATGCACTTGCACAAAAATGTTTAATAGATATCTATGCCGACAGATTTACACTAGAGCATCTCAAAAGTGCTTTCGGATATTGTTTTCAAACACCAAAAGATTCATCTTATTCTCCCATTTTAAAAGAGCATCTTATCAATGAAGATAGCCAATTTATTATTCAGGGGCAGGGCGGAGCAATAAGCGTCAATACACATTTACAACACCATGGAAACATTCATTCCTTAGGTTTTCGGATTAGGAATGTTGCCTATTGTACGGATGTTAGTGAATTTCCTGAAAAAACTTTATCCAAATTAATGGATTTGGATGTTCTCATCATTGAAGCTCTTCAATTTAAACCTCATCCGAGTCATTTCTCTGTTGATCAAGCATTACAATGGATAGAATATTTAAAGCCAAAACAAGCAATACTTACACATATGGACAGATCGCTGGATTACAACAAGGTTGTAAATTATGTTCCATCCTATGTAAAACCTGCATATCAAGGTCTTACTTTTCAAACAGATACGTAAGCTTATTATGCGCAATATTTTAAGTTAAATAAAATACTTTTAAATTTATCCTTTATTTTATTTCAGTTTTGACATATTTAGTTCTTTTTTATGTAGAAAATGAGGCTTTTATGTATAAGAATTTTAAGCGGGGTCTATGTATTGTGGTTTTAGCGGTTTCCTTGACAGCATGTGGAGGGCGTTTAGAAAAAAACATTTCAACGACAACAATACATGACGGATCAATGAGTTGTGCCGATATTCAACGGGAGTTTTTTGCTAATAAACGTCAGATTAATGATACAATTGCAGAGCGTTCTAAAGCAAGAAATAAAAACGTGGCTTTAGCAGCAACAAGTGTTGTATTTTTTCCTGCTTTGTTTTTTATAGATCCTAAATCCAGTGAAAGTAATGAAATTTCAGCGTTAAATAATCGTAATGCTGTTTTGAGTGATCTTGCACGTATTAAACGTTGTAAAATAGTACAGTAATTTTTATTATTTATACGGTGTAATTTCATTACAACTATTTTGGTCTTTAAGGATATTCCTCAAAGACCAAATGTTTTGGTGTGCTGTTCAATTATTATCGCCATTTCTATAATTTAGTTTTAAAAGTGAATGTACGATTATAAACATGATTTATGTTTTAAAATAGGGGTTGCTTTGTTTTTCTGCATCCTATTATCGCATAATATATATTATGGAACTTTACGGAAACGGAAAGAGTATATCTAGCATTAGCGCTTTGAGGAACGTATGTTGGAAAACTGTGGTGAGCTACTTTGAAAAACTTTATGACCTTATGACCTTTTAAGTTAAGTAAGATTGAAAATTGATCCTGTTATCTTGGCTCGAAAATTTCAATCACGATGTTTTTTTATTTTTTACTCTTTTAAAAAAAATCATCACAATTTGTAGTATTATAAAAACTAAAAATAATATTCCATGAAATAATGGTACAAATGGCTGATAAATAAAATCGGAATAATATATTGTTATTGCTTCAATCAATGCTGCAATACACCACACAATGATACCCCATAGTGAATGCATCCAAAGTCCAACTAAGGCAATAGGATAGAGAATAGCCAATATAGCTGATGCAAATTGCCACTGCCAAGGCATAAGATCAAAACGCCATAGAATACCTGGAAAAACACCAACAAGACGTATCCAATAACAAATACCTAGGGCTAAGCAAATAAGTGCCAAAAACCGTAAATAACAGTTATAGATTAAATTGATTTTTGAAATCCGTTTGTGAGAATTATTTTTCACAATAATAACTCTTGCTCAACAGGTTGGAAGTAAGAATCTACCATTTCATCTGTCACATTTGAAAGTTTATCTAGCTGCCATTGAGGTTTTTTATCCTTATCGATTAACATAGCACGTATACCTTCATGAAAATCATGTGAATTAATCATATGATGTGCAATACGGTTTTCAATTTTCATACAATCTTCCAACGTCCGAGATGAATTTTGTTTCATTTGTTTCCAGATAACTTTTAAACTTATCGGAGAACGTGATAGTAAAATATCATAACATTCTTTAGCAAATAGAACACCTTCATTACCTTTTTTATGTAGCAACTCAAGACATTCTTCTAAGGTATGGGCACTAAAACAAGTGTTAATAATACAACGTATTTCATGACTCGTTTCATAATCTTTTGTAATTGCTCGCTCGTTTAAAGCTAAAGTAGGATCTCCTTGCTCAATAACAGCTTTTCTAATCATATCGAATTCAATTTCAGCAACAGCGTGTGTTGCTAATCCTAAATTTAAGCAATCTCCCCACTTTATGCGTGCGCCCGTTAATGCAAGATAGATGCCAAAATGATTAGGAAGAGATGGTAAGAAAAAACTTGCACCTACATCTGGAAAAAATCCAATTGCACCTTCTGGCATAGCAAAAACAGTATTTTCTGTAACAATTCGATGCGAACCATAGAGAGAAATACCTACCCCTCCTCCCATCCAAATACCGTTTAAGAAAGAAATGTAGGGCTTTGAAAAACGTTTGATATAAGCATTTAAACTATATTCATCACTAAAATATTGACAAGCAGTGGCACTTTTTCCCATATGATAGATTTCTACAACATCTCCACCAGCACAAAAAGCGTGCCCCTCCCCTTCAATTAAGACACAAGAAACATCATCATCTGTTTCCCATGTCATGAGAGCTTTTTTTAAAGCTGAAACCATTCGTTGATTAAGAGCGTTTAATGCTGAAGGGCGTGTGAGCTTTATAATACCGGCACGCCCTTCTTTCGTAAAAGAAATATCATCATCTGCTCCAAAATCAATTTGCATCTTACACCCTTCTTCAAACAACTATTTTATTGTTTTTTTTATTTTTTGCCCCAAGCTGAGGAAATATTTGCATGATTGCGCCAATACAATATATATAAATTCCTGTTACTGAAATTCCTATTTTAACCCAATAGGGAGCCTCTAGTTGATAAAAGAATGCAGAAACACCAAAAAAACACCATAAGAGAAAAATTGAAAAATTAATTCTACGTAAACGAAGTACTCTTACTGGATGGATAAAATAAATTGGCAAAAAAGATATAATCGCCGATAAAACAATAATGATAAAAGTAATCCACTCTCCTGGTCTTACGACAAAAAGCGTAAAAATCATCATATTCCAAACAACAGGAAATCCTTTAAAAAAGTTTTCTTTGGTTTTCATACGAGTATCTGCATAATAAATAGCAGATGAAATAACAATAATTGCACTCAATGAAAATGATAACCCTACCCCCATAAAACCACTTTGATAGAGTGCAAAGGCAGGAATTAAGACATAAGTCACGTAATCAATAATATTATCTAACAGCTCTCCAGACCATGTTGGAAGAACGTATTTAACATCAAGTTTGCGTGCAATTGGTCCATCTATACCATCAACGAGAAGTGCAAGCCCAAGCCAACAGAACATAGCTGTCCATTCTTTTCGAGAGGCTGATATAAGAGAAAGAAACGCTAAGAATGATCCCGAAGCTGTTAGTAAATGAACAGAAAAAGCCTTTGCTTGTGGCATTGTTACTTTTTTATGGCGTAATAAGTTTGCATTTGTTTTGATTTTCTTTGTTAGTTTACGTTTCAAGGTTTTCTTATCCTCGTTTTTAAAGTCTTCAACCATCTATCAATACGCCATTTCTTACCGATGATATAACTCAGCATTTAAAAAAAATCATAAAAAGGTTACTTTTTTATATCGCGTTATTTATTACATACTATAATAGGAGAGGTTCATATAATAAAAAGAGAGTGATTATTTGGAAATATTAAAATATTTTTTCAATGGATAAAGGTTCAAATTGTTGTGATATTTGAAAAGAAAGAACATAAAGATATTGCTGTTATTGGTGCAGGTCCTGTCGGAATGTTAGCCGCACTGAGTCTTGCACATGAGGGGCTTTCTGTTTTTCTTGTTGGCCCCCCTGCTCACACAGATGAGTTGCGGACAACTGCTCTTATGATGCCTGCAATACGCACGCTTCAAAAACTCAATATTTGGAATAATATTCAAAAACATGCTGCTGCTTTATCTTATATGAGAATTATAGATATAACTTCTAGAATTGTGCATGCTCCTACGGTGCATTTTTCTTCTGCTGAAATTGGTGAAAAAGCTTTTGGCTATAATATACCTAATGTAAAATTGAACAGTGCTTTAGTCGATGCTGTTGCACATACACCTAATATTACAAGATTTTTTTCTGCAGCTAAATCGTTTCATCACACAAAAGACCATGTATGTATTACGCTTGCTGATCGTAGAGTCATTCAAGCACCACTTGTTGTTGCAGCTGATGGGCGTCACTCTCTTACACGTGCCACAGCAGGCATAAGTGTCAAACAGTGGAATTATCCACAAAAAGCACTTGTTCTAAACTTTTCTCATGAGTTTTCTCATCAAAATACATCAACTGAATTTCATACAGAACATGGTCCATTTACACAGGTTCCTCTACCAGGCCGAAGATCTAGTCTTGTATGGGTTGTTCATCCTTCTCGTGCTGAGGAATTATTGAATATAGAACCAAAAGAAATTGCAAAAATGATCGAAAACCAAATGCAATCAATGCTTGGAAAGCTAAGTTTAGAAACATCAATTCAAGCATGGCCGCTTTCTGGACTTCTTTCTCATCATTTTGCTGCTAATCGAACAATTTTAGTGGGTGAAGCCGCCCATGTTTTCCCCCCTATTGGGGCACAGGGATTGAATTTAGGATTCCGTGATGTCCAAACTTTGATTGATATTTTACCCAATAAAATATCCAATTCTAACTCTGAAATGATTGTTGCACATTATAACAAGTGCCGCAAACCAGATATATTAATCCGCAGTGGAGCTGTTCATACACTTAACTCTGCTCTACTTTCTCACATGTTACCTGTTCATATGATACGAAGCGTTGGGCTTGGTTTGTTACATAGTTTCTCACCATTACGTAATTTATTTATGCGCGAAGGAATGTATCCCGGTTATGGATTCAAGGAAATTATGCAAATATTTCCAACAAAATCATCTAAACAGCTCTACTGAGCAATAATGGATAATAACGTAAACTAAACAAATAATAATAAGTTCATAAGGTATCAATAACCAAAGAAATAATTATTTTTAATGATGTGTTTTGAAAGTAAATTTATTCAGTAAAAACACAATATTCTAATATACATTTTATTATATAAATATTTAAGAATGTTTTAGAATTTTATCTTATGCATAACTAAAATGAATGTTTTTAAGATAATATAATTCAGATTATCTTTAACAGTTTTTGTAAAAAAAACTTATAATAGAGTATTCATTTTTTAAGGTAACATCTTGAACCTAAACTTGTTTCACAATGACACCCCGTTAGTAGTATAACTGGAAAACTATTAAATATTATCATTTTTATGCTTATAAAGAGATAAGCTGGCGCCATTATTATATTTATCATCCTCTAATGTTTAACACCCCTTATATTTAGGAGTCTTTCTAAGAGGTATTATTTATTCCTTTTATCATAAGCCAGCTCCTTTTATGATGTATGAATGATCTTAACTGATTCAGAATAAAACAGATTTGAAATGAAAGTTATACGATTTTTGCGATGCTTATTTAATATATAAAACAATGAGTCACCATTATAAATCTATGTGTTATCAATGAGCAATAATAAGCAATATAATCGCTCTATCGTTTAATATTGCATTTTGAATCATATCTATTACTGATGTGGAAAATATTTTTGTTATTTTTAATAAAAAATGTATAAGTAATATTAATATAAATCATTTTTTTATTAAAAATTATTATATATATTTAGCATACTGATATGAAATAAGAGAAAACTTAATTATAGACTACAGATGAAATTGTAACGATATCTTGCTAAATCATATCTGTTAAATTTTGCACTATAAAGCAAATAAAAAATAATAATGTTTTGAAATAGTTATTTATAACATTAATTTTAACAAGAAAATAAATAATAAAAAACATTTTTATTTAATCAATGGATTTTCAAAATTTTTTATCGTTAAGTATAATAACAAAAATAAAATCATCTTGGGAACTTGTTAGTAACACAGAGGTTAATGAGGTGTTGTTTTAACAAATGGTGACAAGATGAAAATAAATAATTTTTTGAAATTAAGTATTTTTTTTATAATGATTTTATGTGTCTCGTTGACAGTCACTACTTCAATCAGTGAAGTTTTTCATCTTCCTTATTGTCAAACCTTTACCTATAGCTCTAATCAAAATGTCACTAAAATAGGTCAGAACTCATTTACTGCTTCACAAGTTAAAAATTGTCTTATGCAAAACGGTTTTGAGAATATTAAACGATTACGTCTAGATGACAAAGGCATCTGGCGTGCTTTAGTAAAATTTAAAAAGTCACATTTTTTCGTATCTGTTGACTATTCAGGAACAGTTAGCATTCAAAATGAAAGAAAAAAATATGATTGATTTTAAAACTTACAGCAACGTTTCTTTTCATAGCTGTAAGAAAAAAAAATTAAAAAAGTACTGCCATTCTATGAAAGAATTCGCTTTTATTGGCGGTTTAAATGGTAGCATATCAGGAGCTATCGCAGCAACTCTTGCAGCTTATGGTTATATTGCTCTTCCAGGATTTGGTCCAGTTATCGCAATGGGTATAGGAGTAGCACTTTCTGCTGGAATGATAATAGGAGCACTGATAGGATCAGGAATGGGAGGAAGTGTTGGCATATGCTGTATTTTATGGGAAATTTATATGAATCATAATAATTCTTTCTCTTATAAATTTCATAATGAATAGAAATTTTTATCATTTTTTCTATGAAAAACAATTAAATCATCAACAAATTATATATTCTGTTTTTGATAAAATAATGATCTATTATAAATGAAATAATATCTAACTTATTAAAATTGCTTTATTACACCTCAAAAAGTAGCTTTTTTAAAGCATCTCTTGAAGAAATGGAAGCGAGATATAATTATCAATATATGAAAGCTATATTTTTTATAGATCAAAAAATGAGAGTTATGTTCAGAACATATATTTATATGTAATGTAATGTAATTTAATTTATTTTCTCTTTCTAAGAACTAATATTTCTATGTAAATTATTTTACTTAAATTTAAGAAACTTATAAATATTTTTATAGATAAAATTTATTTAAAGATAAGTATAAAGGTATTTTATGAAAAAAATATTATCATTATTGGTTTTTATGGCATTTTTAATTCATAAAAATTCTGCATTAGCACTATCAACACAAGTAAATATTTATAAACTAGAAGATAATAATTCAAAAAAGGCTATTGGTAGCATTAAAATTGAAGAAACCACATACGGTTTGATTTTCATCCCTAATTTATCTACTTTATCAGAAGGGATGCATGGTTTTCATGTGCATGTAAATCCTTCATGTGATACAAAAGATGGTATCATTGGTGGAAGTGCAGGTGGACATTATGATCCGGAACATACCGGAAAACATTTAGGACCTTATAATGTCAATGGTCATCTTGGTGATTTGCCAGCACTCTATGTTGATAAGCAAGGATATGCCACGATGAGCGTTCTTGCTCCACGATTAAAAAAAATCTCTGAAATTAAAGGGCGCTCTTTAGTCATTCATTTAGGGGCAGATAATCAATCAGATAAACCATTACCGCTTGGCGGAGGTGGTGCGCGTTTGGCGTGCGGTATTATTGATAAATAAAGAGAGTATTATGGCAAACAGTGACAATACCCACTCCCTTTACAATAAGATGTGAGAGAAATTTATTTTTTTAAATCTATTGCAAGAAATTGAGTAAACTGTGTGGGTATTTTATAAAATTAATGTTTTTTGAATGTTCACTTCGGATAATAAAAAGCTTAATAATAACCAAAGCGAACAGCAATGGAAATTAAAGAAATAGTTGTATAAATCCTCCGTAAGAAGACTTCAATATGAGGAAGTAATATTTTCAATGCTTTATGTAAGCAAAGAAAAAATTGAATTTCACTCTCCACAATAGAAAATTTTTAATAAATTATAATCATTAAAGCTAGTATCTAATGGAATTATGTCTCACACACAAAATAGAATGGGTCTAAAATAGAACTTTTACTTTTCTCCCCTACTCAATCCCAATCATGAGATGCACGCAAACAATTTTGATTGATAAAATATCAATATAAGATCGTTTGAAAGGATAGCCCCCTCATTTAAGTTTAAAAAAATACTAATTATCATTATAAATCAATATATTATATAAATATAATAAGTCAAATAAAATAGTTAGAGTAGTTTTTTATCACTCTGAAAAAGAGCTTTTAACCAATAGAGTCTTTTTAAAAATACCCCTCATGGATACATATGATCCCAATCTAGTGGACGCATCTCGCCAGTTTGATAAAATTGACGAATGAGCTTAATATAATCAAGAAAATCTTTGTTTTCTTCCACTAATCTATTAGCAGTATCCCAGTCAATATCACTACGTTCTTTGGCAGGAATTAAGATCTCACTCTCGGAAGAGTTTTCCTTATTGAGTCTTATAAACCCAATTCCATGCAAACTTGAAAGCATTCGAAGCTCTTTTAATGTATCAACCCCTTCAATTTCACTAGCAACTAAATAACTCAAATTAGCCCATGAAGAATTACTAACTGTTTGAAAAAATGCTTTCGTAAATTTGAACGATTGATGAGAATTTTTACTTCAAAAGACCAAAGCTTCGTTTTTTTATCAAAATATTGCAAAACACAATCTTTGATTTCACGATTCCATTCACTGCTTAAATCTTGTATCCCTACGAGATCTGGATAAAGCCATTTATTTCCGCCTGCACCATGTTTATTACGAGAACATTTCTCATTAATGCGCTTGCTGTAAACTGCAAGCTCTGACCATAAAAATTTAGATAATAACGGATAAAGATCATGCTCTTTAACAGAGCCATCTTCTGTTCTACTCTTTGCATTGTCCTCTACTGCATCAATTTCAGCACTATCTGTTTGTTTAGTAAAATAATATTGCCGTGGTCGTCCTTCAGTGGTTTTAATTTCTGAATAACGCTTTTGTAACTGATGGCGTTTTGCTCCTATTTCAGCAACAATTTGCTGAATAAGGGCTGCATCACTATTAAGAGGAGTAATTATTGCCGTTGAATGCTTTTGTTTTTGACGGCATTTATCTGGATAATTTTCAAATATCCATTGAGCAATTTCTCGAGCTGTAAATTTTGTTGTCGGGTTGTAGCTTGCCAGCGGGTTTTGTATATTTTGCCAGTATGTTTTGTATCAATTTATTTTTTTTAAAGAGTTTTTAAGGTGTTCTCAAAGGGTCTTCAAATGCTTTTCAAAGGGTATTTAAAGCTCTCTTTAACGCATTTTTCTGCTCCTATTTTTCTAAATCACTAAAGCGTGTAAAATCGGATTGAAATGCAAGGGGGACGATTCCTGTCGGACCATGGCGTTGTTTTGCTATAATAACCTCGGCTTTACCCTTGGCTTACTCCATTGCATCTTGCCATTTGCTATACTCGGCGGTGCCTTCTTTGGGTTCTTCATTTTTGAGATAATATTCTTCACGATAAACAAACAGCACAATGTCGGCATCTTGCTCAATTGAACCAGATTCACGTAAATCTGAGAGTTGTGGACGTTTATCTGTTCGGTTTTCAACTTGACGTGAAAGTTGTGACAGAGCGATAATGGGAATATTGAGTTCTTTTGCAAGTGCTTTTAATCCAGTGGTAATGGCTGTAATTTCTTGAACGCGATTTTCTAATGAACGCTTTGAACCGCTTGTCATGAGTTGGATATAATCGATAATCAAGACATCTAGACCATGTTGTCGTTTAAGGCGCCTTGCACGGGCGGACAATTGTGCAAGGGATACACCACCCGTTTGATCAATATAAAGAGGGATTGTTTGTAAGGAACGCATTGCGTGAATAATTTTTGCAAATTGCTCTTCTGAGATATTACCACGACGCATATCAGAAGACGAAACCTTTATTTGCTCTGAGATAATGCGAGTTGCAAGCTGTTCAGATGACATCTCAAGTGAAAAGAAACCAACAATACCCCCTTCATTTTCTTGTGTTTTGTTATCACGCTTGCAAGCATTGGCAATATTAAAAGCAATATTGGTAGCCAGAGAGGTTTTCCCCATAGCAGGGCGCCCCGCAAGGATAATTAAGTCAGATGCTTGTAATCCCCCCATTTTCTCATCAAGGGTTTTGATATGGGTAGCGATCCCTGAGAGCTTTGAAGAACGCTTTTTCGCAACGCTTGCCATGTTAAGTGCTTTTGTAATGGCTGTATTAAAGTTTTCAAACCCACCCCCATATTTTCCTTTCTCTGCCAATTCAAACAACTGATTTTCAACAGTTTCAATTTGTTGTGATGTTGTAAGTTCTACAGAAGCATCATAAGCTCTATTCACAACTTGAGTGCCAAGGTTAATTAAAGAGCGGCGGATAAACAAATCATAAATGACGCTTCCATAATCTTTAGTATTAATGATTGTGACTGCCTCTGTAGCTAAACGCACCACGTAATTATATACAGTGATGTCTGCAATTTTCTCATCATTGTCAACAAAGGGCTTAATAGTAATGGGATCTGCAACTTTTCCATTTTGGATAATTTTTGAAATGATATCAAAAAGCTTTTGATGCAACGGTTCAAAAAAATGCTCTGCTTTTAAAAAATCAGAAACGCTATCAAGAGCATCATTATTGATAATGATAGCACCAAGCAAAGCTTTCTCTGCTTCAATATTATGGGGTGGTTGACGAAAAGAAGATTGTTCTTCTGTTTGAAAAGAAGGTAATTTAACAGCGTTCATTTTATTCATTATGATTTAAATTGATTTGATAAATGATAATTATAAATCACTGAATCTACAGTGTGAATCCCATTTTTATTTTATTTAACAGCTTGCGTTTTGATACGTTTTGTGCAATAAAGAGACGTTCGTATACTTTTGAATAAGAATACAACAGTCATGCATTGCAAAACAGAAGCCGTGTCAAGATAATTGGCACGGCTTTAATGCATTTACCTTCAAATGGAATAGAGAAAACCAACCCCTATCATAAAAGAAAGCCCCGTTACGTAAATACATAACAAGGCTTTCACAATTTCTCAAGTTTCACATAGGATATAGCACATTATGTATCAAGTTACAAGCATTAATATACAAAAACCGTGTCAAAATTAACTGACACGGCTTTGTTTTATAGCGATTTTTAAAGAGTATTCTCAACCTAAAGAACGGCGGAAATGCAACGCTAGAATAACGCTGCGGGTTAAGAATAGCATGATGTATTTTAAGATGCAATTTGAAAAAAAATATACTTGCATTTATACACAAAATATGTAATTTTTTATTTGGTTTTTTTATAACTAAGTCTCCTGATCTATAATTAGTTGTGGAATATAAAAGCCGTATCAATTCATTTTGATACGGTTTTTATGTATCAAAGCTTGTGTTTTGATACGTTTTGTGCAATAAAGAGATGTTCTCTTATATTTAGGTTGGTTATTTTAATCGTTTATTTGGGTCGCTAGTTGTTTTGATTTTAAAAGCCGTGTCTTAAAGGACGCGGCTTTTTTGTATTAAGGCTTGCGTTTTTACACGTTTTGTGTAATAAAGAGGCATTCTTTCTTTTCGTAAAGTAAAGTTGTTAAAATCCATTTCAAAAAGCCGCGTTGATTAAAACACGGCTTTTTTTAATTATTGCATATTTCCGTAGATTTCTTCTCTTAAATATGCCAATCCTTTAGATGTAATCTTTGTTGACGGTACGGTTTTTTCTGTACCATCATTTTTTTGAATAGTAATGGCTGTGCAATCCATTAATCCCTTTTGGATTTTATCTTGATATGGTAATAAAGGACTGCTTGGCATTCTTCTGTAAACCCAACCATATCTTCGCAAATAATCTGTTAAATCCTTAGGCCTTACTTCCAATATTTTTGCTGCCTCTATAATACCAAACAAGCCATCCGAGCGCTTTAGACCATCAAGAGCTATTGCTTTTGGTTTAAGAGTATTCACTTCATTTTTTAAAGTTTCTAATTGATTGATGCTCTCTAAGAGAAGTTTTTTAACTGTAAGGGGATTTTCTAAAGCACTTGCTAAATCTGTTTTCTTTTCTAATTCTTGCCAACGGTCTATAATTTTTGCACGCAAAGCGGTGCTATAACCAGATACGAGAATTAAGCATTCACGCTTGGGAAGGTTGTAACAAGGG
>NZ_JAQITE010000029.1 GCF_028618595.1 Bartonella sp. AU18XJBT | reverse complement strand
GAGACTTATTCCGCCGTTCTGAATTTTTTGATTTTGTCAAAGCCATTTTTCTGGATAGTTTTAAAATCACGGATTATTGGGGCATATGGGCGAACAATGTTGCTGAGATTGCTCAAAACCATATTACACATCTTCAAAACCTGCTTGCTGATGAAACCAGTGAAGCCTTTCATGCTTTTGATGCATTCCATAAGGAATTACAAAACAACGTCAACAGCGATATCAAACAAGAGGAAGCAATTGAGATGTTAGCGCAGCATCTTGTGACGCGTCCCGTGTTTGAAGCCTTGTTTGATGGCAATGAATTTGTACAAAACAATGCTATCTCACAAGCAATGGACAAGATCTTAAGAGAACTGGATAAAACCAATATCGAAGAAAAAACCAAAGATCTTGATCAATTTTACAAAAGTGTCACGTTCTGTACAGCAGGGATTACCGAAACTCATGCAAAACAGAATCTTATTATCAACCTTTATGAAAGCTTTTTTGCCAAGGCATTTAAGAAGACAACGGATAGGCTTGGGATTGTTTATACCCCCGTTGAGGTTGTTGATTTTATCATTCATTCTGTTGATGACGTTTTACGCAATGAATTTGGAAAAAGCCTTGGTTCACGGGGTGTTTCTATACTTGACCCCTTTACTGGAACGGGTACCTTTATCACACGGCTGTTACAATCAAAGCTCATAAAACCAGAGGATATGGAATATAAGTTCCGTCATGATATCCATGCCAATGAGATTGTTTTACTGGCTTATTACATAGCAGCCATTAACATTGAATCAACTTATCATAGTCTTATGAAAGGAAATTATATCCCATTCACAGATGCTATCGTGAAATGGGCTTGGGTGCGTTACGAGATGTTTCTTTAAAACAAGCGCGTAAAATGGCATTCTCCTCACACTGTATTCCTATTGAAATAATGATCACCTTGAACCGTATAAGTTTAGATTTTCAGATCTCATTTGCATAACATTTTAATGTAATTGCATATCCAATACTAAAATATCTCTAACATAAGGTAGAAACTATAAAGAAATAAGAAAAAACATTTGAAAATGTAAATGTGAAATCTAAAAACTTAACTCTGAGATGCAATCTATCTTCATTCATAATTCAAACAAAATATATACAAGATAGCCTATAAATACACAGTATACATCCTTCAAACCTATAAGACTAAGAAAACCTAAACATTGATGGAATCTATAGCCCTACCTGAGAAACAGTAACAATCACGTTAAATCAAATTGGCTGCAAATATCTCTCATTGAAAAAAACATAAAAAAGTAATTCGATATGAATCACACCTTCCAAGACAAGAAGATATTCTCCCCTTCTTGTATCGTCTGTAAATTTTCATCATAAACAGATATCGTTTTTATTTTTCAATGTTTCATAAACGGTTCTAAATCGAATCCATCATGCCTTGTATCTAATCAAAATCAATCTTACCAAAGTTCATACTGAAAAACGTAATAATATTATTCATAAAAAATAAAAGAATTACAATAGATGTTTTTTGCAATTTTACCAACATTAGCCGTAATATTTAAATCTAATCTAAAAAATAAAATATTCATTTTCAGAAAGATGAAACAGAATCATTTTATTCTAAAACAGTCAACAGAAAACGTTTAGTAACAAAATCACCCAAAAAACATCAAAAAGGTTCGGGATTATACATAGAAATAAGCTAATAGAATAAAAGAAGAACTTTCGAACTTTTTATAGCCTATTAATATCATTTAAACATGGTGATCCCGACAGGATTCGAACCTGTGACCCACGGCTTAGAAGGCCGTTGCTCTATCCAGCTGAGCTACGGGACCCAATTGACTATTTTCTCAATTCAAAATAGCATCTTTAATTCAATGTGTCCAAGAATGCTGCCGATCACTGCGAAAATTATCAGAATAAGAAATAGCACGTCGAATCGACGTATGTTTCTTTTCTACACGGTAAGAAATAGCATTCTTACACGCGAAAGCAATTGCTTCTTCCTTCCTATTAAATCGGATCCTTACCTGATTATTCATATCAGACGTTGCCGTGTACCCCATAAGAGGTTCAAGCATTTTTGCTTTCACCGGCTCATACTCTAGAATCCAAAAATCTGTATTCCCCTTACCTGACTGCATAGCTGTCTTAGCAGGACTGTAAATACGTGCGATCATGCCTTTTTCCTTCACAGATTACACAACGCTTGAATGATAGTTTGTCACCACACGTACCCAATTGGGTCATTCTCACACACTCAACCAAATATGGTCGGAGCGATAGGATTCGAACCTACGACCCCCTGATCCCAAATCAGGTGCGCTACCAGGCTGCGCTACGCTCCGCCATTTACATTTACTTGATGCACATTTCCTAAAATTTTCACAACAGAAGTGCAAGAGAAAAACACACTTTTTTTTAATTTTGTTGCATTTCTTTACAAAAAAGTACATTTCTGAATTTTTTTACCTACTCAATAACAGATTTATTGACAAATAATAGAAAATAACCTATATGGTAGGACTCGATATATTTAAAAAATAATGAATTTCTCTATTAGGATTTCATAGTTTTTATTTTGCTTTAAGCAAGCTTTCACTGCATGAAAACGCATTCTACAGATACAATTTTAGAAAACAACGACTTAAATATCATAGAAAAACTTTCCCAAAGAGAACATAAGCTAGAAAATTCAGCTGTATAGCTTTTTCTCTCTTCTCAATGACTCTTTTATTAAAAGTTCTAAATCTTCTACAATCCAAATCCATAAACAACAAACATTTTTTCAAAGCACAAAGGTTTTATTATAAATAAAATAAGGCGCTCTTTTAGAAATATTTTCAAATGCGAAAATGGAAAGAATTCAACATCATACAATAAAATCTCAAAGCTATTTAAAATAAATACATGACAAAAATAAAAAATACTATTTTTCACTCTTAATAGATATCCAAAAAGGAGAAAATTTAAATGGCCTGTCTTTCACATATTGAAACAATAATAGAAGGACAGGATAAGTAAGCCATGATAAGGAGTGTTTACAGATTTCTTCTGTTCAAGACTTCAGCAATAACAGCACGTGTTATTTTTCTTTTTCTTTGTAATGCCAACTGATCCACAGAATCAATAACATGCTTCAATGAAAATAAAGAACGCTCACAACGACTTACAAGATAATAAATCGTATCTGGATGTACAATAAGTTGCCTATCAGAAAAAAGCTTAAATGCAACAGCTGTTAACAATGCATCATCAGGCTGATTAATTTCAACGAACATCACCGAATTAAGACGACTTTTTAGATCATTTAACTTTAAATTCCAAGCGGAAGGAAGTGTCCGTGCCGTCATCAATAAAGTAGCTTGTCGTGCATCAAGATTTGCTTGCTTAATACTGTTAATTAAATGAAAAAGTCCTGTCTCATTGATTTCACCTGCATCAATATCCTCTATTAAAAATGATCTGCCTAAAGAAGCCATAGTAACAGCCTGATCAATTTCATTGTGCTGAATCCTGAAAGCTTCTGCTTTTTGGAGCCATATATTAGAAAAGTGCGTTTTTCCAGATCCTTCTTTTCCAACCAAAACTGCAATAGGTAAGCTCCAATTGGGCCAATGATCAATAAGCTGAAAAGCCATACGATTGCTTTCCGTTACCACTAAATCCTCAAATTGAAAAATCGGATCATAAGGAAAATTTAAAGATAATTGCGTTTCACGCCCATTCATTTTAGCAGCTCCGAATTTCCCTTTCGTGAATACATCTGAGAACTAAGATAAATATGAAGAGCAAAACGAACTAAAACGCCAACAGCTGCTGCCGCAGGAACAGCAACAAGCATACCAGTAAACCCAAAGAGTGAAGAAAAAGCAAAAAGTGAAAACATCAACCATACGGGATGTAATCCCACTGATGAACCTACAAGCTTGGGTTGAAGAATATAACCCTCAATAAATTGACCAATTAAAAAAAGTGCCATTACAATGATGATTCCCCCCCAATTATTGGGATAAAACTGGACCCATGCAATACCAACAGAAAGGACCAAACCACTCATTGTGCCGATATAAGGAACAAAGCTAATAAGACCAATAAACATACCAATCAAAAGACCAAAATTGAGCCCTGCAATCGTTAAACCAATAGCATAATAGCCTCCCAATATGAGACAAACTGTTCCTTGTCCACGAACAAAGCCTGCAATAGCTCTATCCATTTCATGGAAAATACTACGAACGGTTTCAAGATGATCACGCGGTATTAACGAATCGATTGCTGTTACCATACGTGGCCAATCTAATAACATATAAAATGCCACCACAGGTGCCACAACAAATAGGCTAGCGATATTAACGATAGATTTTCCTGACTTTAAAAGTGAATTCAAAAGAGACGTAATAAAATCAGAACCTTCTCCCAAAAATCCTTTAATATTATTCCGTAATTCATTTGGATCACTTCCAAAATAGCGCCTTATCCAATCAAAATCATGCTCAACAAAAAAGGTTTGAATACGATTAATATAAACAGGTAAACCCTCACTCATAAATTGCTGTATTTGCCAACTAATAACAGGAATCAAAATAACCAAAGAAGCAACAAAGGTAATAACAATAAATAAGGTAATGAGAACAGTCCCAAATACACGACGAATACCAAATTTTTCAAGTAATTGAACAATGGGATTCAGAAAATAAGCCAACACAATCCCTGCCACAAAAGGAAGCAAAATCGATCCAAAAATAAACATAAAAAAAATGAAAAAAATCAGCGTACCAAGCCAAAAAAAGATTTGCCTTTTCATATTATTCGGCAACGGTAATTGAGTATACGCTGGCACATAAGTCTTATAACGATCACGAGATGCATTTTCACTCGCTTTCTTTCTCATCAGCTGCCAAGAAGACTGTCCGTGATTATCTGATATCTTGCTCATAGAATGTCCTAAAAATTCTTCACAAAAAATTATAAACATCTTCACAATAAGGTACAAGCAAAGTTGCTTATTTTCTTATCAATATCTCTTGCAGAGAGAACTCTATCATGGCATTGCATAATATCAAAACCTGATTTTCCATTAAAGGAAGGCTCCAATGAGCAATCAAGATCTTACAAATAATAAATCCAAAGTTGGTCTTACCTACGCAAAAGCCGGTGTAAACATCGATATGGGTAATGCCATGGTAGAAAAAATTAAACCCTTTATACGCGCGACAAAACGAACCGGAGCAGATGCAGAAATTGGCGGATTTGGTGGCCTTTTTGATTTAAAAGCAGCTGGCTTTACAGATCCTATCCTCG
Source organism: Bartonella sp. AU18XJBT (assembly GCF_028618595.1). Lineage (GTDB taxonomy): Bacteria > Pseudomonadota > Alphaproteobacteria > Rhizobiales > Rhizobiaceae > Bartonella. The sequence continues at coordinate 16,269 of NZ_JAQITE010000029.1, read as the reverse complement.
TAGCAGCCAACGATGGTGTGGGAACAAAATTAAAAATTGCCATTGAAGTAGGTCACCATAACACTGTCGGTATTGATCTTGTAGCTATGTGTGTCAATGATTTACTCGTACAAGGGGCTGAACCTCTTTTTTTTCTAGATTATTTTGCAACTGGAAAACTTGACCCTGAACAAGGTGCTGTAATTGTTTCTGGTATTGCTGAAGGATGTAAACAAGCCGGTGCTGCTCTTATTGGAGGAGAAACTGCAGAAATGCCAGGAATGTATGCAGAGGGAGATTATGATCTAGCCGGTTTTGCTGTAGGAGCATGCGAACGCAGCAAGCTGCTCCCTTCAAAAGATTTAACAGAAGGTGATATTATATTAGGTCTAAGCGCCTCTGGAATTCATTCCAATGGCTTTTCGCTTGTTCGACGAATCATCCAGCAAAATTATCTCAAATGGAATGACCCTGCCCCTTTTGCCCCCGAAAACAGCCTTGGTATAGCACTTCTTACACCAACACGCATTTATGTAAAATCGCTTCTTCCTATCATGCAAAAATACGAAGGAATTAAAGCTCTTGCTCATATTACGGGAGGAGGCTTTCCTGAAAATATTCCACGTGTCATTCCATCTTCTCTCTGCGCTGAAATTAATCTTTCTACCATCAATGTTCCAGCAGTATTTTCATGGATTGCCAAACAAGGTAAAATAGACGAAACAGAAATGTTAAGAACATTCAATTGTGGTATTGGCATGATCATTATCGTAGCACAACATGCAGCTGAAACAATTACGCAAGCTCTTGAAAGAAAAGGAGAGACTGTAACTCCCCTTGGCATCTTAACAAAACGCCAAGATCAAAATAACGGAATACTTTACAAAGGGGTACTGCATTTATGAAAAAACAAGTCCTTGTTTTCATTTCTGGTAATGGATCCAATATGGTCGCCCTTGCTCAAGCTAGTCAACAAAAGGAATATCCTGCTGAAATCGTCGCAGTTATTTGCGATAATCCGCATGCAAACGGTATTGAAAAGGCACAAAGCCATAACTTACCTATTCATATTGTTGATCGCAAAATTTACAAAACAAAAGAAGAGCATGAAGAAAGTATTTTTACGATTTTAGATCAATATAAACCGGATTTTCTCTGCTTTGCAGGGTATATGCGCCTTATATCACCACATTTTGTAAAACTTTACGAAGGACGAATTTTGAACATTCATCCCTCTCTTTTGCCTTCATTTAAAGGCTTAAACACACATGAAAAAGCTTTACAAGCAGGCGTAAAAATCACGGGTTGCACTGTTCACCTTGTTACAGAAGACATGGATGCAGGAAAAATCCTTGCCCAAGCAGCCGTTCCAGTCTATCCTCATGATACTGCTGAGAGCTTAGCACAAAGAGTTCTTAAAGCAGAACATAAACTCTACCCCGAAGCCTTAAAAGCATTTATTGAAGGGAAGAGTAAAATGGTCGATACGCAACAACAGCTTTTATCTTTTTGAGTGTATCAACAATCTATTAATCAGCATTTTTCAATGTTTTACACATAGTTTGTGCTCAGTATCTATAATTGAAAATCTCTATGAAATGGTGACATAATAGAGTTTATCTCTTCATAATTTTTTGTGCAGAATGTGTGATTTTTTTGAATTTTATTTCAATTTCCAAATTCTTCTTCTTTATTCAGTTTTATGACATTATCACAAGCTCTATTCATCAAAATACCCTCGTATTTCGCCTAAAAAATCTTAAAATACACAATTTTTCTATTGCATAAATTTTTTGTCTTATGACGACAGTGTTTCTTTAACTGTTAGAGCTAATTGTTTGAGTGTAAAAGGTTTAGATAAAAAACCAAAAACAGCATCTTGTGGAAGATTTTTAGCAAAAGCATCTTTTGCATATCCAGAAACAAAAAGAAATTTGATATCAGGATAGTTTTTACGGACTTCTTTCAATAAAGTGGGCCCATCCATCTCTGGCATCACCACGTCGGAAACAATAATATCAACAGCTCCTTTTTGTTCCTCAAGAATAGAGAGTGCTTCCACCCCACTCGCTGCCTCTAAAACCGTATATCCCCTCATTTGAAGAGCTCTTACCCCCCCCATTCTGACGGCATCTTCATCTTCAACCAATAAAACAGTCGCAGATCCTGTTAAGTCTATATTTTTATCTTTCTCTTCATCTTTTTCAATCTTTTGAGAAATTTCTCCTTTTATATTGGGGATATAACGGGGAAGAAAAATATGAAATGTGGCTCCTTCACCTTCTTTACTTTCACAATGAATGTACCCACTGCTCTGCTTGATAATTCCATAAACCATTGATAAACCAAGTCCTGTTCCTTTTCCAACTTCTTTTGTTGTAAAAAATGGCTCAAACATTTTTTCTTGTATAGCAGCGGATATACCAGCCCCTGTATCTGAAATAGTCAATTGTACATACTCACCAATTGCTAAACCAAGATGATTAAATTCAGCACTTTGTTGCTTTGTAATATTGTTTGTCGCAATCGTAACAATACCTCCATCTAACATGGCATCACGCGCATTAATAACCAAATTCATTATAACACGCTGAAAAGATGCTTGATCAACTTCAACACTCCACAAATCTCTTCCATGGATAATTTTTAACTGAATATTATTCCCCAAAAGTGGTAAAATAAGATTGCGAATATCTGATAAAAATTCAGTAAAATCAACTTCTTCAGGTCGAAGTGTTTGCTTTCTAGAAAAAGCTAATAATTGCTGTACAAGAGCAGCTGCACGATTAGCATTATTTTTTATATTGATTAGATCAGCATGTGCAGGATCAGAACTACGATGCGTATTTAAAAGAAGATCACATGACATTAAAATTGCTGTTAAAACATTATTAAAATCATGAGCAATGCCGCCAGCCAATTGTCCAACAGCTTGCATCTTCTGACTTTGCATCATTTTATCTTCAAGCGTTTTTTGTTCGGTTGTTTCAATCACAGAGATAATAAGCAAATCTTGCAATGCATCACCATGATAGGGCGGTACAGACATAATATGAAGCCGTAAATGGCATTCTTCATTTTTTTCTAAAACAGTTTCTAGAGAAACAAAATAATTTTTATTTGATGCAATTCTCTGAAAAGAACGCTCTAACTGCACACAATCACGACGAGAAATAACGTCATAAAAATTGACAGCTTTGTCCATACATCCCGTGAGTGATGAAAAAGCTTTATTCATATGAACCAATTGCCCTTTATGATCCACCACGGCTATTGCAAAAGGACTCGCATCAAAATATTCTCCTAATACACTAGGCAATTTTAATTGATCGTCCTCTTCTTTTTGTATTTGTTGTGGAATGATCACAATACGATAAATGGCTTCCTCTTCTAAGAGAGAAGAAACAGATATAAGACAATGGAATATTTTCTCACAAGTCGTGCGTGAATTTAAACATAACGAAAACCTATAAGGTAAAGAGTAACCTGAACTTTGATATCTGTTGGTTTGCAAACAGATATCACTCCATGAGCTCTTAGCACCAACGCTATCAAATAACGAATCAAAATTATATTGACCAACTGAGAAATTCGCTAAATCAATTGAAAACCATTCGGCAAAAACCGCATTGGCATAAAGAATAGTTCCTTGTGTATTAACTGATACAAAACCAATAGGAGCTTGATCTAAGTGATTGATAGCCTCTTGAAGGTTCGAAAAAAAAACTTCTCGCGTTTGTTGCAAATGCGAAATATCAGCAATACGCCAAAATAAAAGCTTTTTTTTCTGTTTTATGATAGGTTGAACGGAAATATTATACCAAACAGATTTTTTTGGTGTAGCATCGGTAAAAATTGATTGTTCTACTCTTAACTCCTCTTGCGCTGCAAGATTATTACAGGCTGCAACCTTTAAGCGATACGAAAGGGCACCAGCTCCTGGAAGGTCAGCAATAACCGTATAACAAGACACTTCAGGCTTATAGGTCAGAATTTTTCGATAGTTTTGATTAGAATAATAAACAAAACCAGAAAGATCAGAGATTACAATTGCATCATCGCTCTCATTAAAGATGCTAAAATAAAAACCCTCATGCGACCACACATGGTATCTTAAAATTCCCATTCCACACAAAACGAGTGTTGCAACGCCGATAATTGCTAGAATCAAAAAAGATATCAATATCACCTTTTGCAAATAGCTTTGTGGATAAAAAAAACCTAAAATACCCACAATGAAAAGAAAAAATAATATAAAAACAACACTACAAATCACAACTCTTCGATGAACAGAAGACGCTGATCTTTTATTATTATCAAAACCTTTATCCATCTCTCATTGCCTTAGATTTAGCTGTTTCTTATATCACAAAACTTCCTTTATATTCATTGTTATAAAGTATATACTATGATATTATCTTTCTAAGAAAGCTCACTTAATGTTAAAAAATTTATTTCTTGTATTTAAGAGAACCTTTTAAGGGTGTGTTTATAAATTTATCTCGATAAAAAACGATATTTTCACACAAAAATGGGAGAAAATCTATGGTTATCTGGTTATCAGAGCAAATAGGTGTATCTGCTGCGAAAATAATGATAAGCTTTTTGTTTTTTATAATAACAATCGTGGCCATTACCGTAATTATCTTGTTTTTACGTCGTTTAAGTACGGGAAGATTCAGCAATAATAGAAAAAAAAGTCTATCAAGACTAGCATTATGTGAAGTGATTTCTATAGATCGAGCACGCCGCCTTGTTTTAGTCCGTTGCGATAATAAAGAACATTTGCTCCTTATTGGCGGTTTAACAGATGTGGTTGTAGAATCCGATATTAGCAGTATATCGAAAATACAAAAGAGAGAAACACGCACACATCCAAATCCCGCCTCTACAGAAAGAAACGATATACTAGATAAAAATCCCTCTCGTTTTACGAATCAAGCGGTAAAAGATTCAGCAATCACCGCCGAAATTGAGGGGCGGCAAGAACCATCTTTGTTCATTCCTACCCCTCAAAAATAAAAATATACAATTTTATCACCACAAATTTTGTTTGTTTATCATTTCAATGATCTTAATCATCGCGATAAACTCTTTCACGTCGTTCGTGACGTTCTTGCGCTTCCAATGACAAAACGGCTATCGGCCGAGCCTCAAGGCGCTTGATACTAATGGGTTCGCCGGTTTCTTCACAAAAACCATATGTCCCATTATCAATGCGCTCTAAAGCAGCATCTATTTTTGAAATAAGTTTTCTCTGACGATCACGAGCACGTAATTCGATTGTACGATCAGTTTCACAAGAAGCTCTATCAGTCAAATCGGGTTGACCAACATTCTCTTCCTGCAAATTTTCCAAAGTCTCACGAGCTTCTTTTAATATATCATTCTTCCAAGAAACCAATTTAGCACGAAAATACGCCTTTTGCCGCTCATTCATAAAAGGCTCATCTTCACTAGGGCGATATTGACCATCACTCTCTTCGCTCATGCAATAAAAAACCTCCACATATGCTATGTGCGGTCTATATATTGTGCAATCCCCATCAACACAAGAGTAAAATGTTTTTTCATAACAATCTACAAATATGTCTAAATGCACTGTTTAAGTTCAATCGCTTTTTTATGTAGATTGGATTCTTGATTAAATCTCATTCAGAATCATTTTTCTCGCTTATTGAAAAACTTCAAAAAGAAGGAAATCAGATATCAGGGACATCCCTCCTCTACTTTCTCATTGTTTAAAATCTAAATGAAGCAACAATAAATCATTTCATCAATGTAAAAAAATAAAATCTTTATAAAGGCAAGGTGTGATATTCACGTTGCAAATATATCAAAGCATCTTTTTCTTTATTACAGTTGATTGCAACAACCTCACCAATCAAAACACAATGGGTTGCGTGTTCGTGCCAACAAATCAAACGACAATCAAACGACGCTAGAGCGTCTGAAAGACTAGGCGCCCCCGTTTGTAAAACTCCCCATTGAGCAACATCGAAACGCTCATTTTGTGTAGGAGTACAACACCTCGAAAAAACATCCGCTAATGGACGATGTTTTCCTGCCAAGCTATTAACACAAAAATTTCCATTCTCCATAAACACCTGATTCTTTAAATTATGGCGCATGAGACAAACAAGAAGGGTTGGAGGATTATCGGATAAAGAACAACACGCCGAAACAGTCACCCCTCGTTTTCCCTTAATACCATTTGTCGTCACAATATGCACAGCTCCTGCAAAAAGACTCATGGCATCTCGATATTCTTGGGAAGAAACCGCAATATTATGTTGAAGTTCAGGCATCAAATATGTTTTATGATTCGACATATCTTTCACTTATAAAGCTTTAAAATTTCAAGCGATCTTTCCATAAAAAGACCTATAATACATATTTTTTCTTTTCCGTCATAACACAAAAGATATTTGTGTATACACAGCGATATGATAAAAACAGACAATCAAGGAGATTTTAATGCCCCATTCTCATCTCATTTCGCCTTCACTCTTGGCTGCTGATTTTTCTAAACTTGGACAAGAAATGTTAGATGTTGTTGATGCTGGTGCAGATTGGCTTCATCTTGATATCATGGATGGACACTTTGTTCCTAACATCACCTTTGGTCCTGAAATCGTCAAGGCTCTGCGCCCATTAACCAAAGCAACATTTGATGTCCACCTGATGATCGAACCAGTAGCCCCTTATTTGGAAGCTTTTGCAAAAGCGGGTTCGGATATTATAACCATTCATGCTGAAGCAAGTCCACATCTTCATCGTTCATTACAAACAATCAAAAAAATGGGGAAAAAAGCAGGAATTGCACTCAATCCAAGCACCCCTGAACATGTACTTGAATATTTGCTTGATCAATTAGATCTCATTCTCATCATGACGGTCAATCCCGGTTTTGGTGGACAAAGTTTTATTCCAGAAATAAAAGATAAAATTAAGCGCGTTAAAAGCATGATTGCAAACCGCCCTATTGATCTTGAAGTTGATGGTGGTATTACCGTTGATACAATTGGGATAGCTGCAAAAGCTGGTGCAAATGTATTTGTCGCAGGCTCTGCAATTTATAAAAATGGAAATAAAGAGCTTTACAAAACACGCATGAGTGCATTGCGCCAAGCCGCAATCCTCTCACAATAAGGAAAAAATTATGATTGACCGTTATTCCCGCCCTGAAATGGTAGACATTTGGTCTCCTGAAACAAAATATCGTATTTGGTTTGAAATTGAAGCCCATGCCTGTGATGCACTCGCTCAATTAGGTGTTATTCCGAAAGAAGCCGCCAAAGTCATTTGGGAAAAAGGGAAAGCTGCGGAATTTGATGTCAATCGCATTGATGAAATTGAAGCAATTACCAAACATGATGTTATCGCATTTCTGACCCACCTAGCTGAATTCATTGGGCCCGAGGCACGTTTTGTCCACCAAGGTATGACGTCATCTGATGTTCTCGATACAACGCTAAACATTCAATTGATGCGTGCTAGTGATATTTTGCTAGAGGATATAGATCAACTTCTTGAGGCATTAAAAAGACGTGCTTTTGAGCATAAAGAGACAATCACCATTGGGCGGAGTCATGGCATTCATGCTGAACCAACAACATTTGGAATCAAGTTTGCTCTTGCATACGCTGAATTTTCCCGTTGTCGCAAACGTCTTCTTGCAGCACGAGAAGAAATTTCTACTTGCGCGATTTCAGGAGCTGTAGGAACTTTTGCAAATATCGATCCACGCGTTGAAGAACATGTAGCAAAAGCCTTGAAGATGCGTGCAGAACCGGTTTCCACCCAAGTAATACCAAGAGATCGTCATGCTATGTTTTTTGCAACACTTGGTGTTATTGCTTCCTCTATTGAAAGGCTAGCAATAGAAATACGCCATTTACAACGAACAGAAGTTCTTGAAGCAGAGGAACATTTCTCACCTGGACAAAAAGGTTCATCGGCGATGCCTCATAAACGTAATCCAGTTTTAACAGAAAATTTAACTGGATTAGCCCGCATAGTACGTGCATTTGCACTCCCAGCCATGGAAAATGTTGCACTTTGGCATGAACGTGATATTTCCCATTCATCTGTTGAGCGTTATATTGCTCCAGATGCGACTATTACACTGGATTTTGCTCTTTCTCGCCTCACATCTGTCATTGAGAATCTCATTGTCTATCCAGAAAATATGCAAAAAAATCTCAATAAATTCCGCGGTCTTGTTCACTCACAACGGGTGCTTTTAGCACTCACGCAAGCAGGAATCAGTCGTGAAGATTCTTATCGGATTGTACAACGAAACGCGATGAAAGTTTGGGAACAAGGAAAAGATTTTTTAGAAGAACTCCTCAACGACGAAGATGTTACCAAAGCTTTAAGTGAAGAAGAACTTCGCGAAAAATTTGATCTTTCTTACCACACCAAACATATCAATACGATTTTTAAACGTGTTTTTGAAGAACAATAAAGCGACATAGAAACCTCAAATCTATTGCACCTATGATCAAAAATCTGTTGTAACAAAGAAAACAATTCATGAAAGCAAATCAACTCGATATTCTTATTGTTCCTGGCTACAAAGGATCTGGTCCAGATCATTGGCAAACACGCTGGGAAAAAAAATTGTCGACAGCCCGCCGCATTGAACAACTCCATTGGTCAAAACCTGTTTGTGAAGAGTGGGTTAACAAAGTTAAAACCGCTATCGCAAAAGCTCAAAGGCCTGTTATGCTTATTGCTCATTCATTAGGAGTTCCCAGCGCTATTCACGCAACTATAGAAAATACAGAAAAAATTTGTGGCGCTTTCTTTGTTGCACCTCCAGATGTCGCCAATGAGAAAATACGCCCCAAACATTTAATGACATTTGGCCCCTATCATCGCCAAAAGCTGCCTTTTCCTTCTATTGTCATAGCCAGTCGCAACGACGAGTTTTGTCAATTTTCAGTAGCAGAAAAAATTGCCAATGATTGGGGATCTTTCTTTGTTGATGCTGGGTATTCTGGCCATATTAACGCAGAATCCGGACACGGACCTTGGCCCGAAGGGCTAATGGTCCTCTCTCACTTTCTTGCAAAAATTTGATCCCAAAGAGGTAATCTTCTTTCTCATCGCTTATGTATTTTCACCTTTGGGTAGACGTGTAACGACAAAAATTATATAAAGTGTCATAGTAATATCATTGAGAAATTCTATCAATTAGGATAGTATCATTTTTCAATGTTATTAAAAACCTCTCAAGATAAATAGAGAATCATGATGAATCGTCGCCACCGTATTTATGAAGGCAAGGCTAAAATTTTATATGAAGGGCCTGAACCAGGAACTTATATTCAATTTTTTAAAGATGATGCAACTGCCTTTAATGCAAAAAAACATGAAATTATCGACGGAAAAGGGGTTTTAAACAACCGAATTTCGGAACATATTTTTAGCCATCTTGGACGTTTGGGCATCCCAACACATTTTATCAAACGTATAAACATGCGTGAACAGCTTATTAAAGCAGTGGAAATCATTCCGTTGGAAGTTGTTGTTCGCAATGTTGCTGCCGGCTCTCTTGCTAAGCGTTTAGGTCTAGAAGAAGGAACCCCGCTTCCGCAATCTATCATTGAGTTCTACTATAAAAATGATTCTCTCGATGACCCTATGGTAACGGAAGAACATATCACAGCGTTTGGGTGGGCTGTCCCACAAGAGATAGAAGATATCATGCAACTTTCAATTCGTATTAATGATTTTCTTTCGGGACTTTTTGCCGGTGTTAACATCCAATTAATTGATTTTAAAATGGAATTTGGTCGCCTGTGGGAAGATGAAACAATGCGCATTGTTCTTGCTGATGAAATCTCACCTGATTCTGCACGACTATGGGATATGCAAACACAAGAAAAAATGGATAAAGACCGTTTTCGTCGTGATATGGGTGGGCTTATTAATGCCTATCAAGAAGTTGCCAAACGCCTTGGTATTATGAATGAAAATGAACCAACACGACCAAGTGGTCCCGTTCTCGTAAAGTAAAAACCTCGTAAAGTAAAAACAAGGTAAAAAACATCACCTTATACAAGTACCCCTCTTCGAAGGAGAGGCTTTTTTAACAAGCAGGAAGCAAAAAATGAAAGCACGCATTACAGTTACTTTAAGAGAAAGCGTTCTTGATCCACAAGGAGAAGCGATTGCCGGTGCTTTAAAAAGTTTAGCTTTCGAAGGCATTCAATCCATTCGTCAAGGAAAGGTTTTTGATATCGTTCTTGATGATCAACCTGCTGAAACCGCAAAGAAAAAACTTGAAAAAATGTGTGAAGAGTTACTCGCAAATACTGTCATTGAAAATTATACAATCGAACTTCTTTAAGTGGAACGCTCATGAAAACTGCCATCATTCAACTTCCTGGATTAAATCGTGATCGAGATATGGTTGCAGCATTACATCATATAACGGGAGTTGAGCCACTAAAAATTTGGCAAACAGAAACAACAATTCCAGATGTAGATATTATTATTATTCCTGGTGGTTTTTCCTATGGCGACTACTTAAGATGTGGAGCTATTGGAGCGCGAACTCCCATCTTAAAAGCCATTCGTGAAAAAGCACAAGAAGGTACGACAATAATAGGTATCTGTAATGGATTTCAAATTTTGTTGGAAGCAGGATTATTACCTGGGACTTTAATGCGTAATGCTTCTTTAAAATTTGTTTGTCGTGAAATCAAACTTGAAGTCGTTAACGCCAAGACGAAATTTTCTCGATATTATTCTAAAGGACAGATTATTCGTTGTCCTGTTGCCCATCATGATGGAAATTATTTTGTTGATAGTGAAACATTGAAACAAATGGAAGACAATGAACAAATTGTTTTTCGCTATGCAGAAAACACAAATCCAAACGGCTCAATGAAAGATATTGCTGGTATTGTTAATAAAGCTGGTAATATTCTTGGTATGATGCCTCATCCTGAAAACTTTATTGAACCCGCCCACGGAGGTATTGACGGTCGTTTACTGTTTCAAAGTGCTTTAGAGTTAGTAAATAGATGATGCTGCACAAATACTCGCGCTCCTTGATTGTTCAAAACAAGAATCTATACTATTTCTCGCATCATAAATCTATGAACAAAGCTCTTCACAAACAACAATGGATATTATTTTTAAACACATAATTATTTAAGACCATTTTTAGTCTTAAATCCCACTAAACAAACGAACAAAATCTTCAGCTTACTGTCTATAAATATATATTATGAAACAATATTATTGCTTATAATATAAGCTGCTAGATTAAAAAAATAAAAATGCTAAATTTCGATTAATTGGACGGATAAATACTCATGAAGCCTTGCAATAACATCACTATTACACCAGAGCTCATTGCACAACACGGGCTAAAAGAGGATGAATATCAACGTATCCTGATGTTGATCGGTAGAGAACCAACGTTTACTGAACTAGGAATTTTTTCTGCAATGTGGAACGAACATTGCTCCTATAAATCATCTAAAAAATGGCTAAAGACTCTTCCGACAGAAGGAAAATGTGTCATCCAAGGTCCTGGTGAAAATGCTGGTGTTGTCGATATTGGCGAAGGGCAATGTGTTGTTTTCAAAATGGAAAGCCATAACCACCCTTCTTATATTGAACCTTATCAAGGTGCAGCAACAGGTGTTGGTGGTATTTTACGCGATGTCTTTACAATGGGAGCCCGTCCTGTTGCTGCTATGAATGCATTACGATTTGGTGCGCCTGATCACCCACGAACACGCCATCTTGTTTCTGGTGTTGTTTCTGGAATTGGTGGTTACAGCAATGCTTTTGGCGTTCCAACTGTTGGTGGAGAAGTAAATTTTGATAAGCGTTATAATGGCAATATCCTTGTTAACGCTTTTGTCGCCGGTATTGCAAAGACAGACGCCCTTTTTTATTCTAAAGCGCAAGGTATTGGACTCCCTGTTGTTTATCTTGGTGCAAAAACAGGACGTGATGGTGTCGGTGGAGCAACAATGGCTTCTGCTGAATTTGATGATTCAATCAGTGAAAAACGCCCAACTGTTCAAGTAGGTGATCCTTTTACAGAAAAATGTCTCCTTGAAGCATGTTTAGAGCTCATGGAACTTGGAACCGTGGTTGCTATTCAAGATATGGGAGCAGCAGGACTCACCTCTTCTGCCGTTGAAATGGGTGCAAAAGGAAATTTAGGGATACAGCTTAATCTCGATACAGTTCCTGTTCGAGAAGAAAACATGACAGCCTATGAAATGATGCTTTCTGAAAGTCAAGAGCGTATGCTCATGGTCCTTAAACCAGAACTAGAAAAGCAAGCAGAAGCAATTTTTCATAAGTGGGGGCTACATTTTTCTATTATTGGAAAAACAACCGATGATTTACGTTTTCGTGTATTTCATCAAGGGGAAGAAGTTGTCAATCTTCCCATCAAAGAGCTTGGTGATGAAGCGCCTGTTTATGATCGTCCTTGGAGTAAGCCGGCAAAAAAAACACCCTTGAAAGCAGAAGACGTCAAAAAAGTTGAAAATCTTGGTGATGCGCTTCTATCCTTATTGAATTCTGCTGATCAAAGTTCACGGCGATGGGTTTATGAACAATATGATACCCTTATCCAAGGAAATAGTCTTATTTGTCCAGGAGGTGATGCAGGCGTTATCCGTATAGGAAACAACAGCAAACGTGCTCTTGCTTTTTCTTCTGATGTAACACCTCGCTATTGTGAAGCAGACCCTTATGAAGGAGGAAAACAAGCTGTCGCAGAATGCTGGCGAAATATTAGTACGACAGGTGCAACACCACTGGCTGCTACAGATAATCTCAATTTTGGTAACCCTGAAAAACCTGAAATTATGGGACAACTGGTTTTTGCTATTAAAGGTATAGGAGAAGCTTGTAGAATTCTCGATTTTCCTATCGTTTCAGGCAATGTTTCTCTTTACAACGAAACAAATGGGGAAGCCATTCTTCCAACCCCTACAATTGCTGGCGTAGGCCTTCTTAATGATTGGTCTAAAATGGTAACAATAAGTGGTATGCAAAATGGAGATATTCTTGTTTTAGTAGGAAATTGCGGCTCTCATTTAGGACAATCAATCTATGCACGTAACATTTTAAATATTGATGCAGGTGCCCCCCCCCCTGTAGATTTACAACTTGAAAAAAAACATGGTCAATTTGTTCGAGATGCCATTAATAGCGGTTTTATTCATGCTGCTCATGACATTTCTGACGGAGGATTAGCGATAGCACTTGCTGAAATGGTGATTAAAGCAGGTAAAGGAATCAAAGTAAAATTAAGCAATAAATCACCCCATCATGCAGAACTTTTTGGAGAAGACCAAGGACGTTATCTTTTAGCCGTCAAACCTCACTCTCTCAATAGTCTTAAAGAGCGTGCACAAATCAATATAGTGTCTTTAACAGAGCTAGGTCAAGTTGAGGGAACTTCTCTCAATATAGATGGGATATTAACACTTTCAGTAGACAAACTCACAAAAGCCTATGAAAACTGGTTTCCACAATTTATGGGTGAGGAGTAAATTTTGTTTTTTCTCTTAACACAGCCTTTATAAAAAATGAATAACATAGGAGAATAATGATGGCAATGAGTGCCCATGCAATTGAAACGCTTATTCGTGAAGGCATTCCTGATGCTACTGTAACAATTCGTGATCTTGCTGGAGATGGGGAACATTATGCTGCAGAAGTTATTTCTGAAAGTTTTCGTGGTAAAACCCGTGTTCAACAACATAAAATGGTCTATGATGCCCTTAAAGGCAATATGGGAAATAACCTTCACGCCTTAATGTTGCAAACCAATATCCCAAAATAACCTAAAATTTCTTCTTGCATTCACTCATTTAATGCGATTAAAACAGTGTGAATATAAATTGCCCACTTATAAAAATCGGAAATATTGAGGGATAAAAATGACCACTGTTTATGATTTTATTGACAACGAGATAAAAACAAACGACGTCATTTTATTCATGAAAGGAACACCTGACGCTCCGCAATGCGGGTTTTCAGGACAAGTTGTTAAAATACTTGATTATTTAAGATTGAATTATAAAGGAATTAACATTTTAACTTCTAACGAATTGCGTCAAGGGATTAAAGATTACTCAAATTGGCCAACAATTCCACAGCTTTATATCAAAGGTGAATTTATCGGAGGCTGTGATATTGTTAAAGAGATGTTTCAAAACAATGAGTTACAGGAACTTTTGAAAGAAAAAAATATTCCTTGTAATCAATCATAGGTATCTTTCATTTTATTCAGACTCTTAAAAGAGCTGTTTTCAGACGAAATTTCTATTTCAAGGATGCCATATGTCATATTCAGTCGATGAACAAACGCATAGTGATGCGATTAGGAACAAAATTGGCTATAAAGAATTTGTTATTCTTATTGCTTCACTCATGGCTATTAACGCTATAGCTGTTGATATTATGCTGCCGGCTATGCCCAATATTTTAGACGGCTTAAATGTTCTCAATGAAAATGATCAACATTATATCATTTCGAGTTATCTTATTAGCTATGGTATTGCTCAAATATTTTTCGGGCCAATAAGCGATAGGTATGGACGACGTAAACTTATTCTTCTCGGGCTTGCTTTTTATTCATTTACGGCGATTGGCTGTGCCTTTGTAACTGATTTTTCTCTCTTACTTGTTTTGCGTATCTTACAAGGTATTGGAGGAGCTGCTATGCGGGTTCTTACAGTTTCCGTCGTACGTGATCTTTATAGTGGTCGAAAAATGGCAGAAGTTATGTCTATTGTTATGATGGTTTTTCTTGTTGCACCAATGGTTGGTCCCGCAACAGGACAGATCATTTTACTGCTCGGACATTGGCAATATATTTTTATTTTCATGGCAATGATTGGTTTTGGGCTGATGATTTGGATTCAATTCCGCTTGCCTGAAACTCTTTATGCGCAACGCTCTCTTTCCTTTTCTTCAGTCAAACATAATTTATGGATTGTAATAACCAATCGCACAACACTTTGCTATACACTAGCAACTTCCATTATTTTAGGCTGTATCTTTACCGCCGTTAATACATCACAACAAACGTATGAAGGAATCTATAATCTAGGGCTTTGGTTTCCTATTGCCTTTGCAGTTGGTGCTGCATTCCAGGCTTTCTCATCATTTATGAACTCTCAACTCGTTGGACGCCTTGGAATGCGACGTATTGCTCATACAATGCTGTTGCTCTTTTGTATCACTTCATGTGTATGGTTTATTGGCTCTATCTTAACAGATGGTATCCTTCCTTTTGCTTTTTACATGCTGTTATTCTGTATACTGATGTTTGCCTGCGGTGGTATTATGGCCAATTTCAATACACTCGCTCTCGAATCTGTGGGGGAAATTGCTGGAACAGCTTCTTCTGTATCTGGCTTTCTTCAAACATCTATCGGTGCAGGACTCAGTTTTTTTATTGCTCAACAATTTGATGAAACAACCATTCCAAATTCAGCGGGATTTTTCTTTTTGAGTCTCGCTGCTATACTTCTCGTCTTATGGGCTGAACGTGGTCATCTTTTTAGGCAATATCATAGTAATCCTAACGAATAAATATTACGATGAAAGATTAATAACGTCTCTCTTGAACAATAAGGAGATAAACCGATCAGACAAATAAAACATCTCCAAATAGAACACTCTTGTGTTAAACAGTCACATTGTTTTTTTAAAGATACAGTTCTCAAAATATAAAATCATTTCACGACAGCATCTATAAGCGGTATAATGTTTAAAAAAAAACAAACATACCTATTATTGTGACAACTCTTGTATGTGAAACAATTTATTAAAAAATATTTTTATTCTTTTTTTCAATAGTTTTTATGCAGACGGGCTGGTCTCTCTCATCTCATAACAAGCAAACAAACAGTTTTGATTGCTGTAGCTTGCCAGCGGGTTTTGTATATTTTGCCACTAGGTTTTGTAGCAATTTATTTTTTTTACATGATTTTAAGGTGTTCTCACAGGGGCTTCAAAGGTCTTTCAAAGATCATTTAAAACCTCTTTAATGAATTTCTTTTTTTTCTCCTAAAAATTATGATTTTAATGATCAGTTCTTTTGCCAGAATCGTATTACAATCGCATTATTTGAGAAGCAGCATGCATAAAAAGGTATCTCTTCTTTTAACATAAAGTGAGTGATAGCTTTTCAGTTTTCTGAGGCATTATTAAAACAAAAGAAGCTTTGAGGAATTGGGTAAACATTACCCTATTGCTGAACTCATGCAATTGGATCAACTTGATCCT
>NZ_JAQITE010000028.1:1273-21741 GCF_028618595.1 Bartonella sp. AU18XJBT | reverse complement strand
TAAACCTTTTTGATTTAGAGAACAGTCAAATCGATTGGGGGGCATATAAAGAAAAAGGTGAGGCGACCCTTAAAGAGCAACCTAAAAAAAAGCTTTTAGATCATCAAAAAGAAGCACTGAAAGCTGTCTGTGAAGGTTTGCAAGAAACAGACCGTGGCAAGCTGATTATGGCATGTGGTACGGGCAAGACTTTTACAAGCCTTAAGATAGCAGAAACCATAGCAGGAAAAGGCAAGCGTGTGTTGTTTTTGGTGCCTTCCCTTGCTTTGATGTCACAAACAATCCGTGAATGGACCCTTGATACAGAAGTGCCCTTGCGTTCCTTTGCCGTGTGTTCCGATACACAAGTGGGAAAACGCCGTAAGAATAAAAATGATGATGAGGCTGATCTGGATGCCTCTGATCTCGCTCTACCAGCAACAACAGATTCCCAAAAGCTTGGAGAGAAAGCCAATAAGAGTTCTCTTGATGCAATGACAGTGGTCTTTGCTACCTACCATTCGATACAAGTGATTTCGGATGCGCAAAAGAAATATGCTTTACCGGAATTTGATCTGATCATTTGTGATGAAGCACACCGTACCACTGGAGCTGTGTTAGGAACAGACAAGAGTGAATCTGAGTTTATCAAGGTTCACGATAACAGTATTATTCTAGGGAAAAAACGTCTGTACATGACAGCAACCCCTAAGATCTTTACCGACAAGTTGAAGAAGAAGGCTGACGTATCTAATGCCGTTCTAGCGTCCATGGATGATGAAGAGTTCTATGGAAAACAACTCCATCATTTAAAAGCGTTTCAAAATACTAAGCTCAAAATCGAGCTAAGTGAATTCAAATAACGCATTATCTAAAATCAAAACCTATCAAAACACTTGGGAGCTTTATCAATACAATCAAAAGCAAATGCATATTAAGTGAATATCTGTAATAAAACCCGTTTTTTACATTTACGAACGTTAGTTTTCAAAACAATCTTTCATAAGATAAAAGCAGCGGTTTTTAAAAATGTAAGGCTTTAAGATTTGCTCTGTTATTAAATCTATAGCCTAGGTTTACTCAAAAGAGAAAATGCTCTTAAGCAAATGAAAGAATAATAAGCTTATAAAACATTAATTCTAAAACGTTTAACCATTTACTTAGAGAGGTTTTCATAAGTATCTTTTCATTGTGCTCTCAAACGTAACGTCTTTGCAAATGAGTCGCTCTATATTTGGCTAGTAAAATTAACCAGCTCAAATTCGAGCTCGTTTCTTTAGGATAGAACCTTCTTCAAACATTGTCGCTTTTGACTCAAAATTGAGTAAAATCCCATGCCTTTATGATGTTACAACGGTTTTGAACCTTAACTCCATTTTTTAAAGAACTACCCCAATATTTTTTATTCCCATTTTTATTAAGTTAATTTTATTAATAATAGTTATTAAAAAATCACAAAATTAAAATAACCACCTAAAAATATATCCATATGGATATATTAATGATCATGAGTAAAATAAAATATATCATATGGCTTGGTTCTTCACTCAAAAATATAAAAAGTCTTCCTGATCTTATTCAATAAAGGATTGGTTATGCTCTTTATCTTGCTCAGATAGGAGATAAAGGAGAAAATGTTAAGGTTCTCAAGGGGTTTGGATCTGCCAATGTTTTAGAAATTATTGAACGCGATATTCAAGAAACTTATCGCGCTGTTTATACGATACAATATAAAAAATCTCTTTATGTGTTGCATTGTTTTCAGAAAAAATCGACCCGTGGCATTGCAACACCAAAACCAGACATTAATCTGATCAAAGAATGTCTCAAGTTAGCAGAACAATTAGAAGGGAATTAAAATGATCAATGTTTTTCACGGTAGTTCCAATGTTTATGCGGATCTTGGCTTTTCAGATTCTAGAGAGATGCTTATCAAAGCACAACTTGCTCATAAGATTAGTCAAATTCTTAAAGAAAAGAACTTAACACAAAAACAGGTTAGTCAACTTTTGAAAATGACTCAACCCAAATTGTCTAAACTCTTAAGTGGAGAATTTCGAGGAATTAGTGAAATGAAAATGCTTGAGTGTTTGCAAAATTGGAAAACGATATCAAGATTATTGTTAATCCAAAAGAAGTTAAAACGCTTGAAGGACATTTTGAAGTTGTTTTTTCTTCATGATTTGCTTTTATAGTCTATTTATACATAGCAATCTTATATAAAAAATGGTCAAATGAATCATGCATAAAAGTGTGGATTCTTATAAAAAAAATTGCACTCAACATATTGGTTTTATTGTTTTTTATATTATACTGAATACTTACACAACTCTGAAATATAAGCTTAAGTATTGAGGAGATATTTCCTTAAAACAAGTCCGTGAATGCAAAAACAACACTGTTTTTCATGAAGAGCATATGTTTCCATTCATCATATTCAAGAGAAACATGCGTTAAACTTTCTATTAATACCGTATAAACTCTCTACATTTTTTAGCTTGTCACATCATCATAAATTGTATTCAACACCACATGCACTCATTTTTAAAATCAATTGATATAGCTTCATCAATGATAACGTGAATCTCGCCAGTTTTCAAAAGTATGAGAAAGTGTATCTAAAACCCATCTTTTAAGGACTCCAACTGACTTAACGACAAGCTTTCCAATGAAAAAAAATATACGGTAAAAATAGCATCTTTGACCGTTGGTCCGATGATAGCATTCTCCTTATCTCTGGGAGTTTTCCCCGAGATAGCAATAAAATCTTTGTTTTTCGCTGAAATAAAAGGCTTTTTTTCTTGGTCCACTATCATAATGAAAACATCCTCTGAAAAGCTACCTCTCCAAAAATTCGCGTAAGCCTCCACAATTTGCGAAAAACAAACAATAATTGTCATTAAAATACATAATAGACGATTTTTAGACATTTATTTTCCCTTTTCAGGATTTAAAAAGTATAAAAATTATAAACCATCTTTTAAAAAGAGAATTACTCAATAAAAATATTAATTTTAATGAGTAATAATAAATATAATACGCTCATTCATAAATTCATCTAAACTAGATTATATCATAAGATAAGCGCATTAAAGAGATAATCACGCATAAACACAATACATAACAGCCCATAAATGGAAAAATATTTATTAATTATTATAAAGATATATTCATCATCTCTCTAATTTTTGTATAAAGAAACCTCATAATTAGATCTCTCCTTCTCTTTTAAACTCAAAAATAAATATTATTTAGGTTCTAGTGAAGGAAAAATTGTTTCTGGTAAAACAGATAATAAGTGCCCTTCACGCACAAGTATATGTGCTTGATGAAGATCTGGAGCCAGATAACGATCTTCCTTAAGAGAAGCAACCTTTTTGCGTAAACATTCCATAACAGATTGCAAAAAAGTACTTGTTTTTAAAGGTGCACGATATTCAATTCCTTGTGCTGCAACAAGCGTTTCAATGCCAATAAGTGTAAAAAGATTTTCGCTCATTACCAATAACCGACGAGCTCCATGGCAAGCCATTGAAACATGATCTTCTTGATTGGCTGAAGTTGGTGTTGAATCAACGGAAGCAGGATAGGCCATTTGCTTATTTTCAGACATTAAAGCTGCTGCTGTTACTTCAGCAATCATAAAACCTGAATTAAGACCCGCATTATGCGCTAAGAAAGCTGGAAGTCCATAAGAAACTGCTGGATCAACCATAAGAGCAATACGTCGTTGAGAAATAGATCCTATTTCACATAAAGCAAGAGCAATCTGATCAGCAGCAAATGCTACAGGTTCAGCATGAAAATTTCCACCTGATACAACTTCACCATTCCTTAAAATCAATGGATTATCTGTAACAGCATTTGCTTCAATAATCAGTGTTTTTGCTGCTGCTAGCAAAATATCAAAACATGCCCCCATGACCTGTGGCTGACAACGTATACAATAAGGATCTTGTACACGCTCATCACCCCGTAAATGTGCTGCACGAATTTCTGAATCCTCTACAAGCTTTTCTAATGTTTTCGATACAGCAATCTGCCCATAATGTCCTCGTAAAATATGGATATCAGGATGAAATGGTGCTGTTGATCCCATAATGGCATCTGTCGTCAAAGCCCCTGCCAGCAATCCACCACACAATGCCCGATAAGCCCGAAAAAGACCGGCAAGTGCAAGAGCTGTTGATGTTTGAGTCCCATTAATAAGAGCTAGACCTTCCTTTGCCTCTAAAATAATAGGGGACAATCCTGCTTTCTCTAATGCAACCGCTCCACTCATACGAATATTTTGAAAAAAAGCTTCCCCTTCTCCCATCATAACAGCCGCCATGTGAGCAAGTGGAGCTAGATCACCTGAAGCACCAACAGACCCTTTTTCAGGGATGACAGGAATGACGCCCTTTGCAAGCATATTTTCCAGCAAATTTACCAATTCTAGACGAACCCCAGAAGCCCCTCTTCCTAAAGAGATAAGCTTTAAGCTCATTATCAAACGTACGATATTTTCAGCTAAAGGCTCTCCTACCCCACAACAGTGGGACAAAATAAGATTTCTCTGTAAAACAGTAACATCGTCCGTATTAATTTTAATGGAAGCCAACTTCCCAAAACCAGTATTAATACCGTACACAGGCTCACTTCCAGCAGCAATTTCAGCAATGCGCTGTGCCCCTTTTTCTATAGCTAAATGCGTGTCATTATGAAGTTTACTCACTTCACCATTAAAATAAATAGCTTCAAGTTCACTAAGCGTCACCTCGCTCGGTTTTAGTATAATAGTCATAATTTACTTTCTTTTTTAATCAAAGTATAATGTTTAGCATTATTGATCCTTCTATAAAACAAAAAAACTATAACGACTCTTTAAAACAAAAACGCTTTCTTAAAGGCATTCCTTACAATGGAGTCATTATCCAAAAGTAGAATAGTTGACGATAAATGAAAATGAAATATTGACAAGTACAACCAAAGTCATGGATTTAAAAATAGATAAGGCATTAATTTATAATCATAATCTAGAATTATTCATATTAAATGAGAGAGTCGAATATCTTAAGATTCTCTCATTCCAAATCTGTGTATGTTGAAACAATCAAAACCATTCGCTTGCACGTCATAAGCGAGATTGATCTATGGATAAAGCTGTACAAAAAAGGACTATCCCCCTCTTATGCACCGTCTCAAGTGTCAAGAGCTGTCGCAACATTGGGAGATGACAAAGTATGTTATAGTGCAGGCTTATTCTGTTATGAAGCGTAAATACGAGAGGAGCGCTATGGATTTATCATTAAGCTATTCCTACTAAACTTATAAAAATCTTAAATAGATAGCTGTCACAATCTATCATAATTGCAAAAATTAAGCTCTATAGAAAATTAAAAAACTTATTCAACGCATCACAACAGAAAAGAAATTAAGCTTATTTGCCACTTCTAAAATTGTATTTAAAACGCCAGATTGAACATTGAAAAGCACATCTTCAATAAAACCACATAAGACTCGACCTAACCCGTTATTTAAAATAGAAAATAAAAGAAGTTTTCTTATATCAAAAAATTTAATTAACACATTGTTTTTATATTATATCTTTTAAAAAGAGAAATGCTTCATATGACATATTTATATTTTACTTTTTTGTTATATTGAATCTGAATTTAGAGATAATTTCAAAATGAGTTGTTTTTAAAGGTTCTTCCAAGCCATTACCTTTTTTACGATAAATTTCTGATTATGATCATTTTTTGTATTTTTTCAGTTATTTTCGTCAAAATTTATTAAAAACACTCTCATTTAATAATAAAAAAATCATAAAAATAAAGAATTATCAAATATTTCTATTCAATCCACCTCTTCCCATTTTATAAAATAATCTGTTGTTAAACTGCAGTAAAGAAGCGCTTCGATGCTATAATGCAGTGCATAAGTTTTCTATTTAAAACTCTTTCATATTAAGTGAACAATGAAAATCAGATGTAATAAGATGTCAATTTGAATGATGAAGAAGAAAAAACTATCCCCCTCAAAATCTGCTTTAATAATGCGTTAATTTCCTGAATACCGCCTATTCTGATGTGCTAAAAGAGCAAAAGCAATCATCGATATCAAATTATCCTGCATACATATAGAGCTCACTTCGATACAAAAGCTCCAAATTACCTTGTACTTTATATTTCTTTGTCAATGCAACCAATTGGCGTAAATATTCTTCCCCATAGCGGGCAATAGCGCGTTGCGCTTGCGTTGAAGAGCGGCTCATTCCAATAAAAGCTTCAGATGGGATCATCATCGTCCAATTGTGCGTATGAAAAAAAATCTTTTCTGGATCTACCCCAAAGCCATCACTTATTTCCTGTAAAAAATCAAAATTACGATAATACTGAGAATAGTTCGGACTCATTTTCTCTAACAATGTCTCATAAGCCTCTAGAAATTCGCTATGCTTGAAATCGCGATTATTTTGAATAACCGCCATGACACCATTGACCCGAAGTTGATCTGAAACAGAACAAAGCAACTTAGGACGATCCATCCACTGAAACGCTTGTGCTGCAATGACAAGATCAACCTCGCCGATTTGAGGCAATAGGTCTTCGGCACGGACCTGATACCACTGCACCGTAGGAAATTTTTTTCGCCCCTGCTTAATCATATCTGCCGATACATCGATAGCATGATATTGGTGCTCATTTCCTAAAAATTTAACAATTCCCTCTAATGCGATACCTGTCCCAGCCCCCACATCCACAATAGACAAATGCTTTTTGTTCTTAAAAGGATGGAGCATAGTTTTAAATAAAGTGAGGGGATAGCGAGGACGATAACGATCATAATCATTAGCCAATCCATCAAACTTTTTACTTTGCCGTTGAACACTTTCTATCACAGGATTTTCCCCTCCTTCACAATTACTACCGTATATAATTAAAAAGCCCTTTTTTGTCCAATATATTAAGCATAACTTCTAAAGGAGGGAAAATAAGAACTTGCCCTTACCTTCTATCTTTCCATAAGATTGATGCTTACATTTTTCCCATTTTCAATTGTTATCTACACGTTGTGAAACACAAAAAATACTCCGAAAATAATATATTTTTCTGTAATAATAATTGATATGAATATTATTGATCTTTTATAAGATGACATCTATATTACCGTTATTATTTTAATATCAACAAGTCACTTAAGCGTGCCTAAAACGCAGAGAGATGTCGATTTATTGATAAATATGCCTTTTTATAAAATTCAAAATACTTTCCAGCAAGAAGATAAACCCTATATAATACATAAAATATCTGTGGAGACATCTTTATGTTAAATGTACAAACTTCTTCAATTTCAATGTTTAAAATATTAAAACAATTTTCAATCGTGATTTTTTTGGCATGGTTAGTGCCATTTTTAAGTGGGTGCGGATTTAATACAATACCAACAAATGAAGAAAAAGCACATGCAGCATGGAGTGAAGTGCTCAATCAATATCAACGTCGTACAGATCTCATTCCCAATCTTGTAGAAACAGTTAAAGCTTACGCTGCCCATGAACAAAGCGTTTTCACAAATGTAATTGAGGCACGTGCCAAAGCAACGCAAGTCAACATTAATGCAGATATGTTGAATAATCCGGAAGTTATGCAGCAATATCTCAAAAATCAAGCCAATTTATCAAGTGCACTTTCGCGGCTTATGGCTGTTGTCGAAAACTATCCGGATCTTAAAGCAAACCAGAACTTTCTTGCTCTTCAATCACAATTAGAAGGAACAGAAAACCGTATTTCCGTTGCGCGCCGCGATTATATTGAAACAGTACGTGCCTACAATACTGCACTCAAAACAATGCCGACGATGATTTGGGCAAAATTATGGTTTCGTGATGCAAAACCTATGCCTACTTTTACCATCGATACTGATAGCCAACAAACACCAAAGGTTAATTTTAATTAATGAAAATATGTCAACACTCTATAAAACGTCGTACTTTTCTACGTTTATGGGTCCCTTTGAGTATTCTATATTTGATCATTGCATTGGGGAATGTCACTTACGCACACACTAAATTTCCTCCCTTAACCGGCTATATCAATGATATGGCTCATTTACTTGATCATGCAACACAAAGAAATTTAACGGAAAAGCTCGCTACACTCGAAGAGAAAACAGGAGATCAAATTGTTCTTGTGACGCTCCCTACTCTTTCGAGCAATGATATAGAAACATACAGCAATTCTCTTTTTCGTACATGGAGATTAGGTCAAAAACAAATCAATAACGGCATATTAATCGTCATTGCACCCAATGAACGCAAAGCACGTATTGAGGTAGGCTACGGTCTGGAAGGAGAACTAACAGATGCCATTTCCTCTGTCATTATTAATAGCTTCATGATTCCTAATTTTCGTGAAGGAAATTATCAAAAAGGAATTGTCGAATCCGTTCATGCAATTATCAAAGTGATCACACAAAGTGATGCTGATTTTTCTTTTCGAATCAATCAAAAAGCTAAAGCTGTTGAAGAACAACGTAAACAAGCTGAAAAAGAAGAAATGATTATAAATACAATCACGTTTCTCATTCTCTTTATAGTTATTGGTTTGCCTATTCTTGCAATGATTTTTGGTAAAAAAGTGGGTCCACAAAAGTATCTCTGGCTGGGTATCATCTTCACACCTTGGTTTTTAAACTTAAGTGCCGGTGGCAGATATCCTGGTGGAAGGTTCGGTGGTCCTCGAGGTGGAGGAGGATTTAGAGGTGGTGGTGGATCATCAGGTGGTGGCGGAGCAACAGGAAGATGGTAAAACGAGCATAACGATTTTTTTAATAAAATTCATTGCACTTCTGATAAACTATCTCTTAGTCTTATTCTTTTTTTATTTTTCTGATTACAATACAAACTCAAACATCAAGATAAATATTACCAATGACATTTGAATTGAAACATACGGATCGTAATCACTTATCACATCATTTTAATGCAATTTTAGGAAATCCACCCGTTGAATGGAAGATAAGTGATCATCTCGTTGAGTATCCTGAAGCTCTACGTTATATGCAAGAACGTGTAGAAAAAATTCTTGCAAAAACCGCGCATGAACAAGTTTGGCTTCTTGAACACCCTTCCCTTTATACAGCGGGGACGAGTGCAAATAAAAAAGATCTTTTAGCGCCTAATTTATTCCCTGTTTATGAAGCAGGACGTGGAGGAGAATTCACATATCACGGTCCAGGGCAGCGTATTGCTTATATTATGCTTGATCTTAAACGCCGAAAACAAGACATTCGTGCTTTTATTAGTGCATTAGAAGAATGGATCATACAGATGCTTGCAAACTTTAATATTAAAGGCGAACGCAGAGAGGATCGCGTTGGTGTCTGGGTTAAACGGTCTCATTGCCCATCAACACAAAATGATCTTTCTTCCGAAGATAAAATTGCAGCTATTGGCATTCGAGTACGCAAATGGATAAGTTTTCATGGCGTTTCTATCAATGTTAATCCTAATTTAGCCCATTATTCAGGAATTGTTCCTTGTGGAATTACAAACCACGGTGTAACAAGCTTTCTGAATCTTGGTTGTCCTGTAACAATGCATGATATTGATATTGCTCTCAAACACGCTTTTGAACAAATTTTCGGTCCAACAATTGATGTTTCCTAAGTGCATTGATTTTTAAATAAAAAACAGGCATAAAATTATTTCAATAAATATTTTATTTTATGAGGTAGATAGTTAAACGCTATGAGCGATAACAAAAAGGATCTTTTTAGTATTTTAAATAAAGCCCAATCTCGGGTAAATACAAAAGAAAACACTCTGCAGTCTCCAATGAAATCAAAAGCGATGATTTCAAAAAAAGGCGCAAAAGATACACAAGAAGATGGCTATAATGCCCTCTCTATTCGAGTGCTTGAGGGTTTAGAGCCCGTACGTTTACGCCCTGGAATGTACATTGGTGGAACAGACAGTAAAGCGCTTCACCATTTATTTGCCGAAATTATTGATAACGCAATGGATGAAGCTGTTGCGGGTTATGCAGATTCCATTGAGGTTTCATTAGATAGGAACGGTTATATAACCGTTACAGACAATGGACGCGGTATACCTGTCGAAAATCATCCTCAAATGCCTGAGAAATCTACTCTTGAAGTTATTATGACACAACTCCACTCAGGGGGAAAATTTGATGGAAAGGCTTATCAAACTGCAGGTGGACTTCATGGAGTAGGAATTTCTGTCGTCAATGCTCTTTCTGATGATATGGAAGTTGAAGTTGCACGAGAACGAAAACTTTACCGACAATGTTTCTCACGCGGTATTCCTCAATCTGGATTGGAAGATCTGGGAGATGTTTATAATCGTCGTGGTACGCGCGTTCGTTTTCATCCTGATCGTGAAATTTTTGGTGAAAAAGCAGCTTTTGATCCAGAAAAAATCTATAAGATGACATGCTCCAAAGCCTATCTTTTTGGTGGTGTAAAAATTCGCTGGACTTGTGATCCTGTCATACTTGAAGGCACAAAAAATATTCCTGAAAAAGCTGTTTTTCATTTCCCCAATGGGCTTAAAGACTATTTACTCTCGTCACTAAAAGATGAATATCGAGTAACGTCAGAAATTTTTTCTGGCAAAACACAACAAAATAATGGCCATGGCTCCGTTGAATGGGCTATCGCTTGGCATGGTGGTGATTCTTGTGTGCAATCTTACTGCAATACGATTCCTACAGGAGAAGGCGGAACACACGAAATAGGATTACGTCAAGCTCTTTTGCGTGGATTAAAATCCTACGCTGAGTTAATAGGAAACAAGCGCGCAGCAATTATTACGTCTGACGATATTATGATTTCAACAGCCGCAATACTTTCAGTCTTTATTAGTAACCCTGAATTTGTTGGACAAACAAAAGATCGATTAGCAACCATTGAAGCACAGCGTATCGTTGAGAATGCAATCCGTGATCCTTTTGATCATTGGTTAGCAAATTCCCCGCAAGAAGCAACAAAACTTCTCGATTGGGTTATTGAACGTGCTGAAGAACGTGTTAAACGGCGCCACGATAGAGAAATAAGTCGAAAAACTGCTGTCCGTAAATTACGTCTGCCCGGTAAACTTGCAGATTGTAGCCAGAACCATGCTGTAGGTGCTGAACTCTTCATTGTTGAAGGGGATTCTGCAGGAGGATCTGCTAAACAAGCAAGAAATAGAGCAAACCAAGCAATTTTACCTCTTCGTGGTAAAATCTTAAATGTCGCCAGTGCTGCACATGAAAAAATGAACTCTAGCCAAACAATTAGCGATCTTATCCTTGCTCTTGGATGTGGAACACGCTCCAAATATCGTGAAAAAGATCTCAGATATGAACGTATTATCATCATGACAGATGCTGATGTTGATGGTGCTCATATTGCGTCACTGCTCATTACCTTCTTCTTTCAAGAAATGCCTGACCTTATTCATCAGGGACATTTATATCTTGCCGTCCCTCCCCTTTATAGAATATCGCAAGGAGGAAAAGTTGCTTATGCTCGTGACGACATTCACAAGGATGAATTGCTCAAAACTGAATTTACTGGAAAAGCTAAAATCGAAATCGGGCGTTTTAAAGGGCTGGGTGAAATGCGCGCAGAACAACTTAAAGAAACGACTATGCATCCTCAAAAACGTACATTGCTTCGTGTTTCTATTGATGCCGTGGAAATGCAAGAAACGAAAAAGACTGTAGAAAGTCTCATGGGAACAAAACCAGAAGCACGATTTCGTTTCATACAAGAAAATTCTACTTTTGCTTCTAATCTAGACATCTAATGTAAAAAATATCCCTTTCAAACCACTGCGGCTGCGTCAATCACACGCAGTTGCGGATTGATCGTTCCATTCCAATAGTTCAAACTAAGGTGACCAGCTAAATGAATCATTTCACCAATATTTTCAAAAAGAAAATCACCAAGCGATGTCCCTACAGCACGAAAAGCTATTCCTTGTAGTTTTTTTCCTTCAATATTAGATACAATGAGGCGAAGATGTCCTTTACCAACTTCAGATAGATTCACCAATCGATGAGAAGGAAGAACAAAAACAGGCGTTGCATTCCCTGTCCCAAATGGACCAGCTTTTTCAAGCAACTCAAACAGCGTTTCATTAACACCAGAAGCAGAAAGAGAACCATCTATACTAAGAGATTTTTTTGCACGCAACTCAGAAACCATTCCAAAGACTTTTTCTTCTAGCCATTTCCGAAAGATTTCAATTTTTGTTGATTGAATTGTAATTCCTGCTGCCATACTATGTCCCCCTCCTTTTTCTAATAAATTTAATGTAACAGCTTCACGAACGAGTGCTCCTAAATCTATACCATTAATTGAGCGTCCCGACCCTACGCCATTTCCATCTTCTTTCAAAGCAATAGCAAAAACAGGACAAAAAAAACGCTCTTTGAGACGGGAAGCAAGAATACCAATAATTCCCGGATGCCATTCTTTATGAGAAATTACAAGTGACAATGGTATTTCTTGGTCTTGATAAAGAGAAGCAATGTAAGATTCCGCTTGTGCTAATTGAATGTTCTCCATTTCTTGGCGTTCGTAATTAAGCCGATCTAATTGCTCTGCTATTCTGTCCGCCTCATCTTTATTCTCGCAGCTAAGCAAACGTGCCCCCAAAGCTTGATCACCAATGCGCCCTCCTGCATTAATTCTAGGACCTAACAAAAAACCTAAATGAAAACTATTAAGCGGCTCCCCTATTCGTGCAACCTTTGTTAAAGCTGTCATTCCTAGATTATGCATAGAACGAGCAACTTGAAGCCCTTTTATCACAAAAGCACGATTAACCCCCTGTAACGGAACGACATCACATATGGTGGCCAATGCAACAAGATCAAGCATACTTAAAAGATCAGGCAGCTTCCCTTGAAATTGTTTTTTCCGCAGCAAATGATGAACCCAAGCTAACGTAACGAAAACAACGCCCGCTGCACATAAATGCCCCTGTTTAGAAAAATCATCAGGGCGATTAGGATTGACAAGAGCAACGGCTTCTTGATGAATCTCTGACATTTGATGATGATCTAAAATCACAACATCAGCACCAGCAAGCCTCGCTGCTTTTACTGCATCTGGACTGTTTGCGCCACAATCAACAGTGATAATTAACCGAGCGCCTTCTTGCACAAGCATTCTCATCGCTTGTTCATTCGGACCATAGCCTTCAACAATACGATCAGGAATATAAATTTTGACTTCAATACCAAAATAACGAAAAAAACGCGCTATGAGTGCCGAAGAACAAGCACCATCAACATCATAATCACCAAAAACAGCAACCTGCTCTTGATTGAGAAGAGCCTTAACAATACGCTCTGCAGCACATTGCATATCTTTAAAACTTTCTGGATCAGGCATAAGCGTACGCAATGTTGGATTAATAAAAGCAACAGCCTCCGATTCATCCACATCTCTTGCTGAAAGTACTCGAGCTAACTGATCTGGAAAACCAAATTTTTGAGAAATAGCGCGCGCATTATTTATTCCTTGAACATCAAGGGCATCTAACCAAGCTTGACCACAAGCAGAAGATTCAACATTGAGAAAATAACGAGACCACCGCATTATTGCTTATCTTATAATGAAGAACGATAAAATACAATCATGCGTTCAAGATAAAATACTCTTTTTCAACATTCATTTTAAGTTTAAATGGCTCACAAACTTCTTTTAATAAGGTATTATAATACCTTTCTCATAACATATTGTTTTATAAAGTTTTTATTTTCTCTTGACGTCAATCAAAAGACATTATATCAGAGCAAGGTGTATGCGTTAAATATTTCGCTATGGTAACAATTTTCAACGCAAAACAGTAAAAATTCCCTTAATATTAAAAGGGCTCTAATAAAGGATACTTCTATGGCAACTTTTTCACAAAAGCCAACTGAAGTGGTGAAAAAATGGGTTATTATTGACGCAGAAAACCTTGTTTTAGGTCGTCTTGCCACATTTGTTGCTAACCGCTTACGTGGCAAACATAAAGCTACATTTACTCCACATGTTGATGATGGTGACAACGTTATTGTCATTAATGCAGATAAAATAGCTCTCACTGGCAAAAAATATACGGATAAAAAATATTATTGGCATACCGGCTATATTGGTGGAATCAAACAACGTACAGCACGTCAACTTCTTGAGGGACGTTTTCCCGAGCGCGTTATTGAAAAAGCGGTAGAGCGCATGATTCCTCGTGGTCCCCTTGGTCGCCGTCAATTGAAGAATCTACGTGTTTACGCTGGAAGCCAACATCCACATGAAGCACAACAGCCTGAATCTCTTGACATTTGTGCTTTAAACCGCAAAAATAAAAGGATTGCTTGATTATGGCTGAAATTAATTCTCTTTCTGAGCTTAGCATAGTAACAAGTATTACAGAAACACATGAAAATGTTGCTCCTGTCCACGTGCAAAAGCTTGATTCACAAGGACGTGCTTATGCAACAGGAAAGCGTAAAGACGCTGTTGCACGCGTATGGATTAAACCAGGTTCTGGAAAAATCACGATCAACAATAAGGAATTTGACAAATATTTTGCTCGTCCTGTTCTTAGAATGATTCTTCGTCAACCGATTGTTGCAACAAACAGGGATACTCAATTTGATATTATTGCAACCGTTGCAGGTGGTGGTCTTTCCGGACAAGCCGGTGCAGTGCGCCATGGCATTTCCAAAGCTCTAACCTATTACGAACCAGAACTTCGCTCAATCTTGAAAAAAGGTGGTTTTCTTACCCGTGATAGCCGTGTTGTTGAACGTAAAAAATACGGTAAAGCAAAAGCACGTCGTTCTTTCCAATTCTCAAAGCGTTAATTTCAATTTTTGTAAAATACATAAAGCCTCGGACAAAACGGGGCTTTTTTTACTGCTAAAACAGATTTTTAGTAGAGAAAAATCTACACCTATTAGAAAAAATAAGAATGCAAAAGAACCCCGTCTCCTTAGACAAGAGCTAAAAAATAGATCAAAAAATTCAAAACCTCAGTCTCAATTTTTAAAAACTTGTATTTTTCTAATAGACGTATCCACGTGCTAAAGCACAAAAATATTTGCACGATAACTTTAGTAATCTTATAAGCTTTTCAATGTCTTTTTCTATCATTACTTAACAAGCT
Organism: Bartonella sp. AU18XJBT; assembly: GCF_028618595.1. Taxonomy (GTDB): domain Bacteria; phylum Pseudomonadota; class Alphaproteobacteria; order Rhizobiales; family Rhizobiaceae; genus Bartonella. Next base: position 6,605 of record NZ_JAQITE010000028.1, on the reverse strand, counting down.
TCAGTCTAAGAAATGCTTTACCATTGTGATAAAATGCGGGACAGAAATAGGTTTTGACATATATTCTTCACATCCACTTGCACGAATTCGCTCCTCATCGCCCTTCATAGCAAAAGCTGTTACAGCAACAACGGGGATTGATCGAAGTTCTTCATCTTCTTTTAATTGTTTAATAACATCTATTCCAGAGACCTCCGGCAACTGGATATCCACAAGGATAAGAGATGGCATTGATGAACGCGCCAAATCTAATGCCATAAGACCATTACGCGTTTCAACGGTTTCATAACCACTCGCTTCTACAAGATCACGGAATAACTTCATATTAAGCTCATTATCTTCCACGATCATGACTTTTTTTGACATTTGTATAACTCCACCCTTCTCAGATAAAATAGAGAAATAGAAATGAATCCACATTCTCTTTGCTTAAGATAAAATGATAAAATGAATTGTAAACCACAAAGAGACTAAAAGCTTCCAATAAAAGCTTTTACGCAAACATTTGTAGTACTCATCACTATGCTTTTTCATTTCATTAAGAATGAAACCCACAAATAGTCGTAAGATTGTCATCTTCTGTATTTTTTGAGTTGATATACAAAGTTTATGGATATCTCAATTAACGCATTCGCGTTTTCATCATAAAAAAATATCAACCACAAACTTAGCTCAAATGCATATTTTTAAGAGGAAAAAATTTAAGTAGCCTTTAAAATAGCTGATTAGTTAAATTTAATGTGCCATATATTGCCTTCCCCCACACAATATATTAAGGATAAACTTATCAATATCATTCAAAGTAAAATATAAATGAACCGTGATTAAATATCACGGTTCATTTATATGAAATATTCAACAACAAAATAATTCAAAGTTCATCAAGTACAATATCTTTTAATTCAAAGCCCATGCACTATGAGCAAGAGCATCGAATGTTTCTCCACCTGTCGCTCTGCTAGGACTCGGTGGCTTTCTAGTAAAGAAATATACAAGATATGCGATTAAACCAAAAATCGCTGCCTCCATCCCCATTAACCCCGCGACCTTGTGGACATTTTTCTCAGCCCCTTGTTCTCCAAATTGGCTAATAATCATATCAACAGCTTTAATAACTCTATTTTCTTGTGTCATTACAGAAATGAAACCGGCATTTTGAAATCTGCCATTTAAAGAATCAGCATTGACTCCTAAAATCTGTGAAAAGAAAATAGCTACTGCAACCACACATACTATACAATGCTTAAATATTTTCATCATAACCACCTATTACAATGTTTAATAAAATAAATTTTCTTTACCGCCCCCTCTAAATAGAAAACATTACATCATCTATCGATAAAGTATATTTATCTTCTAATCATAAAAAATATAATACAAAATATAATTAATAATTTTATTTTAATTATTGTTTTTATATTATATTACATTTACAATATATCCGTTACATATTTATTTTAAGCTTGTCAATTGTTTTATTTTTGTTTTTATACTACATAATTTAAAGGTGAAAATATATTAAAATAAAGTTATTTCATTGTTTTTATTATAATTTTAAGCTTTATTATCATGAATGATATTAGATGGTATAGTACAAAAAAATATTATATTGTTGCTTTTTAGTTACACATAATGTTTTTTATTTTTTGTATAATATAGCAATATAACTATTTTTAAAATTTACAGAAAACAAAAATATATTATTGAGCCATTCTGATAAAATTATTTTGCATTATTATAGATTGAGAAGAAATAGCTGCCCCAGCAAAAAAATTAGCGTAAGCACCAACTTAGCTCTTTGATTGAAAAAGCTAAATTAAGTAAGCTAAGGAATAATTTTGGTGAACCACCAAATCTAATGCCATAACGACATTACACATTTCAACGATTGCACAGCCATTCGTTTCTACAAAAACGCGGAATAATTTTAATAAAGTTCATTATCTTCCACGATTATAACTTTCTGACTTTTATATTATCCCCCTAATCCATTAAATTTACGAATTGTTTTCTTATAACTTATGAAAGTCATGGCAATAAAAAGAAAAGCGCTCAACAGAAGATATCCAATATTCCATTCATTTTTACCAAATAACAGTGAAACAGGCAAAGAAGCAGAAAAAGCCATGGGAAGCATAAACATAAGCCATTTTACGATGCTTAAAGGATAAATGCCTATTGGTACAAATGACAGCTCATAAATCATTTCATGAAAATATTCGACAGGCATCTTACGGCTAATAATAAATGTTACAAAATTAAACATCATGAAAAAATAAATATTGACGATAAAAACACAAAATATTGCAACAATAAAAGAGATCCATCCTAGCTTAAGATCGGATATATTCGGTAATGATACAAATAAATAGACACTAACATAAATAACAAAGAGCTTGATCAGATTAAGTGGTTTACACCAACCAAACAACATCAAAAACCAGATTGAAACAGGCTTTATAAAGTATGGCTCAATTTTACCATCCGCTACTTTTTCAAAAAATATTTCAATAGAATTAGTAAAAATATTCAAAAATATTCCAAGTAAAACAAAGACAACAAAGATAAAATGAATTTCATCTCTGCTATAGTTACCGATCTTTCCTGAAAAAGAAGATATTCTATCAATAAATATGAATTGAATAAAATAATAGCATAGAGAAAGAATAAACTCCCCAGCCAAATTCTTACCGTAAACAATCTGTCGGAGGATATTCAGGCTGATAAAATGAAGAATTATTTTCATCTCAACCACCCGCTCCATTATATGCTTTCATTCCTTTATTCCAAGCAATATAAATTAAGAATAAAAGACACAAAATATAAGTAAAACTTCCGAAAATAAACTGCTGAAACAACGCTAAATTTTGCGACGCAAAAAACTCGGCAGGAGCTGATATCATGAAACGATAAGGATTAAATTGCATGAGCCCAATAAGCCACACCGGCCAAAAAGATGGTGGTAAAAGAACACCTCCAAGAAGCGCTGAACTGAGAATACTGAAAGAGAGTAATATATTGTACTCAATCACCCAAAAGCTTAATAAGGCAATTCCAAAAGAGAGTAAAAAACAAAGCAATTGTGATAGAATAACAATGAGAAAAAAGAATAGAAAAGCGATGACCAATCCCAGAATATTTTCATAGGATGAGACAAGTTTAACAACAAAAAGAGCCATTAACGGAACGCTATATAATACACTCTCCCCTAAAAAGTAAAAAGCATTTGTGTCATATAACTGAAGGGCTTTGTAAGATATACTTCTAATTGACCTTCTTTAACATGATGAGAGAAAAACTTAATCACATTATAACCATTATTTAAGCGTCCCAGGACTAAAGCAAAAGCATAATAATACATCATATCATGAAAGCTAAAGCCATTTATGGTGTTGCCCATATCAGAGAAAAGTGCATTCCATAATAGAAGTTGAATAACAAATGGCGAAAGTGTTCCAATAATAATGTCGGTAAAAAACATTGCTCTATCACTTAGAACAGTGAGTAATCCATTCTTGGCAAAAAGAAACATGCCAAAGCAGTGGTTAGGTAAATTCTTTAAATTTAACACGGAGCATCTCTTCAAGCGAGGGAGTGGATACAGAGAACGTACAGTTCAGTTCGGTTGTAATTTCGCGTACAAAACGCGCAAAATCCTCACGAGGCAGCGAACATTCTTTAGCGTTAAAGTGCTTATCCTTTAAAGGAGTAGATAATTGCAACGCAATCTCATCAATTTTTTCTACAACAGTTGAAGGTGCAGCCAAGTGTTCACAAAAAAGTGTCATTCTCACCAAAGAAGGAATGACATTTTTAAGCGCCTGAAGATTGCCATGAAACTGTTTCTTTCCCTTATGCAAGAGAATAATATCATCGACGTATCCATCAATATCTCCCATATCATGACTCGTGATGACATACCCAGTGCCGCGCTCCTTTTTCAGTTTTTTAAGAAGCTCCCTGATTTCAAGCTTAGATGTAATATCAAGACCAATACTTGGCTCATCGAGAAACAACAGTTTAGGTCTAAAGGAGAGATTAAATGCCAATTCACTTTTCACTCTCTCACCCAGACTGAGCATACGCACTGGCTTATCCATAATATGCTCAAGACCCAGCAACTCTGTGATCTCTTTAAGATCACGAATAAAAGAAGCGCGTTCAAGACCATATAATGGTTGAACTATATCCAGACTGTAGCGTAAGGGTAAATCCCACCACAAACAATTCTTGTGACCAAAGACCACACCCAAAGACTTGAATAGATCTTTCTTTGCTTTATAAGGATCAACACCAAGGACTTTAATACATCCCTCATCAGTATGTTGTATACCAGAAAGTATTTTAATCAGTGTCGATTTACCCGCTCCGTTAGGACCAAGAATTGCTAATGATTGTCCTGAACAGAGGGTGAAACTCATATCTTCTAACACATGATGATTTGTATAAACCGGCTTGAATAGAGAAACCACCTTGTTTTTAAAACCAATTCCTCTGTCAATGTTGCGATATATTTTTGAGACGTTATTAACGTCAATCAATAATGATCCCATCCGTCACTCCTAACTTCAACTTATCCCCCCTTTGAATGTTCCCATAATAACTATCTGTTTTTTCACTCGAAAAAACAAAAATGTTCAAGCCCTCCTTAGAGCAATAAAACGCACCTGATGTTTTATCTCCAATTTTTTGTATAGATATTTTTCAATGTGATGAGTTCACTTCAATGAAGAATTAAGATACTAAAAACTTATTTCTTCTTTTATGAAAGATAATCTTTTGAATAAACTAAGTAAGTAGAAAAATAATTGCTCATTGAAAGGAGAACTTTGCTCATAAACCTTCATTGTATACGCAAAGATACAAAGTATAAATCTATATATAAGCCTATCAAATCACTTTGATAACAGAACAAAATTCCTTGACAACAGGAATTTTTGAGAGGCTACTTTTCCTCAGCATTACTATAAAATGCCCCCCTCTCCCCCATGAAAAAATTAAAATCGCCTTCACTATTTTAGTAAATATCCTTCAGATTTTATCTAACTCATCTCCCTCAACAGACACGCCTCCCCAATATATGGACCTCTGTAGATAATTCAAAGAAGCAGTTTCATCAGCTTAGATTATTAAACGATGCACCGTATCCAAAAATAACAATACAATCAATATGGATAAAGAGCTGTAGAAAAAAAACTTACAATATTCGAAAATTTCATCACTCAAAAACACCATTTTCTCATAGCGATTGACTTATCAAAAAATTTCTTTACTCTGTAACAAGATATTGATTTATAATGATAATATAGCGTTATTCATATTGAGTTAGAGA
>NZ_JAQITE010000028.1:0-1263 GCF_028618595.1 Bartonella sp. AU18XJBT | reverse complement strand
AAAAGATGATCAGGTTAGCGGTATTATCAGCAATGTCAACAGCAACCGTTTTGATGCCGCTAAATGCAACGCTTGCGGATATGACATGGTATCATAACTATGATATGAGGAGAGAGGCTGGTTTACCGTCTCGCAATTTTAGCTCCCATTCTTTTCATAGTAAACATTACTCTTTTGATGATCCCCACAAGCGTCATTATGTCAGCCGTAGATGGAGAGAACAACAACATCATCACGTTGAAAGCAAGACATATCATTATGTCGAACACCAAAAGACAAAACACAGTAATATTCAAGGAAATGCTTTAGCATTGGGCATTCTTGCTCTTGCAGCAGGTGCAATTCTTATTAAAATTTTAAAAAAACCAGAACAGCCACAAATTGTCTATCAAGACACACCACAAAATCAGGTAATTTATCAAAAAGTTCCGCAAAATCAAAGGGGTTATCAAGTGCAGCAAACGGTGGAACATAAGCCACTCCAGCAATCATTCAAATCTGATTGGCTTCAATATTGCAAGAAAAAATACCGCTCCTTCAACCCCAAAACAGGAACTTTTCGAGGAAATGATGGCTTAAATCGTGTCTGCTATGCTCCAGTAAATTGAATTAACATTGAGAAAAGCCCGCTCTAAAGCGGGTTTTTGATGCCCTCCCTCTCAAATCTCTTGAAGAAAATGATTCCATTGGTGCACATAGTCTATGTTACTTTTGGAACCATGCCCGCAAATAAAACAAACATCATCGCCTAAGGGTAAAACTTTTTCTGGAAGAGATTACATTAATTTTTCATGGGAATAGAATGGGATGCGATGCGCCCGCAAACGATTACCGTCTCTGCAACACCACATAACACATTGATTTATAATGATAATATAGCGTTATTCATATTGAATGAGAACCCCGAATAACGTAAGATTCTCTCATTTCAAACCTCTCTATCTTGAATCAATCAAAACTACTCATTTGCACATAACAAGTGGGATGAGTGTGTGGATCAAATTTGTATAAGAAAGGATTAAAAAATGGCTCTTATGAACCGTCTTAATGCAAGATCTGTCGCAACATTGGGGGCTGGAAAATATAACGATGGTGCCGGCTTGTTACTTCATAAACGTAAAGATGGCGGTGCTCAATGGATTTTACGGTATACCCTTCACGGGCGCCGTCGTGAAATGGGCTTGGGTGCGTTGCGAGATGTCTCTTTAAAACAAGCCCGTGAATTGGCAACTGGGTGGCGCTCTGTTTTACGTGAAGGGCGTG
>NZ_JAQITE010000027.1 GCF_028618595.1 Bartonella sp. AU18XJBT | reverse complement strand
AATTTAAAAAACAAAACTTTTTCGAGAGCCCCCATAAGCTCTACTAAAGAAACGTGATATTCATTTTCAGTATCAATATCAATATTTTCACTATTAGCTTCTTTACACACAGCCAGCCACAAATCACATAAGAAATCAGTAGTGATGTTAATTTCGTTTTTTTCTTTAGAATGCATTTTAACACCTAATGGTTAGAGTTTTGATTGACAACCCATAAGGGCGCCGGGCGCTCAAAACACGGCCATTAGTCCGTTGCTATGCTTTTCCCTCGCGAAGGGTATTGTATAGCATAGCTACACCCGACAAAATCGTTATATGCCAATAACAGCATAAAAGAAAGCCAGTATTTTAAAGAAATGGGAGAAACCTTTTCGTGGTTTATCCGCTAATGGTCAGTGTTTTGATCACTTGCCAACCTTTCTAAACGAACTTTTCTTTAAAGTCAATACGTATTTTTTATTTTTTCACTTTTTTTCATTTTGATATTTACCTAATTGAATATCAAGCGCTTTTTCTAGCTCTCTGTCTATATCATCACTTGATAATGGATACCGTTCTCTCAAAATCATTCGTAATCTCACAAATCAACTGATCTTTCTCTGTACGCTTTTTGATTTTCATATTTACCTCATCTATCAATGCCTCATAACTCAATACGCTTCTTGGTAAATCACCACCATATATCCACGCTTTCACTTGTGCCTTGGTACTGTAATCAACATTCGAAAGCATCTTATGATCATGATACTGACCACCTTCAAATTCCTCATATTCCCTCATGCCATCATCATATTCGTAAAGGTTATAAAAATACTCTGCTACCCCTAATCCCCATGGTGCATGACCGACCGCCGTTGCAACCCACTTTTTTTGCCCTTTCTGTTTACGTTTTTTTAAAAACATCTGGTTTAATATCCCCTTGCTTAAATCCATAACTTTACCAATGGGTTTATTTGCCTCAAAATGGACCATACAGAAGCGTTTTTAATTTCAATGTGGTTTTTATCATAAAATCTTTAAATCGCTCTGTATGGTGCCTTTCTGTCAATTTAAACGCATATCTATTCTCAAAACGTTCAGCAAATTTCACTACTTTGCTGTTCTCTTAGGAGATTTTAGATACATTTTCACTATTGAAGCTCCCCCCAAAAGCTCTGCTTTCAAATTCCTGCAATACTCTGCAAGCTCTGCTCCTGTTGGCATAAATGTTTTCGAAAAGCCCTTTGCTTTTCCGCATATGATATCCTTAACAGCCTGCTTTAGAGCGTATTCTGAAGCATCTGATAAGGCTATGCTGTAATTTAAAGCGATAACATTCGGGTCCATATTTGCTGGTATTTTTAGACCTGAAAGCAAATAAGCAGCTGCTTCGATATGTTCAACCGTAACTTTCCGTGAAAGCAATGCTTGTAAGCGATTACAATCTTGCAAAACTTGCACTTCCTCCTCCTGCGTCAACGGCTTTCCATGCATAGAGATTGGAGGGTACACACTCCGGTCCACTCTCTTGGCAAGTGCTTGCAAATGAACTGATAGCCTCTCTATTTCTGATGCATTCTGATCCATAAGTATCGCTAGTGGTAATTGCTGATTTGAGTGTACTGAAGCTTTGTGAAAGGCTGTTTGTGAAGTTGTTTGTTGAGAGCTTATAGCGTTCGTTTGCATATCGTTTCTCCTGTTCTAATTTCTTGGCTAGCGTTCCATTCTGGTTAATAATCCAACCACACCAAGCACTTTGCCAATCGCGATTGTTTGCATTTCGACATGGGTTGGCTTTCCAATGAAGTTTAAATCTTTCGAATTCTAATAACGCCTCATCATGCGTTAAGCCTTTATCGATTGCGTATTGCAAATCGGGTTTAAAATCTTCTGGTACGCTTCCAAGTTCTTTTTTCCCCTTACTTCGCTTGGCTTTCTTAGGAACGTTCTCTTGCTCGTGAATGATTGGTTGGTTGATTTGCTCTGATTGGCTTTCAACATCACACTCGATTGGCTCGTCAACCAAATCGGTTGTTTCTAAATCTTCAAAATCAATTTCTTTTTTTAATAAAACGTTAGTTTTATTTTTTTTATTATATATGTTATTGTTATTGTTAATGGCATCATTTTGCATTGCGTTTGCATTGCGTTCGCATTGCGTTTGCATTGCACTAACATCATAATTACTTTTATCTTTGTTTTTATCCCATCTTAATTTTGCTGCTTTTGCTGCTTTTGAAGCCTTTTCTGTAGCTTTATCTAAATTTTCACTACAGTTATTAAGCTCTTCTTCAACTTTTAAACTCCACAAACGACCATCTTCTAAACGTATGATCTTCTCATCACGTAATAAGATATCTAATGTATTTTTTAGAACTCTCACTGAACAACCAGCCCATCGTGCTAATTTTGGTGCATCTTCAATAATAGGGCGGCGCTCTTCATACATATATAAGACAAGTGTCATATAAAGACCCTTCTCTACTATACTCATGCCACTAACATCTACAATCCATTGTGATGAAAAAAGCCTCGTCCATGGCAACTTAGTTGACATGCATTCTCTCCTCTCTTTTCTTACTCCACCTTGCTATTGCTGCTTTTGAAGCTCTTTCTGAAAATTTACTGATGCTATAATCAAAGGCTCGTGAACTATGCCATAAGCTGCCATTCTCTAAACACGTGATATGACCCGTGCTTATTAAAGTCTCTAACGCCTTTTGAAACGTCCTTATTGAACACCCACACCAACTCGATAAATAAGACGCATTATTTATAAGAGGCGCTTTCCTATCATTCATTAGCAATACAAGTGTTGTATAAACAGCCTTCTCTGTCGCTTTTAAGCCCATAAGATCTTTTAAAAAATGATCTGTACTAAATTTTATAAACGCCACTTTATTATTGGACATCACTCTAAGATCTCCTTCTCTTTAACTAAATGTAAAATTGCTAAAGCATCTGCTTCATTATCATCACAAGGCGCATGACCCTTTGCACGCATCGCCTCTATCATCTCTTCTTTCGACGCATTCCCCTTGCCTGTCGTCGCTTTCTTAATCGTACTTACTGGTATACCCTCATACGGTATCTGATGCTGTTCACACCACGCCGTTAACGTTGCTAACAAACCTCCGTAAACATGCGCTGCATCTGTACCTTTATGACGCCTCACCTCTTCAAAATACACCGCGTCAATTTGACATGCTGTCTGCTTTATTTCTGATAGCCATTGTTTAAAACGCAAGTAACGCATCCCGCCGCCTTCAAAACGACGCGATTGAAAATTCACGGTACCACTGAATATGTCACCACTTGCACCACGTATCGCCCACCCCGTTTTGGTACCTAGATCAAAACAAAGAATCGTGTTAATCACAGCGCCACTCCATACAAAATGTGTTTTATAGGATTGTTTTTTTTTGAAAATGAAGGAAAAAAGGGTGTAAGAAGTATGCAAATAGATAAAGATGTAATTGATATTATTTCATTAATAGTACCAACTTTCATCATAATTGAACACACCTCATCAAATCATCCCCAAAAAACAATTAAATCTATTTTTGGGACACATTTCGTTGGGAGCTTTTCTTCCTAAGTTCATCTTTTAGATCCAATATTTTCTTGTTTTTTTCTTGTAACTCATCCCTAAGCTGTTGTGTCTGTTTAAAATAATGATAAACTTCATAGAGCAAATACAAATTAGTCGTTATAGAAAGAACTGTTGCTGCTGTACTCATCTCTCTCTCCTCACTTACTTTTCTTCTGAGAAGAACCATTTTTATTACCAGCAGACATTTCTCCACTATTAACTAAAGTGCCGCCACCAATGCTTTCTGTTGCAACACGTACATCACCACGAACAGTTGCATTTTCATAAATATTCGCAGTGCCATAAATTAATGCCTCTTCATAAACTTGTGCCTTGCCATGAATTTGTGCATTCTGAGTAACGGTAGCATATCCGTAAACGCGTGCATCTTCATAAACTTGTGATGAACCCCAAATCTCTGCATTTTCATACACATGGGCATTGCCATAAACCTTGGCATTACCACCAATAACCACCTCTCCATAAGCCTGTGCTTTATCATAAACTTGCGCATTGGAGTAAACTTGCGCATTATTAAAAACCATAGCCTCCCCCCCAATCCAACAGTCTCCCTCATGACTAAGATTTCCTTCTTTTGCTATCCACCCCCCTAAATCACCTTTCTTAATGGTTCCAAAGTCTTTTAATGCGCGAATACGATGTAGAATATGCGTACAACCACCTTTCTCACCACTGTGTTTGTATTCTTTTATTTCACCAGTAAATTCGTACTTCTTAGTTGAATCAACTGCTACAACATTATCTTTAAGCTCTTGTTTAAGCCTCTCAATTTCTTCATCACGGGATTGAATATCTGCTTTTAAGGAATCTATAATTCCATCTTTCCGTTTGAAGCTTTCATTATATTCATCTATCTTTTGCTCCAGTTCTTTAATTACAATATCGCGTTTTTTAATAGTTTCATTATGTGCTTTAATGGTATCGTTATAATCTTCAATTTCTCTATTACGTTCTTTAATAACTCTACTTTTTTCTTCAATAGCAGCATCACGTTCCATAATTACTCTATTCTGCTCTTTAATCGCAGTATCACGCTCATGAGTAAGCTCTACAGTTTCTCTTAAAAATTCATCTTTTTTCTTTTTTGCCTCCTCTTTTAGATCTTTAACCTGCTCGCGATAAGAGAAAGCAAACCGCAATATTCCTGCACTGATAAACAACATTACAACAAGTGCTATTGGTAAAATTTCATTTAAACTCATTTTGATCTCCTTAAGGTTGTAAACCGTTACATGCGTTATGATCGCTGGAACTTTTGCAATTTTTCGACAATGGGGGACGCTCTTGCATTAATGACTGCAAGCGCTCGGGATAAAAAAAATCTTCTGGACGCAAATCTATCCCATGCTCACGGGCGTAGGTTAATAGTTTTTGCTGGTGTTTTGCTGGTATAAAATCACGCCATCTAGAAATAGACGAAATATCTCTTTCAACGATGCCTGCTACAATTTTTACGCCACCTAAATACTTTATAATCAGTCTTGAAAGCATACTTATCTCCATAACGCCACAATAGATAATTGCGTTTTATGCATAAGTCAACGCAATTATGCTTTTTTATCATTTTTGCATAAAAATATATTTTCAAGGATTATATGAATCATGGAAAAAGACATTCAGTCTCAACTTAAGCTATGGATTAAAGAGCGACTTAAAGAACGGGGGCACGGTGCACAAACATCGTTAGCATCCCATTTGAAATTGCACCCATCAGCAGTAAACCGTATGCTCCACACATATCAAAATGGGAAATCCCGCGATATAACCATAGATGAATTGATAAAAATTTCTGAATTCTTCAACGAGCCACCACCTAGTTTTTACAAAGAAGCAGACTTAAATTTTGTAAAAATATGCACTTCTCTTGAACCAGCCGATAAAGAAGCGGTCCTCGATTTTCTTGAATTATTAAAAAAGATAAAAACAAGATAGGCTATTATTGATTGCTTTTTTTCATTAAGCATCAAAGAAAGATCTTCTATTCTTTTACTTATATCACCCATAACATCTCCTAAATTGTGGATAGTGCATAAATTAGCTATATATTTTAAATTTATTTTTTTTTGCATTTTATGCAATTTTTTGATTGACATATGCATAAAATACAATTACAAAACCACCATACCCCGAAAAAAAAAACCTATGTCAAGGCGTTTTTTTCAAAATGTATTTAAATATTTTGATAAGGAGACAGTTGTGACAAAACCAGTGTTTATAAATTCTGATGAAATTCTCTTAGTCATCTGCGAAAATGAAGAACAAAATCTCGCTAAATCGGGTCCTTTCTTAGAAGAAAGTGATATGATCAAATTTATCGACCAAGCCGATAATGCTGTTCAAATCTTCCGTGTGGAACCAACAACTAATCGTTGCGAAGATATCTCTGAAGATCTTGCCGAATGCTATCTTAAAGAATGTGAAGAACAGTGCTTCAATGGAAATATACCTCACGACTTTGTTCTACACAGCTCCGCATACGATTTTTTTTTAGAAGAAATCGAACAGCAGCGATATGAAGATGAAACTTACGGTACTTATGAACAGCAGCACCGTCTAACTCTTTCGGATGTCATTCCAAACTACCCATCCTATACACACTATAGAGGGCGTTTTTAAGAACGCCCCCTTCAAAGCCAATGAATATGAGGTTTGTAATGAAAAATTTTATCCCTACTCAAAACACTCTCATTAAACAACAAACCATTCAAACTGTTAGCGCTCGTGACTTGCATGCCTTTTTAGAAGTCAAAACCGCGTTTAGAAAATGGATAGAAAACTGTATTAAAGAATTTTCTTTTCGAGAAGATTTTGATTTTGTGACATCTATCAAAAAATTACCGTCACGGGGCGGTCCTTCTAAAGATTATGCTCTCACTTTAAACGCAGCAAAACACATTGCTATTTGTGAACCTGGTCTCAAAGGTAAACAAGTGCGTCAATATTTTCTAGAATGCGAAAAAAAAGCAAAAATCGATTATTCAAAACCTGAAACATTAGAAGAAATCTTAAAACATCTAAAACAGCAAATTAAGCACAATGAAAATGTTGTCACAACGAATGGAGTGAAACATGCCTAATCTTATAGCAGCAACAGCAAATGATTTTAATACCCAACCCCTTCCAACCATGTCTAGTCGTGAAATTGCACAGTTGTGTGGTAAACGGCATGATAACGTTATGCGTGATATCAAGAATATTTTGCTTGAATTGTATGATGAAAAAGATATCCTCAAATTTGAGGGCATCTTTTCTGATAGCATGAATCGCAAGAAAACTGAATATCTTCTTCCAAAACGTGAATGCTTAATCTTAGTGTCAGGCTACAGCACTACATTGCGTGCAAAAATAATTGATCGGTGGCAAGAATTAGAAAAGCAAGCTACACCACCACAAATTGATTACTCAAGTCCAAAAGCAATGATTGGATTTTTGAATTACCTACAAGGACAAATAGATCAAAAAGATACTATCATTGAAGATTTAACTCCAAAAGCAATGGCTTTGGAAAGCTTACAACGTACAGACGGGCTCTTCGGTCTGACTGAAGCGGCTAAAATTCTCGAAATGCAACCAAAACAGTTCATTATCTTCTTACAAAAAAAAGGATGGGTGTATCGACGCACTTTCGGGGCGCATTTATTGCCTTATCAAGATAAAATCCAAAAAGGTCTTATGGATTGCTCAACACACACTGTTCAAACCGAAAATGGAACAGAAAAAGTCATTCCTTCAGCAAAAATCACAACAAAAGGTATGGGGGTGCTGTCTCAAGAAATTAAACGACAAAACATGCATTAAAAGGAAATAAACATGACAAATTCCCCTTTAACAACAATGGCTAGCAAATATGGATTTTCTCATGATCAATTCCGTAAAACAATTATCAAAACTTGTATCAATCATAACTTTTCTGATGAAGAATTCGCTGCTTTTATATCGGTGGCAAATACTTATGGGCTTAACCCATTAACAAAAGAAATCTATGCACTCCCTAAAAGAGGTGGCGGCATTATCCCTGTTGTCTCTATTGATGGCTGGATTAAGATCATTAAATCTAATCCTCAGTTTGATGGTATGACTTTTCAAGATCAACTCGATAAAGACGGTAATATCATTGCCATTAAATGCGCTATTCGTCTCAAAGGTATTCAAGACCCTATCGAAGTCACCGAATATTTAAATGAATGCAAACAAAAAAGTGACACTTGGCAAAAATACCCTGCTCGTATGTTACGTCATAAAGCAACTATACAATGCGCTCGCTATGCTTTTGGCTTTTCTGGCATTTATGAAGAAGATGAAGCAGCGCGTATTAATGAAGCAAGCCGGAATACACAAGTACAATTTGTTTCTCATGCCATGCTCGAACAAATCAAACTGTTAATTAAAGAAACACAAACCAATGAAAATATTCTTCTCTCTTACGCGAACGTAGAAAACCTAACAGATCTGTCTTGTGAAAAAGCACAAGAGATTTTAGAGCTGTTGGAAAAAAAGCAAAATATTCAAAAAGAAAGAGCTCTACAATCTCACCCGCAACAAGAGCAAATAGACGCGCCTATACAAGATGCCGAATATATTCATATCCAAGATATCGAATATGCACCAACTCAACAACAAACGGCGGTGTGAGATGGAACAAAGAACAGCACAATGGTTTCAAGCACGGTTAGGAAAAGTCACCGCTTCAAACGTTTATAACGTTATTAGTAAAACAGTAAAGGGAACCCCTACAAGCAAATATGAAGATTACAAAATCAAACTTATGACAGAGCGTTTAACGGGTGAAATAAGCCAATCTTATCCAACTCCTGCTATGCAATGGGGCATTGAACATGAAGAAGATGCTCTAAAAGAATATGCATTCATTTATGATACAGAAATCACTCAATGTGGTTTTATCCAACACCCCACAATCCAAATGGCGGGGGCTAGCCCTGATGGGCTTATTGGTGAAAACGGTTTAATCGAAATCAAATGTCCACAATCAATCAATCATTTACGCTTTTGTATAGATGATGAAATCAAACCAGAATATCATGCGCAAATGCAATTCCAAATGGCTTGTACAGAGCGAAAATGGTGTGATTTTATCAGTTATGATCCACGTTTTTCGGGGGATTCATCTCACTTGCGTATGAAAATCAAACGCATCTACCGTGATGACAAACAAATTGAACAGATTAATCAAGCCGTCGAAGCCTTTTTAGCAGAGATAGAACGAGAGATAAAACAACTCTCAACAAAAGCTGCTTAAACCTATGGGGGTGTTTTGTTCCCCGCATATCTACAAGCACCCCTACCCTTTCATAACAACTTTCAAGTAATGCGTGATTCACGCCACACGTGAATTGCATCTCAATGTAAGGAGAAAAGATATGGCGCCTCGTCCAGCTGCTATAACGCAACCAGCCATTGCACGCGCTTTAAGAGAAGCTAAAAAACAAGGTTGTGAACTCGTAGAAATCAAACCTACCGGTGAACTGCTTATCTATCTCAAATCCGATATTCCACTACCAAATTCAGCAGCGCATCCAGACAAACTTTTAGATTTGTCAAAGAATGAATATTACGAAACCGCGCTCTCTAAGATGTAAAATTGATTATGCCTAAACCACGCCCTCCTCATCTTGTCAAAGAAGTCACACGCCATGGCAAAATTGTATGGTATGTACGTATTGGTCATGGCAAACGCATTAGAATCCGCGGTACCTATGGAACGCAAGAGTTTGTTGACAACTATAAAAGCGCACTTGCCGAGTTACAAGGACTGATACTTCCTAAATCCAAAACCGGTAAACTTGTTAAAGGGTCATTTGCATGGCTGCTTAAACAATACTTTAACAGCTCTAATTGGCTTAGCCTTTCTAGAGTCACCCAAAAACAAAAAGAACTCATCCTTATGAAGGTATGTGATACCATAGGAAATATTCCATACCAAGCAATTGAAAAGAAACATATCATAGCCGGTGTTGAACGGCGTAAAGACACACCAGCAATGGCTAGAAACTTCCTGAAAGCCCTTAATGGACTTTTTAATTGGGCAATTGATCAAGGTCTTTTGGAAAATAACCCAGCTTTAGGAATAAAAAGACCACCCCTCAAAAACAAAGAGGGCTTTCCTGTTTGGACAGAAGAAGATGTTGAGAAATATTATCAAAGATGGCATCATGGTACCCATGAACGTGTCTGGATTGATGTTCTTTTATATACGGGCTTGCGTCGTGGTGATGTGGTTCGCATTGGCTGGAAAGATGTCAAAGATAATATCATTCACCTCAAAACAGAAAAAAGTAAATTCCAAACAGATGTTTTTCTTCCTATTTTACCGGAACTAGCAAAAACACTTGAAATTGGTCCTATTGGAGTAGAAACATTCATCTGTAGTAAAACTAATCAAAAACTCACCAAAGAAAGCTTTGGGAATGCATTTAGAGACGCTTGTAATGCGGCTGGAATTAAAAAATCGGCGCATGGATTAAGAAAATTAGCAGCAACACGCGCAGCTAACTCTGGTGCAACAGTATCACAACTCAAAGCAATTTTTGGCTGGACAGAAGATCAAATGGCATCTCTTTATACAAAGAGCGCAGATCGTAAAAGACTAGCTCTTGCAGCTATAAAAAAGCTCCAAAAAAGTTAGGGGTAGAGACAAAAAAAACTCAATAGAATCAAGATTCACCTATTCCCTTATATTCTATATAATTCTTTGATTTTATTTACTCTATACCCGCCCCTTGGGCGTACCATCATCCTTCTTTCTATGTGAAATATATTCATTTTATTTTTGTTTTTAAAAATGAGGGATGCATAAATAAAAACGGGGGAATAAGATCTTAAAAGGAATCTTTTCGTAAAAAGGATACAAGAATCATTAATCATTAGCTGATTAATTTCTTTGTTGCATTTCGAGGGTAGTTTTTTGCTGCGCACAGTTAAAAACAGTAAGAATCGATAAAATATAAGAATTAGAGTATTCTAGCTCGCAATACGGTAATTTTATAAGTCATCTTCTTGCGTATGCTGTTAATTTTTAAATTAAAACCAGCCGCATCATTTATACGTTTTTTCCAACCTTCAAAACTGAAATTTATCCCAAAACGCATTTTATATGAAGCATTTCTAATTACAGTGCCTTTGTATCACATTAAACTTTTTTATAAACAAACTGTAATCTTAGAATTGAAATAGCGGTATAAAAAATAGATGCTTATTCACCTAACACAACAAATCAAGAAACTATAATTTAGAATACGATCAACTTATTAAATGGAATCTCGGATAATAAACGTGCATAATCCCTCTTCCTCAGTGATCTAACTACCTTATTTATTAAACAGATTCTCCATCAATCATAGAATAATGATAATTTTGCAAACACATCACTTCTTTTCAAAAATTAAACTATCCAACAAAATTTTACATTCTATTGATAATATATTATAAAAGCTCATATTTGAATGCTTTTTTCCCTTGTTTTTACTTTTCATTATAAACTTGAAAGTGCTATAAAGTAGTATCGCTTAAAAGAAAAAGGATTTCTAATGGTAAAGATCAAAGTAGAAAACCCCGTTGTTGAACTTGATGGGGATGAGATGACCCGCATCATCTGGAAATATATCAAGGATAAATTAATTCATCCCTATCTCGACATTGATCTCAAATATTATGATCTTTCCGTCGAAAATCGTGATGCAACCAATGATCAGGTAACAATCGATTCTGCCAATGCTATCAAAAAATATGGGGTAGGTATAAAATGTGCAACCATCACACCTGATGAGGCACGCGTTAAAGAATTTAACCTAAAAAAAATGTGGAAATCACCTAATGGCACAATCCGTAATATTTTAGGAGGAGTCATTTTTCGCGAACCCATTATCTGTAAAAACGTCCCTCGCCTTGTTCCTAACTGGACAAAGCCAATTATTATCGGACGTCACGCTTTTGGTGATCAGTACAAGGCAACAGATTTTAAATTTCCAGGGAAAGGGAAATTAAGTATTAAATTTGTAGGTGATGACAATCAAGTTATTGAACATGAGGTTTTTGATGCCCCAAGTGCAGGAGTTGCTATGGCTATGTATAATCTTGATGAGTCAATTCGTGATTTTGCCCGCGCATCCTTTAATTATGGACTACAACGGAATATTCCAGTTTATCTTTCAACAAAAAATACCATTCTAAAAACGTACGATGGTCGTTTTAAAGATATCTTTCAAGAAATATTTGATACGGAATTTAAAACTGAATTTGAAAACCGTAAATTATATTACGAACACCGTCTTATTGATGATATGGTTGCTTCTGCATTAAAGTGGTCAGGTGGATACGTATGGGCATGTAAAAACTATGATGGTGATGTTCAATCTGATATTGTTGCCCAAGGCTTTGGTTCTCTTGGTCTCATGACTTCTGTTCTCATGACACCTGATGGTAAAATTGTTGAAGCAGAAGCAGCACACGGCACCGTAACACGTCATTATCGTCAGCATCAAAAAGGCGAAGAAACATCAACAAATTCTATTGCATCTATTTTTGCATGGACACGTGGACTGGCACACCGTGCTAAACTAGATAACAATGAGAAGTTAAAAAACTTTTCCACGACATTGGAAGAAGTTTGTATCAAAACCGTCGAAGAAGGTTTTATGACTAAAGATCTCGCACTTTTGATTGGGCCTAAACAAAAATGGCTTTCTACAACAGGTTTCCTCGACAAAATTGATGAGAATCTCAAAAAAGCAATGGGCAATTAAGTTATTACTTAAATTAAAATTCAAAGCTCTAAACGGAGCTTTGAATTTTTCTTGGCAAATTCAAAGAAGTACCTTATAAGTAAAAAGAGGATAAATTTTTATTAAATAGCAAAAAACAGTGAAAAAACAAAGCTGGTCTGCGCTTTTATCGGGTAAAAATGGTCTTTGCTTTTTAACGTTTACAGGTGGTGTTGTATTACACGCCACCAACGTCTATATTGTTATTACTATTTTACCTTCCCTTATGAAGCATATTGGCAGTGAAATATATTATTCTTGGGTGGCGACTGTCTTTATTACAGCTTCACTCCTTGGTACTTCACTTGCAACAAAAATATTAGAGAAATTAGGTCCTCGCAACGCTTATGTTATCTCTGGACTTATCTTTACTCTAGGCACCTTCCTGTGCAGCATTTCTTCATCTATGCCATTATTTTTAATAGGACGCTTTATTCAAGGATTGGGAAGTGGTGCTTTGTTATCTTTATCCTATTCCATGGTACGTATTGTATTCAGCCCATCTTTATGGTCACACGCATTAAGTGTTATCTCTGGAATGTGGGGAATATCAACCTTGTTAGGACCAGCGATCGGAGGAATTTCTGTATATTATGGACTATGGAGAGCATCCTTTTGGATCATTGGCGCATTAGCTATATTCTTCTCACTCATCGCCTTTAAAATTTTACCCCAAAAGAATGAAAACTATGTTCCAGCATCCCCCCTCCCTCTTCTCCAGCTTCTCACACTCACCTTATTGATTTTTATTATTTCTGTTGGAGGAGCTATGGACACAACAATAGCAAAAACTTGTGGATTAGTTATCGGACTTAGTCTTCTATTTGTTCTAGCAAAAATTGAATCATCTAGCTTTCATCCTATGTTGCCGCGCAAATCCTTCTCTTTCTCTTCTGAAATTTTTCCTGTTTACGCATTAATACTCATTATGACGACAGTCGTATACAGTATAGAACTTTATTTACCACTTTTTCTTCAAGAGCTTCATGGACAAGGTCCACTTATAGCCGGGTATATAGCAGCACTTATGAGCCTAGGGTGGACGTGTGGAGCCCTCTTAAGTGCTGCTGTATCCACAAAAAAAATTCGTAACATCATTGTATACTCACCCCTATTAAAACTGTTAGGCATAGTGATTCTCTTATGGCTCATCCCAACAGAAGTTTCCACACTTGAATATATTTTTATTATTTGCTTAGCACTATTTTCTATTGGAATCAGTGCAGGCATAGCATGGCCACATTTGCTCACACGGATCTTACAATGTACAAATGATGAAGATGCTCTACGTGCCAGTGAATCCCTTACCTCCGTACAACTATTTTCAGCTGCATTGAGCGCAACTCTAGCCGGAGTGATCACCAATCTTGCCGGACTCTTTAATCCTGGAGGAACAATAGGAATGATCTTAGCAGCAAAAACTCTTCTTATAGTGCTTGTTGTTTTTTTATTTTGTTTTGCTATTCCATTAGCGCTACGCATTTCTTACTGCATATTAAAAAATCCAACAGGACATTCCAATAATTAAATAAATATAAAATTACCTTCTTCATTAAAAAAATGAAAAGTATTAAGCATGCTTCTCCATATACCATGAGATGCAAAAAATCATTAATCCACACAAAGTTAGAACACTTCCTAAAACAGCTGTATATTCATAACTATAGCCCAATTTTAAAACTAATGCTCCAGATTCTGCACCAAGAGCGTTGGCAATATTAAAAGCAGACTGCATTAATGCTCCTGCCAAAATCTGTCCCTGTAGTGCAACATCCATAATTTTTGTTTGTACAGAAGGCATAGAAGCAAAAGAAGTTCCAACAAAAAAGCATCCTATTGCTGCTGTTAACGGAGCATAGGATAAAAAGAAAAAAAGAAAAAAAACAAATACGCTCCAAAGCATAGAAAAAAATATCATCGGCGAAATACCAATTTTAACAGCTAACTTAGGCCCCAAGAGATTTCCTACCACCATTCCCAATCCAACTAACGGCATAATAAATGGTATCCACTCAAGTGAGACACCAGAAATATGCATTAATGTTGACTTGATATAAGTGAAAACAGAAAATAATCCTGATGCTCCCACCGAAACCATCAGCAAAAGAAGCCACACCTGCTTTTGCTTTAAAGCACCCATTTCGTGCAAAGGATTCGTTTTTGGAAAACTTAAATCACAAGGCAAAAAATTCCAAATAAGCAAACAACATAATAAAGCAATCATACCCACAAGAACAAAAGCAATCTGCCAACCAATAAGTTGCCCAATCCAAGTAGCACTGGGTGCTCCCAAAACGGTTGCAATTGTTAAGCCAAGCATAACATATCCAACAGCTTTAGAACGCTCATTCATTTCTACCATTGAAGAAGCAACCATAGCCGCAAGTCCAAAATAGATTCCATGGGGAAGTCCACTGAGAAAGCGTAATACTACTAATATGCTAAAATCAGAAACAAAGGCACTAGCAATATTTGCTAAGGCATAAAAAAACATCAATCCTATCAACACAGTTTTGCGTGATACCTGAGCTGTTGCCACAGCTAAAAGAGGTGCTCCAATCACAACTCCTAATGCATAAGCAGAAATATATTGACCCGCGGTAGGAATATCAACATATGAACTTCGTGCCATCTCTGGCAGTAGCCCCATTGCAACAAACTCTGCAGTACCAATAGCAAAACTGCCCACTGCAAGAGCTAAAATTATTAAACGCCGCACTCTCGAATCAATTCCCAATACAAGAACCTTTTGTTTATAAGAATCCCTCATATCATCACTTTGGATAGGAATTTTAACTGTAGATATCTGTAATACACACAAACAAAAATTCACAACATTGTTATACACATGCCCAATAGTCCCCAATAAAGTTTCAGAAATATTTTGATATATAAAGCATTTTATAGAGATTTAAGTAAGATTCTTTAACGGAAAATCTTTGAAAACCTCAAAGTTATAGACGTATTCACCTATTTTTATCAGAGCTGCCAGATAATAAACTTTGTCTCCTCTTTTCAGCAATTCTAATTTTACAGTGAAACATTTATTTTGTAACGATATGCTATACTCTATAAATACTTCTAAAATTTGTCGAATAATGCATTTCAAACCAGTGAACAACATCCCATCATTATCTTGATACAAAAATAAAACTTCGCCCCAAATTATTGTTGCTTTATTTTTGTTACCTGAATGCAGATCCTCCAAATCGATAAGCTATAATTTCAACTTTACGCCATTCTTATAAATTATTATAGAATCCTTTGAAAATTCTCATAATAATAGCGCTTGGTTTCTAGATTTATTAAATATCCTTTTTGGGGCATCTTTACCCCTTCTCATCTAACAGAGGAATTGCATCAGATATCTAACTCACTATCTGTAAATTAAAATATTCACGTAAATATATTATGATTATTTTCAGATAAATTCTATAAACAGAGCATAAAATAAATATTTATAAGTTTTGTTTCAATAGATTCATCGATATTTTATAAATATGCTAATTATCATGATTAATATTTAATTTTTTTATGACATAATATCTATAGTTTTTTATTTTATGGATTAATAATAATACATAAATCTATTGTAAATAACACTTATATTAAGATATAAAAATAATAAAAACAAAAAGTATAAAATTATAACATTTTAAATGTTGTAATCTTGTTTTAATTTTCTAAAAAATTATCTGTGCGGTTGTGTATAACCCATTCTTTACCTTTAGTAATAAAAAACACAAAGTAGCTCATAAAAATACAATTTTCATACTTCTTTAAGAGTTCGCTAACGCCTCATTAACATTGTTGATTTAAACAGTTATCAGAAACAGAAACAAACTGTTTTTCTCCGGATCAGGTAGCGCGTACCGGAGTAACAGTTTCTGTTTTATATAGTAATTAGAAAAAGAATATGTACCCTATAAAACCGCACTGCTATATTTTAAGATAGTGCAATTTTATAATTTTGGAAGGTGTTTCTAATTTCATATTTTTAGCTAAATTTGTAAGTGCAAGAATAAATTCAATAAAAACATGAAGCGCTATATTACAGTTAATGTTTTAGCGTCCTTGTGTCCATAGAGCATGCGTTTCAGCGCAAAAATCAGCATAACAGCCTTCTTCAATGGCATCACGAATTCCCTGCATCAGTTGTTGGTAATAAAAAAGATTATTCCAAGTCAACAACATCCCCCCAAGAGACTCACCAGATTTGATCAAATGATGCAAATAAGCACAACTATAATCATGTGCTGCTGGACAAAGTGACTGTGGATCAAGAGGATGTGGATCTTCTGCATAACGTGCATTACGCAAATTAATTCTACCAAAGCGAGTAAAAGCTAAACCATGACGTCCTGCACGCGTCGGCATAACACAATCAAACATATCAACACCACGAGCAACACTTTGTAAAATATCATCAGGTGTCCCTACTCCCATAAGATAGCGTGGTTTATCCTCTGGTAAAATCGGACAAGTCGTATCCAATACTGCTGTCATAACACTCTGCGGCTCACCAACAGCAAGCCCTCCAATAGCGTAACCTTTTAAATCCATTTCTTTTAATGCTTGAGCAGAACGTTCACGCAGTTTCATATTATCACCGCCTTGAACAATCCCAAACAATGCTTTATCGGGCTGATCTCCAAAAGCTGTTTTACAACGCTGCGCCCACCGCAATGAAAGTTCCATAGCTTCTTCCATTTCTTTTTCAGTTGCAGGTAATGCAATACATTGATCCAACTGCATCTGGATATCCGCATCAAGAAGTTCTTGAATTTCGATAGAACGCTCTGGACTCATTTCATAGTAAGCTCCATTAATGTAAGAACGAAAAATCACACCTTGTTCAGTAATTTTACGGATTCCTGCCAATGACATAACCTGAAAACCACCAGAATCGGTTAAAATAGGCCCGCTCCAGCGTGAAAATTCATGTAATCCTCCCAAACGCGCAACACGTTCAGCTCCTGGACGTAACATTAAATGATAAGTATTCCCCAAAATGATATCTGCACCAAGATCACGTATCTGATCCATATACATAGCTTTAACGGTTCCTGCCGTCCCAACAGGCATAAATGCGGGTGTACGAACACATCCTCGCCCCGTTATAATTTCGCCTCGACGTGCATACCCATCTTGAGCAATTTTTCTATAATGAAATGTCTTTATCATAACTCTCGTCTTTTTGATTCCATCAATGCATATCTCTATAGAAAGAAAAAAGATATCCCCTTACGAGCATTGCCATAAGCTTTATGAATTAATTTTTGATTCGCTCAATATTGTAACCAGCATAAAAAATTAAACGAGATAAAAGAACATTTTTTGTGAAGAAATCACCATAATAAAAGTGATAATCTAGCTCCAGAAAAATAGTAAAATCCTTATAATGTTATACCTCAAAATACCTACGTTTAACGCACTAAAGCCTTAACATAACTGCAAAGTTATTATCACAATAATCTCATACTCACATACTTCCATAAGCAGTAACTTTGTACGCATAGAAGAAAATTCTGAACGCATTGTACAGCTTATAATATTCTTTACTTTTACAGATAAAAATTTTCATCTATTGGACACGGCGATCCTTACGCTTAATAAAAGCGCAAATGAGCATAATCATTTATCCACTCACAACATTGAGATAGCTCTTGGCACTTGAAGTAATTCACAAAAGAAATTAACGTATAAATAAAAACACTTTAAAAAAACTAAAAATGCTTTTTGTAAAGATTCTCAAATACCAAAAGCTCTATCATAACATTAGAGGCTAAAAAAGCGTATAATGGTACCCGTTTTCCTCCTTCACAAGCTTTAAAGATAGTGATGTATAATAGGTTTTATACTATTTATAGCTTTAAAAACTACACACGCCATGAACATCATCGTGGAAGTAAATGTTGATATATACTGAGAAATTCTTCTTTAAAAAACACATAAATATGCAACATAAGCATATTCCGTTTGGAGCGTTCCTCTATTAAAAAACGAGAAAAATAAAAGCGTAAAGCTATGCACAAACTTCATTATTTAAACGATATTGCTTTAGATATTTTAAAAAAAGTAAAGCTGAATTAAAAAGGAAATGGCAAGACGAGCCATTTGTTTCACCTCTGCGCCGTTATATTCTTCTAAGATTAAACTATCTTCTTATTTTAAAGATTACACCAATGATATATATATATATATATACTGGTTTCCTACCTTGCTAGGAAAACTGGAGAAGCTCGTAAGGCTCTTATCCGTCTTAATATGTATTTCAAACATGCCGCTGCATTAGGATTGGATATTGATTTACAAGCAGCAACAAAAGCACACGCTCTCTCAGGAAAGTAACATCATAAAACCATTAATAGACCGGCAATGGATTGAAGAAAAATGCCGAATTTTTTATAAAACACTTTGCCAAGCAACAATCATAACACAACAGACTTTGCGTTTTCTTCTACAAGGCATTGATTTATAATGATAATATAGCGTTATTCATATTGAATGAGAGTCCCGAATAACCTAAGATTGTCTCATTTTAAATCAGTTTATATTGCTTCAATCAAAACCACTCATTTGCACATAACAAGTGGGATGAATGTGTGGATCAAATTTATATAAGAAAGGAGTAAAAAATGGCTCTTATGAACCGTCTTAATGCAAGATCTGTCGCAACATTGGGGGCTGGCAAATATAATGATGGTGCTGGCTTGTTACTTCATAAGCGTAAAGATGGAGGTGCTCAATGGATTTTACGGTATACCCTTCACGGACGTCGTCGTGAAATGGGCTTGGGAGCGTTGCGAGATGTTTCTTTAAAACAAGCCCGTGAATTGGCAACTGGGTGGCGTTCGGTTTTACGTGAGGGGCGTGACCCCATTAAAGAACGCAATAAACAAAAGCGTGAGGCAATAAGCAATCTTCATTACTTAAAAGATATTGCCGTAGATGCTTTTGAAAGTCGGAAAGCTGAATTAAAAAATGATGGTAAGGCTTGTGATTGGTTTTCACCTTTACGTCTTTATATTCTCCCTAAATTAGGCTGTCTACCCGTTTCAGAGATTACTCAAACAGAGATACGCAATACTCTTGCCCCTATTTGGCATACAAAAGCTGCAACAGCAGAGAAAGCATTGATACGTCTTAATCTTTGTCTTAAACATGCGGCTGCATTAGGTTTGAATGTTGATTTACAAGCAACCGAAAAAGCACGCGCGCTCTTAGGCAAACAACGCCATAAAACGCAAAATTTTCCAGCTATGGATTGGAGAAAGATTCCGGCTTTTTATAAAACACTTTGCGAAACAACAACAATGACACAACTGGCTTTACGTTTGCTTATTCTGACAGGCGTTCGTACTTTTCCTTTATGTCATATCCATAAAGATCAAGTTGAGGATGATATCTGGACTATTCCTGCTGAAAATATGAAAGGCAAGCGTGATACCACAACAGAGTTTCGCGTGCCTTTATCATCAGAAGCATTAGAAATTTTAAAACAAGCGCGCCTTTTATCACGCAATGATTTCTTCTTTTCTGCAACAGGTCGCGGTCCCCTCGCGCATAGGTGTATGGCTCAATATATGAAACGTATTGGACTTGAAGCCTGCCCGCATGGCTTTCGCTCTAGTTTACGCAATTGGCTTGCTGAAACAACCGATGCCCCCTATGAGGTCGCTGAAACTATTTTAGCTCATACGGTCGGCGGTAAAGTAGAACGTGCCTATCGTCGTACTGACTATCTAGAACAGCGCCGTGTCTATATGGATAAATGAGCGGCATATGTCACTGGTCAATCTTAAGATATGGGGTGCATAACCCCATGATCTGTGGATAACTTTAGCTCTCTTCTCTCTCATTCTTTCTCAATTAGACTCATAAATTATCACATCAGAAATTCTATGATAAAATATTGTTTTCTATGAATAAAACATCTTTCTAAATAAACCAAAATGTGCTTAATAAATAGGCATGATTTGTTTCTATTTTTTATTATGAAAGGATTTTAGAATGACAGAAAATGATATTCTTTTAACAGACCGTGAAAGTGCAAAATTGCTTCATATGAGTGTCTCAACATTCCGCCGTCATGTTACCAATGGCTCTTTGCCAAAACCTTTAAAATTTGGCTTTTTATCGCGTTGGTTACAATCAGATCTTTTGAATGTCATTGAGCAAGCAAAACAGCAACGTTATAACGACGCGGCATAAAAAAACCTTGTCACGTAAGGACGGACAAGGCTTTCTCAAACTCATCACCCTAGAGTTAGCATAATCCGTCCTATGGTGCAATAATCATAGGATAAAAAAATGTTTTCTTATATAAATGCTTGGGGCATCACAAATGCCTTGCATGGGGTTTGGCATGGATATTATGGGATAGCCCGTTGTCCTGCTCATGATGATAGGCTGCCTAGCTTATCCCTGAATAAATTGGCGTATCTTATAAATTACGCCCGCTAGCAGCTTTAAGAATTTCTCAAACATTAAAAGAAAAATCCGCTATATGAGAAAACTTAAGTATCGATAACAATTCCTCTGCTCTGTTCTTTCGATTAAAGCACTAAGCTTTCCTTTTATTTACAGTTTCTCTTCAATATGGAGTGAAGCAAAACCTTTTCTGTTGATATATTTTAACGATTAAAATTTTTAATTTTCTGTATTTTATCCATCACGAGAAGCTCGTAAAAATGCGTAAAATTTTGACATGTTCAATAAAGACCGTCAATTAAGTGTATATATTATATCAGAAAAAACGATAATTTTCTTTGAGATAAACAATCAAAATGATCAAAGCTGAAACAGATATCTTATTTTCATTTCCAAACAACAAATTGAAAAATTCATAGAAAATTTGATTGATCAGATTTAACCATTAGATTAATATTTTAAGACAGATTACAGAAAGGAATTTCCTATGCAAAAGAAATTACCCAAAAGTTATATGACGGATGCTGAACGTGAGGAGTTACGAGCAGGCGGGTTTTCTCAGAATAGTATCTACATTGCTGAATCAGAAGCAGCGGCTAAAGCAAATGATAACCAAACTGTGTGGGAATGGTTAGCAATGGCGGAACTTCCAGCACATACACTTTTGTTTCTTAAAAATCGGCGTGGAGCACAATTTATTCGTGATATGAAATTTTTTACAAAAAATGCTGATAAAGAATATGGACCAGATTGGTTAGATAAAGATGTTATCATAGGAGGTCATCATTTCTAAAGAATGTGAAAAATTAGATTGGATATTGTCACAAGAAAACGGTTATGTGCAAGATATTGATAATACATTGTTAGTTAAACAGTTACATAGTGTACGGAATAATTTACGTAATCATATTCGTAACGTTGGAGAGAGTGGCGGCTTGTCATTACTTATTGATACGGAACGTAGTCTTGTAGAAAACGATCTGCTAAGATATGCCAATAGTAAGGCTATGATTAGTAGTCTTAAAATAGCATTAATGGAAATAGATGTTATTAAGAAGCACGTAATCCTTGTTAGTAATCCTGCGCAATATAAAACGGTAAATGAGGCTTATAGTTTACCCAAAAATCGTAAAGGCGGATTGCCTTACGATGAAGCACGTCAAGCAATAGCATCCCATTATGCACGGTTAGGAAACTTAGATAAATCTCGTTTAACGTCAATTGAAAAATCAATTATTGATGTGCGTAAAGAAAATATAGTGATTATGCGCAAGCTTTACGAAAAAATGCAAGCCA